>NZ_JAQTLH010000001.1 GCF_028714975.1 Sulfurimonas sp.
TAGAGTAAACCTTCTGCTGGCTCTGCTCGTTTGTCTGCCAAAAAAGGTTATGAGAGTATTTTTTAGGGTTAAATACTACTACATCATCAATATCAACTGCGTTTATTTTCTCTTTTGCTTCATCATACTTTAGAGATTCAAGCAGATTATAAAGCCTGTGACGATTTTTCTTCCAATCTCTTAGAGTTCTATCCGGTACATCCAATAATTTACTAATTTGTTGTTGCGTCATGCTAGTACCTCTCTAATTTTTTATTATTATAGGCGAATATCGCCTAATAGTCAATTAAATCTAAAAAGTATTCTTGAAATATTACCTTTTCAAAAAACTAAATAAGCGCTTTGTTATTGATTTTAATACCCAATCTGACGCAGTTTCAAGCTTACATAGAATTTAATTGTCACTACTTTCTTGTGTAATAGTAGCTATTAATTTTTCAATAGTCGTATTGCCATTAATTGTTTTAGTCTTAATTGTAAGTGAGACAGCTGTTCTATTGGCTAAATGCGACGATAAAATACTAAAATCAATATCTTCATCATCAGTATCAAACTCAACAATTCCACTAATCTCAGTAGAAGTACTAGCAATTTTAACTTTATACTTGTTATTTTCCTCTAATGCTTCGATATATTTTACAAAAAAACTATCATTGATAATATCTGTCTCTGATGTACTTCTTTTTGTTTTTAATATCTTTTTGGCTTTTTCTTCATCTATAATATATGGTGTTTTAATTGTCTTATTATCATCATCTAAATTATCAGATGGTTGTAGAGTATAACTGTTATTTTGTCTTACAGGTTTTAATACCGCTTTTTGACCATTTTTAATGGCTTCTTTATATAGAGGTCTTAACTGTATTTCACGGGTTACATCTGAAAATCCTTTGATAATAGCTTGTGTTCTTTCAGTTTCTTGTTGACCTGCTTGTATTGTTTTATTATTCTCATCTTGTTGTTTTAAATAATCAAAATACTCACTACCAATATAACCTGCCGTTAATGCCATAGCTACAATAGCCACTACGATTACTTTTTCTTTTCCAGTCATATCTTCCACCATCTTTTCAAGTAGTTTTCTAATATTTTTTATTATCTCTTTTGTACTGCCATCTGCAATTTTTACATAGATTCTAAGAGCAGCCAATTCTTCATCAGACAAAGTATGCGGTATATCTTGATATTTTATTACTTTGTATAGATTATTGATGAAATCTTGCAAATCAACTATTGCAGAAGCTAATGTAACATCTATCGTTCCATGTAACCGATCTAAACTGTCTTTATAGTCTAATACAAACTCAAAATTTTCTAAAAAATCATCCATAGATATTGACAATACATCATCTGCAACTTCACCATCTTTTACTTTTGAATAATAAAAAAAGATATCATCTAAAGATTTTATTTCAACTGTATTTGTACTCATTTTCATCCTTTATTTTATACTCACTTGCCCATTCATAAGCATTGGAAGAAGCCAATCTCTTAGTTTTGCTAGTTCTTGATTTTGTTGTTCGTTAACATACATTTTTTTCAAAATAGGTTTTATTTTTTTATCAAAAAGCTTAATGATTTCATTACCTGAGTATGCAAATTTAAATGTTTTTAAATCAGTATGTCTAACACCTTTATGAATACTACCAGCTGAAACGTTATTTGTGTAAGCCTTCATAAAATCACTCGACAACAGCATAAACAAAAAGTCTGATGAAACCAAATTATAATCAGGTCTAACCGTAAACACAGATTCATTGATGTTCCAATTTTTTGGTTGCTCTTGGATTAAATATGTAACTCCTACAGGTTGAATACTTGTAAATAAAATATCCCCAACTTTTAGATCAGATCGTTTATTGATTATTTTTAGTGCTTCATCATCAACCTTATCGCATTTGTCATCTAAAATCACTTTCCCTTGTTCAATATTTTTAATAGTTACATAATAATTATTACCAAAACCTAATTTAAAATTATCTCTAGGATTTAATCCTGTGCCAGTTTTTACAATAACATCATCAAGCTTCTTAACTTCCCACCCCTGTGGAATCTCCCTTTTTAATTCTTGATTACAAACCATCTTCCCACCTGATGATTTATAAGGTTTCCCATCTTCATCAGGAAAATCAAACTGCACAAACCAATAATCATAAAGAGTTTTTGCCATAGCTTCTAGTTCTTTATTTATCTTACCGTTTAGTTCTATTTTTACATCAAGGGAAGATAAGATTTTTACTAATAAATTTTGTTGTTCTTGTGATGGTAATAATATAGGACAATCAGCAAAAGTTTGAGCATTGATATTGCCCCTTGTACTTCCTACAGACAAATTTGCAACCCAATTTTTATATTGTTTCGATACTGTAAAATACTTTAAATATTTTGGATTAACTTTTTTTGAATCAAGTCCATATTTAATTAAGAATCCAGCAAATGCCAATGTGCCATTTTTTAACTCATGATAATATGCTCTGCCTGTAGAATTTCCTGTTCTGGCAAAAACTAGATCACCTTCTTTTAGAATGTATTTATCAATATCTTTAGATGAAACAGATTTTTTATCGTTATCCATTAAATTTCCAAAATCATCAATATCACTGATTCTTAAATATCTAGTCTTTTTTATTGAAAAATCTTCCGCAGAAGCAGGTATTCCATATTTGCCTATTTCACCTTCAATACATAGTTCTTTTAAAGGCTTACTGACCATAAACCAACCCTACCAACTGCTTCTTTATCTCATCCTCAAGCTCTTTTGATTCACTAAACATAGCTTCTAAATTATCACTAAAACTTTTCATCTTAGCATCAAACTCATCTTTTGTGATATCTACATACTCTATCTTCACATCAAAATATTGACCTGCACTAAAAGAGTAATTTTTGGTTTTTATATCATCGTAGCTAACAACCACAGAGAAATCCTCTACTTGAACTTTGTTATTGAAAGTATCTATGATTTGTTGTTCTTCTTCTGGCTGTAAAACTGTTTTTTGATTTTTACCATCTTTTACAGTACGACCAAGATTTGAAGCATCTATCAGCACTACATCTTCTTTGTTTGAAGCATCTATAAATACAATAGATACATTCGTACCAGTTGTAGCAAAAATATTACTAGGCATTGATACTACACCACCTAACATTTTCTTTTCAATAAGATATTCTCGTATCGCTTTATCTATTCCACTTTGAGCTGTGATAAATCCAGTCGGTACAACAACCGCTGCTTTTCCATTTGCTTTGAGCGAGTAGATGATGTGCTGTAAAAATAGGCTATAAATAGACATAGATTCAAGTTTTTTAGCTGGAATTTTTGGAATGCCTGCAAAGAATCTCTCTTTATTTTCTTTTGTATCCAAATCATCTCTAAAGTCTGTAAAGTCCATCTTAAATGGTGGATTTGAAACGATATAGTCAAACTTTTTGAGGTTATTATTTTCTTTGTGAAATGGGTGTAACATCGTGTTACCCTGAATAATATTTGAAATTGAGTGTACAAGGTTATTTAAAATAAGATTGAGTCTTAGTAGATTTGATGATTTTTGAGAAATATCTTGGGAATAGATAGTACATCTATCTTCACCGATAGCATGAGCTATATTCATAAGGAGTGTTCCTGAACCTGCACTTGGGTCATAGCACGATACATTTTTAACATCACCAGTTACTAAAATCGCAGCCATAATCTTAGCTACTGCATGAGGTGTGTAATACTCTGCATACTTTCCACCGCTGTCTTTATTGTAGTCTTTGATTAGGTATTCAAAAATCGTTGCGAAGAAATCGTACTTTTGGTTAAAAATACTTTCCAAACTAAAATCAGCAACTTTGTTTATGATGGCTTTACAAAAAGAATCTCTCTTTGATTCATCAGAGATAAAGTTACTTAGTCCATTTTGTTCAAAGAGTGTGATTTTTGTACCACCATCTGTTTTTACTGCGAATATGTCATTGTTTTGTTTTGCTATCTCTCGCAAAGTATCATCAAACAGTTTGGCAAAATCTGCTTCATTTTGTCTATTGTAAAGATGGGAAATAAGATGCTCAGGTTTAAGTATCGCTGTATCAGCACCTAACTGTAAACTTAACATCTCTCTATCATCATCACTTAGAGCCTTAAATGCTTCTTCCCATTTTTGGGCATTTGCTATAGTTTTGTTTGCTTTTTTTAGCTCATGGGCAAATTTATCATTTAGAAATTTATATAAAAATGCTTGAGTGATAATCTTAAACTCATTTCCATCATTGCCAAGTCCATAACTTGCACATATCCCTTTTAGACTATCTATTAACTGTTTCGTTTTTATTTCAAATTCTGCTACCAAGCTGTCACTCCATTAAATTCGTTTATATATTCATTTATTACAAGTTTGTTTATATATTTTGTTACATCTGCATTAATATCAAATTTTTGCTCATTTTTAAATCTATTAATCACATTTGTTATCATCAATCTTTCAAAATAGCTTTCGTTATTTAGCATATCACTATTTGAAAGAACCTTATCATCTGCATCAATTTTTACACCTGTAAGTGCATCAAAGATTTGAGATTCTCTTTTTGAGATGTTACCTCGCTCTATTATCCTCTTATGAATTCTTGCATATTTTGGATCGTTGTTGTATTTGCTACTCAGTAGATTGTTTTGTCTATTGAGTTCTTTTATTTTTGCATCAATTTTTCTAAGTGCTTCAATATTTTTAATCATCTCATCTTGTGTAACTTCACTTAGTTTCTTTTGTTTAAAAAGTCTTTCAAGCTCCTCTTTTAAAGAAATAAATTCTGGGTCTTTTTTGTCAAAATTACTAGCAAGTGCTTCTCTTGTTTTTCGTAAAGTATCTTTGAGTTTATCAGCTAAAATAAGCTCTTCTTCCCCAATTTTCTTAAACATAAATATAATATCTTCAAGTGCTGCATTGAGTAGATTTGTAGTATCTGCTCCATCTTCTATTTTATTTTTGAGATTCAAAATATTAAGATGATTTTGAGCCTCTCTATATAGGAGAGTTAATTTAGCAAAATCTATTTTTTCTAGTAAATCATAATGTCCAAAAAGTCTTATAAGATTGTATAAGCTTTTTACATTATCAAGAACTTTAACAATCCCTTGCATCTGTTTTATATCTTCTATTTGGCTTATTTGCTGTGAAAAGTTTTCAGCATTAAGAGTATCAAATCTAAAAAGCGTATCTTTAATCTCTGTGATTTCGTCCTCTATTTCCTCTTTTGATTTAAAAAGTTTTGAGTACGTTTCCATCTCATCGCCTAACTCACTTTGAAGTTCATCAAAATAAGCTTTGTTTGTAGCATCAAACTCTTTACTAATATCCGCAAAATCAACCACAAAACCGTATTTAAAATCTTTATAAGTCCGATTTACCCTAGTGAGAGCTTGTAGAAGATTGTGTTTTCTAATAATTCTTCCAAGATAGAGTTTTTTAAGTCTTTTAGCATCAAAGCCTGTCAGAAGCATATTATAAACAAACAAAAAATCAATTTTTCCATCTTTGAAATCTTCCACAAAATCTTTTCTCTCTTGTTTTGTCCCGATGTCGTGAAGTATCAAAGCAGCCGATGTAGCAAGTTTTTTATTGTCGGTTACTCTATTGGCATATTTTGAATTAAATATTTCAAACATCTCTTTGGCTTGTTCTGAACTTTCACAAATAACCATTCCACCAATAGTGTTATCGTTAAACCGAACTCTGCTATTTTCAAAATCAGTCACTATATACTCAAGCATTGGCTCTACAAAATTTTTATGAGCATAGATGAACTTCTTATCTACATCACCCTTTAAAATTTCAATATCTTTTAGTATCTGTTCTAGTTGCAGTTTATAGTTAGTTTCTATCTCTTCACGAATGAGCCTAAGTGTGTAACCATCAGCTATTGAAGCATTATAGTAATACTTATGAATATAACCCCCAAATAAAGCCTTAGAGTTATAGTCCTCTCCTAAGAGCGGTGTTCCTGTAAGTCCTATTTTAATAGAATTTGGGTCTGATTCATTTAGATTTGCTAAAAAACTCCCTTTTGGGTTGTAGCTTCTGTGGACTTCATCTAAAAAATACACCCTTTGAACTTCAAAGTTATAATCTTTTGAAGTAACTACATCTGGGTCATCTTTGAATTTTTGGATATTTACGACAGTAATTTCAGCTTTTCCACTATGATTATGAATCGCTGTAGTTTTCTTTATATCTTTTACAAAATCATCTCTTGAACTTATGGTATGGACTACTAGACCACGACTTGTGAACTCCCTATGGGATTGTTGCAATAAGTCTATTCTATCAACGATAAAATAGAACTTAGGAATAACATTTTTAGCTTGAAAATAATCAGTCAAATGTTTTACATTGTAATATGCAAGTGCTGTTTTACCACTTCCTTGTGTATGCCAAATAATACCTTTTTTTATACCCTCATCAAGTTTTGAAGCTATAGCTTTGGTTGCAAAGATTTGAGGGTATCTCATAATATGTTTTTCAATACCTTTTGTTTCATTTACATAAGCAATCCCATATTTTAAAATGAAAGCTAATCTTTCTTTACTAAAGAGTGATGTTGAAAGTTTATTAGTGGGAGTATTTGGATCTTTATTTGTTAGAAATTCTGGACTGTTCTTTATGACATTTAAGTTGTTATCTTTTAAGATGAAATTTTCAGTATCTTCATCAAGGGGAGTAAGCATATCTTCTAAATCAAAATGCTCTTCCTCTCTAAAATAGTTAAATATTGGTTTATGATAAGAGGTTGTAGAATAAAAAGCACCTTGTATAGGCTCGCTTGATTCATTATCATATTCCATATTATTGGAAAAAACCATTAATTGAGTTAAATTTACAAATTTTTTAAATGCTTTGTTTTGGAATCTTGTTTCTATTCGTTTTCGTTCAGCTCTTACACCGTCAGTATTATTTGGTTTCTTAACCTCTATAAATACAAGCGGGATGCCGTTTATAAGTAAGATAATATCTGGTCGAAACTCATCCTCATCTTTTTTGTATGTTAGTTCGGTAACTACATTAAAAGTATTGTTAGAAAAGTTATCAAAATCTATTATTTTAATCCCTGATTTTTCGGTTATTCTGTCGTAAAAAGCACGACCAAGATCATCGTTTTCAAGCAGAAGTAAAATATTCCCATAGAGTCTATTTATATCATCATCTTTAAGCTCTAAACTTTTATTGATATTTTTGATGCTTTTAGCAAAAATATCTTTAAATATGTTTGTCTCTTCATCCCATAATGAATCTTTTATAGAGATATATTCATACCCTAAGCGTGTTAAGTGCAGTATAGATGGTATTTTTACTCTTGTGTCTTCGTTGAACTTCATTTACTTTGCTCCTAAAAAACTGTCATGGATTGATTGAACATCTGTATAAATTTTATTTATTTCATTATACATTTTTATCTCACTGTTGAAGTTTAAAACTGTTTGCTTTTCTTGCTCTTTTGTTAAAATGGGGATACTCAGCTTTTTTATCTCTGCTGTTGCAATTTGTGGCATAGCTACACCCGATACCAAAGTCGAAAGTATGGTTTGTCCTAAATTTGATTTTAAAAACATATAGAGAGCTATTGCTTTTTCTTTTTTATCAGCAGCTTTTAGTCTTATAACCTGTACCGCTTGAGATGCAATGATTGTTTCACTTATTTCACCGACTATTGCTACTTTCCCAATAGTTCCTTTAGTGCTTAGTAGTACATCATAAGGCTCTAATTTGTAAGTTTGAAGTCTTTTATATTGTGAGCCGATTTGCTTGATTTTCCCGCACTCTAAAAGAAATCCAGCTTTATTAAAATCTGAAGGAGATACTTCATAAACTTCTTTTCCCTCTCCCTCATCTTTAAATAGTTGTGATCTTCTGATATCTGCTATGTCTTCTAAATTAATTAATTCAAAACTTTGTAGCTTTTTTTGTACCTCTGCAATCCCTCTGGAAATGATGTATCTATCAATTGCAAAAGAGTAGCTGTTATTGCTTATCTCATCAGAAGTAACAAACCTTGATATACTTTCTATCTCTTGTTTATTTTCATAAATTGATACAATGTTATCAACATCATTAAGCACAAGCTTTCTACCCTCTCTTTGTAAAAAGCTTTCATGCTTTAGATTTAAAAAGTAAATATCATTATTCTTTTTGTGTCTATCGATAATGATAAAGGTCGTTTCAATTGAAGTGGCGTTATGCAGGTTTGGTGGCAGCTGTATAACTGCTTCTAAGAGATTATTTTCAACTAGATATTTTCTAAATTCTTCATCTTGATTGCCTCTGTAGGTGAAACCAACAGGCATCAAAACAACGGCTTTACCACTAGTTTGAGATAAAATATGCTCAAAATGCGCAACTTCTCTATTTGATTTAACTTTATGGAATTTAAATCGATTGAATTTATCAGTATGTAAAAAGTCGTTGTTTGTCGATAATCCCATAGGTGGGAATGAAAGGATGCAATTAAACTGTTCTAATAAGTGTGGGGCGTTGGGGTTAATGTAAGTTGGATTTTCTAGTGGATCTGTAAAAGTAAACTCAATATCAATACCATCTATAATTTTCATTAGCTCTATAACATATTCATTTGCAAATGATTCAGCAACTATTTTTTTATCTGTAGAATACGCAATGTTGTAGCCATTACTAAAAGGCGAATATATTGTATCGCAGTTGCCATCTAGCAACTTCACTCCGAAATTAGCTATCTGATTAGCAACTGAAAAATCCATATAGCCATCAAGTATAGAATAAAAAATATCAAAAACATTTGGTACAGCCAACTCTTCGTTAGCTATACCACAAAGTTTGATAAGTTCATTACTTTCAATTTTATCTATTCTGATATTTTGATTTAAAAAAAGCTCAAATAGTTTTATAGATTTTGATAAATCTTTTACAACTGATTGAAATTTCTTTGTTTCTATCTTTTGATTATAAAAATATTCAAAAGTCAGTTCTTCTTTCTTTATTTGTGGTGATAGTTTTTTCCATGCGATTAAAAGATAGATAAATTTAGCAAAGTGCTCTACTTTTAAACCACCTTTTAATTCTCTAAGTAATACGGTAAATTGTTTTTCATTCATAACGTCACTCCAAAATAAAGTAAATAAAAACTAAATACTAGTCTTGTATTTACTGATTATATTGAAATGTTATCAGTTTTTTAAAAGTTTGTCAAGTAGTCTAGTATTTACTTATTTAAGCAAGTATCCCTTTAAAGAATCATTTAACTTCTCTTTTAAATACTGTGGCTTTACAATCTTGATATAGGGTATCCAATATTTTACAAGCTTTAGTATCTCATCATCGTAAGATATTTTTGTAGAGATGATAAAGTGATTCTCATTTTGTTCTAGTATCTTTTGATTTGCTAATATATCTTTTCTAGTAAAATACTCTTTTGCCTCATTGTCTATTTGAAGTGTTACTTCGATAAGTTCATTTGAAAACCAGTTGGTGTCGTTTTTTACTATTTGCACTAAAAACTCTTTTTTAGGAGTAAATATTTTTATGTCATCTTCCCATCTAAACTTTTGAATCTTTGAAAATGTAAATGTTTTTAGTTTGTCATTTTCATCTGCAAGTAAGTACCAGATAGAATTATTGTTTACAAGTTTGTAAGGGTTTACAGTTCTATTTTTTTCTTTATATTCAAAGTTTACAGGACTATTTTTAACTATAGCTGCACTTAACATTTCAAACCACTCTTTTTTTAAGCTAATATCTTCAAAGCCTTGATTTTTGATAAGGTAGGCACTATTTAGTTTTGCATTTAAAATATCAGTTATAAATTCATTTGATAATGATGGATAGAGTGACTTTATCCCGCTTAAAGTGGCAAAATTTTTAATATCTTCAAAGCTTAGTTTTCCTAGAGCATAACTTTCCATACTGTAGTAATCACCATTTTTTTGTATAGGTATGTAAGAGAGTCTTTCTTTTATATCTCTTTGTATCGTTCTAATACTTACATTAAACTCATCAGATAATTCAATAGCAGTGAATCTTTCACCACTATTGAGTTTTGTAAGGATTAAAGAGAGTCTATAAGCTAGAGTGTCGTGTGATTTTGCCATTTGCTAAAAATATTTTCTAAGAAAAAGTAGATATTTTGATTGTACTTTACCGTACTCTATAAAAAATGATATAGACACAGCAATACCAAAAGCCAACACAAAATCTAAAAACTTGATAGTTGTAAATAGATTTGTGATGACTGCTAAAGATATAAACATTACAGTTAGTATAAATAGTACTTTGAAATATGTTAGCATTATTATTTTCCCTTTTTTATTTCTGCTTTTAACATTCTTTTTAAATCATTGGTAAGATATTCATCCATTGCCTCATCATCAATCTGTCCACTATTGTACCAAGCATAGACTTCTTTTAATGATAAGTGACCAAACCTCACCCACGCAATTAAATTTGTTCTCAATAAAAATTTAACCATATCTCCGCCTGAACGAATAGCCGCATCTGCTCCATCCATAATACATAATGTTCCATGTCCTACTAGCAACATTCTTCTTACTTCTGGAATATTTTCCTTTGGAATGCAATCTTCCCATTTTTTTTGATGATAAAATTTACCTTTCATTGTATACATAAATCTTATAAGTAATTCATTTATTAAAACTGGGATAGCCATAGCTACCCCATGCCTTGCTTCGTAACCTTCTTCAAAAACTTGTGTTGCAATTTTTGCAAATTTTTGTTTATCTTTACCAAACTCTCCAAAATCTAGTAGTAGAAATAGTTCAAAAAAAGGTATAGGTACGCCTTTCCCTCTATTTCCTAATTTTATTGAACTATTTGAACCTGATAAGTCTGACATTATATGTCCAAACCAATTTGCAAAACCACAAAATATTTTAGCAATAAAATTATGTCCTTGTAAATTTATTTCAGATTCATGAGTTTCAAATGTAATTACTTTCCCATCACTTACAAAAGTTGAAGTATTTGTAAATTGATTTAAAATTGATACTATTAAACCTATAATATCGGTTGCATGCCCTAAGTTTTTCAAATGATGATTTGAAGGATATAAATTATTAATTTTCCCATTTGTTCCAGCTTTGCCTTTTTTGTTAGTATGGGTTTGATCATAATTTACTTTAAATTTATTTTCTAAACATTGAATTACTTTTTGTCTTGTACTAATATCTTTATTTTTTTCACATACAAAAGTTGCAAATTTTTCTACAATTTTAAAAGCAAACTCATCAACTTTATCATTAAGTTTACCTTGTTTATGGACTTTTTTAGTTTTTATTTCACCCTTTTTTTTCCCATTTTCGTAATACTTTAAATTACCTTTATCATCAAGCTTTGGTACAGTTTCTGCATCTACATAGACAAATAAAATATCAATTAATCCTGCTATAACACCACATGTTCCTGCTATCATATAGTCGTATTTGTCACATTGAGCATTTTTAAAAGTAAACTCATCTTCTATTCGATTTTGAAATTCTATTTTCTCTGATTCTGTCATCAAGTCTTTAAAAGGGTCATCTTTTAAATCAAGATTATTTCTAAAACCATAATCCTTAACTAAATCAGAATACTCCTTCCAAGTCATATTATTATGAGCTTCAATCTTATCAAGTTCATCAACCACTTTACATGTACTTAAAGTATGCTTTTTTTCATTTGATAATTGAATATCTCCGCCTTGTAGCAATGTATGCATATTGTTGAACATTTCATCCAAAGTTTCATTGTTGATCTCTTGTTCTTGTTTTATGTCCCTTAAAGACTGGTCTATCTCAGTAAGCTTATAAGTAGAACTATTTATTTGGTGTTTTTGTACTTTAAGTGCAGTTGCTTCATCTTTTAAATATTGCTCATCCATTGGGTAAACCTTTAATATTATTTAGCCCATTCAATGCAGCACCTCTTAAGACATTATCTGTTTCAAAATAGCCTAGATTTTCTAATATTCTTGATATTTCATCTAAAGTATCAGTATCAACATATTCATTTAAAAGCAAAGTCTCTTTATTGTAATTTTCAATTACTAATCTATATAAGTGTTCTTTAGCAACATCTGTAGTTAAAATTTTTAATCTTGATTCATCTAAAATTTTAGGAACTTTTATTCTACTCATTGAGTTTTGAGATTGTTTTTGTTTATTATCTATGCATTTTAAGGTACTTGCCATTAAAAGTGTAAGTTCATTTATTTTTGAATTTTGTTTTTTTTGCTCTACTGTAGTGTCATTGAGTGCTCTTATTACATAATTTATGTCATCTATCAACATTGAAATTGTTTTTTGTGTTAATTTAATAACTTCATGTAACATAAATTCTCTTGTCTTATATTTGTCTAGCTTATCTACACCGCTTAAATGCTTGATGCCCTTGTATGTTACTGTTCCAATTAATATGGCAGTTGCTATTCCCGCAGTCATAGGATTTAAAAAACCTAATCCTCTCATACCCAAAAAAGCAAGTCCTGAAGATATACCTGAAGCTGATAGTCCAACTACACTTCCTGATAAATAAACTGCACCTAACGGCACTCCAATACTAGAAGCTGTCGCACCAAATTCAGTAAATATCTTCTTGATTGAATTATCATCAAGATCTTTATGTATAATTTTGTAATCATTTGCAATTGCCAGATAAGCCAAGAATATATCTTCATCTGAAACATTAAATAATTTTCTATTTGTTTCTAAAAAATTAAAATTTATCGATGACATGACTTTTTTAGCTTGTTCTATATCAATTTCTTTATTATTTTTTACAGCTGAATCTATATCTTTTATTATGTGCTCTATACTTTCGTCTTTTTTTGTACTAAAATAAATATTTATCATATCTTTTAAAAGTGATATCATTATTGATTTATAATGTAGTAGATTAGAAGTGTTAATAACTTTATTGAGTAAATCTTCATTAGGTATGATATTCTCATTTGAAATATTGGCAATATATAATCTGATTTCAAATCTTGAATCTTGAGTTAACTCTAATCTGGTTATTAGTAAAAGTAACTCTGCTAATTCTTTTTCATCGATTTTATTATCGTCATCAAATGTCATATTGACAATAATTTTTAAATAAGCAATTTTAAATTCTTCAGGCATTTTATCAAAAGATTTTAGTTTATTTTCTTCTTCTTTATATGTATCAAATTCAGAAATGATTTTATCTATAAACTCTGCAAGTAAATTATAATTAAAGTTTTTAGAAGGCAACATACCGCATAGATTATCTATAATATAATCTTCACTATTCATGTTTATTTTTATATATTCATAAATATTTTGTTTACCTAAAATACCTTTTTTTATTTCAGATAAATATTCAACAGATTTAATATTTTTATAGTTAAATACTACAATTTCTTTACCATTATTATAAAGTATTTTTTCACCAGTAAAAAGTAAACCTTCTTTACCTGTGCCTAATTTTGTAGTATCGTATAAAGCAATCACATATTTATGTAAATTTTCATCACAGTCAAAAGCTTTTATTGCATTGGTTAATTTTTTATCAGAAATTTCTAATAATATAAGAATGTCATCATTTACCGCTTTTATATTATCTTTTATAAATAAATTCACATTTTTCATTACATACCTTTATTGTATTATCTACTACTATACACTGTATTAAAACAGATTGAGATTAGATTGTACAACAGCTAGACTTATAAGAGAATAATCACTATAAGTAGGTTGTACACATGGAAAAACTAACTCCTGAACAGCTTTACCAAATCATTGGTAAAAATGTTGCCAAATATCGCAAAGCAAGGAATCTGTCTCAGCTTGATTTATCTTTACAAATGGGCTATAAGTCAGTTTCTGTCGTATCGGGTTCTGAAATTTGTTATAACAACAAACACTTCAATCTTGAACAACTTTTAAAAATATCACAGATACTTGAAATTGATTTATGTGATTTTTTTACTCCTAAATCTTAATCAATAATCGTTTCTACCTTTCCAAATCCTCTTTTAACTTCTCTTGATATAGTCATCTTGTCATAAGTCATTTTTGAATTATCAATTTTATCTATGGTTGTACAAAGATATGCAAAATTTTCAACAAACTTTTTATCTTCTTCACTGTATGTAGTAAAGTCATTTGAGCTTATGATAATTGTATCAAGGCTATCAAGATGTTTATCAATATAGTGTTTAGTTTTTTGAAGTATTTGTGTAAATTTTTCAATATTTTTTAGAGTCTCATTATGAAAAAATTTAAAGTCATATTTTTCCACTAATTCAATATTTGTAATTACCAGCTCTTTATCTAAGTTTTTTATCTCAAGTAGAGCTGTTCTTAATTCTCTTAGACTACCGTTAAACAGTTTTACCTTAACATCTACATATTTATCTATAGCTTCTTTTAGTTCAGGCAAAACATCTTTGTAATTTGACAAATCTACAAAAAAACTGTGTCCCTTATCTTCTTCATTACTGTTTTTATCTAAAGTATCGTTAATTAGACCATTGATAACACAACAATCTTCAAAGTACCTTTTTACTCCATATCCAGTTGCTGCAAGTGCAACTCCTCCAATTAATTGTTTAACCATATCACATGCTCCTCAATATTCATTTTAAGAAGTATTACATAGTTTACTGACAGGTGGTGTCGTTTTAAAAGTAAAAATTTGTATTTTAAAATTTTTTAACAATATATCATCAATATAGACAAAGTGGAGATTACTTTGAAAACTAAACATAAGGAGAAAACACAATGTTTCAAAAATTAAAAGAGTTTTGTGTGTTCACTACAAAACCGTCATTTGATGATTTGATGTGTGACGGTAAAAATTGGAATAGCTCAAGGGGTATGTTATGAAAATGAAAAATCAACAAGAAAAAGATTTTGAATTAGGATTGTCATTTTCAGAGTGTCTTGATTACTTTTCAAAAGAGCCTACAAGCAAAGAGCTAGATGATATGGAAAAAGAATCTTTTAAAATCACTCCTATCAATAACAAACACTACCAGCCTTTAAAAGGAGCATAAAAATGATACCGCCGTCAGTTTTATTAGCAGTGATTATTGCAGGAGCAACCATTATCAAAGAGACTTTAGAGTCGCAACAGGATTAGTCTCAAAGACTTTCAACCATAGAATAAACATAAAAACTAAAAAAAGGATACACCCATGTCACAATTTCCACTAACCCACGCAGAACTAATGAACCAAGCCCCAGCACTCTTCACAGAGCAACCACACAGCGATGTAAGCGATAAATACCACTTTATCCCGACCATAGATGTCATAGATGAAATTAAGAAAAACAACTGGTATCCAGTCAGTGTATCAGAAGCAAAAGTCAGAGATGAAGACAAAGAGGGATACCAACAACACCTCGTTCGCTTCAGACACTTTGAAGATTTATTGTCTCCACCAGAAAACGCAGTTGAGCTACTTCTGTTTAACTCTCACGACAGAAGCAAAAGCTTTACCATATCAGCAGGCATCTTTCGTTTCGTATGCAGTAACGGTCTTGTCATAGCAGAGAGTGTATTTGAGAGCTATAAGATAAAACACATAGGCGATAGAGAAAACGATGTAGCCACTGCAGTTGCAAACATTACAGCCATCAAACCAAAACTGATGGCAAAGATTCAACTCTTAGAGTCCATAAAACTAAGCCAACATGAAAAAGAGTCATTTGCACGCAGTAGTATTCCTCTAAGATTTGAGAAACACTTACAAGTAGATTATCAAGATTTACTGGTTCCTCATAGAGAAGAAGATAGTCGTGATGATTTATACACTGTGCTCAATGTTATCCAAGAGAATCTCCTTCGTGGCAACATCTCAGGAACCAACAAAGAGACAAAGAGACGTTTTACAAGCAGAAAAATAGTCTCCCTCTCAAAAGACGCAGAAGTCAATCAAAATTTATGGGATATGGCAGAACGCATAGCTTCCATTAAGGAGCCAACTTACCAAGTTGCAGCATAAGCATAAAAAAGTGCATCTATGAAAAACAGATTACATACACCAAACAGACCAACCACCCAAGAGATAATCCTACTAGAGATGAAGTTCATTCAACTTCAACTCTACCTAGCTAAAAAGAGTGCCAATGAGATATATACACTCCCAATCACTCTACCTAAGCTAGAACTCTACCTCGAAAACGCACTCCGTAGTATTCATCATCTCATATCTAAAATGGATGATTATAAATCAAACACAGCAAATGAGCTGCAACAATAAAGGAAACACTTTATGAAAATGACAAACTACCGTCTCCAAAGCGAAATGGAGAACATTAACCCACAAAGCCAAGAGTGGTTCAAAAACTATGTACGACAAGTTTTAGAATCAAACAAACCTTACCATGCAAAAGCCGATTACTTAGGTTTAAGTATCCAAGAAATCCAAAACAAGATAGACTATCTCACAGCAGACATCCAAGAGATGAGTGCTTTAAAGAAAAATCTATCACTTGCAAAAGCTACAGCCCTTGAAGCAACAGCAGCAGTTCTAGCGGAGTATGGCATAGATAGATTAGACGGAACCTCTATATCCTCAATCACAATCACACCTCAAAAGACAAAGCTTACAGAAACTTTTAAAATCATCAACCCAGATGCTCTTATAAAACTTGGATATTACAATGTAGTCGTAGATGAGCAAAGCGTGAAAGATGCAATGCTTACAGTCGATGGTATGAATGAGATAGATTCGTTTGTAGAAGTTGGTGTTACTAAAGAAGAGATACCAGCAAAAATAAAAGTCAACGCTAGACGCTCTAGCTCTAACAATCAAGCTGCAGAACTACTGAATTTAGTAGATTCTCAGATAGCCGCATAAGGAGATAGAATCATGTTCAACGAAAAACAGACACAGGTTCTCTCGTATGAGCTAGACAGTAGTAGAATTAAAAGCCGCTCTAAAGGAAATATCAATCTCTCCTATCTTGAAGCGTTTGATGTTTTAGAAACAGCCAATAGAATATTCGGATACGGGAATTGGTCATATGCTATTACCAGCTTAGCAGAAGTCTCACAAGAGACAAACTCTAATCAGAACATCATCATAGCCTATAGGGCAGTCGTTAATGTAACCGTAAACGACCTCTCACACAACAAACATATCTCAAGAGAAGATGTAGGGTTTGGCACAGGTATTGCAAAAACACTCTCTGATGCACATGAGGGAGCAGCAAAAGAAGCTGTCACAGATGCCATAAAAAGAGCCATGAGAACATTTGGAAACCAGTTTGGTAACAGTCTTTATGACAAAAACCGTAATCAGCAGAACCAACCGCAGCAGATGCAACAACAGCAATATTCTCAGACAAAGCAGTTACAACAGCCACAACAATACAATCAACAGCATACACAGCAACCACAGGCTCAGCAACAGACACAACAATCTCATAATCCCTACGACTACACCTCTCTTTACAATCTTGGACTCACCATCATAGAACAAGGTCAAAACCTAATCCTTGCAGGAGAGGATATGTACAATAAAAGAGACTCTATCAAAGCATGTGGATTTAGATTCGATGCACCTAGTAAAACTTGGTGGAAACCTATAGAACAACAGCAGGCAGCATAAGATGTCAAGTGAGTTCTATTTAAAACAAGAAGCTAAAAAACACTTTAGAGATTGGACGATAGGAGGATTAAAGTTTTTACTCCAAAAAGGTGAACTTCAAACAGATGTAGAAATAGAGTGTAAAAAGGCTATAACAAGGCTCCATTCTCAACAAGACTTATGATCCGAACAATAAAGAGATTATCAATATGCAAATATTAGGTTCAGAAGAAGGGGCGGATATTTTAAAAACTTTTAAACAAGCCATTCCTATTTGAGAGAATTTGCATTTAAAGATATAAATGCCATTGAGTGTATCGGTGATTTTATACGAAATTTAGAACTGTGAAAGGAGGTGATATTATGGAATTAATACCAAAAGAAGTAAAAGCGATAGTCCCTAATCTTTACGCTACGGAGGAAGACAAAGACCCGATTGTTTATGTAAAACTCTTTTTAGACGGCTGGACTTGGTACATTACGGAGCTTTCAATCGATAAAGATATTTGCTTTGGATATGTCGTTTCACCCTTTGGTAGTGAACTGGGATACTTTTCGCTTCACGAGATACAAGAAGTAAAAGGAAGTCTTGGCTTGGGTGTTGAGAGAGATTTATACTTCAAATCTACGCCGCTATCTGCGATTAAAAAGACTTTATAAGTGAAAATTCTATAGCTACTTTTTGGTAGCTGTAGTTTTTATTTTTTTCTTTTCAAAATCTCTAACTCTGTATATTACAACAAATTATAAATCATCGTAAAGCGAGAACTTTACAAATTTTGTATACATAGTTTACTCAGTATATTATGTAACACTCATTTTAGGTTATTAATATTATTAATAATTATAGATATGCACTGTAACCATTATTCTCATAGATATACTATTTAAAATAATATATAAACGTAGATAGAAGTGTAGCTATAGAGTGTCTTCATCTATAACACAAATAAAAAAAATAATTGTATACATACCTTTTATTGAAATAAAAATAAAAGGATATGAAATGTTAAACAACAAAACAGTAAACAAAAGATTAGAGAGTACCAAAGAGTACATAGATGCATTACAAGACAAATACTCTAAATTATGTGTTGTAAGAGTAGACCTTGGATATAAGAAACCTCATAGTGATAATATTGTGCTAGATGATGCTAATGATGATTTTAACCGTATGCTAAACAATAGAAGAGGTAAGCCATCAGTCTTTAAAGACCAAGTAGGATATATGTGCTTAAAAGAGTACACGGAAGATAAGGGAGTTCATTTACACACAATTTTTATATACGATGGTAACAAAGTGCAAAAAGATGCTCATATGGGAGATAAGATTGGTGAATACTGGAAAGAGCTAACAGATGGTAAAGGTAGCCATTTTAATTGTAATCGCAAGAAGTATAAACATAAAGGGGTAGGTATGCTTCATCATAGCGATACTGATAAGCGAGAAATTTTAGATGAATATGTAACCTCATATTTATGTAAAACTGATGAAGAGCAAGATTTAGCACCTGTTAAAAATAACAGTAAAGATAGAGCGTTTGTAAGGGGGATTATGCCAAAAAGTAAAAGTAAGATAGGAAGACCTAGAAATAAATAGTATATTCTGAAATCATACCATTAAACGGGTCATTTTATAGAAAATACATATTTACTGAAAAATGGAATAAAGCCCTTATTTAAGGTATTCTATGGGCTATTCTAAGTGTATTCCAAAGGTATATAAAAATATCTGGAATAAAAAAAGAGCATCCCAGAATGGCTCTGGAATACTCTTGGAATATAGATAAACTACAGTAGCTTGTATCGAAATTTATCATTATATTTTTTGTGATCTTTTGGGTTTTGTTTAAACACTTCATATCTGTTTCGCAGTTCAGATAAAAATAGTTTGTTATCACTGACATGTGCTTCAGAGGATATGATATTGAAATAGAAACTCATTTCAGGTTGAGCAACAAATCTACCATTTTCATCATCTACAAGATTATACAAAAATTCAGCATATTTTTCTGGATACTTTTGTAATTGCTCGAAATATTTTAAATCAATAACTTCTGATAGTAGTTTTCCGACAAATTTATCTACAGCCTCATCAAAATTAAACACTTTGGTACTTCGATAGTAGTTTGTAAGTTGATATTGTTTATGCTCTTGCCATTGAGCATCAGATATCTCTTCTTTGCCATCTAGTAGTTTATCAGTGTTGTTGATTTTAATAATGTCATTAGAACCAGCTGATAGATAAAACTCTCCAGCTTTAAGAGTTTCAACATCCTCTAATTTTGTATTTAGAGTCTTGTTCATAGCTTCAAGGGTTTTATTACTATTTTTACCAATGATTTTAACATTAGTCATAGTCGTCATAATGTCTCTAAGATTTGAGTCTCTTATTTGGGTAATTGCTTGATGGGCAAAAGTAACAAAAAGCTTGTATTTTCTTGA
The DNA here is from genome assembly GCF_028714975.1 of Sulfurimonas sp. GTDB lineage: Bacteria > Campylobacterota > Campylobacteria > Campylobacterales > Sulfurimonadaceae > Sulfurimonas. The sequence continues at coordinate 20,002 of NZ_JAQTLH010000001.1, forward strand.
CTCAGTAAGTATCTCACTAATAGTTGCTGTTGAAGAGATAAAGTTATGTGCCTCATCGATGTAAAGATGAGTATGTGTTCTCTCTTCTTCTGAAATATCAGCTCTTTTCAATGCCAAAATTTGGATATACTCAACTATAAATCTAATATAGTATTTGTAAGTATTTGTCATCTTACCCTTTGGGATATTAAAGATAATAACCATGCCTTTAGTGTTCATCACTTTTTCTAAATCAATTACATTTTTACCATTCATCATATTTGAGAAAACATGATCATTTAGAAGTTTTTTAAGTCTTCTTCTAAGAGCATCTTTTGTTACTGATACCTTTGGATTTTTAAAATCATCGTCAAAAAATTCTGATTCTAAAGGATTAGGACTATTTATACCAAACTCAATAAGGTCATCATTTCTATTGTCGTTGAGAAACCTATAAAGCTCTTGAAAGCTGCCATTACCTCTTCTAAGTAATACTCTAATACACATCTCTAAATGATCTTCCATTGCACCACTAAAAGATTCATCTGAGTTAATCCCTTTTAATACATTAAGGATAATCTGTGTAACTCTTGCGATGTTAGCTTCACTTTTATCTTCTAAATGAAATAGATTAATAGTTGGTGCTTGATTTTCACCTAGAAATGGATTTAGATAAACTAATCTTGTTTTATCATGAACCATTTTTGCAACTTGTTCACTAAGATCACCATGGGGTTCTAACAGTACAACTGAGCCATCAGCTCTTAAAATATCTCTTAATATCAATGTTTTTAAAAGCTCTGACTTACCACTGCCTGTTTGTCCTGTAATATAACAATGCTTGTACCTTTCAATTACTGGAATCAAATTCTCAAAGTTATCATCAAATGGATCCAACAGATTATTTTTTACAAGTTTGACAATCTCTTCATCTATATCATCAAGTAGTTTGATAAACTCTTCATTTTGATTATGCTTTTGTTGTGAATTATCATAAGGCATACTTCCAAGTACTGAAAGTTCTTTTGAAAAAGCAGTGAGGCTATTTTGTAGTTTATGATGAAAGGATATTTTATCCTCTTCTTGTAGCTTTGTCATGATATTTTCCATAGAGTCTATAAAAAAAATATCACTTGAGCTTAAAAAATCTTTTAAGAAAGGGTGTGCTTTATCCATAGTGATAAAAACTTGTCCGTGAATTGGAACAAATTGATTTTCAATTTGAATAAATTTATCTACTAAAATTGAAATCAATATCTCTCTTAGTTTTTCTCTATCTTGTTCAGATTCTGGGATATGGCTAATGTGATAAATCAGTTTATGTTTTACAATATCTTCCATGCTCATGGTTCGCAACATTTCATCCGTAATAGTTGTACAAAATTGTGACCCAAATATTGGCTTTAGCACTCTGTTGAGTAAAATTCCTTCTGAAACATCTTTATTTCCAACTAGAACAATAGCATTGGATGAATTTAAATGTTTAAAATTTTTTCCTAGTCTACTAGTTAAGAATTTTAAATCTTTTAGATTTGTTATATTCTGGATAACATGTTTAGCATAGCTTTCTGGCTCATTTTTTAAATCAAAATCATAAAACCTATTAACCAAATATGATGAATAAGATAGAGTATTTCTAGAGTGTGAACCTTGATGGTTGACAAATATCTCTTCCATTCGAGTTATATCAAAAACTTCTTCATCTACAACAGGTATAGAGTTTTTAGCAATATATGTTGTATCAATTCTTATATCCATCTTTTTGTAAGATAGGGCATCATTAAGATCACTGACAAAAACTACATTTATATTGTTATACCTACTACTAATTTCCTCAGCTATTTTCTTTTCGTCGCCAATAATTAATGAACTAAATAAACTAGGTCTATAATAAAATTTATCTTTAATCCTCCATAGAAGAATAGATTGGTTTGGTTTATTTATATCTCTAACAATTGCTTGCTCTTTATGTTTAAAGAAATCATATCTCATCTCTTCATTATTCACAATTCGACTATAATCGATTTGAGCATCCCAGTATCTGTTATTAGAGATTTCAAGGTCTCTAACATTTTTGCCATAAAATCTAACTTGACGATACATATCGTCGTTAGCCATTGCTAACCTATTAGCGTCATCTTCATACTTTTGTAAAGCACTTTCTATTTGTATATTTTCATCTATTAAATATTTCATTAAATTTCCTTTTTTAAAATGGTTAAAATCCTTACAAATAATTCATAGTTACAACAACAGGCAATAGCCATGAATCTGAGGTAAGAGTTCTTAAGTAATTGATTTACTTAACACCTTTAGTTTAAAACACAAGCAAAGACATTGAATTTGCTTTGATTAATATTAAACTTTGTAGCGTTTAATGGGCTAATAATCAAACTAACAATTCATAGCTAGTTGAAGCTCTTCAAATGGATTTTTAACTCTCTCTTCATTTGTAAAACCCACAAATCCTTGGTATGTAGAGGAGCTGAAGTGTTCCCTCAAGTACCATTCAATACCGTACGCTTTTATTCTAATTTGTTCAGCCCACTCATCTGCATCGATACCATCGAAACAAAAATTCAACTCTATTGATGCTGCACACGCTTCAAGCTCTTCAGGTATAGTGGCATTTTCAATAGCTAATTCGTAAATGCATTTTTCTAAGCTCTGAAACTTTTCATGTTTTTCATCAACAGCCATACTATTGTTATAATAATGTTTCATGCATTCATACCTTGCAGTATCCATTAAATCTAACAACTTTTTAGTTGTTTTTGCTGTATTCACTTTTTCTATTATATTTTTCATAATCCTATCCTCTTACTTGGTGTTCTTCTAACCATTTATCTATAGAAGCCCTTGAATATCTAATATATTTACCACCAACCTTTGAAAAAGGTATTGTTGAATTTGAGCTTTGCATACGCATTTTGCTTTGTGTGCTTTTGCTAAAACCGTATTCATCTGCTAAATCATCCGGCGACAACCATCTTTTTGTTGATTTTAAATAACCAACTTCTTCTAAATTCATTGACATATTTAATCCTTGGTATAAATTTAGAAATTGCAATTCCTGTTATCTCAGAAGCAAGATGTTTGAGCTCTTTCTGCTTCCGATTAGTGAAAGTATTTATAAAAAGGCATAGTTTTGTGCTGGGAAAATTTTAAAAATTTCCCCAGTAACAATTTAATAGTTAAAAAGTATTAAATTGTTACTAAGAAAGAAAAAAACTAAGTATAAGTTGATTAATTAGGTAAAATCACTATTATGTTTTTAGGATCAATTATGGAAAAAAATTCAAAAGACCCCTCTATTTTCGATTCTTTATTGCGAAAATTTAAATGTGAACTCCCAAATAATTTAAAAACAAAAAAGATATATGAAGAAATTCAAAACTTCAAAGATGCGGAATATATATACTGCATTGCATATGAAATGCTCATCAGAACATATGAATATAATAATCTCCTGAAAGAATATGACATTTTTTTAGATGAGTCATCGAAAGAAATCACCAATGAAGAACTGGTTAGACTTAATAAACTGATTGACAGTATGAATAAACTAGGTCTTAAAAAAACTAGTTTTTTAGGGTTTGATTGTGAGGATGACTTTGATAATGTATTTAAAAAAATAAAATACTATGATGAAATACGCAGTAGTTCTTGGAGTGTAAGGCTATTGCACAAGTTTAAATTGGATCATAAATTAGGGTTTAAGAGTATATTTCACTTGGTAATCGATTTTTATTATAAAAGAGAAAAGTTATATTTTCTTACAGACAATAATGATTGTGAAATAATAAAAAATGTTAATATATCTGAGTTTTTGGATGCGAATGATAGTGTAACTTTAAATCAGCATTTGTATTTATTTTACATTCCATGTACCTTAACTGGAGATGTACAATATAAGTCACTAAGTGATGATATTTATCTTAATGAATTAGATAAAGATTTTGTATCGATTTTAGAAGAGAAAAAAAAGCAAGATTTGCTAATATCAGTAAAATCAGAATATTCAAAACATAATTTTGATTTTTGGTATAAATATTCTATAAATGACATTAAAGATGGCTTTGATAGATTAGTCAATTATCACATACATACTAAACATATATATAATCAGGATTCTGAACATATGGATGTAGCTGTAGAAAAAGTTTTTAATAATCCATCAGAGTTTTATATTCCCTGTGTAAATCGCATAAATGAACCAGTACATAATAGCTGGGAAAAAGGCAATAGCAAAATATCAAAAAATGATTTTACGTTAAAGCTTGAACAAGACGGCTATAAATGTGTCTTTGGAGCAAAAGGATATGTTACAACTCATAAAATCGAAAATATTTATTTAATTAAACTTCAAAAAGATATTCCTCTTATAATATTGGATAGTGAATTTTTAGAAACACTTGAGTATGAGGATTTAAAAAATAACTATATAAATACTGAACCTTTGTTTAGTAGACCAAGATTAATGTTTGATGAGGCAAGGCTTGTAAATATACCTATAAACTTGAACTTATCAAAAGAAGATCTTTTGTTATATGTTGCACAAATAAAAAATGATTATGATAAAAATAAAAATATCGTTAAAAATGATGTAGAGTATTTTTTTGACCTATCACTAGAAAGTGATAGGTCAAAGCTTCCTGAAAATGTGAAACACCCAGAAGAAAAAAAAGACACAAAGAAATTGTTGCCCAATGGAAGATTACCATTTAAAAAAGCAATGGCAAGAGCATTTTACATATATGACCTGTATAAATTTCTTATACCAATAATTGAAAAAGAAAGAAAAGAAATAAAAGACAGTGAAAAGTCTAAGATAGCAATAGTGAAAGAAAAGCATACGTTCACAAGGGATCCTTCTGGTAGAAGAGATGAAATTAGATACATTAAGCAAAATACTAAAGGAAGATTAGATAATAATGATATTTATACAGTGATTGGTAATGTTTTGGAGGATTTGTCAAGAGAGCAAATTATATATTATCTAGATGCTATGAAAGAGTTTATTCATGGAGTAAACATGAAAGATGAAAATAACGTGTTGAAAAAAGAATACACTGGCAATAAAGATGAAAAATATACACCAAAATATAAAGATTTAATTATTGGAAATTCATATCTGCTTAAAAGTAAAATTCCAGATTTGATGAGAAGTTTATTTAACTAGATGTGAAAGGATTGTGTATAAAAGTCGGGAACCAAGTCGGGAACCATATATTTCTTAAGTAAAAAATGTTTTTTTGATTTTTGATTTAAGGCTCTTATTTTATGGGGTTTTGAAGTGGTGGACCCTCAGAGATTCGAACTCTGGGAGGTATAACCCTCGCCGGTTTTCAAGACCGGTGCTATCGACCAACTCAGCCAAAGATCCACATTTGTAAAGAAGTTATTATAAAAATTGGAGGTGCCACCCAGATTTGAACTGGGGATAGCAGCTTTGCAGGCTGCGGCCTTACCACTTGGCGATGGCACCAGTTTCAACAATAACTTATAATAATAATGGTGCCCGAAGCCGGACTTGAACCGGCACACCCTTACGAGCGAGGGATTTTAAATCCCTTGTGTCTACCGATTTCACCACCCGGGCTTCGAGTTTTTTTAAGATATCGGATATCTTTTTTTTATTTAATATTTTATGGAGCGGGAAACGAGGTTCGAACTCGCGACCCCAACCTTGGCAAGGTTGTGCTCTACCACTGAGCTATTCCCGCAATTTTGTCACTTATTTTTTAAGTGGACGGAATTATAGCCGTTTAATTTTCATTTGTAAAGAGTTTTTACGAAAAAATTTGAAAAAAATGCTATAATCTCGTAAATACTAAATATATAAGTTATAAATTAAAGGATTTTTATGAGAAGTGATACTATAAAAAAAGGGTTTGACAGAGCTCCTCACCGCTCATTGCTTCGAGCAACAGGCTTAAAGGATGAAGATTTCGACAAACCTTTTATAGGTATAGCAAATAGCTATATAGATATCATTCCGGGGCATTTTTTCTTGCATGAGTATGGTGAAATTGTAAAAAAAGCTATTCGTGAAGCAGGAGGGGTGCCGTTTGTTTTTAATACTATAGGTGTTGATGATGGAATTGCAATGGGGCATGACGGAATGCTTTACTCTCTCCCTTCTCGCGAAGTAATAGCAGACTCTATTGAAACGGTTATGAATGCGCATAAATTAGACGCTCTTATCTGTATCCCAAATTGTGACAAAATTGTTCCCGGTATGATTATGGGGGCGCTTCGCGTAAATGTTCCTACTGTTTTCGTTTCAGGCGGTCCGATGCCGGCAGGGCATAAAAAAGACGGTACGCCTATAGATCTAGCTACTGCATTTGAAGCAGTCGGTGTTCACGCTGAAGGAAAAATGACGGATGAGGAGTTGTACGACATAGAGTGCAACGCATGTCCAAGCGGCGGAAGCTGTTCTGGTATGTTTACTGCAAACTCTATGAATACTCTTTGTGAGGCTATGGGTATTGCGCTTCCGGGAAACGGTACCATTTTAGCGATGACACCGGAGAGAATCGAGCTTGTTAAAAAAGCTGCTAAGAGAATCGTAGAGATGGCAAAAGCAGATGACAGCAAATACAACTTGCGAAATGTTTTAAATGAAAAAGCTGTTCATAATGCATTTGTTGTAGATATGGCGATGGGAGGAAGTTCAAATACCGTTCTTCACATGCTGGCAATCGCAAAAGAGGCGGGGGTTGATTTTCCAATTGAGAAAATTAACACGATAGCAGACAATGTTGCGCATATCGCTAAAATATCTCCATCATTAACAACTGTTCATATGGACGATATTAACCGCGCGGGTGGTGTAAATGCCGTTATGAAAGAGGTTAGCCGTAGAGGCGGGCTTCTTCATCTTGACAATCCGACGGTAACAGGTGAAACACTCGGTGAACGCATAGCAGATGCTAAAATTTTGGATGAGAGTATTATACATACAAATGAAAATGCTTACTCGCAAGTTGGCGGGTTATCAATTCTTTTTGGAAACTTAGCCCTTGAAGGTGCCGTTGTAAAAACTGCCGGAATTGAACCGAATATGAGACAGTTTAAAGGCACGGCAATCTGTTTTAACTCCCAACCGGAGGCGATAACAGGAATTATGTCGCATAAAGTTAAGCCAGGAAATGTCGTAGTTATTCGTTATGAGGGACCAAAAGGCGGACCGGGTATGCAAGAGATGTTGGCACCTACCGCACTTATTCAAGGAATGGGGCTTGGAGATAGCGTAGCTCTCATTACCGACGGTCGTTTTTCCGGTGCTACAAAAGGTGCAAGTATCGGGCATGTATCCCCGGAAGCTGCAGAGGGCGGTTTGATAGCTCTTGTAGAAGACGGTGACGAGATAGAGTTAGATACTGACAAGCATCTGCTAAGATTAAATGTTAGTGATGAAGAGATAGCAAAAAGAAGAGCTGTTTGGAAACCTTACAAAAATGAGGTTAAATCAAAGTGGCTTAAACGATACCAGCTTTTAGTTTCAAACGCTTCAAACGGCGCAGTTTTAAAAACAGAACTTTAATAATTTGTACGCAAAATGAGCAAAGCCCATTTTGCTGCGCTAGCCGCTGAGGCACTAAAGCTTGCCTCTTTTGAGGCAGAAAATAATAAATAAGGGTAAAAATTTTGAACGCAATAGCAATAAAACACAACGGCGAAATAATTGATCTGCAAACTGCAAAAGAATCAGGTTTTGAGGGTGAGCAGATACTTTTAGATAATTCGGAAGAGTCTTTAAATATTCTTAGACACTCAACGGCACATTTGATGGCTCAAGCAATAAAATCACTTTATTCGGACGCAAAATTTTTCGTGGGTCCAAATGTAAAAGAGGGTTTTTACTATGACTTTAAAACAAGCCATGAGATAGGTGAGGCCGATCTTAAAGAGATTGAAAAAGAGATGCTCTCGATAGCTAAAAAGAAGTATCCGATAGAGAAGTATGAGATTACTATGGATGAAGCAAAAGAGAAGTTCAAAGATGATCATCTCAAACTTTTTGTAATGCAAAGAATCCCAAGCGAAACAGTTTCTATCTATAAGCAAGGTGACTTTGAAGACCTTTGCCGCGGTCCACACTTGCCAAATGTAGGTCTTATAAGATATTTTAAACTTACTAAAATTGCGGGTGCTTACCTTGGCGGAGACTCTAACAATGAGATGCTAACTCGTATATACGGTATAGCGTTTGCAGACAAAGAGGCGTTAAAAGCTCATCTTGATATGATTGCAGAGGCTGAAAAAAGAGATCACCGCAAGCTTGGTGCAGAGATGAAAATGTTTACATTCCGCGAAGAGGTAGGAGCAGGTTTTCCTATTTGGCTTCCTGCAGGAGGACGACTTCGTGCGAGATTAGAGTCACTTCTTTTTAAAGCACACCGTAAACGAGGTTATGAGCCGGTAAGAGGACCTGAGATGCTTCGTTCAGACTTATGGAAAACATCGGGTCACTACCAAAACTACGGTGAAAATATGTATTTTACAAATATTGACGAGATAGAGTTTGGTGTAAAACCTATGAACTGTGTCGGTCATATTAAGATATATGAAGAAGATTTGCACTCATATAGAGATTTACCGCTTAAATATTTCGAGTACGGTGTAGTTCACCGTCATGAGATGACGGGTGCGCTTCACGGACTTTTCCGTGTTCGTGAATTTACTCAAGATGATGCACATATCTTTTGTAGAGCAGATCAGATTGAAGAGCAAATTATAGAAGTTGTTGATTTTGTCGATAAGATTATGTCGACTTTTGAATTTAACTATAAAATGATGCTCTCAACAAAACCTCAAAAAGCAGTCGGAAGTGATGAAGTGTGGGAAGTTTCTACACAGGCGCTAAAAAATGCGATGGATAAAAATGGACTTGTTTACGAGGTAGATGAGGGCGGCGGAGCTTTTTACGGTCCAAAAATAGATATAAAAATTACAGATGCAATCGGGCGTGAGTGGCAATGTGGTACAATACAGCTAGACTTTAATCTGCCAAGCAGGTTTGAGCTTGAGTATAACGGTGAGAATAACGATAAAATTCAGCCGGTTATGATTCATAGAGCAATTTTAGGTTCGTTTGAGCGTTTTATTGGTATATTAACAGAGCATTACGCTGGAGAGTTTCCAATGTTTATCGCTCCGACTCAAGTTGCAATCGTTCCGATTGCTTCTACGCATAACGATTATGCAAAAGAGTTGGCGGATAAATTGATAGATTTAGGCGCAGACAGCGAAATCTACTCAAAAAATGATTCTTTAAATAAAAGAGTAAGAACAGCGGAAAAAACAAGAGTTCCTATGTTAGTAATCATAGGAGATGAAGAGGTCGAGTCTCGTAGCGTTGCGATTCGTGACAGAAGAACGAGAGAACAATACAATCTAAGTGAGAGCGAATTTCTCTCTCTTATACAAACTAAAATAAATGAGGTAAATTTTTGAACAAAAAAGACCGTGTCATAATGAATGACGAAATCCGTGTGCCAGAAGTGCGTTGTAATGTAGATGGAGCAGAATCTTTAGGAATTATTTCCACGGATGAAGCTATGGAAAAAGCAAATGAGTTAGGTTTAGATTTAGTTCTAATTGCTCCTGATGCAAAGCCTCCTGTTGCTAAGATTATGAATTACGGTAAGTATAAGTATCAAGAAGAGAAAAAACTTAAAGAGCAGAGAAAAAATCAAGTTAAGATTGATATTAAAGAGATTAAGCTCTCTGTAAAAATTGCAGAAAACGATATCAATTATAAAGTAAAACATGCAAGAGAGTTCTTGGCTGAAGGCAAACATGTAAAATTTCGCGTATTTTTAAAAGGTCGTGAGATGTCAAACCCTGATTCGGCAAAAGATGTTCTTTTAAAAGTTTGGTCTATGATTGAAGATGTTGCGATTATGGATAAAGAGCCTAAGTTTGAAGGGCGTTACTACAACTTGTATGTGCTTCCTAAAAAATAGACTTTTATAGGGACAAATTTGTCCCTATTTAGATATTTTTTCTCTTAAAATTTCTTCTTCTATTGCATTTGCCACATATTTTACGATAACAAGATTTTCACTCTCATTGATATACCATTCTGCAATATGCTCATTTTCAAGATTTTCAAGCTTTAAGATATCAACATCATCCTGTGAAATATAAAGATGAGAAAACTTTGTCGGATTTTGAAGTTTAAGCGTCCAGAGAAGCCAAAGAGTTGCCGTGATAGCAACGGACACACCGATAGTCTCTCTATCGCTAAATCCTAATAGCAATCCTGCCGATGTTCCTCCGATAAATGTAGAAAAATAAGCAACAGAGTTAGCGATTCCGAGTGCGGCACCTTTTTGGTGTACCTTGGCAAATTTTGTAATCATTGATTGAACCAACGGTTCCATCATATTAAACGCAATGAAAAACATAACAACACCGATTATAAAGAGTGTGCTTGAAGTTGTAAGTCCCATAATTAAAAATGAGCCTATAAAAAGAGCTATAGAGAGTAAAAATATCTCTCTTGGTTTATTATATTTTTCACCAAATACGGCAGCAGGTCCCATCGCAGCCAAACCAAAAACCATAGCAGGCAGATATGCCATATAAAGATCTGATTTTTGCCAAGCAAAATCTTCACCGGTAAGAATAATAGGAATAAGAACAAATGCAACGGTCATAAGACCTTTTTGCATAGCATTTATAATAATCATATTTAAAAGGTTCGGATCTTTTAAGATATCGAAAGTTTTCGCTTTTTCATGGTAAGTATGTTTGATTTTTGGAGGTGTCGGCACTTTAGTAAAGAGAATAATAATTGCTAGAAGTGCAAAAATAGCCGTTAATATAAAAAGAAATCCAACACCGAATTTAGCACCCAAAACAGGACCCAGACCCATTGCTAGAGCAAAGCTTATCGCAATAGAAGCCCCCATAACCGCCATGGCTTTACCGCGAATCTCTTCTTCAACCAAATCTGATATCATTGCCGCAATAACCGAACCGATTGCACCGGCACCTTGGAGAAAACGACCGACCATAAGAGTATATATATCACTTGTAAAGGCACATATGATTGACCCGACTAAAAATATAATAAGACCGACAAGAAGCGTAGGTTTTCTGCCTATTTTATCGCTCATTGCACCAAATGGAACTTGAAAAAGCGCTTGAGTGAGCGCATATCCGCCGACGACGATACCTACTAGAAGCGGAGTTGAGCCCTCAAGCTCAAGTGCATAAACTGAAATAACAGGTAAAACTAAAAACAGACCCAAGAACCTAAGAGAGAGAATTGCCGAGAGAGGAAATACTTTTTTAAACATTGTGTACCTTAAATATTATATAATTCGCAATTATATTTAAAAGATTATTTACACAAACTTTGTGAGTCAAAATATTGCAAGTTTAAAGAAAATTATAAGGGTTATGAGATGAAATTAGTATTGGCTACTTCCAATAAAGGGAAAGTTAAAGAGATAAAAGCACTTTGCGAAGATTTTGAAGTAATTCCCTATAGTGAACTGATGGATGAATTTGAGATAGTCGAAGACGGAAGCAGTTTTAAGGAGAATGCCCTTATAAAAGCCAGAGCGGTTTTTAAAGCTTTAGATAGCGATGATGTAATAGTGATGGCGGATGACAGCGGGATAAGTGTAGATGTTCTTGATGGAAAACCCGGAATTTATAGCGCAAGACATGCGGGTAAAAATGCAAACGATAAAGATAATCTATATAAGCTGATTCAGGATATAAAAGATAAAAATGTACAATCTTCGCCGGCACACTATACGGCAGCAATAGCAATCGTTACAAAAAAAGGGGAGTATACGGTTCACGGCTGGATGTATGGAACTGCAATAAGCGAAGCAGTCGGTGATGGCGGTTTTGGATATGACCCTATGTTTATTCCGCTAGGGTATGATAAAACTTTAGGTCAGTTAGATAATGAAATCAAAAAAAAGCTGTCTCATCGTGCAAAAGCACTTGAGTCGGCAAAAATAATTTTGCAGACTTTATAGCATTTGCCTTTATTTTGTTATCTACTGCCCAAACACGGTTAGAAATAAAATCCCGACAACTATCCTATAAATCCCAAAACTTATAAATGTATGTGTTGTAAGAAATTTCATCATCGCCTTAACGGTTGCAAATGCAACAAGAAATGCTGTTATAAATCCTATTATCAAAAGAGAGTAGTCGTCTATAACAAGATCATTTCGGTTTTTAAATAAATCATAAGCAGTTGCAACAAACATAGTCGGAATTGCCAGTAAAAAAGAAAACTCGGCTGCGCTTTTGCGAGACAATCCGGCAAAAAGCCCTCCTATCATAGTGGCTCCCGAGCGGCTAGTGCCAGGTATCATTGAAAGAGTTTGAAATAACCCTATCATGAAGGATTCTTTTATGCTTAAATCATCTACGCTCTTATCGGAAGAGTCGTCATGGTCTCTTCTGAAATATTCGATAATCAAAAATATAACACCACCGACAATTAGCATTATCGCAACTGTTTCTATGCCAAAGAGTGATTTGATTGTTTTGTAAAATAAAAATCCAAAAAGAGCCGTCGGTAAAAATGCCGCTATTATCTTAAGCCACAAAGTTTTGTTTACAAGAAGCTTTTGTTTAAACAAAAACAAAACTGCCAAAATACTGCCAAGCTGAATAGATACCTCAAATGTTTTGTGAGCGTTTGTTTGTTCAAGTCCTAAGAAATGAGAGGCTAATATCAGATGACCCGTAGAAGAGATTGGTAAAAATTCCGTTAAGCCTTCAATTACTCCTAAAATTATCGAATCAAGTATAGTCATAAAAGCCCTTAAAGAAATTTTTATTGCAATTTTAGCATAAAGGCACCGCTAAAGAGTCAATTTAAGTTATTAGGATATAATACGGACTTTTAAATCATAATCAATTTAGGAATTTTTATATGTTACTTTTTACTCCCGGACCTACTCCAGTACCTCAAAATGTTCGTAATGCTATGTCAGATGAGACAATGCATCACCGTACACCCGAATTTGAAGCTATCTTTGAAAAAACCAGAAAACATCTTTTTAACCTTTTTGGGAGCGATGAAGTTATAATGCTTGCATCAAGCGGAACGGGAGCGATGGAGGCTGCGGTTGTAAACCTATGTCACAACACTCTTTTAAATGTAAACTCCGGAAAATTCGGTGAGAGATTTGGAAAAATCGCAATCGCCCATGGACTTAAAAATGTTGAGATAAAAAATGAGTGGGATACTCCCGTAAGCATTGATGAGGTTGTAGAGGCAGTTAAAAATAATCCTGATATAGATGCTATTGCCGTTCAGATAAGCGAATCGGCAGGCGGACTTCGTCATCCTGTTGAAGCAATTGCAAAAGCTCTAAAAGAGATAAATCCGAATATTATGATTATAGCAGACGGTATTACCGCCGTGGGTGTTGAGAAGATTGATATAACAAATATCGATTGTTTGATTGCCGGAAGCCAAAAAGCGCTTATGCTTCCTCCGGGACTTGCAATTTTAGGACTAAGTAACGCAGGAATTGAGAAAATCGGCAAAGGGAGAGGTTACTACTTTAACCTTGCTACCGAGATAAAATCTCAAAGAAAAAACACTACCGCTTGGACGGCTGCTACGACTTTGACTATCGGACTCTTAGAGATACTAGAAACTATCGAGAAAAACGGCGGATTGGACAAACTTTATGAAGAGACTGCTACTAGAGCAAATGCCGTTATCTCTGCACTTCAAGCAATCGGTTTGCATATATATCCAAAAACTCCGGCACTCTCTATGACTACGATTGACGATGAAAACGCATCTCAAATCAGAAAAATTTTAAAAACTGATTTTGGCGTAAATGTCGCAGGCGGGCAAGATCATTTAGAGGGCAAAATCTTTCGTATAAATCAGATGGGTTTAATCGCTCCGTATGAGATTTCATGGGTTGTAAATTCTGTTGAGCTCGCCCTTGTTAAACTTGGAAGAAGAGCATATGACGGGACTGCAAACAAAGTTTTCAATGAAAAATATTTTAAGTTGGCGAGTAAATGATACTAGAACACGAAATTCCTAGCGGTTCAAAACTCTACTTCGGCAAAAGTGCCAAGATAAAAAGAGAGATAGAAAAAGTCGCTAGCGATATTTTATACTCTAAGGGATTTGAGGAGATTGTTACTCCTATATTTTCATATCATCAGCATAAAAGCATTGCTGATGAGAGAGAGTTGATAAAAGTAAATGATGAAAACAACAACTCTATCTCCCTAAGAGCCGATTCAACAATAGATGTTGTTAGAATTATTGAAAAGAGACTTGGGCGAAATACCGAACATAAAAAATGGTTTTACATTCAGCCGGTTTTTCGTTATCCCACAGATGAGCAGTTTCAAATCGGCGTTGAATTTATGGATGAGAGTAAATTATCATCGGTTTTAAATATTGCAATAGATATTTTTGATAAACTAGAGGTTGAACCTCTTATTCAAATATCAAACATGATGATACCGAAGCTTTTGGTTGAAATGTTCGATGAACTGACTCTTGATGATTTTAGACATATAAATATAGAAAAATTTTTAAATTTAAAAGTTGATTGGATAGAAAAGCTTGTTTATCTTCAACATGTAGAACAAGTTGACGAACTGCTTGAGATTGTTCCCTTTGAAATAAAAACAGAATTAACAAAGATGAAAAATCTATGCGGTGCATTATCTTATAAAAAAAGCGTTTTAGCTCCGATGTATTATGCAAAAATGCTCTACTATGATGAACTGTTTTTTAGAGTTATAGACAAAAATGAAGTTTATGCTCGTGGCGGAAGATATAAAAATTCAGAACTTAGTTCCGTAGGTTTTGCGATTTACACAGATGTATTGATAGAAACAAAAGCGAAGTAAAAGAGGAAGAAAATGAAAGCAGATTTAGTAGTTGGGATACAATGGGGAGATGAAGGCAAAGGCAAGATTGTCGATAGACTTGCAAAAGAGTATGACTTTGTATGCAGAAGCCAAGGCGGACATAATGCAGGACACACGATTTGGGTGGACGGTACAAGATACGCACTTCATCTTATTCCATCTGGAGTATTAAATCCGGCGGCTATAAATATCATCGGAAACGGTGTTGTTTTATCTCCTGCTTCAATAATTAAAGAGATGCAGCAGTTTGATAATCTTGAGGGGCGACTTTTTATCTCCGACAAGGCTCACTTAAATCTGCCTTACCACTCGTTAATTGATCAAGCTCGTGAAAAACTAAAGGGCGAAAAAGCGATAGGAACAACGGGCAAGGGCATAGGACCTTCATACTCTGACAAGATAAACCGTATCGGTTTTAGAGTCGGCGAACTTCTAAATCCGGCGAAATTGTGCGATTCTATTATGGATTATTTTGAACAAAATAGAGCTATTTTTGATATTTTAGATGTTAAAACTCCTAGCAAAAGTGAACTTTTAAGTGAGCTGGAGGAGTATAAGGCTAAATTAGCTTCATTTATCACGGATACAACACAGATGCTTTGGAAAGTACTTGACGAAGACGGTAAAAGAGTTCTTCTTGAGGGCGCGCAAGGTACCATGTTAGATATCGACCACGGAACTTACCCGTTTGTAACTTCAAGCTCAACGGTGAGTGCCGGAGCTTGCACAGGGTTGGGACTCAATCCTAAAGATATAGGAAAAGTGACCGGAATCGTAAAAGCGTACTGTACCCGCGTTGGAAACGGTCCGTTTCCAAGTGAAGACTTAGGCGAAGAGGGTAAAAAAATTCGCGAAAACGGTCATGAATTTGGAACAACGACGGGCAGACCGAGAAGATGCGGCTGGTTTGATGCCGTTGCGTGCAGATATGCAAGCCGCCTAAACGGTTGTGATGAACTTGCACTTATGAAACTTGATGTCTTAGACGGTTTTAGCGAAGTAAAAGTTTGCATTGCTTATGAATTAAACGGAGTTCAGATTGATTATTTGCCTGAAAATTTAGAGAGTGTAAAGCCGGTTTACAAATCTTTTAAAGGCTGGGACGGATCAAAAGGTGCCAGAAAATTTGAAGACCTTCCAAAAGAGGCACAAGAGTACATAAAAGCCATAGAAGAGATTACAAAAACAAAAGTCGGTATAATCTCAACATCACCTGAGAGAGACGATACGATAATTTTGTAAAAGGTTAAAGTTGTGAAAACCCGCTTTAGTTCATTGGTAAAACTTAAAAAAAACAGTATGCAAAAAAGCGAGGAGATGTTACAAAAGGCAAATATAAATTTAAATAGTGCTTCTACGGCATTAGAGTCGTCACATCTTTCTTTAAAAGAGTTAGAGTCTCCAAAGAGCGGTACGGTAGGCGAGATGTTGGCTTCGAGAGTTTTGTTTCATTCTCAGATGGAGACCATAAATCATAATAAAGAGTGGGTCGGTTTTGCGACAAATCAAGTAGTTCAGGCAAAGAAGCAACTAAAACTTGATATGATGGAACATGAAAAATTTCAATATTTAGAGTTTGAAGAGATAAAAGAAGAGCTTAAAAAAAGAAAGCTTAAAGAGGCAAAAGATCTCGATGAAATTGCTTTAATGACATACACAAGGAAAAATAGATGAAAAAACTCGCTCTTGCTCTTTTTATATTAACATCTTTAAGTGCGTTGGAGACAAGTGATAAGCTATTTGAATGTACTGAAATTTTCAAAGCCAGAAAGAGCGAGCTTCTAATAGAGCTTGAGAGAATAGATGAGCAAAAACAATCACTCAGCGCATTAAAGACGGCTACTGAAGAGTTGTTGAAAAAGAAAGAGGCAAAAATATCTCAAGATGAGAAGGTTATCGGGGGGAAATTATCTGAAATTTCATCTAAAGAAGAGTCCATAAAAAAAATGCTTCAAAAAAATGAAGAGGTTTTAAAAGAGATAAAAAATGCAAAAATGAATAAAACTACTGAAACTTTTGCAAAGATGAAAGCAGCCAATGCGGCAAGCGTACTATCGGAAATGGAGCCTGAAGAAGCCGCTAAAATACTCTCATTGTTAAAGCCTGCGACGGTAGGAACCATTTTAAGCAAAATGGAAGCAAAAAAAGCTTCAAATTTGACTTTATTGTTGGCAAAATAACTCTTTTTCTAATCGTAAACTAACCTTACTTATTGTAAAATTACAAAATTTATTTTAATGTAACTAAGGTCTATCGATGAAAATATCACTAAAAACTGTACCTCACATATCAAACAAAATCGCAATAGACTTAAATAAAAGTGGTGTTGTTACAATGACAAAGGGTCTTGAGCCGGTTATGCAAGAGGCGCAAAAAATATTGTTACATAACATTAAGCAAGAGATTGCACTTGAAGAAAAAGCTCATGAAATCTGTGAAGCTAATGAGCAAGAGATAGAATTCAACCTTGTTGACGAGAGACAACTTTTCTATATGATAAAGAAAAAACTAGCTCCCGAGTTTGGTATTATATTGAACTATGAAGAGCGATATTCTGATATTTCACATAAGATTCTTGATGAACTTTATGAAGAAGATTTGATCCATTTTGATGTTACGGAAAACCGTATAAAAAACATCATCTATAATGCGATTACATCGTTTGTCAGCGAGTCTTCGGAGCTGGACAATGCGATAATGGATAAGATTAAAACATACAAAAAGAGATATATTCCCGGAACGGACGAGTTTGATATTTTATATGAAAAGTTATACAGAGAAGAGATGATAAAGAGAGGAATGGAGTAAATGAGTATGAAAAAAGTTTGGATTTATCTTGAAAACGGAACATTTTTAGAAGCGAACAGCTTCGGTGCATCTAATACCGTAGTCGGTGAGATAGTTTTTAATGTCTCTATGAGCGGTTATCAAGAGATAATGTCCGATCCCTCTTATGCAGGTCAATTTGTAACATTTACAATGCCTGAGATAGGAAATGTCGGTGTTAACTCTCAAGATATGGAAAGTTGTGCGGCTCATGCAAAAGGTATGCTGGTAAGAAAATATCAAGATAGATACTCAAATTTTAGAGCAGAAGACTCACTTGCTAACTTTTTAATAGAGCAAAATGTCATGGGAATTTGCGACATAGATACAAGATATATAACAAAGATGCTAAGAAGCGAGGGTGCTATGATGATGATAGCATCTACCGAGATTAGCGACAGAGATGAGCTAAAAAAGATTTTAGAAAACTCTCCGAGAATTGAAGATATAAACTATATAGAGCAAGTCAGTACAAAAGTTTCTTACAAGCACACTCAATCAACATATAACGATAGAGATTTTAAATATGACGAAGCACCGACTCCCCAAGCAAATGTAGTAGTTTTAGATTTTGGCGTAAAAACAAATATTTTAAATGAGTTAGTAAGTGCAAATATCGGTGTAGAGGTTATTCCTAACAATTTTAACGGCGATGATCTTATAAAAAGATATAACGCTAAAGAGATTGACGGTGTATTTTTATCAAACGGACCGGGAGATCCGCTTGTTCTGAAAAATGAACAGCGTGAAATTAAAAAGCTAATAGCTGCAAAAGTTCCGATGTTTGGAATTTGCTTGGGGCATCAACTTCTCTCTATCGCTCACGGGTACGACACATATAAACTAAAATTCGGTCACCACGGCGGAAATCAACCTGTTAAAAATATGAAAACAGGCTTGGTTGAGATTACTGCTCAAAACCATAACTACAATGTTCCTGATAATATCGTAGAGATTGCAGAGGTTACGCACACCAATCTTTTTGATAATACAATCGAGGGATTAAGATATAACAACTCTCCAATCTTTTCAGTCCAACATCATCCGGAATCAAGTCCCGGTCCAAAAGAGAGCAGATATATATTCAGTGAGTTTTTATCTTTGATAAGAAGATAAAAACTTATCCCTCTTTACTTCTTTTTTCCTCTTCTTTTATCACTTAATATACTTTTTAACCACTATTATATTTGTTAAATTTTAGAACATCTTATTGTTAATTTAGCGTTAAAAGTAAATAAAAAATTAACAGAATTGTAAAAATGTCATAAAAATGTCACCGTTTAAGAATTCTTAAATATTTATACTGTTACTATACTAATGTTAATATGTTTAATAAATTTAATTAAACATAATTGCTTTGAATTTTAAGGAGTCCATATATGGTTAATCGTCCATTAGAGTATGACTACACTATTACAAAGATGTTTATGCTTACGACAATCGTTTTAGGGATTGTCGGTATGCTCATCGGTGTAATCTTGGCATTTCAACTTGCTTTTCCAAATGTTAATTTAATTTTCGGAGAAGGTTTGGCTGAATATACTAACTTTAGTCGTCTTCGCCCGCTGCATACGGATGCGGTAATATTTGGTTTCACGCTGAGCGGTATTTTTGCCACTTGGTATTATGTCGGTCAAAGAGTACTAAAGGTATCAATGGCTGAATCAGCTATATTGATGTTTTTAGGTAAATTGCATTTTTGGCTCTATTTAGTAGTTGTAGCAGCTGTTGTTGTTTCGCTTTTAGCAGGTGTTACAACTTCAAAAGAGTATGCTGAATTTGAATGGCCGATAGATATTGCCGTTGTTCTTGTTTGGGTTATTTTTGGCGCAAGTATATTCGGTCTTATCGGTATTCGTCGCGAGAAATCTCTATATATTTCAGTATGGTACTATATCGCTACTTTCATAGGTATAGCAATGCTTTATCTATTTAACAATATGGAAATACCTACAATGTTCGCAACATCTGCGGCAGGCGAGAGCGGGATTGGCTCATGGTATCACTCCGTTTCTATGTATTCGGGTACGAATGATGCGCTTGTTCAGTGGTGGTACGGTCATAATGCTGTTGCATTTGGTTTTACTGTTCCAATTGTTGCGATGATTTACTACTTTTTACCAAAAGAGTCTGGTCAGGCAATCTACTCATATAAACTCTCACTTCTTTCTTTTTGGGGATTGATGTTTGTTTATTTATGGGCCGGTGGGCATCACCTTCTATACTCGACTGTTCCTGACTGGATGCAGACGATGGGTTCTATTTTCTCAGTAATCTTAATTTTACCGTCATGGGGATCGGCTATAAATATGCTTCTTACCATGAAGGGTGAGTGGCAGCAAGTTGCGGCTTCTCCGCTTATTAAGTTTATGATTTTAGCTTCAACATTCTATATGTTCTCAACATTAGAGGGTCCTATTCAAGCTATAAAATCTGTTAATGCGATTGCTCACTTTACAGACTGGATTATTGGGCATGTTCATGACGGTGTTCTTGGATGGGTCGGATTTATGATTATGGCGGCTCTATATCATATGGCTCCTCGCGTATTTAAGAGAGAGATATACTCTAAGTCACTTATGGCGGCACAGTTCTGGATTCAAACTCTCGGTGTTGTTCTGTACTTTACATCTATGTGGATTGCAGGTATTACTCAAGGTATGATGTGGCGTGCGCATGATGAGTTCGGTAATTTGGCTTACTCATTTATCGATACGGTTACGGTTCTTCACCCTTACTACACTATTCGCGGTGTCGGCGGTCTTTTATATCTAGTCGGTTTTTTAATGTTCGCATATAACATCTATAAAACTATGTCTGCTCGCCCTGTTGAAGAGCACGAGCTACAAAATGCATCGCCTATGGGCGCTTAATAGAAAGGATAAAATATGTTTCATTGGTTAGAAAAACATCCGTTCTTTTTTGCGGTAGGTGTGTTTTTAGTAATTTCGTTTGCAGGTTTGATAGAGATTCTTCCAAACTTTGCTCAAGCTTCTCGTCCTGTTATCGGAACTGCTCCATACTCTACTTTAGAGTTGGCGGGTCGTCATGTTTACATAAAAAACAGTTGTAATGCGTGCCATTCACAGCTTATTCGCCCGTTTAAATCAGAGACTGACCGTTACGGTCACTACTCATTAAGCGGTGAGTATGCATACGATAGACCGTTTTTATGGGGTTCTAAAAGAACCGGACCGGATTTGATGCGTGTGGGTAATTATAGAACTACCGATTGGCATGAAAATCATATGAAAAATCCGGCTTCGGTTGTTCCGGGCTCTGTTATGCCGGCATATAGATGGCTATTTACAAACAACACTGATATAAATACTGCATTTGCAGAGCAGTTGACGGTTGCGCAGCATTTCTCAGTTCCTTATAACCAACCGGTGCCGATGAAAGACGGAACTACTAAAGTTGTAAAAATGGGAAGCAGCGTTGCAAATGCGAATGCTATCGCAATAGAAGAGGCAAAAGTAATCGCAGCGGATATGAGAGATCAGGATGTTAAAGATGCAGTTGCTCGCGGTGAGATTCCTGAAATAGTTGCATTGATTGCATATTTGAATAGTCTTAAGTAAAGAGGTTTATAGTGGATATTGCACAACTTCAGGCTTACGGATACTTTATATTAACTACACTTCTCGTGATTGCACTCTATGGTTATATATACCATCTGTACAGTAAAAAGAGAGATGTTGATGGAGTTGACTATGAAAATTATAGCAATATGGCACTAAAAGATGATATTTCCGATGCTCCGGTATCGGCAAAATCTCATGATGACAAAGAGAAATAGGAGAGATATATGAATAAGCTTTATCTTTGGGGAATTATAATAATAGCCGTAATGCTTGGTGCTACTTACTTATCGGTAGGCGGTTCAAAAGGCGGACTAAACGGCGATATCGTCAATATACTTGCGGTTACGGGAGCTGTTTCGCTTGTAACTATTACGGTATTTGTCGTAGTTAAGTATGTTCGCCAAATGCAGGTTGACAGCGCGAGCGGTGAACTTGCCGATGAAAATTGGGATGGAATAGGCGAGTATAAAAATGAGCTGCCTACAGGTTGGGCAGTTATGTTTTTGCTGCTTATGGTATGGGGTATGTGGTATTTCACAATAGGATATCCCGTAAATGCGTACTCACAAATCGGTGAATACAATGAAGATGTTGCAGTGCATAATTCAAAATTTGAAGCAAAGCATAAAAATATCACCGGCGATAAGTTAGTTGAAATGGGTGAATCCGTTTTTCTTGCCGAGTGTAAAGTTTGTCATGGAATTAACGCAGACGGTATTAATGGAGCAGCAGCAAATTTAAATAAAAGAATTGATGAAAAATCTGTTAAACATGTAATTGAACATGGTTCGAACAACAAGCTTTTAGGTATGGAGATGCCGATGCCAGATCGTAACGGTCTCTTTAATGCAAGCACAGGTGCTTTGATTACTGATGCAGAGATTGCTACCGTTTCTAAATATGTAGCTAACGGTATGAAGGGCGATGGTGCTGAAATTTTTGCAGGAACTTGTGTAAGTTGTCATGGTGAGGGTGGAATTGGTATGGATAGTGTTGCGCCAAATATAGCTAAATTTTCACCGGCACTTGTAAGCACTGTTTTAACAAACGGTAAAAAAGGTGTTATCGGTATTATGCCGAAATTTGATAGACTTAATGATAAACAAAAAGAAGCTGTTGGTGCTTATATCACTAGCTTAAGCAAATAAGGGGTCTGGTATGAATGAAAATAGAAGCATATTTGCTCTTGATGGAATAACCGGCATGCTAATTGCAACCGTACTGCTACTGTGCATTTTAGTTGGATTGACAATTTGGGGTATAAATGTTCAAAATGGAAGTGCAAATAATTTTTATGATATTAAAGATGAAGCATCTATTAAAATGTTTGGCTCAAAACAAGCCGACCATGTTGTTAATGCGAAGTAAAGGATAGATTATGGAAAAAATTATTTCTTGGGGGCTTGTAGTTATGGCTCTTTACACACTTTACGCAGTTCTTACTCCAAATCATCTATTTATCGGTTAGGAAATTTCATTGAAGATTTCAAGAGGGCTTATCGCCCTCATCCTCACACTTTTTTTTAACGCCTCACTTAGCGCACAATATTTATATAAAGATGAAGTTATTTTCAATCCTGCATTTAATGCGGAAATTGAAAAATTGGGCTTAGAGCTCTATGAAAAAACAGGAATATCTTTAAGGCTTATAATGCTTAAAGAGTTGCCTCAAGGCATGAGTATAGTAGATTATGAAAAAGAGCTTATGAAAGAGTTTAGCGAACCTACGATACTGCTTACATTTTCAGAAATGAACTCTAAAGTAGATATTTTGGCACAACCTGCATCTTTATATGAGTATTTTGACAAAAAACAGATACTTAGTCCGGTCGCTTCAGCCGTACAGGCATTTGTAATGGCGGTTTTTTATAGTGACGGTTTTTCATCATTTAAAGAGATTGCATCTAGTTACGGCGGGACTATCATTCCCCTTTTGGCTCAAAAAGCAAAAGATGGTGAACTGCTCGGCAAGTACTCAGGGTCTATGTTTAACGGTTATGCCGATATTGCAGAGCAGGTTGCAAAGAGTAAAGGTGTAGTGCTTGTAAATGCGGTAGGAAGCGCAAATCAAAACAGTATACTGGTTGTAAAAGTATTATTTTACGGTTTTATTCTTTACGGTATATTTATGTACATCAAAAGAAAATTATTTATAAGAGGGCAAAAAATTGAATAAAAGTAGCGGCAGAATTTGGCCATACGCAATCGGCGCGTCAATTATATTTGTATTTAGTGCATGTGTAGCGACTATTGTTATCACAAATAAAATGCCTGTAGAGAAGAGCGATACCTATATGATGGGCTATCATGAAGCAGATGAAAAAGTAAACGACATATTAAAAGCTGCAATCGATTTTAACAAAAGGTATAAAGTCGAGTATATTACGGATGCGTTTGAAGCGCAAAATTATGTTATAAAATATAGAGTCAGCGACATAAATTCCAATCCCGTGAATAATGCAAACATAAAAGTCGTTGTAACAAGACCCGATAATCATAAACATGATCAAGAACTAAACAAGCATAGTATTGAGAACGGTATTTACACTTTTGACGCAATCAAGCTTCCGCAAGAGGGTAGATGGGACATTATGGCAAAGGTAAGCGTGGAAGATGCTCAGAAGTTTTATAACATTAAAACAGATACAAGAAGCAAGGAAGTGGTAGAATATTAGGTTATAATTAACCTATGAATAATTCTATTATAGTCCTGCCATCAGCCCGTGCAATCCGACATAAGCAATTGAGTATTGAGGGAGATACCCTCTTTTTACCAAACTACATCACTATGAGTGACTTTATATCTAAGCTCTGCATAGTAAAAGATTTTAAAACATTAGATAGCGACGGCAGAGTTTTACTCCTTTTAGAGGCATCCGACTTTAAATCATTTTCAAAGTTACAAATCCAGAGAAACTTTTTTACTTTTACCAAAAATTCGTCATATATATTCAAATTTTTTGAAGAGTTAAGTGCAGAGCTGTATGACATAAAAAAGTTAAGCACCTCTGATATTTACGGCGAGTATGAGGAGCATATAGCCATACTTCAAGAGTTGTATGCAAGATATGAACTTCTATGCAGTCAAAGAAAGCTTCTTGATAAAATATTTTTGCCAAAACTTTATACTTTTAATGAGAATTTTGCAAAAACCCATAAAAATATTGAGCTTCATATAGAGGGGCATTTGACTAACTTTGAGTTGGAGCTTTTAGATAGATGTACGCAATTTTGCACCGTAGATATTATCTTTAACGCAACAAGGTTCAATACCAAAATGCAGAGCAAGTTTTTGGAGCTAGGCGTGGAGTTGGAGCAGGGTTTTAGATATAAAATCTCACTAAATGCAAAAGAGACACTCCAAAAAGATAGATTGATGCAAAACAAAAAAGTTACATGTGAATCTTTTAGCGAGCCGATTTTACAAGCGGCATTTGTACAAAAGAAACTGTATGATTTTGTAAAAATGGGCTACAAACCTGAAAATATTGCAGTTATTTTGCCCGATGAGAAATTTTCGCAAATATTAAAGAGTTTTGATGAGAAGTCAAACTTTAACTTTGCGATGGGCGAGCCGTTTAGCTCAACAGATATTTATGAGAAACTAGACGCTACTTGTATGTTTATAGAACAGGACTCTAAAGAGAATGAAGCAAGGCTGGCGCGAGTCGGAGATGAATTTTATGCAGAGCTTTTAAAAATTTACTATAAAAGCAGCCAAGAGGCGGATATTTTAGAGTTTTTAAAAAAGTATAAAGAGAGTTTTGCAGACAAAAGAGAGCTAAAAATCTACGAAGAGGAGCTTTACGGTTTTAAAAATATTTTGCCCTTTATGAAAGAGATGAGTATAAAATCGCTACTTAGCGTTTTTCTGCAAAGATTGTGCGCCAGAACCCTTGATGATGTGCGGGGCGGAAAAGTAACCGTAATGGGAGTTTTAGAGACTCGCACGGTAGAGTTTGACGCGGTTGTGATAGTTGATTTTGATGATTCAAATGTTCCAAAAAAGAGCCAAAAGGATATGTTTTTAAATACCGCCATCAGAGAGGCTGCAAACCTACCGACGATGAGCGATAGAGAGAGTCTTCAGAAGCACTACTACGAAATGTTGATAAACAAAAGCAAAGAAGTCGCTATCTCTTTTGTAAAATCTAAAGAGAGCAGCGGTTCTAGATTTTTAAAACAGCTTGGCATAAAAGAGAAAAATATTTACTCTGAAACAAATTACGCAGAGATACTTTTTGACAAAGCAGTGCCGAATTTATATGAAGAACAAGAGATAGTTTTAGAGTATAGTTTTAAAGATAAAAAACTCTCCGCAACAAAACTCAAAACATTTCTTACATGCAAGAGAAAATATTACTACAGATACATAAAACAGATAGAAAATCACGAGATACCAAAAGATATGCCGCAGGAGTATGAGATAGGTTTGGATGTTCACGAGGCGCTTAAAAATCTCTACACAAAAAAAAGTTTTTATAGGGATGCGAGTGAGCTGAAAAAAGATCTGCATGCAGAGTTGGACAACGCTTGCGGAAAAAGTGAGCTTGAGAAGTATCTTATCGCTATGCAAAAAAGAAGAATGGATATCTTTTGCCAAAATGAAGTTAAAAGATTTAATGAGGGCTACAAAGTAGAGCAGTGCGAGGCAAGCTTAGAGACCGAGTTTGCAGGAATGAGATTAGTCGGGCAGATAGACAGGGTTGATAAGATAGACAATGAGATATATGTCCTTGACTATAAAACAGGTTCATATCCTCTTTACACGGAGAAAAATTTTACGGATGCGACAGATTTTCAGCTAGAGTTTTACTATCTTCTAGCCCAAAATTTCGGCAATGTTATCGGTTGCGGATATTATGACCTCAAAGAGTCCAAAATAGTAGATGAGCCATTTTTAAGAGAAAAACTGGCACTTTTAGAGTCGCATGTGAAAGATTTGTTAAACATTGAGGATGTAAATTTTAGTAAGTGCGAAGATTTGAAGAGCTGCACTTTTTGCGAATATAAAGTTATGTGCGGTAGAGAGTGATGTTTATAGATGAGAAATTAAGAAAATATAGCGAAGGAAAAAAATGAGTGAAGAAGAAAAAAACAAAAATAATCCGTTGCATGGTGTCACACTGCAGCATATTTTGGAGACTTTAGTTGAGCGTTACGGGTTTAAAGAGTTGGGCAACAGGGTTGACATTAGATGTTTTTTGATAAACCCGACTATAAGTTCATGTTTGAAGTTTCTTAGAAAAACACCGTGGGCGAGAACAAAAGTTGAAGAGCTGTATATCAGAGAGTGTAAAAACAAGTAGGCTAAAATAAATGGAGATACGGTGTTCATAAATAACCTAGCCTATGAGGCGAGTGCGGGGAGCGGTAAGACTTTTATGCTTGTCGTGCGTTATCTTAGTCTGCTTTTTAAAGGTGCGCAGCCTTCTAAAATTTTGGCTCTTACTTTTACCAACAAAGCTGCAAATGAGATGCAGGAGAGGATTGTTCAAACTCTTGAGGAGTTACAGAGCAGAGGTGAGTTGGATGAGATAGTAAAAGTTACTGAACTCTCATCTGAGTATCTGCTTGCTAATCGTCAAAGAGTTTTAAATGAGTTTTTAAATTCGCATACGAAGATAATGACGATAGATAGTTTTTTTACTCAGATTTTACGCAAATTTTCGCTCTATGCCTCTTTGATGCCAGATTTTTCAACTTTTTCTTCTCAGCATGAGTTAAAACTTCTTTCGCGGTTTTTAAAAGAGGTAAGTGTTGCAGGCAAAAAAGATACTCTCATCACACTTTGGCTTGCTTCAAACAAAAGGCTTACTGATATATTTGAGCTTTTAGACGAGTTTTACATCAAGTTTGGGGAGCTAAAAGATATAGAGTTTAAAAAACAAGATGTTGTGCAGTTTGAGACTCTTGCTCTTGCTTACATGTCGGAGTTAAAAAAAATAGTGACTTCTTGCAAGGCGGCTTCAAGTACGGCTATAAAATCTGTTCAAGCAGAGAGTTTTGATGAGCTTTGCGCTAAAGCTTGGATAGAGAGAGACAGCCTAAACTATAGTACATTTTCTAAGTGCTTTACTCATGTTATGGATGATTTGCTGCTTAAAATAAGAGAGGCTATAAAAGAGCAAAATAGAGCCAAAGAGCAAAACTTCTTCTTTGCCGTAAAAGAGCTTGTAGATATCTATGTAAAGAGCAAAAAAGCACTCTATATGGATGATAGCGAGCTTAGTTTTAACGATGTTACATATCTTGTTTATGAGATTTTAAATCTTATCGACGACAGCGAATTTTTATATTTTAGGCTTGATTCACAGATTGAACATATGCTCCTTGATGAGTTTCAAGATACGAGCATATTGCAGTATGAGATTTTAAAACCGCTTATAAGCGAGATAACGGCGGGTAAAGGTATCTTTGATAACGGAAGTTTTTTCTTTGTCGGAGATGTGAAGCAGTCTATTTACAGATTTCGCGGCGGAGTGAGTGCACTTTTTGATACGGTACGGGAGCAAAACGGCACACGGGTAGAAAAACTTCTTACAAATTATCGCTCGCAAAGGGAGATTGTAGAGTTTGTAAATAGCGTATTTGAACAAAAGATAAAAAACTACACACCGCAGTTGGCAAGAGAAGAAGCAAGCGGCGGTTTTGTAGAGGTCGTGCAAAACGATGAGGTGCTTCAAGAAGTTATAGCTCAGGTTCAAAAATTTTTAGAACTGGGTGCCGATATAAACGAGATAGCCGTTCTTTGTGCAACAAATAAAGACGGTGAAGAGATTAAAGAGGCACTTCATGCCCAAAATATAGATGTAGTAACCGAGACGACCACAAAACTCATAAATCAAAAAAGCGTAAAAGCCATTTTGGAGTATCTGAAATATCTATATTTTGCGCAAGATATCTACGCGCACAACTTTTTTGCTATTATCTCGCAGGAAGTCCGCCCTATAAAAAAGGTTGATTTTAACAAAGCAAAAATTTTAGATGTCGTTAAAAATGTTATAGATGAGTTTGGACTATTTAGCGATGATTTTAATCAAATAAGATTTTTAAACGAGGTGTCAAGGTACAGTGACATTGAAGCGCTTCTCTTTGAGTATGAGAGACTAGAAGCCGGTGCGGCAGCAAGCGAGTTAATCGGTGTCAGGGTGCTTACGATTCATAAGTCAAAAGGTTTGGAGTTTGAACATGTCATAGTTACGGACAGACTCAAAAAAGTCCCTGCTGCTCGTGATGCCGTTATCTACGAGTATGACGGTATAACTCTAAAAAATATCTATCTTCGCATAAAAGGACGGGATGCGGTAGATAGGGAGTATGCAAATGCTTTAGCCAAAGAGAAATATTTAGTTCGTGAAGATAGTTTAAATGCTCTTTATGTTGCATTTACAAGAGCCAGAGAAAATCTTGTCGTAGTTTTAAAATCAAAAGACTCTTCGTTTGATATTTTAGATTTAAGTCCTAAGAGCAGCGGAAGCTTAAAGTGTAAAAACGAGTCTGACACCTTAGCCTCCCGGATACAATCCCAAACTTTAGAGTATAAAGCGCTTTACTACGGAACGCAAAGCGATATTTTAGAGGTTGAAAAAGTTCAAGAAGAGGATTTAAAGTCCATAAACTTCGGACTTGCAATGCACTATATGTTAGAGATGTTAGGTGAGTTTACCTCGGTCGTGCCTGACGCGAAAGAGCAAAACATATCCTATGCAAAAGATATGATGATAAATAAATACGGCACTCTTTTAGAAGATGAAGAGATAGAAGATATAGAAAATAGAGTAGGACTGCTTTTAAAAAATGAAGAGTTTATCTTTTTGACTAGTGGTGAGTTCTACAGAGAAAAGGCTATTAGATACAAAAACAACCTCAGATATATAGATCTTTTAGTAAAAAATGATTCCGTATGGAGTGTAATTGACTATAAAAGCGCTACCTCTTATTCAGAACATCACATAAAGCAGGTTGAGTATTATGTAAAAGCGATAAAAGAGATAACGGGAGATAGTGTGGAGGGTTATATCTGTTACTTACTGGAAAATAATATAAAAATTGTTAAGATATAATCTAAATTAAAGTTTTGTAAGTTTATAATGGTTAAAGCAACTTTAAAAAATAAGAGGAGACCGAATGATTAAAAAATGTTTATTTATTGCTTTTTTTCTTCTTTTCGGAAACCATTTATATGCAAAAAGTCATCAGGTAAAGCAAGTTAGCTCTCCATATCTGCTTGTTGATAAAACAGAAGAGTCTTCATCAAAAAATAAAATCATAACAAAAGCGGAAGAGTATCTCGGCAAATCTTACGGATTTGGAAATAGAAATGATTTCAAAACAGATTGTTCAGGATTTACTCAAGAAATTTTTGAACAATTCGGTTTATCTCTACCAAGATCTGCGGCATTGCAGTCTAAATACGGTTCAAGAGTCGATATTAAAGATTTGCAAGTCGGTGATTTGCTCTTTTACCGCACATACAAAAAAGAGCCTTCTCATGTTGCTATTTATGCAGGAAACGGGCAAATGATTCATGCATCTTTTAGAAGCAGACAAGTTCAGTATGATGATATAGGCAAGAGTTATTATAAGCAGCGATTTATGTATGCAAAAAGACTTGCCCTGGTTGATCAAGATTTGTCTACTCAAACAAACTAGCCTCACTTTTAACAAACCTTAAAAAAACCATAAATTAAGTTATTTATAAGTATATTAAGATATACTTTCGCCAATTAAACAAACCATTATAAATGATTTGTTAAGAAAATTACTTGAAAGGTTCAAGAATGAAATTTACGAAAATTGCAACTCCTGAACAAATCGATCAAAAATGGGTTTTGATTGATGCTGAAGGTAAAACTTTTGGTCGTATTATTACTGAAGTAGCAACAATACTTCGTGGTAAAAACAAACCGTGTTTTACTCCAAATATCGACTGTGGTGACTATGTAGTCATAGTTAATGCTTCAAAAGCGAAATTTAACGGTCTTGGAAAAGTAGCTAACAAAGAGTACTTCTCTCATTCAGGTTACTTCGGTAGTACAAAAAGCGTTAAAATGACTGAACTTTTAGAGAAAAATCCTGAGAAGTTGTATAAACTAGCTGCTCGCGGTATGCTTCCTAAAACTAAACTTGGCGCTAAAATGATTAAAAAATTAAAAATATATGCAGGTGCTGAGCATCCTCACACTGCACAATTAGCTAAGTAAGGATACCGGATGGCAAAAGTATATGCAACAGGTCGTCGTAAGGCGTCAATAGCAAAAGTATGGTTAACTCCAGGCAGCGGAAATATGACTATAAACGGTCTTTCATTAGATGCGTGGTTAGGTGGATTAGAGGCTAAAAAACTTCGTGTTAAGCAACCTCTTGCTCTAACTAAACAAGATACGTCGGTTGATATCGTAGCTACTGTTTTAGGTGGTGGTTTCGGTGGTCAAGCTGACGCTCTTCGTCATGGTATTTCTCGTGCATTAGTAAGATTTAACCCTTCACTAAAAGCGATTTTAAAACCTGAAGGTATGATGACTCGTGACTCTCGTACGGTTGAGAGAAAAAAACCGGGCAAGCGCAAAGCTCGTCGTTCTCGCCAGTTCTCAAAGCGTTAATCGTTTTAAGAACTTCTTTGTCAGTGCTTTTTGCACTGATAAAATCTCCTTTAAAATCTTCCTATTAATAACTTTGGTATAATCACTCAAAAAAAGAGTAATTTTGCGCTATATTTTCCTTCTATTTTTATCTATAAACCTTTTTTCATCAACACTCAATCTTGCGATATCTGCCAATCCATCAAGATTAAACCCTATTTTAGCCACAGATTCAAGCTCATCGGAGATAACAGGCTTTTTGTTTAACGGACTTGTAAAGTACGATAAAGATTTGTCGACAATTATCGGTGATTTGGCAAAAGAGTTCTATTTTGAAGATGAGACGACCCTGCTTTTTAAACTTCACGAAAATATAAAGTGGCATGACGGCAAGAAATTTAGTGCAAAAGATGTTGTTTTTACTTATGAGGTACTTGTATCGTCAAAAATAAGCTCACCATATAGTGCAAATTTTAGGTTTGTAAAAAGTGTTGAAGCGGTTGATGAGCTTACCGTGAGGGTGAAGTATAAAGAGCCTTATTTTAAGGCGCTTGAGACTTGGATGATGGGAATTTTGCCTCGGCATATACTTAAAGATGAGCAAAATTTAATGAACTCGTCGTTTAACACAAATCCCATAGGAACGGGTGCATATAAGCTTCATCAGTTGGAACACTCTAAAAATATTATACTAGTTGCATTTGATGACTATTTTGAAGGTCGTGCAAAGATTGATAAAATATCTTTTCATGTCATAGCAGACCCGATGACACGCTTTTTAATGTTAAAATCATCGGCTTTAGATGTAGGAAGCATAGAGCCTATGCAGTATGAGAAACAGCTTGATAAAGGGTTTTTTAACAAATTTAACATATATGAAAATATTTCGCAGTCATATACATATCTCGGTTTTAATTTGCGGCTTGAGAAGTTTAAAAACCCCAAAATCAGGGAGGCTCTCTCTTTAGCCATTAATAGAGAAGAGTTGGTAAAAATCCTATTTTTTAATCATGCAAAAGTTTGCACGGGACCTTTTCTTCCCGGAACAAAAGCGTTTAACGAAGATGTAAAAGTACCTCTTCAAAATATAAAAAAAGCAAAAGAGCTTTTAAAAGAAGCCGGCTATGATGAAAATAATCCTTTTACTTTTGAGATTGCAACATCAAATTCAAGCGAAATCAGACCATACGCAGCTCAAATTTTACAGCATCAGCTTAAAGAGGCGGGTATAATCGTCACTTTGCGGGTTATGGAGTGGCAGGCATTTTTAAATATGGTTGTTTTTCCTAGAAAATTTGACAGCGTGCTGCTTGGATGGGGACTCTCTCCTACACCCGATCCGTATATGTTTTGGCATAGCCAAAGCGATAAAAAGGGCGGGTTTAATCTGGTAGGTTATTATAATCCGAAGATAGATAAGATGATTGAAGAGTCGCAAAGCATGATAGATAACGAAAAATTGTCTAAGAGCTGGAGAGAGATGTTTCAGGTAATAACCGATGAAAATCCGTATCTGTTTTTATACATCCCAAACTCCATAACGACTGTAAGTAAAGAGATAAAAAATGTAGAACCGAGTAAGGGCGGTATCTGGCATAATTACATAAAATGGGAGAAATAAATTGATAATACTTTTTGATTTAGACGGTACGCTTATCGACTCTACCGAGGCAATTTTGGAGTCGTTTCACCACTCTTTTGATTTTCATAAAGCTCTCAAGCAAAAAGATGAGGATATAAAAGCTCTTATAGGCTACCCGCTTGACACAATGTATGAAAAACTTGGGGTAGAGAGCGATAAAGTTTGGGATTATGTTGCAACTTATAAAGAGCATTACAGAAAAATTGCGACTCAAAAAACCGAGCTTTTACAAAATGCCAAAGAGGCGGTTTTGTTAGCCAAAGAGTTTGCTACGCTTGGGATAGTGACGACAAAAACGGCACTTTATTCTAGGGAGTTGATGGAGCATTTTGAACTTATGAGCTATTTTGAAGTTCTTATCGGCAGAGAAGATGTAGAACATCCAAAACCTCATTCAGAGCCTATACTAAGAGCCTTAGAGAAATTAGAGACTAAAAATAGAGAAATATGGATGATTGGAGATACAAAATTGGATCTAATCTCTGCAAAAAATGCAAATATAAATTCAATAGGTGTTTTGAGCGGTTATGATACGTATGAGAGTTTAAAAGAACATACAAATATTATATTTAATGATGCACTTGAAGCTATGATTTATCTGCAAAATAGGAAAAAATAACACACTTTTTTTTCTTCTTAAAAAAGAGCCCGCTTTCAAGCTATATTTAAGAGCAACTTGTCTAAAATAAGCGGTTAAAATAGAATTGATGGTTCTTATATTTATTAAAAAGAAGGAGAGTTTATGCTAGAAATTAGATGGCATAGTCGTGCTGGACAAGGCGCTGTTACGGGCGCTAAAGGTTTAGCGGATGTTATTTCTACAACTGGTAAGCATGTACAAGCGTTTGCATTTTATGGATCTGCAAAACGCGGAGCTGCGATGACAGCTTATAACCGTGTAGATGATAAAGTGATTATGAATCATGAAAAATATATGAGACCTGATTATGTTTTTGTTATTGACCCTGCG
Source organism: Sulfurimonas sp. (assembly GCF_028714975.1). Taxonomy (GTDB): domain Bacteria; phylum Campylobacterota; class Campylobacteria; order Campylobacterales; family Sulfurimonadaceae; genus Sulfurimonas. Next base: position 53,494 of record NZ_JAQTLH010000001.1, read on the forward strand.
TTAGCAATTACGACTGATATTACAATAAACCATAAAGATAGCACTAAGTATATAATAACAACTCATATGAGTACACAAGAGTTGATTAAGGCTCAGCCTAAGCTTGAGGGGAAAGATGTTTATACTGTTGACTGTATAACAATTGCAAATGAGACTATCGGTCGCGCAATTCCTAATACGCCGATGCTCGGTGCATTTATGAAAGTTTCCGGAATGTATGACATCGAATTTTTTAAAGATAGTATGAAGAGAGTTCTTGGAAAATTACCACAAAAGATAATTGATGCAAATATGCTTGCAATTCAACGCGCTTTTGATGAAGTGAAATAAGGGATTTATGATGGCGAAAAAAGGGTGGGATGAGTTTGAAATCGGGGCTATGCTTCGTACTTTCAACGGAAAAATAGAAAATATTGCAGCAACTCAGCAGCAAGACCGTGATTATTCAGAAAATAGTTCATATACTGCTAGTGTAGCTGACTGGAGGCTGATTAAGCCGATATTTAACAAAGATTACTGTATTGACTGTCAATTTTGTTGGGTATATTGTCCGGATGTATCAATCATATCAAGAGATAAAAAATTGATTGGCGTAGATATGGATCACTGTAAAGGCTGTGGTATTTGTGTTGAGGTTTGTCCTACAAACCCAAAATCACTGCTAATGTTCCCTGAACAAGCAGACGAAGAGTCAGAAATTGCAAACTGGCCGAAAAAAGATGAGAAGGAAGCGTAATGGCATTTGATAAAATGGAATTAAGAGAAGTAGAAGTATGGGACGGTAATTATGCCGCTGCTCATGCAATGAGACAAGCTCAAATTGATGTTGTTGCTGCTTATCCTATTACACCCTCAACTCCTATCGTTGAGAGTTATGCACAGTTTTTAGCAGACGGTTACATCGAGGGCGAGTTTGTAATGGTTGAATCGGAACATGCTGCAATGTCAGGATGTATAGGCGCTGCTGCGGCAGGTGGGCGTGTTGCAACAGCTACATCTTCTCAAGGTCTTGCTCTTATGTCTGAAACACTTTATCAAGCATCGGGAATGAGACTTCCAATCGTTTTAAATCTTGTAAACCGTGCGCTTGCATCACCGCTGAATGTTAACGGCGACCATTCTGATATGTATATGATTCGCGACAGCGGTTGGATTCAGTTTGATGCATTTTGTCCTCAAGAAACTTATGATTTAAATCTTATGGCATTTAAAGTAGCCGAAGATCACGATATAAGACTTCCTGCTATCGTAAATCAAGACGGTTTTATGACATCTCATACTGCTCAAGGCGTTCATACTCTAAACGATGATGTTGCTTACGGATTTGTCGGTGAGTATAAACCGATGAATGATATGCTTGACTTTGAACATCCCGTAACTCACGGTGTTCAGACTGAAGAGGATTGGCATTTTGAGCATAAAGCTCGTCAACATAGCGACTTAATGACGAAAGTTATGCCGAAAATTCAAGAAGTATTTGCTGATTTTGAAAAGCTGACAGGCCGCAAATATAATCCTGTAGAAAAGTATGATATGGATGATGCGGATGTATGCGTTGTTTGTATGGGTAGTTCGGTTGAAACTGCTCGTGAAGTTGCAACGGAAATGAGAACAAAAGGTATTAAAGCCGGCGTTGTCGGTTTACGCGTAGTTCGTCCGTTACCGTTTTTTGAAATTGCAGAGGCTCTAAAAGGCGTAAAAGCAATCGCTGCACTTGACCGTTCATCACCAAACGGTGCCGCAGGAATGTTGTTTAACGAGATTGCAGGAGCGCTGTTCAATACGGATACAAAAGCACTTCTTTCAGGTTATGTATACGGTCTAGGCGGTCGTGACTTAACGAAAGCACATTTAGTTGCATTATATAATGAGTTGCAAGCAAATGCTGATGCAGGTAAAGTGACTACACAATTACAACAATTTATCGGTGTTCGTGGACCGAAATTAGCATTTTTATAGGAGAAAACTGTGAGCGAAGTAAAAAATATTAAAAACTTAAAAGAGTTTTCGACATCGGCTGACCGTTTTGAAGGTGCAAACCTTTTATGTCCCGGTTGTGCACACTCAATTATTGTTCGTGAAGTATTAAATGCAACAAATGATGACTTGGTTTTAGCAGCATCTACAGGATGTTTAGAAGTATGTACGGCAGTTTATCCATACACTTCATGGGATGCTTCTTGGATTCATATCGGTTTTGAAAACAGTTCAACTGCTATTGCAGGTGCAGAGACAATGCATAAAGCGTTGAAGAAAAAAGGTCGCTTAAAACAACCGGATAGAAACCCTAAATTTATCTCTTTTGCAGGAGATGGTGCATCTTATGATATCGGTTTTCAGTGGATTTCCGGATGTATGGAACGCGGTCATAATATGATGCATATCGTACTTGATAACGAAGTTTATGCAAATACGGGAGGACAAAGATCTTCATCTACTCCTATAGGTTCTTCTGCTACGACTGCTCCTGCGGGAAAAATCAGTTATGGCGAGAAGAGAAACAAAAAAGATATGATGGCTATTATGGCAGCGCATGGTATCCCTTATGCTGCGCAAGTTTCTCCAAATAAGTGGAAAGATATGGTTAAAAAGATTCAACATGGTATGGCGGTTGAAGGACCTGTATTTATCAATGCTGTTTCACCGTGTACTACAGAGTGGAAGTTTGATCCAAAAGACACTATGAACATAGCTGATTTGGCGACTGACTCTTTAGTGTTTCCACTTTATGAGATAATTGACGGTCGTGAATTAAATATCACTTATAGACCTAAAAATGTTGTTCCTGTTGAGGAGTATTTAGCTGCTCAGGGGCGTTTTAAACACCTTTTTAAAGATGAGTACAAGTACTTAATCAAAGAGTGGCAAGATAGAGTAGATGAGAAGTGGGCGTACTTACAACGCCGTGAAGAAGCTAGAATCTAAAAAAGCTTTATCTTCGGCGCGCTTTGCGCCTAACTCAGACACGGCATACTGCAGTATAGCCTTAGTCTGAGTTAAACACAAATCACACCAAATCTAAAACTTTCTTCCGTTATTTTATACTTGTCATTGCGAGCGAAGCGCGGCAATCTATTTAAAATCTTAAAACAAATCCGCATGTCCAAAAAATATCTCTTGATTTGGGTCTTTTCTCAAACTCTCCAGTATATTTTTAGCTTTTAATTTTGTCTCTTTATCGAAGTATATAAGCATATTTCTTGAAAATATAAAATCAAACTTCCCTATTGCGGCAAATGACGGATCAAATAGATTTAGCGTCCTAAAAGCCACAAGCGATTTAACGCTATCTTTTAAAACATAGAGATTCTCTTTTTTTGTAAAATATCGCTCAATTATTTGCGCAGATAAATTTCTTACATTTCTCTCTTTGTATATAGCTTCTTTTGCTCTATTTATGGCATCCGAGTTGATATCAATTGCCGTTATGCAAAAACTGCTTTGAGCCACGCCGGCTTCAAGCAGAGCTATGGCGATTCCGTAAGGCTCTTCGCCGGTAGCAGAGGGTGCGCATAAAATATCTACTTTTTTATGCGCAATTTTTACAAGTTTTACAAGCTCTTCTATCTGTTTAAACTCTCTATAAAAAAATGTCTCGTTTGTTGTAAGTGCGTCGATAAGCTCTTGTTTAAGCTCACTGTTATATTTTATTTTCTCAAGAAGTTTTATAAATGAGCCGATTTTTCTATGTTTACAAAAAGTTGTTACTTTGTTTTTTAAGATAGACTCTTGTTTGTCAAATGTCACGCCCGTCTCATCTTTAAAATATACGGCAACTGCTCTTACATCATTATAGTCTTGTGCCAAATCCTCTTTCGCTTCGTTAGCAAATGCCTCTTTTTTTCTAAAAAAACTAAACATTAGCTGCAAAACCCCTTTATTTTTTCTCTAATTCCCTCTATATCCGATACTTCAATGTCTAAAATCTCTTTTCTTGCCCTGCACGGCATACCGTCAACTATGGCGCTTTGAGCATCTTGGGTTATGGTTGAAGCACCCATAAGCGATAGCTCCTTGCATCCCTCCACCCCGTCGTCGCCGATGCCTGTTAGAATAACTCCTAATATTTTTATCTCTTTTGCAAAAGGAGCGATGGATTTAAAGATAGAGTTTATATCGGGATTATATCTATGCTCTTTTGAGGGTTCAACGCTAAAATTTAATTCATAACCATGTTTTTTTATACAAGTCATACCTGAACAGATATATATATTTCCGGCTTCAACTACACTGTTATTGCTAGCAAGAGTAACGGGGTTGATGCCGTGTTCTTGAAGCCTTTTGATAAAACTCGGTATAAAATCCGCTGCCATATGCTGGGCGATAATTACGGTTGTATCATAAAGCTTGTAGAGTGATTTAATGATATTTTCTATCTGCTTGGGTCCTCCGGTAGAAGCGCCTATAATAACTATTTTGCTAGGCATTTTCATGCCAAACTCTCTTTCGCTGCAGAAAAGTAATACCCTTGGGAGTAGTCGATTCCCATCTCTCTTACTATCTTAAATATCTCTTCATTTTCTACAAACTCTGCTATTGTCTTCATGCCAAGTTTTTTTGAAAATTCAACTATTGTTGAGACGACTATAAAAGCATTTTTATCCTTATCAAGATTTTTGATAAGCGAGCCGTCTATTTTTAGGTAGTCGGCTTTGAGTTTTATGAGGTACTCAAAGTTGCTGTATCCCGTACCGAAATCATCTATCGCTATTTTGCAGTTATATTTTTTTACTTGATTTATAAAGTTTATGACACCCTCAAAGTTTTCGATTGATTCCGATTCTACTATCTCAAAAACTACTTTTTGTCCGATGTTATACTCTTGAAGCATCGTTAAAATATAGTTAAATATTTGAACTTCTAATATGTCTTTGATGGATAGATTTATGGAGAACTCTATATCTTTATCTTTAAACATCTCAAATGATTGGCGAATTACAGCTTTTGTGATGTCAAAGTATTGTCTGGTCTGTTTAGCAACTTCTAAAAAGAAAATCGGAGCTATAATCTTATCTTCATCTCTCATTCGTACTAATGATTCATACTTTTCATGCACTAAGTTTGAGTTGTTTACGATTGGCTGATAATAGGTGATGATGTTCTCTTTTTTTATAGCATCGGAGAGTTTTTTAGCCCAGTGTAAGTTATTTTTATACTCATTATTGAGAGAGATATCTTCGTTGTACACTAATAAATTTGAGTTGCTTCTTTTTGCAATCTTTAGTGCCATATTTGCACTTGATAAAATATGCTCTTTGTCCTCAAAAGAGATGCCGCAGCTGCAAGAAGTCAGTATCTGCTCTTCATCTATGTTTATACTCTCATTTATGCTTATTAAAACACTCTTTGCTACCGATTCAAACGCATATTTGGAGTAAGAGGTAGATAAAATTACAAATTCATCTCCCTGAAGCCTATAAAATCTTAAATTTTCATCATCAAAAATCAAGCTGTGTATCTTATTTGCGATTGAGATGATGATTTTATTTCCGAACTCATGCCCGTAAAAATCATTGATTTGTCTAAAATTATCAAGATTAAAAATTGCTAAAGAGATATTTTGCAGTTTGCTTATATCGTTGTTTAACTTTGTTCTGTTTCCGTAACCCGTCATAAAATCAATATTTGATGCCTCTTTTATCTCCGTTATGTTTGATCTGATGCAGATATGCTCTACTACTTTGCCGTTGCTGTTCATAATGGGATTTATAATAGCTTTTACCCAGTATGAAGTGCCATTTTTATTGCGATTTTGTATCTCGCCAGACCACGGCTCTTTTAGCTCTTTTATCGTATGCCACATAGATTTGAATATCTCTTTTGGCGTATCCGGATGCCTGACTATATTGTGCGGTTTTCCTAATAGTTCCTCTTTTGAATATCCGCTTATCTTGCAAAACTCACCGTTTACATAAGTGATAATACCTTTTGCATCTGTTTTTGTGACGATAAAGCTTTTTTCAACAGTTGTTTTATACTGCTCTAAGAGCAAAAGAGAGTTGCCGTATTCTTTCTCCAGCATGCTTGTTGATGAGAGTATTTTTCTTATAACAAATACCATTAAAATAGTAATTAAAACGGCGGTAACGGTTAAAGAGAAGATAAGAAGGGCTATTTTATAAAAAATTGAATCCAGCCTTTCGTTTATCGATTTGGTTACATGTTTAAAAAGTTCATCTTCGGTTTTTTTAAGCAGGTTGATAGACTCGGTCGCTTTTTCAAACCAAAGAGATGCCGAAGTATTAAAGTTTCGGCTACCTCTATTTTTTACGGCATCGCGAATCATTTGAAATGTCTCTTCGATGGCAGGGTGATTGAAGTTATTATTATGAAAAGTAAGCAGTTCCGCAGGCAAAATAAGTTTAAAATCGTCACTGTTTGATTTGTATATTTCTAAATTACCGGCAAAAGATAAAAAAAGATTATCTGAAAATTTGTTGGTAGTAAAGACTTCATTTAGAGTTGCCCTGATTTGTCCTAATGCCTCTTTAGCCGTTGATAAGTCGTTATAAGCGGCTATAAGTGTTCTGTTTTCTTTAGTATTCATAGTTGTCGGTATGGTTTTGATAAAATTAAGAAGAGTTGTTATATTTTTGGTGTAATAATCTTTAGCATCGGAAATCGACATATTTAGAAGATAGATACTTTTTCTGTTTGTTCTAATACTTTCAAGTACATCTAAAATATGACTACTGCTGTTTTGTGAAATATGTAAAAATATGAATTTTGCTTCATCTATGGCTTTGTCCAAATCATCCATCGCCGATAAAAGTTTGTCATCTTTGCTATTTAAATATTCGCTTGCGATAAATCCTGCCGTCATCCCTCTTTCTATCTGCATATAGTGGATAACTTTAGATATCGCTTCTGCTTCAAGGATTCTATACTTTGTAAGTTCAAGATTTTTTTTGTTATCAAAAAGCTCAAATAAAATTATAGATGATAAAACTATAACAAAAAGCAGAGGTATGATTGATAAAAAGAGCAGTTTTGATTTTAGATTTAAGTTCATTATTGAAAAATTCTTTGACTGTACATTAGTTAATCTTTCTGTTTTAGTTGCATGGAGTTTTTGAAGCAAATAGAGATTGCCGCGCTTCGCTCGCAATGACAAGTGTGGCAATCTCCAAGACCGTCATCGCGAGAAGCGAAGCGACGCGGCAATCTCTTTATGTCCTAAAAATCTCAAGCTTTGCATGCAGTTCATCAGTCATAGAGTTTAGATGATCGGCTGCCGCTGCAATTTCTTCAACATTTCTTGCATTTTTTGAAGATATTTCATTGATTTGAGAAACCTGAGATACTATGGACTCTACATTTCTTCCCGTCTTTTCAAAGTCGCTTACCGTTCTATCGCTTGCACGAACTGCTTCATTTACTATCGATACGCTCTCGTTTATCTTCTCTTCAACATCTGCGGCACTATCTGCCAGCTCTTGAATATCATCTGAGTTAGAACTCATCTGTCCGCTTACATCTACGATAGATTGGACTATTACATTTATGGTTGCGTTTATCTCCGTAAGACTTCTTTGAGTTCTCTCCGCAAGTTTACGCACTTCATCTGCAACAACTGCAAATCCTCTTCCGTGTTCGCCTGCTCTTGCTGCTTCGATTGCGGCGTTAAGTGCAAGCAGGTTTGTCTGGTCTGCGATGTCTGAGATAATTTCAAGAACACTCTTAACCTCATTTGCATCATGTGAGAGTGTTTGCATTCTTTGTGAAAGCTCCACTTCAAGCTGTGCGCTGCTTTGAACTTTAGCAGCAAGATTAACTATTTCGTCTCTAGCACGATTTAGATTTTCATTTGCTCTGATGATATCTTTTTTACTGTTTTGCGCCTCATAAATTGCTCTTTGAATCTCATCTTTAATCTCGCTTGCTTTTTTGGTAGCTTCATCTATCACCACAACAGACTTCTCGACATTCTCTCCTACTCCCATAGCCGTTGTAGAGAGTTCATGTGAGATGGAAGCATTTTCGCTTGAACTCTGCTTTGAAGTCTCTATAAGCTCTTTTAATGTTTTTATAAGAGCATTAAAACCGTTTGCCATTTGAGAGAGTTCCAGCGGAGCGTTTTCGTCTGCTTTTATGGTTAAATCATGGTTTGTGCTGATTGTTAATAAAGTATTTTTAAAGTTCTCTATAGGTTGAGAGATAGATACTTTTGTAAGATACCATATAAAAGATGCAAAAAGAGTTATGCCGATAATCAATCCTGCCATCAAAAGCATAATATTGAGAGAAGACTCTTCTATCTTTTTATCCACCGACTTATAGACGGTTTTATACAACTCAAGCTCTACATTTCTAAGCAAGTCAATCGAAGTGGTAACATTTGTAAACCAAACAGACGGTTCAACACCGAATCCGCCGGCAGCGCCTTTTGCTTGTGCGATACCAATCATGGCAAAAGTTTTATCAACAGCGTCTCCTTTAAATGTGCTTTCGTAAAATTTGCTTAACTCTGTCGGAGCCAAAGTAGCAAACTTTCTTGAATTTACATTATAAGCACCTACGCTTCCGCCAAAGCTAAGTAGGGTATTTCCGGCAAAACCGTCTTTTGTAAAAGCGCCGTTTAGATTTGCCCTGATTTGTCCAAGCTGCTCTTTTGCCGAAGCTAAGTGCGTGTATGCCTGAATGGTATTTCTGCCCTCTTTGTCATCCATAAGAGATGGTATTATCGTAGCACTGTCTATAATAGAGACGATAATTTTGGAGTAGTAAGCTCCGACATCCGGTGCACTCATGGAGAGGCTGTCTATGGCAGATCTTTTTTGAGTAAGTTCGCTTAAGTTGTTTAAAACGGAACTATCACCTTTTGTTTTTGCGTAAATTTCTCTTATTTCGCCGACTGCACTATCTACTTTTTGTCTTATCTCAGGCAGCATATCTTTGTTTTTTGTACCGTTGCTTGCGCTAAATCCGACACTCAGTCCTCGCTCTATCTGCATAAAGTGAATGGCTTTTGCTAAAGATTCGACTTCCAAAATACGGTTTTTTGTGATTGTAAGGTTCTCTTTTATGCCGATGTCATAAAATATTCTGCCGACGGACAGCGCTAAAATAACTATAATAGGAACTATTGCTAGAACCGACAATCTCGCTTTTATGCTTAAGTTTTTCATTAACTTCTCTTTCTTTAATTTCTTTTTCTAAGCAATTCTAACATAAAAGTTTTTATTTATAATTAATATTACTTAAAATAATTTAGTTTAGCTAAAGAAATGATTTTTATATACACCTTTTTATTTTTTATGCGATAAAAAAACGATACAATAACTAAAAAATAGAGGTAATACATATGCCGTTACTAGATAGTTTTAAAGTAGACCATACGATTATGCCCGCACCCGCAGTTCGCCGTGCAAAGGGTATGAAGACGCCAAGGGGCGATGATATAACGGTGTTTGATTTGAGATTTGTTCGACCTAACAAAGAGATTTTATCTTCAGAGGGGATTCACACACTGGAGCATCTTTTTGCAGGATTTATGAGAGATCATCTAAATAGCGATAAAGTGGAGATTATCGATATCTCTCCGATGGGATGTCGCACCGGTTTTTATATGAGCCTAATCGGCACTCCGGGTGAGGCAGCCGTAGCGGACGCTTGGAGAGCTTCTATGGAAGATATACTCAAAGTAAAAGAACAAAAAGATATTCCCGAGTTAAATGCTTATCAGTGCGGAACTTATAAGATGCACTCGCTAAAAGACGCAAAAGAGATAGCTTCGGAAGTTTTAAGCAGAGGTATCGGCGTGATGGACAACGATGCGTTGGCACTTGATGAATCAAAGGTAGGATGAGTATGTATATTTTAATTCCGATGGATACTCAAGATAGCGATGAGGGAACTATCTCAAAAATAAATGATGTAAAAAGCTGGGCTCAGATTCTTTTAGAAGAGGGCGAAGTCGTCGAGGTCGCGTTTAATGAAGATAAAGACGCATTTTCTAATTTTAGCGAAGTGCTTATCGTGATGGATGACACTGAATATGTCTGGCCTTTTATTGAACTTGGTATGATGGTTCTTGTAGCACATACGCAAAGAAGCATTGATGATATTATGGAAGCGTTTTTATTTAGAGAGCTTAATGAATTGGCGTATTAACCGATGTTTGATAGTCAATTGCATGAGATGGTTTTAAGCGGGGACGGGAGCTATACCGCATACTCGAAAGAGTACGGTGAACATTACCACTCCACGAAAGACGGTGCGCTTTATGAATCGCTTATAAAACATGTAGAACCTGCCTTTAAAATCAAAAAGGACTCTAAAGAGCTAAATATTTTAGATATCTGTTTTGGTCTTGGTTTTAATACTCTAGCAACTATTTATTACCATAAAAAGAACTCTTTTACTTCAAAACTAAATATTTTCTCACCCGAACTTGATGGCGCTCTAGTAAAATTTTTGGCGAATTTTAACTATCCAAAAGAGTTTGACGAGCTTAGGCATATTATTATAGAACTCGTAAATAATGGAGTTTACAGCGATGAAAATCTGCATATAGAGCTTTTTTTAGGCGATGCCAGAGAGTATATAAAAAAATTTCCAAAAGCCAAGTTTGATATAGTTTATCAAGATGCTTTCTCTCCCTCGGCAAATCCATCTTTGTGGACAAAAGAGTATTTTAGCGACATTAAAAACATCATAAAAGAAGACGGCGTAGTGACTACATACTCAATCGCACTTCCGACAAGATTGGCTCTTTATGAAAACGGTTTTAGTGTTTATATAAACAGCGGAGATGGCTTTAGAGATGCAACAGTTGCCTCTTTAAGCCCTCTTAACGGGTTTACGGGCGTAGATATGGAACATAAGATAAAGTGTAATCCGGATGCGGTTTCGCTTAGGGATTGATAACCTCTAAAAACTGCTCTCCAAACTGCTCAAACTTTTTTTCTCCGACACCGTTAACTTCGAGCATGCTTATTTTGTCACAAGGTTTGCTAGAAGCTAAATTTTTAAGCACTTTATCTGAAAAAATAATGTATGCAGGAACTTTCAGCTCACTTGCCATCTGAGTTCTTTTGATTCTGAGTCTCTCAAAAAGTTCTTCATCAAAATCTACCGCTTCATCTCTTTTGACTTTTTTCTCTTTAACGGCTATCTCAAGTCTTGAAGATTTTATAAAGAGCTCTTTTTTACCCCTTAAAATATCTGCCGCTTCTTGGGTGAGTTTTAAAACGCTAAATTCGCCAAGCAACAGGATTTTTAATTCCAAAAGTCTTTCTAAAACAACAAACCACTCTTTTTTGCTTAAGTCTGTTCCGATGCCGTAAACTGAGAGTCTGTCTGCACCGTTTGCTAAAAGTTTTTGCTCTTTTGAGCCTCTGAGTATGTCGATAATGTAGTTTTTTCCAAAATTTTGCTCTGTTTTATAGATAGCACTAAGTATCATCTGCGCCTCTTTGGTGATGCTCTGTTTTTTCGCATCACCCTGCATACAGTTATCGCATCTATCCATGCATTCATCAAGAGTATCGTCAAAATACTCGGCTAGCTGTTTATGAAAGCAGATTTCGCCTGTTGCATACTTGTAAATCTTGTCTATTTTTTGAGCTAAATGCTCTTTGTACTCGCCATTTTGTATCTCATCTAAAAATCTTTTGTGCTGGGCAATATCTCCTGCATTAAAAAGCAAAAGAACTTCTGAGTCTTCACCGTCTCTTCCTGCCCTGCCTATCTCTTGATAGTAGTTTTCAAGTGATTTTGGCAACGACATATGAGCTACAAAACGGATGTCGCTTTTATCTATCCCCATCCCAAAAGCGATGGTTGCGACCATAATATTTACCTTGTCGTTTACAAAAATTTTAAAATTCTGCTCTCTTACATGTTGAGGCAGTCCTGCATGATAAGGGAGTGATTTATAGCCGTTTGTGTTAAGATAAATGCTTAATTCTTCAGCTTTTTTTCTTGAACTTACATATATAATTCCGCTCTCATTTTTATGGCGATGTAAAAAGGCTTTGAGCTGTAAATGCCCATTGCTGACTCTTCTTTGCGCTGAGATGAAGATGTTTTTGCGAAAGATTTTGCCTTTTAAAAGCAGTGGATTTTCAAGTCTTAACTCTCTTAAAATATCATCGGTTACATGGTCGGTTGAAGTTGCGGTAAAAGCGCAAATTGAAGTGTTTGGAAAATTTGTTCTTAGATTTCCCAAAGCTCTGTAATCATCTCTAAACTCATGTCCCCATTGAGAGATACAGTGAGCTTCATCGACTACAAAAAAGTTTATATTTAACCCTCTTAGCATAGCAATCGTTGCTTGGTTGTTGAGTCTCTCGGGAGAGAGATATAAAAATTTCAGTTCGCCATTATAGGCTTTTTGAATTATCTCATCTACTTCATCACGACTCTGAGCCGAACTTATCATATCAGCACTAATTCGTTGAGCTTTTAGGGCAGATACCTGATCTTGCATAAGTGCGATAAGGGGCGATATGACTATGCTTATGCCGTCTTTTAAAATAGTCGGAAGTTGATAAACTAACGATTTTCCGCCACCGGTCGGAAGAATCATCAGCAAATCACGCCCACTTAATATAGCATCCACACCTTCTTCTTGAAGCTCCCTAAAACTGTTATGTCCAAAATTGTTTTTTAGTGCAGCATATTTCATTAATATCTAGCTGATATAGAGTCGACATCATCCCATGTGAGGCTATTTTTTTTATGAGAGATGATATGTGCGACATATCTTGCAAACATATCCGTTTCTATGTTTATGAGTGAGCCTTTTTTATAGTTTTTAAAAAGCGTCTCTTTCATCGTATGAGGAATGATGGTAAGCCTGAAACTATCGGGAAATACATCGTTTACGGTCAAGCTAACGCCGTCAATAGTTATTGAGCCTTTTGGGATAATGTAAGGGATAAATTTTTTATCAACCTTTATAAAAACATCAAAAGAGTTTCCGCTGTTTTTTATCTCTTTTATTTCTCCGAGGCAGTCCACATGTCCTTGCACGATATGTCCTTCAAATCTATCGCCCATCATCATTGCAGGCTCTATATGAACTTCATTTTTGTAGTTCTCCATTGCCAAAAGCTTTTGACTCTCAGGAGATAGCTCAACGCTAAAACCGTCGTCTAAAACTTCTATAACGGTCAAACAAGCCCCGTTTATGGCGATAGAATCACCAAGTTTTGCTTTATGTTTAGCACGAATAGTAAGTTTACTTCCGACTAAACTTTTAACATGTGCTATTTCGCGTATCAATCCTGTGAACATTTACTATCTCTCTTGATTATTTTTAAAAATATTTAAGATGACTATTTTTTCATCTTCAACCAAATATGGTATACAGTAACCTTTATATATTAAATCTCTGATATTTTCATCAAAATGGTAGAGCGATTTTCTAAATTTAAATGGCATAAACTTCAAATCATCAATTTTTTTATTTAGTTCGCTATTAAATAAAAGAGCCTGATTTAAACTATCTTTAGCAATAAACTCTAGGGTAGATTGAAGAGAGGTTAAAAATTTTACATCTTTAGTTATTTGCATATTTTTCTTTTAATTTAGATATAAACAAATTCATCTCTTCATCGTATTTTTTCTCATCCAAAAGCTCTGCCTTGCCAGCTTTATAATCATTTATTTGTTTACTTAAAGTCTCTTTGTCTTTTTGAAATTGTATATCAAAGCTGCCGCTCTCAAAAGATGTTACAACTATGTCATTTTTAAAATCACTTAAATAGTTAAGAATTTTATTAGCGATTGAAGAGTCGTTTACATTTATAGCTATTTGCATAATTTTCTTCCTTTTTATAAAATTGTATCATAGTTAAAATACAATCTTGCCCTCATCTTGAAGACCTTTTATAATCTCTTTTGCTTTGGCATGTCCGTTGTAGGCAGCTTTTCGGCATAAATCAAGTGCCGTATCATGGTTTTGTTCGCACCCAATGCCTTGATCATAAAGCAGCCCCAAGTTGTAAAGCCCTTCAGCCAAACCACCATCAGCCGCTTTTTTAAAACAGATAAAACATCTTGCCTCATTTTTCTCTACGCCGTGCCCCTCTTTGTATAAAACACCCAAATTGTTAAAAGATTGCAGATGTCCTCGTTTAGCTCCCTCTTCATACCAAAAAGCAGCCTCCGAGTAGTTTTGAAGACATCCCAAGCCTCTCTCAAGCATAAGAGCAACTTCATACATTGCGGGCGGAACTTCTCTGATTGCCGCTTCCATAAAGAGTTCATGAGCCTTAAACTGGTTATGTGTGGCTCCGCCAAGCCCGTTCATGTATAAAATTGCTAAGTTATAAAGGGCATATGGTTGTTTTAACTCCGCCGCTCTCTCATAAAGCTCTAGCGCCTTTGCATCATTTTTCTCACACCCTTGAGCATTTTGATACATGTATCCTAACGATGTCATAGCATCTGCATCGCCGCTATTTGACAATTGCGTATAGAGTTCGAGTGCAGTTTTAAAATCTTTTTTATTATATGCTTCGTGTGCTTTTTTTATCATTTTCTTTAAACCATATTAAAATATATTGTTGAACTGATTTTATGCTATAAATGAGCAAAGCCCATTTATAGGCAGAGACTAAAGTCCCTTGCAACCCCCTAAAGCTACAAAACGAAGTTTCTTTAGAAAAAACAAGTTTTTTGAGATTTGAGAGGGATTGAGCACTCTTTTTCGCAAAAGAGTACAACATCAGTGTTCAAATGATACTCAAAAATGATAAAATTCGCTTTAAGATAGACGGAGCAGTGTATGAATTATGATGTAATAGTAATCGGCGGTGGACATGCGGGAGTAGAAGCTTCTCTCTCGTGTGCAAGAATGGGTAGTAAAACTTTGCTAATCTCTATGTTGGCGGAAAATGTCGGTGCAACGAGCTGTAACCCTGCAATCGGCGGTTTGGCAAAGGGGCATTTGGTGCGTGAGATTGATGCGTTGGGCGGAGAAATGGGACTTATAACCGATGAAGCGGGGATACAGTTTCGTATACTCAATGAGACAAAGGGTCCTGCCGTTCGCGGAAGTCGTGCTCAAATCGATATGGACAGATACCGTGTAATCGCCAGAAACAAAATCCTAACCACTCCAAACCTTGACCTTGTTCAAGAGATGGCGGAGTCGCTTATCGTTGAAGATGGCGAAGTAAAAGGTGTCATAACTAACCTTTTAAACGAGTACGGCGCTAAAAAAGTAATCATCACAAGCGGAACATTTTTGCGTGGTGTTATCCATGTCGGTGAGATAAAACAGATAGGCGGACGATTTGGCGAGCAGAGCAGTGAAGGTCTTAGTGCATCGCTTCGAGCGTGCGGTTTGGAGATGGGAAGACTCAAAACAGGAACATGTGCCAGAGTTGATGCTTCATCTATTGATTTTTCCGTTATGGAGAGACAAGACGGCGATGAGATTCCAAGCCCGTTTAGCTTTAGAACCGACCGCAAAGAGTTTAGAAAAACTAAAAAGCAGGTTCCGTGTTTCATAGCCTACACAAACGAAAACACTCATAATATTATAGAGAGCAATTTTTACCGCGCACCGCTTTTTACGGGTCAAATCGAGGGAACTGGACCGAGATACTGCCCAAGTATAGAGGATAAAATCAACCGTTTTCGCGATAAAGACAGACATCATCTCTTTATCGAGCCGCAAACTTTTGAAAATACCGAGTGTTACATTAACGGTATGAGTACATCTCTTCCGCCTGATGTTCAACAACAGATGATTCACTCCGTTAAAGGTATGGAAAATGCAAAAATTGTTCGTTACGGATACGCTATCGAGTATGATTTTGTGGACCCAAGAGAGTTAAAACACTCTCTTGAGACTAAAAAAATCAAAGGACTTTATCTAGCAGGACAGATTAACGGAACAACAGGTTATGAAGAAGCAGCCGCTCAAGGACTAATGGCGGGGATAAATGCATCGCTTAGCCTGCAAAACAAAGAGTCTCTTATTTTGCGCCGCGATGAAGCTTACATAGGTGTTTTGATAGATGATTTGGTTACAAAAGGAACAAAAGAGCCTTACCGTATGTTCACATCTCGCGCCGAGTACAGACTGCTTTTGCGCGAGGAGTCGGCAGATACCAGACTTAGCCGTTACGGACATGAAATAGGACTAATAAGTGATGATGTTTATAAGAGAGTCGTATTTAAAGATGAGCAGATTCAAGAGGGTTTGAGAGTTTTAAATGAGACTACATTTACCCCAAACAAAGAGTTTATAGCATTTTTAGAGTCAATCGGCGAAGAGAAAATAAGCGATAGTATAACCGCGCAACAACTCGTTGCCAGAAAGAGTTTTGATATACAAAAGATGGTAAAAATCGTTCCTCAGTTTGACAAGTATGACGAGTACATAAAAGAGGAAATTTTGGTTGAGGGAAAATATGCTCGTTATGTTGAAAAACAAGCTCAAGAGATAGAGAAAATGAAAAAATATCTCAAAGTAGAAATTCCGCAAAGCTTTAGCTTTAAAACGATAAGCGGACTAAGCAAAGAGATAGTAGAAAAACTAGAGAAGTTCAATCCGCCGACACTTCAAGCAGCATCGCAAATCAGCGGAATAACCCCCGCAGCAATTGAAATTTTGCATATATTTATAAAAATCGAACAAAAAAAGAGATAGTTGTGAAAATATTCTATTATGTCCATACGGGTCACAGAATAGGGCTTGATAGATTTAGAAGAGCATGTACTATTATCCGTGCTTTGGGAGATGTAGACATTACTCTGCTTTGTTCGGATTTTCGTATAGCTCATCAAGCAAGAGATTTTGGAGTTAAGAACTCTGTCGGCATAGATGATGTTAGAAATATCCCAAAAATAGCAAATCACGGCGATAAAATCATTTTTGATTCCGATGAAGCAAATCCTTTCATGTTAGACGATATGCGAAAATATTTTTCTACTTTTATTCGAATAAGCGATGACAAAAATGATAAAAAAGCAGATAATGAGTTTCTAATCTCTACATATTTGAGCGGTGAGAATATTTGTAACACTATTGTTGTAGATGAGAAATATTTTAAACAAGAAGAAAAAACAATCAAATTGTCATATTTTTTCGGCGATGATGATTATGAGAAAGATTTAGAGAAACATTTAGCGTTTGTAGATGGCTTAAACCCTCATCTGCAGCTTGGTTTCTACTACTTTTTTGATTATGAAGATATGTTAAAAAATAGATTTAAAAATCATTATGAGTTTGAAGAGTATGATGAGACTATTAAAAAATCGCAAATTCTTATATCTGCTTCACCGCAAGCCGTTTTAGAGTCTCTCGCGTCCGGTTCAAAGCCAGTATATGTGCAAAGAGATGACTATACGACAAATTTTTTAGAGCTGTTTGAGAGCTTAAATATACCTATAGTGAAAAATTATGACAAAGCGTATCTTATCGATATTATAAACTCAATAAATAATCATAACTATTTCAAAATGGAACACAATTGCGAAAAAGTAGCAATTTTTATAAAGAATAGCTTAAATTTATAATTAATTAAAACTATTTTAGTATATAATCAGCCTTTTATTTTACAGGAAAGAGAGCAAACATGCATAACAGTAGCCGTAGAGGTTTTATGGGTAAAGCATTTGGCGCCGTAGCAGGTGTTGGTGCAGTTGGTTCATTGGTTGCAATGAAAAAGTCTTGGGACCCGCTTCCAAGCGTTAAAGCTGCAGGTTTTACTACTCTAGATATGTCAATATATCCGGAGGGTGAATTAATAACAGAAAAGTGGAGAGGAAAGCCAATCTTCGTTTTGAAAAAAACAGCAGCAATGATTGCAAAACAGACAGAGAGCCAAAAAGCTAGAGATATCGTTGTAGGCGATGCTCACTTTATGTTAGCTATCGGTTTGTGTACACACTTAGGTTGTATCCCGGCATATATTCCTGCTGAAGAGTCATTCCTTTGTGCATGTCACGGTGGACAGTTCAACTGGGCAGGTGAAGTTACAAAAGTTCCGCCACCGCGTGCTTTTGATATTCCTCCATTTAAAATTGAGGGTACTAAACTAGTTCTTGGCGAAGTCGGTCCGGAATACCAAAAAATGAAAGATAGCGGCATAACGCTGTAAAGGAGGAAAAATATGGCACATTTTACAGAAGCAACAAGTGTTAAAGATTGGTTAAACCAACGTTTAGCAATTGAAAAAGTTGAAAAAGTTATGGCATCCGAGTATTGGATTCCAAAAAACATTAACTTCTTGTGGGCGATGGGTATGGTTCTTGCAATCACATTCGCACTACTTTTAGTTTCAGGTATTTTCTTGTTGATGTATTATCAACCGGATGTAAGAACAGCGTTTTATAGTGTAAACTACACTATTATGAGAGATGTTGACTTTGGTTGGTTATGGAGACATGTTCACGGTGTTGCCGCGTCTGTTGTTTTCTTAGTTATCTATATCCACATGTTTACGGGTATTTACTACGGTTCTTATAAGAAGGGTCGTGAGATGATTTGGATCTCAGGTATGCTTCTATTTGTAACATTCTCTGCTGAAGCGTTTAGCGGTTATATGCTTCCATGGGGACAAATGAGTTACTGGGCAGGTATGGTTATTACAAACATTTTCAGCCTTGGAGGATTGCATTTAGATGGTTTAGTTGAGTGGATTCGTGGGGATTATGTTCCTGCTCAAGCATTCTTGACTCGTTTCTTTATGTTACATGTTCTTTTACTTCCTTTAGCAATTATGGGACTTATCGGGCTTCACTTCGCTACTCTTCGTATACCGCATGTTAACAACCAAGACGGTGAAGAGATTGATTTCGATGCAGAGAGCAAAAAATATTTAGCAGGCGACAAAGCAGGCTCAAAAGTTATGCGTTTCGCAAACGACTTTATGAGTAAAGATTTAATGGTTGTAGGTTTCTACTTGATTTTCTTCTTTTACCTTGTATTTTTCCAATACGGTTTCGCGCTTGACCCTGTAAACTTTGATCCTGCAGACGGACTTAAAACTCCTGCGCATATCTACCCTGAGTGGTATTTCCTATGGTCGTACGAAATTCTTCGTCCGTTCTCTGTTAATATCGGTCTAATAGCATTCGGTTTTGCACAAGTTATTTTTATGTTATTACCGTTCTTAGACAGAAGTCCAAATGCTATTCCGGCAAGTCGTCGTGGTGCATTTAGTGTTTGGTTCTGGGCGCTTTTAATAGATATGATTGTACTAACAGCTATGGGTAAACTACCTCCAGAGGGTATTTTCAGTACTATAGGTTTAGTTGCTGCATTAGCATTTATAGTTTTATGGATAGCACTTCCATTTATAACTATGAACGAAAAAAAAGCGTAAGGAGAATAGGATGAAAAATAAAGAACCTTTAATATTGGTTGTTGTTGTTGCTTTTACTCTCCTAACTTATTGGTTAGTTGAGCCGTATGCACACTCAGTAATGCATAAACATGTAGACGGTCAAAGTTTTACTTATGCTGATTTAGCACCGATTACAAAAACCGGTGATGCTACAAACGGTAAAAATTTAGTAGCGGGTGCTGCTGCTTGTACTGGTTGTCACTCAATCGAAAAAGCTGGAATGCCTGCTGCCGTTGATGCGGTAACTGCTGCACAAACTTACGGTGTAAACCCACCAGATTTAAGTAATGCAGGTGCTATTTATGACGCTAAATTCTTAGCTGATTTGATTAAAAATCCGGCACATGCTCTAAAAGTTGAGCATAAATTTGATGCTGCAAAAGGCAAAATGCATCCGATGGTTGCATTCTACGGTGCAGGCGGAGATTTAGATCAAGAAGTAGCAGATATGGTTTCTTACTTACAGTCAATCGCTGTAAAGCCAAACCAAGTTACTCCTAAAATGGCATATGAAAATGCTTGCGGTAGATGTCACTCGGTTTCTTATGAGAAATGGACTCAAATCGGTGAAAAACCTGCATTTAAATTTGAAAAAGACTCTTTGGCATTTGACATTAAAGTGTTAGAATACCAAGAAGCACTTACAAAATATATGGGTAAATTGCCTCCGGATCTTTCAATGTACATTCGTTCTCGCGGTGAGCATTTTATCACTACATTCATTGAGAACCCTCAAGCTCACCTTGAAGGTACTGCAATGCCAAGAGTAGGTGTTACAGCTGATTCTGCAGGGAAAGTTATTGAGTACCTAGAAGATGCAGGCGATACAAAAAGACATGAAAGAGAGTCAGTAGGTAAAATGGTATTAATTTACTCTATTATATTTGCTGTTTTCGCTCTTCTATGGAAAAAACAAGTGTGGAGAGATTTACACTAATCTTCTAAAATGATCTGCCTCTTTTGAGGCAGGCTTTTTATCTTCGTCATTAAAAAATCAAACATAATATCGCCATAAACTAAACCATGTCTTCCAAACTAATCGCACATCTGTTATATTAACTTGACAAACAGCTGATTTGTATATACAATTAGATATCCACTAATATATAAAGGGCGTTTAAAATGGCAAGCGTAAAAAAACTATTTTCTTTAGATGAAAATATTGTCAAAGAACTTGATATTGTAGCAGCAGCATTGCATAAATCCCAAAAAGAAGTAGTAGAGGCAGCGCTAGATTACTATTTTGATTATACTGACGGTATTGTTGCCGATAAAATTACACAAGATATAAAATCAGGTAAGATGAAAACCTATGATAGCAAAGATGTTTATAGAGAATTAGGCATCGAACTTTGAAAATACGCTACTCAGAACACTCAGTTAAAGACTTAAAAGATTTTAACGCACCTGAGCGAACTTTAGTGGCTAAAAAAATTGAGTACCTTGCCGATAATTTTGAAGTTTTAAAAGCAACAAAAAAAGTACGCGAATTAAAAGGCACACAATTTGAAGGGCAATACCGATATACTATTGCAAGAAAAATACGAGCAATATTTCGCATAGAAGATGGAAATTTGATACTGCTGATTTTAAGGATAGGCAAACGCAAAGATATATATGAATAAAAGTTACTACTTCTTAACAGCCACCACTAAAGTTTGGCAAATCAAATCATGCAGAGCTTTTTTGTCTCTTCTATAAAATGGAACAAATAGTCCTAAAAGAGTTGTTGCCGTAAATAAAAAGGCAACAAACCTAAAAATCGCTCTAACAAAAGTTAGATTTTCTCCGCTCTTATCATCGACTACTTTTATCTCGTAAGCTTTTTTACCGGGAGTTTGTCCAAACTTATTCAAAAGCAGTGCGTAAATAACCCCGTATAAAGCCACTCCGGCAAAAGGAGCAAGTTGTGATGACTGAAAATCATCCTTGCCGTTCATAGCCACATAAGTAATCAGATAAAGTATAGGAGCATATATCATAAACAAATCTGTTATAAAAGCTTTTACCCTATAGCTATAAGGGGCATATATAAGTTTTAACGACTCTTTTGTTTCTATTGTTTTTTTGTTTTTTTTCAGGTTTCTAAATCTCATGATGCAATTATAGCAAATTAGATTCCAAACTTATACCGCAAGTGTATT
Organism: Sulfurimonas sp.; assembly: GCF_028714975.1. Classification (GTDB taxonomy): domain Bacteria; phylum Campylobacterota; class Campylobacteria; order Campylobacterales; family Sulfurimonadaceae; genus Sulfurimonas. The sequence goes on from NZ_JAQTLH010000001.1 coordinate 74,951, forward strand.
CCTTTTGGTCATTTGGAATCTAAAATAACATTTTTTGTGTAACTAAACGTCCCATTTTGTACAATTAATAACAAATGGTAAACAAATTGTCTACAAATGGCTTCATTTAAACTTAATTTAAAAATTAGGGGTGTAGAATATGCCAAGTCAGAACTTTCACATAAGTAAGAAGTGATGTATAAGTAATACGAATATTATTTATGCATCACTTCTATATGGGTGATTAATAGACAAAAAACAGGAGAAATAAATGAGAAAAATTATACTATCGGTTGCTGTTGCAGCAATGGCACTTTCTACAGCAGCTAGCGCTTTAGAAGATATTAAAGTTAGCGGTCAAGCAAAACTTTGGTATGAGACTGACAATGCGGGAAATACTGCTGCAAACCCAGGTAACCTTTTTAACAAGACTGATTCATCAGGGGAAATCGTTTTCAAACTTGGTATGACAGGTAAACAAGGTAATGTTGGATTTGGTGCTACAGTATACCAATCTTCTTCTATGGGCTTAGAGGGTAATTTAATTAATAATTACCGTACTGAAGTAACAAACGGCGATATGTTTGTTGGTGAAGCTTATGTTACTGCTCCAATGGGTGCTGGTACTACACTAAAACTTGGTAAACAAGAGTTAAATACTCCGTTCCTATTTACAGAAACTTGGAATGCACTTCCAAACACATTTAACGCAGCTGTGGTTACTAACAAATCAGTTGAGAATTTATCTTTAGTTGGTATGTATGTTGGTCAAGACAATTCAGCTTCATTTAAAGTTAATGGAAATGTAAATGATCAAATATTTGGTGGTGCACTTGTAGCTGGAGCACTTTATAAAAACAATGCATTTGATGTAAATGCTTGGTATACACATATCAGTAATGCTGTTGGTACAACTGCTAGCACAAATGCTACTGGAACTAATGGTATTGTTGAAGTTAGTAGTCCTCTTGGATATACAGGCGGAACAGTGGTTAACGCTTACTGGGTAGACGCTGGTACAAAAGTAGCAGATATCAACCTTAGAGCTTATGCTACACTATTTGATGTTAAAGCTAATGCAGACAGCACAAATGCATTTGCATTAAGCGCTGGTACTAAAGTTGGAGATTTTGATTTATTTGCAGCAGCATCTACTGTAAGCAAAGATGGTGGTCATAATGTAGCTAACGTTTCTACAGGCGGCAAAAAATCTTCTCTTCCAACAGAGGGTGTTTATACTGACGGTGTTTATGTAGCACAAAATGATTCAGTAGCGGTTAAAGCTAAAGTATCTACAAAAGTTGGCTCAACTGGTGTTGCACTACAAGCTGTTAACAATACAAATGATTCAGTAGCTGCAAAAGAGACAACAGAAGTTGACTTATTCTTAACTGACAAATTCGGTGATTTCAGTACAACTGCTATCTTAATGCACCGTAGTTTCAAAGATAATGCGACAGATGATTTATCTGGCGGATTCTACGCTCGTTTCATCGTTGCTTTAAATTTCTAATATTTTATAGTAACCCCGTCATCTTAGCATGACACATCTCTCCCAAGCGAACGCTTGGGGGTTCTGCAAAAATCCTCGTTTATGTTAAATTTAAAAATATTCTTGTATAATCATATAAATTCATAAAAAGACGGTTATCATGAAAAAAATCCTTATTCTATCTTCTCTTCTGGCAGTTGCCGTTATGTTTTCGGCATGTGGCTCCAAGTCACCTTATAAAGAACAAAAGCCGCTTGATGATGCAGCGCTTGTTTATGTTTATGTAGTATCGCAAAGCGGTGTAGCTGATAATAATAAAGATCATGCATATAAAATTAAAGTAAATGGAAAAAATGTAGAGGGCTATGTAAAAGCTGATGAGTATATAGCGCTTGATTTAAAGCCTGGGAGTGTTGAAGTAACTGCTATAAGAGCAGACGTAGAAGCACAGTCAATAAAACTGGAGCTTAAAGCCGGAGATATTAATTATCTAAAAATTAAAAGTTTCTCGGATGGTTTCGCTAAATTTGATATTATTAAATCGCAAAGCGTAGTTGCAAAAAAAGAGATAGCTAAAACTGTAAGTGCTAATTCTAAAAATATAGTAGAAAAAGAGATAGAATCTGCGACAATATTTGCAGAGAAAAAAGAGCCTGCTAAAGAGAGCGTAGTTCAAAGCACACCTGTTGCCGCTTCGGTTTCAAAAACAGATGAGTTAGAAAAAGCTTACAAGCTAAAAGAGAAAGGCATTATTTCAGAAGAAGAGTTTAAAACTCTAAAATCTCAGATTATCACTAAATAATTAGACCCTGAATCAAGTTCAGGGTGACGACCAACCGTCATTCCAAGCTTGACTTGGAATCTCTCTTCTATTTTCAAAATTTCCCCATCAGTACAAACTTTATTTTAGTTCCAAAAGATATAATACATTTATAAAAAATTTAGGAATTATAATGTTAATAGATAGCTACAATAGAGTAGTTGACTACCTACGCATCTCGGTAACGGAGCGCTGTAACTTTAGATGTCAGTACTGTATGCCTGAAAAACCGTTTTCATGGGTGCCAAAAGAGAATCTGCTGACATTTGAAGAGCTTTTCTTGTTTGTAAAAGTAGCAATAGACGAGGGTATCAAGAAAATCAGAATTACGGGCGGAGAGCCGCTGTTGCGAGAAGATTTGGATAAATTTATAAAAATGATTTTTGATTATGCTCCCGACATAGATCTTGCAATGACGACAAATGCGTATCTGCTAAAATCAACGGCACAAAAGCTAAAAGATGCAGGACTAAAACGCTTAAATGTAAGCATTGATACACTAAAACCTGAAGTTGCACAAAAAATAGCGCAAAAAGATGTTTTGGCGAATGTTTTAGAGGGTGTTGAAGAGGCTAGGGCAGTCGGACTAAAAGTAAAAGTAAATATGGTTCCTATGAAAAATATGAACGCAGATGAGATTGTAGATGTTTTGGAGTATTGTAAAGAGCGAGGTATGTCGATTAGATTTATCGAATATATGGAAAATCAATTTGCCTCTAAAGAGATAAGCGGACTAAAATCAAACGAGCTTTTAGCTATATTAAGAGAGCATTACGAGTTTATTGACGAGGGATTTGACGGCTCATCACCGTCTCATTACTACCGTATGAAAGATGGATACAAGTTTGGGATAATTGAGCCGTATGAGGATGATTTTTGTAAACAGTGTAACCGTATCCGTTTAACTGCAGAAGGTCAGCTTATACCGTGCTTATATTTTGATGAAGCGCTAAGCATAGGCAAAGCTATCAAAGAGGGAAATATTGAAGCTGCTGCCGAAGTTTTAAGAGAAGTCGTAAGAAATAAACCGGAAAAAAATCGCTGGGGCGGTGAAGAGGGTGAAGTTTCAACAAGAGCATTTTATGAGACGGGCGGGTGAAACTGCTTTGCCATTTTAAATCAAGCTTGGAACCATTTTATGCCAAGCGTTATGAATATGATATAATTTTAAGTAATATAGTTTTAAAAAGGATGATAAATGCATACATTGACTTTAAATGTAAAAGATAATGCTTACAATAATATTATTTATTTTTTAAAAAATTTGTCTGCTGATGTAGAAATTGTATATGACAAAAAAATTGCTAAAGAGAATGAGAAAATTTCACAAAATAATTTAAAAGGTGTTTTTCACAGATATTGCGATATTTCAAAAATAGATCAAGAAGATGAAATAGTAAAAAAACATGTAATTAACAACTATAAAAAAGAGAATTTTTGATTTTTATAGACACTAACTATATTATCAGATATTTAATGAACGACAATGTAGAAATGGCAAATATTGCCGAAGATGTATTAACAAACCAAAATGTGTATATTTCAAATGAAGTTTTAGCTGAAGTAATTTATGTATTAATAGGCGTATATGAAATCTCAAAAGAAGAAGTTTCAGATATGCTTATTTTGTTAATATCTTTGAATAATATTTCTACATTGGATGAAGAAATAATCAATAAGACTTTAACTATTTTTAAAGAAAAAAATATTGATTTTGTGGATTGCTTGCTTTGTGCATATTCTTCAAATAACACTATTAAAACATTTGATAAAAAGCTTCTAAAATGTATTGAAAATACAAAGAAAGATTAATATAGATGCTTTACTTAGTCGAACATTTTTACAGCATCCAAGGTGAAGGAAGGTATACAGGTACGCCGTCACTTTTTTTTCGTTTTGGCGGATGCAATATGAAGTGCGAGGGGTTTGGTTGTCAAGAGACGGCAGCAGACGGCGCAAAAGTTTTGGGATGTGATACGGTCTATGCGGTAAACAAGGAGCATTTTTTACAAAACTGGATACCCATAAACAGTTCAAATGAACTTTTAAATATTTTAAAACTTTATGAGTTGCCCAAAAAAGTAGATATCGTCTTAACGGGCGGAGAGCCGCTTATCTATGCAAGCGAGGCTATTTTTGTAGAGTTTTTGGAAGCTTTGCACTCCGGCGGGCATAGAATAACATTTGAGACAAACGGTTCCCTGCGGGTGGATTTTGGGCGATACCCAATCTATAAAAAGTGCATTTTTGCTCTCTCCGTTAAGCTTGAAAATTCAAATGAACCTTTTAGTAAAAGAGTTAGAGGCGATGTCATAAACTCCATTGCAACAAATGCAAAAGAAGCTTTTTTCAAGTTCTCAATTGATTCGGAGTCTATAAACTTGGGGCTTGAGGAAGAGATTTCGGAGATAATTTTACATTCGCCAAACACACAGGTTTACTGTATGCCTATTGGCGGAAATAAGAGAGAAGTTGAGGCAAATACCGAACCTCTTATAGAGTTTTGCAAATCAAAAGGGTACAATTTTAGTGATAGGCTTCATATCAGGATTTGGGATCAAAACAAAGGTGTGTGATGATAATTAGAAAACTTTTTAAATTTGAAAATGCCCATATTGTAAGAGGATGTTCTACGATTAGATGTAGAAGTTCTCTGCATGGGCACTCTTATAAAGCAGAGCTTCTTTTTTCCTCAAACTTTTTAGATAACGGTCAAATGGTTTATGACTTTGGACTTATGAAGCAAAATATAAAAGCCATTATTGATAGTTTTGATCATGCCGTTGCTATTTGGAGCGGGGATGAGGGCGAGTATATAGAAGATATGAAAAAACACTCTGATAGATGGGTGCTTATCCCCGTTTCTCCCTCTGCAGAGCAATTTTCCCGTCTGATTTTCGTGCTTATAGATAAACTTTTGGAGTTGACTACAACTATAAACGGAGAAAAAGAGGTAAAGCTTCATAGCGTAATAGTTCACGAGACCGATACCGGATATGCTCAAGCTTTTAGAGAAGATGCCTATTCTAAAAACATGGGTATTATAAACTTGGATGAGATTATCTTTAGCGATGAGATACAAAATAGCTGGCAGGACTGCAAGCTGTTTGAGAAGATAAAAAAGGGTGAGGAGTTTGTTAATCCTCAGAGTGTTTGAAATATTATGGTATAATTCTTTTTGCGAGTAGAACTTTTATATGTATAGTGGGGCTGAAGCCTAGGGGAGTAATTAACCTCTAGGCTTTTTTTTTGTCTATGCAAAAACAGTCCCTAATACATATAAGGGGGATTTTATGAATAAGCTACTACTCGCAATATTACTTATTTGCATTTTTGCAACTAAGCTATGTTAGCTTATTTAGGGGCTTGTCCCCTATCCCCTATCCCCTATTTATTAAATCAACAACTTCTTTAGAATTAAAACTAAATCTTGTCGGAATTATTTTAACGCTGCTGTCTTTTTTAAGAATTTCGCAATTATCTTCTACTATTATATAAGAGTTGGATACTGCTAGCGGTGATATCATTCCGGGTGAGAAATTTTCATACGGTGTAAAAGAGGTACCGTCAAAAGAGCCGGGAATAAGCGTTCTTCTTCCACCTTTTACTATGCACTCATTTGCCATTTTTGTTTCTATCGTATTTATATACTTTGCTTCATCTCCGCTAAGAGCTAAGATAATGCTTTGAGCAAATAGCTCAAAGTTAAGTGCGGCAGCTAGAGGGTTTCCCGGGAGATTTAAGACTAAAGTCTCTTTTACGCGACCAAAAGTTGTCGGTTTCCCCGGCTTAATCTCGATTTTGTCAAAAAATATCTCATAACCGAATGCTCCAAACGCCTCTTTTGTAAAATCGGCATCGCCTACACTTACCCCGCCTGATGTTATGATCAAATCGCTATCAAGTGCACTTTTAATATATTTTTTTATATCTTCAAGCGAATCGCAAGCAGTCCCGATAAAATCAACTTCGCAGCCAAGCTCTATTGCTCTTGCAAAAAAAGTCGGAGTGTTTGTGTTGTAGAGCTGATGCGACTCAACACTCTCGTAATGCATTTTAAGCTCGTTTCCGGAAGCGAAAATAGCTATTTTTGGTTTTTTATAAACTTTGATATGGCTAATGCCTTGTGAAGCTAAAATAGTAATGTGGTGTGCATAAATTCTTTGCCCTTTGTGTAATAAAACGGTTCCGCATTTAATATCTTCGCCGGATAGACGGATATGTCTACTTTTTTTGAGATTATTCGGCAGGATTACTCCGCCTTCACACACTAAAGCATCTTCAATAGGAACAATACACTCGCACCCTTGCGGAATTTTTGCACCGGTCATTATCTTAATGGCAAATCCGTCCTTTAGCTCTTCGCTTGAGTTATCTCCCGCAAAAATCGTATGATTTACTCTAACTTCTCTGCCGCCGTCTTCAATCTTTACTGCATAACCGTCCATTGCGGAGTTATCATATGGGGGAAGATTATGCATTGCCATAATCTCCTCCGCTAATATATGTCCTAAAGCTTGCTCAAGAGGTACTATCTTAACTCCTTTTTGGATAGAGTTTTTATAAATATATTTAAGTGCTTCTTCTATCGTAACAGCCATGCTTCTTCTTTTATTAAATTTATTGTAAGATTTCACTATGAATGAAATGTATGATATGAGTATTGTAACACATAACTGGGGTGTTATGTCGGTTTTGGGTGTGATTTTAATAAATATTTTTATGCTATTGGGCATAAAAAATATAGCAAAATACACAAGGGCAATGTCGCTTTTTACGCCGATTGTAGGAACGACTATAGGTATGGTTATTTTTACGGGCGTAGTTATGATGGCTGCAAAGCATCTCGATTTTACGGTGCAAAATATTGCAATGATAACTTTTGCCGTGATTCTGATTTATCTTGAAGTTAAGCGCTCTAAAGGGCTTCAAAATCTTAATAAAAAAGATGAAAATGCAGTAAAAGAGTATAGAGCGTATGCCTTGAAAATTTTTCTTTTAGAAATTTTCGTAACGCTTAGTATCTCATTTTGGATGTGGCATTGATATATATACTTGATGATGAAGCAGGAGCGCAAACACTCCAAATAAGAGGCGATTTACACAAATACCTAATCAAAGTCCGCCGTCATAAAGAGGGTGATGAGCTTAGTTTTAGAGCAAGGCAAAATATAGAAATTTTGCATAATTACAAGTTAGAGAGTGTTGAAGCCAGAAGTGCGGAGTTATCGCTTATCTCTTCAAAAGTAGCGGAGGTAAAGAGCAAAAAATCTCTGCATATAGGTTGGTGCATTATAGACTCAAACTCCATAGAAAAGGTTCTTCCCTCTCTTTGTGAAATAGGCGTGGAGAAAATATCTTTTATCGCTTGTGAGAGAAGTCAAAAAAACTTTAAACTTGATTTTAAAAGATTTGAGAGAATACAAGAAGCCGCAATGCAGCAATGCGGAAGAAGCACATATATAGAGTTTGATACATATAAAAATATCAAAGAGTTTATAGATAAATTTCCCCATGCGAATGTGTTTGATTTTTGTGAAAACAGTTTGCAGGATTACAGCGATATAAAAACTGTTTTAATCGGATGTGAGGGAGGTTTCTCTTCTAAAGAGAGAGAACTTCTTTCATCATTAAAGAGGTTTAGGCTGGATACTCCTATGGTTTTGCGTTCAGAGAGCGCTGTTTTGGCAGTTGCAAGTAAAATAGTCCTTTAAGATAATTTTTGGTAAAATTCCGCTTGTAAAAATCCGCACCCATACGGATTTAAAAAATATATAGATATTCGCACGTTAACGAGTATCAAAAGGCAAAAATATGAAAAAAGATATCCACCCAAAACTAGTGGCTTGTACAGTAACATGTTCATGCGGAAACAGCTTCGTAAATGAAGGTCTAAAAGAGGAAATGAGAGTAGATATTTGTAATGAGTGTCACCCGTTTTTCACAGGTTCTGAGAGAATGGTAGATACTGCAGGAAGAATTGAAAAATTCAACCAACGCTATACAAAAAAGTAATCTTTGCTTACACTTGTTCCAACTCCCATTGGAAACATCGGCGACATATCGCTTAGGGCTATCGAAGCTCTAAGCGGTGCCGATACTCTTCTATGCGAAGATACCCGCGTTACTAAAAAACTTATCCATATTTTAAAAGAACGCTACAACACCTCTTTTAAATCCGAGCAAAACTTTATCTCACTTCACTCGCACAACGAAAAAGAGTTTATAGAAAAACTCTCTGTTTCTTTTTTTGAACAAAATGTTATCTATGTCAGCGATGCGGGAATGCCCGGTATCAGCGATCCGGGGCAGGCTTTGGTAAAATACTGTCAAGAAAACGGTGTAAAATACGATATATTACCCGGCGCAAATGCTCTATTAACCGCTTTTGTAGCCAGTGGTTTTGTTGAAACAAAGATGCTTTTTTGGGGTTTTTTACCGCATAAGGGTAAAGATAGGGATGCTTCTCTTCAAGGTGCCCTAAATAGCGGATTTACCACAATTTTATATGAATCGCCTCATAGACTTGATAAGCTTTTAAACGAACTTTCACATGAAGACTCTTCGCGAAAAATATTTTTAGCAAAAGAGCTTACTAAAAAGTATCAAAAATACTATTTTGGAACTGCTGATGAGATTAGGCAAAAAGTTGATGCCAATCTTAGGGGTGAGTGGGTTGTAGTAATTGAGGCTGCCGCGACGCAAAATAGCAGTGCAATAAGCCAAAACGATATCTTGGAGCTTGATTTGCCTAAGAAAGTCCAAGCAAAACTTATTAGTAAAATAACAGGCGAAAATACAAAAGCATGTTATGAGAGACTCTTAAAAATATAATTATTCTATTTTTTTATTTTTTTTAGATAGAATTCCTTTATGTTAATTTATGCAAAACAACCAATCAATTATATTATTAATAATCATCCTAGCAAAATCAAGGTTTTGTATCTTGCTAAAGAGATAGATAAAAAAGAGTACTCACGCCTAATGAAGATGGGTTTTGAGATTAAAAGAATTCCTTCTGATGCAGCAGGAGTGATGTGCAAAAATGCTTCTCATCAAGGTATTTTGGCGGAGGTAGATGAGTATAAGCTGCATGATTATAAAACATTTTTAAATTATGAGTTTGTACTTGTTTTATCAGGACTTACGGATATCGGAAACATCGGCGCAATAATTAGAAGTGCGTATGCGTTAGGTGTTGATGGAGTGATTGCATGTGGAGTAAAATCATTGCCTCTTGAAGCTATAGTCAGAACAAGCACTGGTGCGCTTTTTGATATGCCCTTTGCAATAGAGACAAATATCCATGATGTTATGAATGATCTTAAAATGTCCGGTTTTTGCACATACGGAGCGGATATGCTCGGCAGAGATATTCGTGAAGTTAAGATAAAGCAAAAGAGAGCGCTCTTTTTGGGAAGCGAGGGAGAGGGACTTAGTGCTAGAGTAACTTCAAAACTAGATGAAATTGTAAGTATAAAAATGTCGCACGAGTTTGACTCTTTAAATGTGAGTGTGGCAGGGGCTATTTTAATGGATAGGATGAGAGTATGAGTGAAGATTTTGAAAAATTAAAAAGTATCGGTGTCCAAAAAATTCATGAGGCAACTCATATACCTAGAGCACATGTTCAAGCGATACTGGATGAGAATTTTGAAGATTTGCACAGTGTTCAGCTTTCCGGTTTTATATCTATACTTGAGAGAGAGTACTCTCTTAATTTAAGCAGGCTAAGAAATAAGAGTAAAGAATATTTTGAAAGTAAAAAGCCCGTACAGAAATCAAAAAAATCTGCTACTTTACTTATTGCATCTAAGAAAAAAAAGAATTTCACGCTAATCTATACAGTTCTTGGGGTAGTTATTTTTGTGATGTTTGCAATTTTTAATAAACCATCAGACGGTGAAATGTCTAAAATTGATAACAGTGCAATAAAAAGCGCTCAAAATAGTATTTTAGTAGTTGCTGATGAAAAGAACGCTTCTAAAGTTGAGGATAATACGACCGTAAATGCTCAAAAAACGCTAGAGCCTGCCGTGCAGCAAGAGATGATGCAAAATCCGGTAGAACCTGTGGCACAGCCGATAAAACAAGAGGCGGTTCAAGAAGTAGTGAGTCAGGAAGCAATTGCTAAAGCACTTCAAGAAGTAACTCAAGAAGCAAATAAAACAGCAGTTCAAGAGACAGTTAAAGAAGCAACGCAGGGATCATCCTTGAAAATTATTTCAAAAAATAAAGTGTGGCTTGGTTATATTGACTTGAGCGATTATAAACAGCATCAAAAAACATTTTTAGGAGAATTTACATTGGATTCTACAAAAAATTGGCTTTTAGTTTTTGGGCACGGTATAGTAGAAATTGAGGCGAATGGAGTAGTTACAAAATTTGAAAAATCACAAAATATAAGATTTTCATATATAAATTCAGAATTAAAAGAGATAAACACCGATGAGTTTAAAAAACTAAACAAAGGCGTTAAATGGTAAAATTTTTTTTATTTTTTGCTCTGTTTTTCTCTTTTTCTTATGCAGATAAACCGACGACAGTTGACCAAGAGCTTTTGATTAAAAAAATAAAAAATTTGATTAACCCTTCTACATTTACAAAAGATAGAGCTTATATAGATGTTATTTTCTCTCCTAAAGAGGATTATTTTAGAAGTGACGGAAGCGTAAATGCCATTAAAGTTATTCAAACTCTTAAAGATAACGGTATATTGAATCTTTTTTTTAAAAAGCCTCGTGATATCAACGTAACCTTTAAAACTGCGGGCGAACCTCAATTTTTTGTAAAAATAATGAGTGACTCTTTACAAAATATAGGTTATTATAAATATGTAACAAGCGAGTCAAAATTAAGCGAGTCGGAATTTAGCTGGAAAATAAGTTTGACATCCGAATATGCTGCAGATCCTATCATACTAAATCAAGAACTAAAAAAAAGTAAGTGTGAAATTGTTGATGTAATAAGAGAAAACGAGACGGATTGGGTATATGTCATAGATATGAAAAATGCCAAACTTGATGTTAGCGTACTTGAAGATGCTAAAGAGTTTAGATTAAAGAGATCTCTCTACTCATACTGGATTGATGTTTCAAAAATAAATAATATACATATATCAAGTTCTGCTAGAAATGATTGGTATCCGTATATTGCTTATTATGATAAATCTTTAAGGTTGTTAAAGGTTACAAAAATAGATACAAAAAAAACAAATTTAACTCTTGAAATGGGAAATAATACTCATTATATAAAGATTTCAGATATCTATACTCTTAAAAATATTAAAGACGATCTGGTTTTAATGCCGAGTGCTAAAAAATCAGATTAATTGTATATTTTTTTCGATAGAATACCGCTAATTATTTAGGGGCATTATTTAGCATCCCAACGAGGAAACAAAATGTTTGATGAGATACAATTTGATAGAATGAAGAGATTACCGAAGTATGTTTTTGCTGAGGTAAATGAACTTAAGATGGCAGAACGAAGAGCCGGTGTCGATGTTATTGATTTTTCTATGGGAAATCCCGACGGAGACACTCCTGAACATATTAGAGAAAAGCTTATAGAGTCTGCACAAAAAACAAGAACGCATGGATATTCCGTTTCAAAAGGTATCCCGAAACTTTTGGTTGCAATTGCCGATTGGTATAAAAGAAGATACGGCTGTGATTTAGACCCTTCTACCGAGTGCGTTGCTACTATGGGTTCTAAAGAGGGATACGCTCACTTGGCTTATGCTATTACAAATCCGGGTGATGTTGCTATCGTTCCTGACCCTACTTATCCGATTCACGAGTACTCTTTCATCCTAGCAGGCGGAAATGTTGCAAAATTCGGAATCGAGTTTGATGAAGATTATAAACTTAACGAAGATAAATTTTTTGAAGATTTAGAGAGAGTTTTTAAAGAGAGTTCGCCAAAACCGAAATATGTTTTAGTCAATTTCCCTCACAATCCGACAACTGCAACGGTAACGCAGGATTTTTATGTTCGCTTGGTTGCTATGGCAAAAGAGAAAAGATTTTATGTTATCAGTGATATAGCTTACGGCGATATAACTTTTGATGGCTATGTAACACCGTCTATTATGAGCGTACCGGGAGCAAAAGATGTGGCGGTTGAGAGTTTTACGCTCTCTAAAAGCTACAATATGGCAGGTTGGCGTGTCGGTTTCTTTGTAGGAAACAAAAAACTAATCGGCGCACTTCAAAAAATCAAATCTTGGCTGGATTACGGTATGTTTACTCCTATTCAAGTTGCGGCTACGGTTGCATTAAACGGAGATCAGCAGTGTGTTCAAGACATCACGGATAAATACAACCATCGTCAAGAGACCCTGCTAGAGGCGTTTGACAGAGCTGGTTGGCATATACGAAAAAATCAGGCAAGTATGTTTGTTTGGGCAAAACTGCCTGAGTGTTGTGCACATTTAGGTTCGTTAGAGTTCTCAAAAAGACTTTTAAAAGAGGCAGGCGTTGCTGTTGCTCCCGGTATCGGTTTTGGCGTATACGGCGATGATTATGTTCGTATAGCGCTTATTGAAAATGATAACCGTATCCGTCAAGCGGCTAGAAATATCAAAGAGTTTTTAAAACAATTTCAAGACGAAAACAAATAATATGCTAAGAGTCGGAATAATCGGTGTCGGAACTGTCGGAACAAGTGTCGTAAATATCTTAAAAGACAATGCTGCCGTTATTTCTGCAAGGGCAGGTGTTGATATAGTAGTTAAAAGCGGAGTTGTAAAAAATCTAAACAAAGATAGAGGTTTAGATATCAAACTCACTGACAATGTAGATGATGTCTTAAATGATAGTGAAATTGACATCGTTGTCGAGCTTATGGGCGGCGTTGAAGAGGCGTTTGAAGTTGTTAAGCGCGCACTTAAGAGCGGTAAAGCGGTTGTAACTGCAAATAAAGCGCTTTTAGCGTATCATCGTTATGAACTTCAAGAGATTGCAAAAGATATCGCTTTTGAGTATGAAGCTAGTGTTGCCGGCGGTATTCCTATTATTAATGCCCTTCGCGACGGCTTGTCGGCTAATCATATTGAGTCAATCATGGGAATCTTAAACGGTACATGTAATTATATGATGACAAAGATGACAAACGACGGTGTTGCTTACGATGTCGTTTTAAAAGAGGCTCAAGAGTTGGGTTATGCGGAAGCTGACCCTACCTTTGATGTCGGCGGATATGATGCGGCACATAAACTTCTTATACTTGCGAGTATCGCTTATGGGATAGATGCAAAACCTGAAGATATCTTGATAGAGGGGATACAAAATATCTCTCAAGATGATATCTCTTTTGCAAAAGAGTTCGGTTATGTTATAAAACTTCTAGGAATCGCAAAAAAAGATAAAAATGAAGTTGAGCTTAGAGTTCATGCCTGTTTAATCAAAAAAGAGAAGATGATAGCAAAAATCGACGGCGTTATGAACGGTATTAGCGTAGTCGGCGATAAAGTCGGCGAGACGCTCTATTATGGAGCGGGTGCCGGCGGAGATGCAACGGCAAGCGCGGTTGTCGCAAACATAATAGATATAGCAAGAAGCGGAAAAAGTAAACCGATGCTCGGTTTTGACAGACCGATGGAAGCTGGGCTTGTTTTAAAGCCGATACAAAATATAGAGTCAAAATATTATCTTCGTATAAATGTTTCTGATAAAATAGGTGTTTTGGCTAAAATTACTAAAATATTTGAAGATAATTCAATTTCTATAGAAGCAATTTTGCAAAGACAATCATCAAAAGATAGCGCAAATCTGCTTATCTCCACTCACATGGCGGTTGAGAGAGATATACAAGCGCTTATCTCTTCGCTTGAGAAGTTAGAGTTTGTAAACTCTAAGCCGGTAATGATTAGGATAGTGTAAAAAACATTGAGAATATTAATCACCGGTGCAAGCAGCGGAATAGGGCGAGAGCTTGCGAAGCTCTACGCTACAAAAGATAACGAGCTTATATTGTTAGCCCGTAGAGAAGATAGACTTCAAGAATTACAATCGCAGCTTTTAAATGCCAAAAGCGTTGAAATAGTCGTAGCCGATGTCGGTGAGTTTGATGAACTGCAAGAAAAAATCAGAGATATCGGTATTGTCGACACGGTTATACTAAATGCAGGCATATCGCTCGGTCACTCTTTGGAAATCACCCCTTTTTATGATTTTAAAAAACTCTACGATATAAATCTACTCTCAAATCATGCGATATTAGAAGTTTTATTGCCGCAATTTAAAGCCAAAGGGAGCGGAAAAATTGTTTTTATCTCATCTTTGGCTTCACTGATAAGTATGCCGACTTCGGTTGCGTACAGTTCGTCAAAAAGAGCGATGAACGCCTATGCGGAAGGTATTAGATATAAGTATAAAAACAGCGGAATAAAAGTTATAAATATTTTGCCAGGATTTATAAAGAGTGAAATGACTGATAAAAATAGTTTTAAAATGCCGTTTTTGCTTGATACCGATGCAGGTGCCAAGAGGATTTATGATGCAATTGCCAAAGAGAAAAGGTTTTATCCGTTTCCTTTTAGATTTTATTTAATCATCAAGCTTTTAAATTTGCTTCCGCAATTTTTAAGAGATAAGATTGTAGAATGACTGATTTTAAACGCTTTTAGGAACTCGTCCCGACAAGCTACGCAAGAGGCTATGGCACTGAAGCTTGACGCATAAAGCGTCAGAAATTGATAAATGGCAGGTTTTATGGAAAATACAGAGACGATAGATAGCGTTTGTACTTATTGCGGTGTCGGCTGCGACATTGCCGCACATGTTAAAGATAACAAGATTGTAAAGATTTTTGCACATCCCGACGGAGTCGTTTCACAAGGAAAACTTTGTGTAAAAGGGAAGTACGGATTTGATTTTGTCGACTCAAAAGAGCGGCTCCGCATCCCAAGAATCAAAAAAAGCTTTTTAGAGAAAAATCCTGCTATAAAAGAGACGATTTTTTCATCTTTGACCCAGTTTGACGATGTCTGGTATGAGTGCAGCCTTGAGGGGGCAACTACGGCGGCAGCAATGAAGCTAAAGGAAGTTCAGGCAAAACATGGACGAAAAAGCGTAGCTTCTATCGGCGGGGCGAGAACTTCATGCGAGAGCGCTTACATTTTTCAAAAATTTACACGCCATACCCTTAACTCCCCGCATGTAGACAATTGTGCCAGAGTCTGCCACTCTCCAAGTTTAAAAGGAATGAGAACTACTATCGGTGAGGGAGCTGCTACAAATCCGTACAACGACATCTATAACTGCGAATTTATGATAGTTATGGGCTCAAATACAATCGAAGCACATCCAATCATAGCAAACCGCATAGTCGAGATGGCGGTAAAACATGACAATATGGCCGTTTTTGATGTCAGAGAGATAAAACTTCATAAGTTTGCAAAGTATAAAGCAATCGTTCCGTATGAGGCGAATCTATTGGTTTTAAATATGTTGGCGTATGTCATCATAACAGAAGAGCTTTACAGTGAGAGTTTTATAGCCGAGAGAACAAAAGGTTTTGCAGAATTTAGAGAAAAAATCTTAAACGACCCATTTGCAAATCCGAAATATTTTGAGCAAATTGAGGGTTATGAACAACTAAGCAAGATGATTCCAAAAGTAGCTCGTGAGTATGCGCTTAAAAAGTCTATGATTTTTTGGGGTCTTGGGATTACCGAACATATAGACGGTTCGTATGCCGTTATGGCGATAACTCATTTAGCTCTTATGACGGGGAATATCGGAAAAGCCGGTGCAGGGCTTATGCCTCTAAGAGGACAAAACAATGTTCAAGGTGCGTGTGATATGGGAATGTTGCCGTACTATGACCCTGATTATCAAGTGCCAAAAGAGATTGGACTCATGACTCCGCAACTCGTCGATGAGATGTTAGAGGGCAGAGTAAAAGCAGTTTTAAATATCGGCGAAGATTTAATGCATATCCATGCAAATATTAACAAGATAGAAAAAGCTTTAGAGAGTTTAGAATTTATAATGGTGCAAGAACTTTTTATGACGGAGATAGCACAAAAAGCAGATATTGTAATAGGCGTAAAATCGGCTTATGAAAAAACAGGCGTTTATGTAAATGCGATGAGAAGACTGCACCTCTCGCAGCCGCTAGTGCAATCGGACTTACCGGATGATTGGGAAGTTATCCAGATGTTAGATAATAAAATGGGCGGAAGTTACGCTTATAAAAACTCAAATGAAGTTTGGGATGAGGTTCGTGAAGTTGCATACCGCCGCTTTAGCGGAGCGTCTTATGTTAGGCTGGAGCGACATAGAAAAAGAGGGCTTCAATGGCCTGTTCATACCGAAGATACGCCGATACTTCATCAGCTTGATTTTAGAACGGATGACGGTTTGGGCGAGTTTCATTACCATCAGTACAAACTTCGCGGTATGGTAAAAGAGATAGTTGAGAAGAATTTTAGCGGTTATTATCTTACGACGGGCAGAACTATCGCTATGTACAACAACTCTGCCCAAACAAAGCAAACACCGAGTTTGATGGATAAATATAGCGAAGATTTGCTTTTGGTAAACGAAAATGATGCGAATGACTTTAGAAGTGAGAGAGTGATTTTAAAAACAAAAAACGGTCAAACAACACCGCTTAAAGTTAAGTTTACGGATAAGGTGGAACCAAAAACTCTCTTTGTAACATTTCATCATGCCGACTCCAAAATCAATGCGCTCTTTGGAGATGAGAGTGACGAGCTGATTTTAACGGCTGCTTTTAAATCCGTAAAAGTGGAAGTGGTAAACTTATAAATGAGCAGAGCCAAGGGAAACTATGCAGAAGATAAGGCTTGCGAGTTTCTCTTAAATAACGGTTTTATGATAGTTGATAGAAACTTCTATTCTCGTTTTGGGGAGATAGATATCATTGCTATAAAAGATAAAGTTTTGCATTTTGTTGAGGTAAAGAGTGCGATTGACTATGAACTTGCCGTTCAAAATATCACAAAATCTAAGTTATCAAAATTTATAAAAACAAGTTATGTATATCTTAAAAAAAACAGTTTAAATGTAGACTATATGTATGATGCAGTAATAGTTACACCGCAAAAGATTTGGCACTTGGAGAATATAACTATTTAATCCCCTTTTTTTAAACTTACCTCTTCAAGCAGGCTTAAAAATCCGTCCGGTTCGCGGCTTCCTCTGTCTTCGTATATAACAGTACCGTCACTTTTTAAAAAGTAGTGTCTCGGCACTCCTTGAGTCGTAAATTTACTTGGGATTTTATGTCTATCTCTTGACATATAAAGTAATATATATTCCTGCTTTAGTCTGTTTATAACATCTTTTTTTGATAGGGTTAAATCTTTAAATCTATCGCACCATCTGCATGTGTCTGCACCGATAAAGAGGTAAACCATTTTTTTCTCTTTTTCGGCTTGCTTTAGTGCTGCATCATAATCGTTTATCCAGCCCAATTCACTGCCATAAAGGGTAGAGGAGAGCAGAAATATATAGATTAAAAATTTTATTTTATGCATAAATATCTAAACTGCCCTCTACTTTAGGAGTCACCCCTTTTGTTTGTGAATCCTCAAAAGCTGAAGCTTTATTAGCTGCTTTGCTAGTCGATTCAATGATTTGCGGCATATCGCCTCCTTTGTCTTGGCTTGTAGTAGTGTCCGGTTTTCCTATCTGAACCTGATTTGAATAAGGTGATTGAAATATATAGCGAGTTACTTCCATAACATCCTCCTTCTTATTTTTTACACTATAATAACATAAAAATAAAATAGAAAAAATAAAAGTTTGGGGATTTTTATGGTAGCAAATCTATATTTTGGCTCACTTGAAGTAACAAAAGATAAGTATCAAGAGAGAGTAAGTCCATACAGCGGTGAAGTAGTTTCAAAAGTAGCAGTTTGTGACGCAGATGATGCAAAAAAAGCTCTAAGTATTGCAAAAGAGGCTTCAAAAGAGGCTAAAAAAACAACTATTGCGCAGAGATGCAGCTGGCTTTTAGATGTTGCTCAAAAACTAAGAGAGTCTAAGGAAGAGATGGCAAAAACCATAACAGATGAAGTAGGCAAACCCATAACATTCGCAAGAGTTGAGGTTGACAGATGTATTGAGACGCTCACTATTGCTGCCGAGACGATGCGTACTATGCACGGTGAGACTATAAATACCGATGCTATGAGTAGCGGAAAAAAAACTATCTCCTATTTCGTAAGAGAGCCTGCAGGCGTTGTTGTGGCGATTACCCCATTTAACTTTCCGCTTAACTTAATAGCCCACAAATTGGCTCCGGCTCTCGTAGCCGCAAATGCAGTAGTGCTTAAACCGACTCCTGAAGCTCCGCTAACCGCTTATAAATTTGCAAAACTCTTTATCGAGAGTAAATATGCCGTAAAAGATGCTCTAAGTATTGTTTACGGAGATGCAGAGGTTGGAAGTGCGTTAGTGACAAGCGATATACCGCGAGTAGTAAGTTTTACGGGAAGTGTAACTGTAGGTAACATTATTGCAAAGAGTGCGGGAATAAAAAAAGTCTCTCTTGAGCTTGGCGGAAATGCAGCGACATATATAGATGAGAGTGCGGATTTAGATTTGGCAGCTGCTAGATGTACAATCGGCGCTTTTATAAACTCAGGTCAGGTTTGTATCTCGCTTCAACGAATCTATGTAAATGCAAAAATTTATGATGAGTTTGCTTCAAAAATGGCGCAAGAGAGCAAAAAGCTTATTGTCGGTTCCCCATATAACGATGAAACTTTTATGGGACCGCTCATTAATGATGAAGCGTGCCAAAGAGCGATGAAATGGGTAGAGAGTGCCATAAGTGAGGGAGCTACTCCGATGTTGGCTCCTCAAGCAGAGGGAAAAATCTTTTATCCGTGTATAATGACGGATGTCCGCGATGATATGGCGATTGTGTGTGAAGAGGTTTTTGCTCCGATAGTCTCTTTAGTTAAAGTGGAAAGTTTTGATGAGGCAATCTTAAAGATGAATAACTCACCTTACGGTTTGCAATTCTCCATTTTTACAAATGATTTAAAGCTTACGCAAAGAGCAATATATGAACTTGATGCGGGCGGAGTGGTTATAAATGATATGCCTACCTTGCGTTTTGATATTCAGCCTTATGGCGGCGTGAAACTAAGCGGAATAGGCAGAGAGGGACCTCGTTTTGCTATTGAAGAGATGAGCGAGATTAAGAGCGTTGTAATTTGCTAAAATTATTTTAAAGAGGTATGTCTTATGAATTCACAAACATGGTACTCACATTTTACAAAACGGATTGCACGCTTAAGTGGTAGATCAATGACTTTTGTTATGGCAATTGTTTTGATTGTTTTTTGGCTTTTAAGCGGTCCTTTTTTTGATTATAGTAACACTTGGCAGCTTGTTATCAATACGACAACAACTATCATAACTTTTATTATGGTTTTTGTTATTCAAAATACTCAAAATAGAGATACCGAAGCAATACAAGTTAAGCTTGATGAACTTATACGAGCAACACAAGGAGCGCATAATGCTCTTTTGGATTTGGAAGAACTTGAGGATGAACAGATTGATTTCTTTAGAGCTCACTATGAAAATTTAGCAACAGAGGCTCGTCAAAAACTTGGCGATAAAGCCTCTGATATTTTTAATGATGATTAAAATTAATATATAAAAACGGTTTGCAATTTGCTTTAATTTAACAGCTTTAGTGCGATTTTTAGATATAATCGCACAATTTTATAATAAGAGATATGTTTATGGATATTAGAGAAGAGTTTTTAAAATTTTTTGAATCAAAAAACCACAATAGAGTAGCAAGTGCCCCACTTGTGCCGGATGATGCAACACTGCTTTTTAACAATGCCGGCATGGTGCCTTTTAAGTCTATTTTTACAGGCGAGATTCCTGTTCCGCAAAATCCGCGTGCTACTTCATGCCAAACATGTATTCGCGCAGGCGGAAAACACAACGATTTGGAAAATGTAGGCTACACTGCAAGACACCACACTTTTTTTGAGATGCTTGGTAACTTTAGCTTTGGTAATTACTTCAAAGAAGATGCGATTGATTATGCTTGGGAGTTTATAACCGGAGTTTTAAAATTTCCAAAAGAGAAGCTTTGGGTAACGGTTCATGAGAGTGATGATGAGGCTGAAGCGCTTTGGCAAAAACATATAAGCATAGATAGAATTATGCGTCTGGGCGATAAAGATAACTTCTGGCAGATGGGCGATACTGGACCGTGTGGACCATGTAGCGAAATCTTTTTTGACCAAGGTGCTGAGAGTTTCAGCGGCTCAGAAGATTATATGGGCGGAGACGGCGATAGATTTTTAGAGATCTGGAACCTTGTGTTTATGCAGTTTGAGAGAAGTAGCGACGGCAAACTCACACCTCTTCCAAAACCATCAATCGACACAGGTATGGGACTAGAACGTGTTGTTGCAATTAGCGAGGGCGTAACAAGCAACTACTCTTCATCTCTATTTATGCCGATTATCAAAAAAGTTGAGGAGATGCTTAATCAAGAGTATCTTTATGCTACCGGTGCATCTTACCGCGTTATAGCAGACCACATAAGAACCGTACTCTTTTTACTTGCTCAAGGTGTAAACTTCTCAAACGAGGGGCGCGGTTATGTTCTTCGTCGTATCTTAAGACGAGCAGTTAGACACGGATATCTGCTTGGATTTAGTGAACCGTTTATGCACAAACTCGTAGATACGGTAGTAGCGATTATGGGCAAAGAGTATGACTATTTAGCTACAAAATCAAATGCCGTAAAAGAGCAGATAGAGCTTGAAGAGGCGAGATTTTTCAAAACTATCGCATCTGGAATCGAGCTTTTTAATGCTGAGCTTGAAAATACAAAAGAAGTTTTCAGCGGAGAGGTTGCGTTTAAACTTTATGACACTTTTGGTTTTCCGCTTGACTTAACCGAAGATATGTTAAGAGAGAAAGATTTAAAACTAGACTCTGCCACATTTGATATGTTGATGCAAGAGCAGCGCACTCGCGCAAAAGCTGCTTGGAAAGGCAGCGGAGACGACGTGGTTCACGGAGATTTTAAAGAGCTTTTAGAAAAATTCGGCGAAAACAGTTTTGTGGGTTATGAGAGCACAAAACAAAAAAGTAAAGTTTTGGCACTTTTAGATGAGAGCTATCATCATACGGATAAGCTTAGTAAGGGTTCAAACGGCTGGGTATTTTTAGATGTTACTCCGTTTTATGCTCAAAGCGGCGGCCAATGTGGAGATAGCGGAGAGCTTGAGAGTTTTGCAAAGGTGCTTGACACTAAAAAATTCTTTGGACTTAATTTATCACAAATTTCGGTAGAAAAAGAGCTAAAAGTCGGAGATACGGTTGATGCGCATGTAGATATCTCAAGAAATGAGATAACAAAACATCACTCTGCAACTCACCTGCTTCACTCTGTTTTATTTGATGTCTTAGGAGATCATATCTCTCAAGCGGGTTCATTAGTGGAAGCGACAAGACTAAGATTTGACTTCTCACACCCAAAAGCACTTACTCATGAAGAGTTGGTGGAGATAGAGACAAGAGTAAATTATGAGATTTTAAGAGGTCTCGGCGGTAAAACAGAGGTTATGAGCATTGATGAGGCTAAAAAGTCGGGTGCAAAAGCTCAGTTTGGCGAGAAGTACGGAGATGAAGTCCGCGTTGTAAGTTTCGGCGATGTGAGTGTCGAGTTTTGCGGCGGCGTGCATGTAAATAACACGGCGGTTATCGGCTCGTTTATCATAACAAAAGAGAGCGGTGTAAGTGCAGGTGTACGACGTATAGAAGCGGTTTGCGGACATGCGGCATATGAGCATTTTACAGAGCAAAGAGTGTTAATCAAAGAGATTCAGTCTGAAGTTAAAAACTTAGATGTTATGGCTGGCATAAGCAGACTTAAATCAAATATAGCAGAGCTAAAAACAGAGCTTCATGCTGCTTTAAACAGCGTAAAAGCAGATATGAAGGTTGAGCAAATCAACGGTGTAAGCGTTGTTGTCGATGAGCTTTTAAGCGGTGATATTAAAGAGAAGATAGACGAGCTTAAAAATCAACATGATAAACTTTGTGCTATACTATTTCAGGTAAAAGACGACAAAGTTATGATGGCTGCGGGTGTAAAAGATGCAGAGGCTAAGGCAGGAGATTGGATTAAACATATTGCTCCGCTTCTTGGCGGCGGCGGCGGCGGAAGAGCAGATTTTGCACAAGCCGGCGGTAAAGATATCTCAAAACTAGCAGAAGCAAAAATTGAGGCGATGAACTTTATAGTAAAAGCTCTTTCGTAGAATAGGTTTCTTACAGTAAATATATAATTGACCTTATGCACTAAAAGTGCGTAAAGAACCTCTTACTCTCCCGCATTTGCGGGTAGCTTTAGGGGGTTGTAAGGGACAAAGGTGTCCCTGCCGCAAATAGGGGCGGTGCTCCTATTTGTGCGTAACACCAGTATATAACAAACTTTGTGATAAGACGGAGGTTTAAAATGCAAGAGTTTTTTCTGGAAAATAAAGTTATCATTGTTTTTTTACATGTCATAAGCGGTGTGATTTGGGTTGGCGGAATGATTGCGATGCGTTATGCCGCGCATCAATCGTTTTTAAAAATAGAGTCACCCCATAAACGCTTAGAGCATATTGCCTATGCGCTTAAGCGGCTCTTCTACATAGTTTTCCCGTTTGTAATTACCCTGATGGTAACTGCTATTTTTATGATAAAGGGCTATGGACTCTCAGAGAGTGATTTTTCTGTCTATGCATATTTCAAAGAAGTTATCTGGAGTGTTATGTTTCTTAACTTAATGATTATGATTTATTTAAGAAACAGGGGTGAGATGCTTTTAGCAAAGGGCGATATGGTCGGCGCAAAAAATCAGCTTGAGCTTATCGGGAAAATTATGGTGCCGCTAAATATAGGACTTGGTGTTGTGGCAATATTTTTTGGAACTTATCTCTCAAGTAATTTATAGTGATAAGGCTCGCTTCATCTTCGCCGACCCGTGCACGGCTTCTTAAGAGTTCCGGCATTGAATTTATACAAGAGAGTGTTGATTTTGATGAAGATAGTATAGTCGCCTCGTCTCCTAAAAATTTCGTTTATATCGCTACACTCGGAAAATTTGAAGCAAACATTAAAGCATTCGGATACAATGATTATCCGCTTTTGGTTGCCGATACCGTCGTTACGGCAGGCGGTAAAATACTCAGAAAAGCAAAAACGCTAGAAGAGGCGAGAGAGATTTTACTCACTCAAAGCCAAAGCATTACAAGCATAATTACATGTATGATTTTTCAATCAAAAGAGATGAAGATTATAGATATCTCTAAGACGGACTATATTTTTGATGCTTTTGATTTGGATGATGTAGAGAGATATCTTCATGGCGGAGATTGGCGCGGAAAAGCCGGTGCATGTATGGTTGAGGGCTTTTGCAAAAGATACATTAAAAGTGTAAGAGGGTATGAGAGTACCGCTATGGGGTTAAATATAGAAATATTAAAGAGATTTTTGTAATGTACTATACAAAAGAGCTTGAGGCTCTAAAGAGATCAAAAAGATATAGAACCAGAGAGGTTGTCGATAATAACATTTTGGATTTTGCGTCCAATGATTATCTCGGACTTGCTCATAATAAAGAGCTTCATAATGCGACATGCAAAATTTTGTCGGATATGCCGCTGCATAGTTCAAAAGCTTCACTTTTAGTAAACGGATATCATCAAATTCATAAAGATTTTGAAACAGCATTGTGCGAAGCAAACGGCTTTCTTGAGGGGGTGATTTTGGGGAGCGGATTTAACGCAAATATGGCACTCATCGAATCACTCGTGCGAAGAGGCGATACCCTTTTTATGGATGAAAAGTACCATGCTTCTGGAGTTTTGGCAACAAGATTAAACGGTATGGATGTTAAATTTTTTACTCATAACGATATGAGTGAGTTAGAAGAGTTACTAAAAGCATCAAATGCAAATAGAAAAATAGTTGCGGTTGAGGGAATCTACTCAATGGACGGTGATTTGGTTCATAAAGATGTATTTGAAATTTGCAACGGGTATGATGCGATTTTGATAGTGGATGAGGCTCACAGCAGCGGAGTCGTCGGTAAAAAGCTTATGGGAGTGTTTGACTACTATGATGTAGCGATAAAACCAAACCATATCAAAATGGGAACGCTTGGCAAAGCGTACGGGAGTTTTGGAGCTTTTATCTTGGCATCTTCTCATATAGTAGAGTACCTTGTAAACCGTGCAAAACCAATTATCTATGCAACTTCGCTCTCGCTCTATGATACTCTTTTGGCACATAACGCTCTTAATTATATATTAGAAAACAAAGAGTCTTTAAAGCAAGAGATAAAAAAAAGACAAGAGATAGTTTATGAGGAACTTGGCATTAGGATTGAGGGTTTGATAGTTCCGATTGTTATAAACGATAATGAAAAAGTTATAAAAATTCGTGATGAGTTGAAGAGTTTGGGTTATGCCGTAGGCGGCATAAGACAGCCGACAGTTGAGCGTGCCATCATAAGATTGATAGCAAGATTAGGCAATAGTTGCGAGAAGTTAAGAGAGTTGTGTATAAATTTGGCTAAAATAAAAAAATGAATGTCTCAAGGCTGCATATAACAATCGATAAAAAGAGTTTGGTGGATATAGGGTTTAGCATCCCTTCTTCACTGGCTTTGGTAGGGCAGAGCGGAAGCGGTAAAAGTTTGACCATTAAGGCACTTCTTGGAATGTTGCCTCGCAGCATGGAAGTAGAGCTAGAGTATGAAAACGGCTTTGAGTTTATTGCCGGAGATACTTTGGCATTTGTGCCTCAAAATCCGTTTACGGCACTCTCTCCGCTTACAAAGATAAAAAAGCAGTTTTTTATTCCGCTGCCAAAAGTTGAAAAACTTTTTGCGCAAGTGGGATTGGATGCGGGGCTTTTAGAGAGGTTTCCGCCGGAACTCTCAGGCGGACAGCTTCAAAGAGTAGTAATCGCCATGGCGCTTAGTCATGAGCCAAAGCTTATTTTGCTTGATGAGCCGACAACGGCGCTTGACCCGCAGATGAGAGTCGTGATTTTAACTCTTTTAAAAACTCTTCAAAGCGAGTTTGGATTTAAGATACTTTTTGTGACGCATGATATCTCATCTGCCAAGATTTTATGCGAAGATATTTGTGTTATAAAAGACGGACAAGTAGTAGAGAGCGGAAAAATGGATAGTGTACTGCAAAATCCGATTGCCGAGTATACAAAAATTTTAATTGATGCAAATTTTGCAAATAGGAAATTTAGAATATGAAAATTATAAAAAAAATATTTTTTACCGTCGTTTTGCTTGGATTGTTAATCCCGTTTTTAATGATGGGGTATTTTCTTAGTGAATATAGGTATGACATATCATCATTGACTGATTATAAGCCACCCGTTACAACAAGATTTTATGATAAAAACGGTGAAAAAATCGCAAATATTTTTGATAAAGAACATAGATATTATGCCTCTTTTAATGAGATTCCGCCAAGAGCCATAGAGGCACTTTTAGCAATAGAAGATACCACTTTTTTTGAACATACCGGTATAAATGTAGATGCTATTTTTAGAGCAATTATAAAAGATGTTCAAGCAGGCAAGATGGTTGAGGGTGCAAGTACAATTACGCAGCAGCTGGTAAAAAACAGACTCTTAAGCAGAGAAAAAAAGTTAGAAAGAAAAATGCAAGAGGTTATCTACTCTATGATAGTGGAAGCGGCACTAAGTAAAGAGGAGATACTGGAGAGATATTTAAACGAGATATATTTCGGTCATGGATATTATGGGATAAAAACGGCGGCGGACGGCTATTTTCATAAAAAATTATCCGAGTTGACACTAAAAGAGATGGCTATACTTGTAGGTTTGCCAAAAGCGCCTAGCACTTATACCCCGACTAAAAATTATGAAATATCTATGGGCAGAGCAAATCGTGTAGTATCAAGAATGTATTCTCTTGGCTGGATAGATGAAGAGACGCACAATAAAGCTCTGCAGGAAAAACCGAAAGTTTTTGATGATACGCTAACACAAAACAGTGCTCCGTTTGTAGTGGATGAAATTTTAAGAAAAGCCGAAGAGTTAGGTATCCATGATATAAAAACAGGCGGGTATGAGATATATACCACGATAGATATAAAGCTTCAAGAGGCGGCGGAGAGTTCGTTGAAAAAAGCTTATGATATGTCGATAGAGAGAATGAAAGGGTATAAAATTGACGCGGCAACTTTAGAAGCTAAGACAAAACTTTTAAACGGTGCACTTGTTTCATTGGACTCAAAAACAGGAGATATCTTGGCACTCGTCGGTAGTGTTGATTATAAGAAAAATTCATATAACAGAGCAACGCAGGGTCGTCGTCAACCGGGTTCTGCATTTAAGCCGTTTATATATCAGGTCGCGATTGATTTGGGATATTCGGGTGCAACGGAACTTGTAGATATTGCTAAAACATACACATATGAAAGAGACGGCGAAGAGGTTAAGTGGCAGCCGAAAAATTATGAAGACAATTATGAGGGTATATTAACGCTTAGAGAAGCGCTTATCCACTCAAGAAATCTAGCGACTATCAATCTTGTAAGCGATATAGGGCTAAGCCAGCTTCTTAAAGAGTTTAAAAAGTTCGGCATTGCCAATGTTCCCGAAGATTTGTCAATAGCGCTTGGGACTATCTCTCTCTCGCCTTTGGATTTGGCAAAATACTATACATCTTTTGCAAACTCAGGTATTCAGATTGAACCAAATTTGATACGATACATAGAGAAGGGCTCGGCTAAGATTTATGAGAAAAAAGAGAAAACCCGTTTTATTACCGAAAAAACACAAGCCTATATAATGACGACAATTTTAAAAGATGTCGTAGAAAGAGGAACGGGAAAACAGGCTAAAGTTGAGGGGATAGAACTTGCAGGAAAAACCGGAACTACAAATAACAATATAGATGCATGGTTTGCAGGGTATTCGCCGACGATTCAGACTGTTGTCTGGTTTGGAAACGATGATAACACTCCTATGTACAGTATAGAGACGGGCGGTAGAGTAGCTGGACCTGCTTTTGCTTTATACTATCAGCATATATTAAAACTGTATCCTCAGATTCAGAGAAAGTTTGATGTCCCAGAAGGTGTTAGAGAAGTTACTATAAACGGTAAAAAAGAGTACTTTAGCAATACTTCAAAACCGCCTCGCGCCGAAGCGGAGGTTACTGCCGGAGATAAACTGCTTTTTTAACTGATGTTACGCACTAAATGGGCTTCGCTCATTTAGTGGCAGGGACAAAATGTCCCTTGCAACCCCCTAAAGTTACGAAAAACAAGTTTTTTGTGTTTTAATATTCGTCGCGGACGAGATTATGACAGCGAAAACAAGCGTGTTCTATGTAGGTGTAAGCTCTTTGAGCTTCCTCTCTGCGAACTATGCCTGATTGATTGCGCTTATTTTCAATAGCATCTAAAATAATTTGAACATTATGGCTGATAATCTGCGCACTCATAACGGCTTCACTTGCTTTATGCTTTTTGCTAGCAGGAAGCATTTCCGAAAACTTTTCTTTGTTTCCAAGCAGCTCTTGCGAATGTTGGGCAAAACGCTTAATAGATTTTTCTACACCGCTTTGATCGCTTGAGATAAACCCTCTTTGAACTTCGCGAAGCTCTTCATTGAGAAGCAGCATATTTGACTTTAAATCATACGCCGCAAGTGATGTAAATAGCAACGGTACAAGACTTATTAACACTCTTTTTTTAAACATAGTTCCATCCTTAATTGTTATCTTTTTCAATTGTATCATAATTTTATAGTAAAATTAAAATTGCAAAGGGCGGCAATGGGCAAAATATTTTTAAGTATATTTCTGTTTAGTACATATTTAGTGGCTGATGAAGCGCATGAAATTATCAAAAAACTTGATGAAAATTTCAGAGGCAAAAGTATCTATATGCAGTTAAATATGAAGATAGTCTCTATGGGGCATGAACGGGTTATGAAAGTGCAGAGCTACTCACAAGGAACAAAGAAAAGTTTTGTGAAAATCATCTATCCTCCAAAAGATGAGGGAATAACCTTTTTAAGCCTTGATAAAGAGATGTGGCAGTATGTGCCGAAGATAGAGAGAGTTATAAAAATTCCGCCCTCTATGATGCTTCAAAAGTGGATGGGAAGTGACATAACCAACGATGATATGGTAAAACAGAGTTCGATGGTAGAGGATTATGAACCAAAAATCATCAAAAGAGAGGGCAGCGTAGTAACTATCGAGCTTATACCAAAAGAGAATGCTCCCGTGGTTTGGGGTAAAATCATAACAAATATAGACACCGCGACTTACACTTCCCATAAAGATATCTTTTACGATGAAGAGGGCAAAGAGGTGAGATTTTTTATATACGAGAAAGTAAAAAAAGTAGGCAGCTATTTTATCCCTACTTATTGGAGAGTAGAGGCAAGCGACGCAAAGGGCAGATATACCGAAATGGTTATAGAAGAGGTTGAGTATGACACGAAAATCTCTGATGAGTATTTCACCAAAAGTGCGTTGAAGAGGTTTTCAAAGTAGGATGAGCAGAAATGTTTAAACTTGCACTTAAAAATACTCTTTTTTACAAAGGTCGCTCTATTGCGACGGCTATTTTGACCTTTGTATCGACGATGCTTTTTATACTTTTTATATCCTTGCAAGACGGTTCACACAACTCCATGCTTGAAAATTCACTTAAAATTTACACGGGTGCCATAGAGATTTACCGCAAAGATTATCGCGATGTAGGCGGTAACGAGTATCTTATAGAAGACGCCAAAGCTATTACTGACAAACTTGCTAAAATAGATGCTATTGAAGCTTTTAGCACAAGGTAT
Source organism: Sulfurimonas sp. (assembly GCF_028714975.1). Taxonomy (GTDB): domain Bacteria; phylum Campylobacterota; class Campylobacteria; order Campylobacterales; family Sulfurimonadaceae; genus Sulfurimonas. The sequence continues at coordinate 104,121 of NZ_JAQTLH010000001.1, forward strand.
GAAACTTATGGTCTATTTTCAAGCAAAGAGTACTCTGCGGCTTCTATGGTTGCGGGTATAGAGCCAAATAAAGAGAAAGTTTTAAGCTCTCTTGGCTCGGCGCTTAAAGAGGGTCGGTTTTTAGATGAGAATATCGGGAATTGTATCTATATGGGTGCAGAGTTGGTTAAAAAACTAAAGCTTGGCATCGATGATGAGGTTGCTTTTGTCGGGGGTGCAAGTGACGACTCTTTTGCGGCTGATATATTTAAGCTGTGCGGAGTTTTTAAAACGGGTTTGTTTGAGTTTGATTCCAGTGCCTCTTTTGTCTCAAGGAGCTATCTTGATGAGTTGATGCATGCAAAAAACAAGGCTTCGTATATAACTATAAAGCTAAAAAACATCAATGATGCAGAGAAAGTAAACAGCGAAATCATAAAAATTCTCGGGGATAAAGAGTTAGAGTCTCTTACATGGAAAACTCTTATGAAGAGTATGGTTGAAGCTATGGAAATTGATGCTATTTTTGGATATATCTCCCTCTCTTTGTTTCTTGTAGTAATATTTTTTGTTATTATGATTTACGGTTTCATAAATATCAGTTCTCGCATAAAAGAGTTTGGAGTTCTGCGCTCTATCGGACTATCAAAGAAAAATATCTTTTTGCTTCTTTTTTATGAGATTTTTATACTTTCGACTATTTCGGTTATTTTAGCTACGCCGATAGCTGCTTATATCTGTTATTACTACCATATAAACCCTGTCGTAATCGAGGGAATAGCCGATATGTACAAAGATTACGGAGTAGTTTCGGATGAGATACCGTTTAATTTTGACATCTTTACCATCTTTTGGAATGTCACGATTGTATATATGCTGAATTTTTTGAGCATTTTGTATCCATACCTATACATAAATTCATTCAAACCTATTGAGGCGACAAGACATGTATAAACTCATACTAAAAATGGCTTGGAAAAACTCGTTTATAAGACTCTCCCGCACGCTTCTTGTCATAATTATGATTGCCGTTAGTATGAGTATGATGCTTGGAATTCAAGGTATTTATGACGGTATGGTCAATAATATGGTAGATAAAAACAAAAGAAGCGACAGCGGAGATATCAGTATTTTTGCAAAAGATTACAGGGTAAACAGAGATTTGATTTATAGAGTAAAAAACGCACACGAGATAAAAGATGAGATACAAAAGATGGATGGAGTAGAGGCTGTTGCTTTGAGGCTAAGAGCAGAGGGGCTTCTCTCTACCGCCAGAAAATCATCCTTTGCTTTGGTTATCGGCATAGATTTAAAAGAGGAAGAGCGTTTTGGAAAGTTTAGCGAGTTTTTAAAAGAGGGTGCTATCGATTTGCAAAAGCAAGGCGCTATCATAGGGATAGAGTTGGCAAAAACATTAAAAGTTCGTGTCGGCTCGAAGGTCATTTTTTCTACTCAAGACGGCTCGGGAGAGATAAACTCTATAGCGCTTTATATTAGAGCAATTGTTCAAACGACAAACATCGCACTCGATAACAGTGCCATTTTTATAGATATAGATCAACTGCATAAGTTTTTAGGCACTGCTTCAACGGAAGCTACGCAGATTGCCGTTAGAGGTGATGGGCTATATGATAAACTTAAAGCAAAATACCCAAATCTCGATGTTAAGAGCTTTTTAGAACTGCAGCCTATGATAAAGCAGATGCAGGATTTGATGGTTATATTTAACTCTGTTACTTTTTTTATAGTTATGAGCGTTGTTTTTGTGGGAATATTCGGCGTTATGTATGTTTCAATCCTTGATAGAATCCGTGAATTCGGAATTATGCTAAGTGTCGGAATGCACTACAAGTATATAAGATTGCAGATATTTTTTGAAGCTCTGTTTGTCGGTCTCATAGGATATCTAAGCGGAGCGGTTTTGGGAGCGGTTATATTGATATATCTTAAAAATCATGGGATTGATTTAAGCTCGTTTTCTGACGCTTTGGAGATGTGGGGTTATGAATCTACTATACACGGCACCATAAAAATCTCATATTTTACGACCACTTTTGCCTCGATTATAACTGCATCGATTTTAAGCATACTCATTCCGCTTAGAAAAATAAAAAAACTAAATCCAATCGAAGTAATCAAGGCTGACAAATGATAAAACTCCAAGGTGTAAATAAGTACTTTTTCAAAGGCGAGCCAAGAGAGGTTCACGCACTTCGCGACATAAACCTAACCATAGAAGAGGGAGAGTTTACACTCTTTAGCGGAGCATCGGGCTGCGGAAAGACAACGCTTTTAAATGTAATAGGCGCGCTTGATAGCTGCGAGAGCGGTAAAATATTCCTTGATGAAAAAGAGATAAGTTCATTGGATGAAGATGCGCGTACTACGCTTAGGCTTAATGAGTTGGGATTTGTTTTTCAGGCATATAATTTAGTTCCGGTTTTGAGTGTTGAAGAGAATATAGGTTTTATTATGAGGCTTCGCGGCTTTAGCGATGAGGAGATAAGAAGAAGAGTTTTGGAGGTTGCAACGCTTTTAAAGATAGAAGATAAGTTAAAGTCACTTCCAAATACGCTAAGCGGAGGGCAGCAGCAAAGAGTGGCAGTTGCACGTGCCGTTGCCGCAAAACCTAAAATCATCTTAGCCGATGAGCCGACTGCAAACCTTGACTCTAACAACTCGCAAATACTTATGAATATGATGAGAGAGCTAAATGAAAAAGAGGGAGTATCTATTTTGTTTGCTTCGCACGATGAGTTGATTATGCGAAGTGTTAGAAGGGTTATAACACTCAATGACGGTGCGGTCATAGATGATTACAAGCAATAAAAAGTTATTTTTCTTGCTGCTTTTTTTTGCGGAGTCTCTCTTTGGGGATATTGATTATAAGTTTACAAATACCAATATTACCGTAGCAGGGGATTCAAGCCTTCAAAACGAAAACAGAAGTTACATCTACAACTATAACAGAGCCAGATTTTATGTCAATTATGTAAACGAGGGCTATTTCGGCAGTGCAATCGGTGACGCTGTTAACTATCACGGCGATAGCTATACGGACTCAAACTCATTTAATTATCTAAAAACATTTCGCTCCGACACTCCGTTTAAAACACAAACAAATTTCAAAGATTACGGCGAGGGTGCGGCTTATGCAAAACTATATAGACTTTACGGAGGTTATGAGGATGCAAAAAACAGAGTCGTAATCGGTCTGCAAAATATATCTATGGGAGTAGGGCGGATATGGACGCCTACAAATATATTTAACCCGAAAAATATCTACGCGATAGAGCCTGATGAGACTTTCGGCGTATCTGCACTCTCTTATGTAAGACATTTAAACGATACTTCGCATATAACACTTGTCGCTGCTCAAAACAGAGAACACGATTTTAAGTACGCAGGGCAGTACAAAGGCTTTTTAAACTTTGCAGATATTGCAATAAATGTCGTGAATTCTAATAATACCAAGATGGTCGGCTACGAGATAGAGGGTAATCTGGCAAATACGGGAATAGAGCTTAGAAGCGAAGCGGGATACATAAGAAGCAATCTTTTGCATTTAGATAACAGAAACTATGAGGAGGAGCTTTTTCAGGGAATCTTAGGGGCAGAATACGGTTTTAAAAATGGAGTAACTTTGGTAGTTGAAACGCTATATAGCTCAAAAAAATTCTCTTATAATGAGGTACTCTTTAATCTTAATTCAGATATTTTATCAAATTTAGTTTACTCAAACTTCTACACTGGAGCAACTCTCTCATACAGTTTCAATCTGTTTTTAGATGCTTCACTGCTTTATATAGAGAGTTTTGACGATAAAAATTTGCGTTTTGTATCGCCGAGTATAAATTATATATTGAGTGAGAGTAACTCGTTTACGCTGGGTGCTCAGATGCAAAACGGTAAAAATAACTGCTTTTTTAAGTGGAGCTTATCATTTTGACTAAATTATATTGCCGCACTTGTCATTGCGAACGAAGTGCGGCAATCTAAAATCTAATGAAACGCTCTATTTAACGCGCAAAACAGCGCTTTTATGGAAGCCATAGCGATATCGTTATCGGCTCCTACGCCAAAACAAGATAGGGTAGTCTCAGACTGTATCTCGATGTAAGCTATCGCCTTTGCAGAGCTTAAATGTCCGCAAGAGTGTTCATAGTATGAATTGATGATAAAACTGTTTTTATAATCTTTCATCAAAGCATTTTTACATGCGTCAACAGGACCGTTTCCCTCACCTTGTGCGATAATCTCTTTGCCGTTATAGATATATGTTAAAGTACATTTTGAGACGCCTTTTACGGAAGCAAGAGTAAAATCGACTAGCGATATATGCTCTTTTACTTTGAAATAATTTTCATTAAAAATCTCTAAAATTTCATTTGCACTTAGCTCTTCGCCTTTTTTATCGCTTACATCTTGGACAAGCTTTCCGACTTCCGGATGCATCGCTTTTGGAAGCTGATATCCGAAGTTTTTCTCTAATATATATGCAACTCCGCCTTTTCCGGATTGCGAATTGATACGGATAATACTCTCATAACTTCTTCCGACATCCTCAGGGTCAATCGGGAGATACGGAACTTCCCAAAAAGCATCTTTATGCAATTTTCTATGTGCCAAACCTTTATTGATGGCATCTTGGTGCGAACCTGAAAATGCGGTATAGACAAGTTCTCCGACATACGGATGACGAGGATGTGTTTTCATCTCCGTACATCTCTCGACTACATCTAAAACCTCATTTACATTGCTAAAGTCAAGATGAGAATCTATACCTTGCGTTGTCATGTTTAGAGCAAGCGTAATGATATCGACATTCCCTGTTCTCTCACCGTTACTTAAAAGCGTTCCCTCAACTCTGTCAGCTCCGGCTAAAAGTGCAAGTTCCGTTGCCGCGACACTCGTTCCTCTGTCGTTATGCGTATGAGTTGAGATGATTACATTTTCGCGATTGTCCAAGTGATTGCTCATCCACTCAATCTGGTCTGCATAGATATTCGGCGTTGCCATCTCCACCGTTGCGGGAAGATTGATGATAACTTTTCTATTTTCATTTATGCCCCATCTAGCAGTCACGGCGTTTGAAATCTCTGCCGCATACTCTAACTCAGTTCCGGTAAAGCTCTCCGGTGAATACTCTAAAAATATCTCCCCGTCATGCTTTGCTTCATACTTTTTTACAAGGTCAACACCCTCTAACGCAAGAGCGATTATCTCATCTCTTGATTTTTTAAAAACCATTTTTCTCTGCGCTGTTGAAGTAGAGTTATAAAGATGCACGGTTGCCTTTTTTACACCCTCAAGCGCTTCAAAAGTTTTTGCGATTAAGTGCTCTCTTGCTTGAACCAAAACCTGAATCGTCACATCATCGGGAATTAAATTCTCTTTAACCAATCGGCGTAAAAAGTCAAACTCAACTTTTGAGGCAGAGGGAAAACCGACTTCTATCTCTTTAAATCCGATTTTGAGTAAGAGTGCAAAAAGTTCAAGTTTTTTGTTCATGTCCATAGGGTTGATAAGTGCTTGATTGCCGTCGCGTAAATCTACACTGCACCACTTAGGAGCTTTTGTTATGCTATTGCTTGGCCATTTTCTATTTGGCAAATCTATTTTTGGGTAGGGACGATATTTCCCTTGAGGAATATTTTTCATAATAAACCTTACAACTTGAATTTCAATAACGCACTCTTACATACTGTTATTGTTGCGGAATTATAGCGAATTTGTGATTAGTTGATTGTTTTTGATGTAGAATTTTTAAGAAATATTTTTGAATAAATCCCGCAAAAGCGGGATTTATTATTAGCAGCTATAAGTTGTTTTAAACTCATATGCTGTCGGGCGGCTCTCATCCGGCCAGATTTGTCTCTCAAACATATAGTGTTGATAATCTTCGATAAATCTATCTGTAAATACAGGTTTTAAGAAGTCATTATCAGCGATAAGTGCTTCAGTAGCCTCTCTTAGAGTATGTGGCATTTGTTGGATACCTTTTTCGCGAATCTCATCAAGAGTAAGTTCAAATAAATCCTCATCCATCGGTCCAGCCGGAACAGTTTTATTTTTGATACCGTCAAGTCCCGCCATCATCATAGCTGAGAATGCTAAGTATGGACAAGAAGTCGAATCCGGGAATCTCATCTCGATACGAGTAGCTTTTTCACCTGCACCGTATGGGATACGGCAAGATGCAGAGCGGTTTTGCATAGAGTAAGTTAAGATTGAAGGAGCTTCAAATCCAGGGATAAGTCTTTTGTATGAGTTTGTTGACGGGTTAGTAAGTGCCGCAACTGCTTTTGCGTGCTGGAAAATTCCGCCTGCATAGTGAAGAGCCATCTCTGAAAGGTTAGCGTAGTTACCCTCTTTATAGAAAAGGTTTTTACCCTCTTTCCATAGTGATTGGTGAACATGCATACCGTTTCCGTTGTCGCCGAAAAGCGGCTTTGGCATAAATGTAGCAGTTTTACCGTTTAGGTGAGCTACCATTTTTACAACATATTTTAGTTTTTGAACATTGTCTGCTGCACCGATAATGTCAGAGAAAACGATACCGATTTCGCCTTGACCTTGTGCAACTTCGTGGTGACCTAAAACTACTTCAAGACCTACTTGTTCTAGTACATCCATCATTTCAGCTCTTAAATCTACCTGTGTGTCAAGTGGAGCTACCGGAAAGTAACCGCCTTTTACGCCGCCACGGTGACCTGTGTTGTAACCGTCTTTATAGCGAGTATTTGAGTTCCACTCACCCTCTTCGGTGTCAATTTTATATCCTGCTTCATTCATGTTGTCGATAAATCTCACATCGTCAAAAACAAAAAATTCATTTTCAGGTCCAAAATATGCAGCATCTGCGATTCCTAAAGATTCAGCATGTTTAAGTGTTGCTTTTGCGATTGAACGAGGACATTTCTCATACATTTGACCTTTGTAGATATCGTAAACATCACAGAAAATGATTACGGTAGGATCAGCTGTAAAAGGATCTAAAAATGCAGTAGGAACATCAGCTTTTAAAAGCATGTCCGACTTGTTAATCGGCTGCCATTTTTCTATAGACGAACCGTCAAAAGGGAAACCGTTTGTTAGATTTCCTTCGTTTACAGCGCTCGCTCTATATGTAACATGGTGCCATGTTCCTTTTAAATCAGTAAATCTTAAATCTACATATTTAACATCATTTTCTTGGCAAAAAGCAAAAAATTCTTCTATGTTGTTTACAAATTTCCCCATTAGTTTTCTCCTAAATTTTATCGGCAATAGTATACCCAAATAGCTTATGAAAAAAAAGAGTTAGCTGCTTAAATTTTAAGCAATTACAACATAATTGTAAAAACATCTTGCTATTCTCGAAAAATAATTTTTTCGAAGCTTTAGGGGTGCGTAACATCAGTTAAAAAGTTTAATCTCTCCGCCTTGTTCGGCATACATCATTAGGTTTGCGATATTTACGCTTCTGTCGCATGATCTCTCAAGTTTTCTTAAACTTCCTAAAATCTTGACATAATCAATTGAAAGCTCTTTTTCGTCTATGATTTTGTGAAGAATCTCTTTTTCAAGAACCGCAAAAAGGTCATCGTTCATACTCTCTTCGACAAGAACCTTTCTGTAAGTATCTTCATAGTTGCACTCCTCTTTTTTATTGAAGCACTCTAAGATATATTTTAGAGCATTTACGCTACTTTTATGCAGAAGCAAAATGCTTGGTTTAAAAGGCTCAAGGTTGCATCCGCTAGTTGTATGTTCGCTCATTCTTTGGGCATATTTTTTTACACCCTCTCCCGTACGAACAATCTCGTTTGTCATTTTTAGGTATGCGACTAAAGAACGAAGCTCTTTTGCCTCAGGTCCGAAAAGAGCGAATGTTTTGATGATTTCATTATCGATATCATCACCTTTTAATCCGATTTTATCGAGCATATTTTCAACTTCTTTAAACTTTGCCGCATTTGATGATTTAAAAGCCTCCAAAGAGAACTCATCTGCCGTTGTAATCGTTTCTAAAAGAAGAGATATTTTTCCTCTGATGTTATTTATTTTTTCATGATATTTTGTTGACACTTTCTGTTCCTTATCTATAATCTATTTTTATAAAATTTGTTTATCAACCAAACTTACCGGTTATATACTCTTCCGTCAATCTTTCTCTAGGTGTTACGAAAAGCTCTTCCGTTCGCCCAAGCTCTATAAGCTCTCCCAAATACATAAATCCGGTATAGTCGCTTACACGCGCAGCTTGTTGCATATTGTGAGTCACTATAATGATTGAGACTCTATCTCTTAGCTCAACGACTAACTCTTCAATCCCGCCGGTTGAAATCGGGTCTAGCGCGGAGGTCGGTTCATCAAAAAGTAAAACTTCAGGCTCAACCGCAATCGCTCTTGCGATACAGAGTCTTTGCTGCTGTCCGCCCGATAAGCCGTTTGCATCATGTTTTAGTCTATCTTTAACTTCTTTCCAAATTGCTGCATCTTGAAGCGCTTTTTCAACTCTTCCTTGAAGTTCGGTTTTGTTTTTTATCCCCTGAAGCCTCATCCCGTAAGCGACATTGTCAAAAATGCTCATCGGAAAAGCCGTAGGCTTTTGAAAAATCATCCCTATTTGAATTCTAAGTTTGATTAAATCCTCTTTGGGGGTTAAGATATTTCTATCTTTAAAGATAATTTCTCCGTCATATTTGTTACCGGGATATAAATCGTGTATGCGGTTAAAACTTCTAAGAAGCGTTGTCTTGCCGCAGCCTGAAGGTCCTATAAGAGCCGTTATGTTATGTCTTGCAATAGGCATTGACAGCTTTTTTATGCTAGGTGCATCTGCCTTTGCGTAAGTAAATTCAAAATTCTTAACTTCTAATGCTTTTGGTTCGTTTATTTCAATAATTGTCGCCATTATCTACATCTACCTTTATTATTTATTTTTCTTTTTAAGTAAAAACAGTCGTCCGAATATGTTTAAAGATAAGATAAACATACTTAAGATGAATGCGGCAGCCCATCCGAGTTTTTGCCAATCTTCATACGGACTTGTCGCATAGTTATACATAGTTACGGTAAGTGATGCCATCGGCTGGTTCATATCCATATTTAAAAAATTATCATTAAACGATGTAAAAAGAAGCGGTGCAGTTTCTCCTGCAACTCTGGCAACACCGAGTAAAACACCCGTTAAAATCCCTGCTTTTGCTCCGCGATAAACGATTTGAATAATTACTTTATATTTCGGTGCACCAAGAGCAAAGGCAGCCTCGCGAAGGGTTGAGGGAACAAGCTGCAACATGTCATCGGTTGTTCTTAAAATAATAGGTATCATAATAATAGTAAGCGCAATTGAGCCAGCCCAACCGCTAAAATGACCCATGGGTGAAACTACAATCGCATAAACAAATGCGCCTATAACGATTGATGGAGCAGACATCATAATATCTGAGATATCGCGTATCGTTTCTGACAATTTAGATTTCAATCCGTACTCGCTTAGGTATGTCCCTGCTAAGACGCCAAGCGGAACACCGAACAGTGCCGCATACGATACAAGCATAAGCTGACCGATAAGAGCGTGTTTTAAACCGCCGTTATCATTTCCCGGAGGTGCTCCTTCATTGGTAAAAATAATCATACTAAGCGCATCCAAGCCGTTTATAACCAAAACGCTAAGTATCCAAAGTAAAAAACCTATTCCTATAACTGCAGAGAGCGTAGATAAGAACATCACTATATTATTGATTAAAATTCTTTTTTGCGTGTGTGTCATCAAGCAATCCTTTTTCTTCGTAAGAAGTAGAATTTTGCTACGGAAATAATCGTAAAGCTGATAACCAACAGAAAAAGCGATAATTCAAATAAAGATGAGTAGTAAAGTGCGCTGTCGGCTTCTGCAAACTCATTTGCAAGTGTTACGGGAATCGATGTTGCAGGTTCGGTTAGATCTACTGAAATTTTATGAACATTACCCATAACAAATGTTACAGCCATAGTCTCACCGATTGCACGACCGAGTGCAAGGATAAACGAACCGATAATTCCTGCTTTTGCATACGGAATTATGATATCTTTGATAACATCCCATTTGGTTCCGCCTAATGCGTATGCAGACTCTTTAAGTATATCTGGAGTCGTATTCATGGCATCTCTTGTTACCGCTGCCATAAACGGAAGTATCATAATGGAGAGAATAATCCCTGCCGTTAGCATACTTATTCCGATTCCGCCAAAAGTGTCGCGGATAATCGGCACGAAGTAAAAAAGTCCCCACATACCGTATATAACAGATGGAATAGCCGCTAAAAGTTCTATGGATATGCCTACTGGTGCTTTTAGTTTTGCATGAGCAATTTCGCTTAAAAATATTGCAATTCCGATGGCAACCGGAACGGCTAACATCATTGCCAAAAATGTTGACACGACCGAACCGTAAATAGCAGGAAGCGCACCGAATTTTTCTACATTCGGCGCCCATTTATCTTCAGTTATAAATGTGAATCCAAAGGCTTTTATCGACTCGACGGAGTGTTCAAAAAGTACTACAAATATCCAAGCGACAAGTAGTAGTACGCCAAAAGCGATAAGCTTTGTCGTGTTGGCAAAAATTTTATCGACTATACTGCTCAATAACTATCTCCAAATATAAAAGTTTTGCATTTTATGATTGTTTGATTACAAAAAGGTTACAAAAAAATATATACTTATACAAAGGATTTTTTATGAAAGAAAAAAGAGAAGCCGGTACGGATAGAAGAGAAGTAGATAGAGACAGAAGAAAAGAGTATAAAGAGGGAAAAGTCCGAATCTGGGTTAAAGAAGAGACACTTCTTTATGAAAAAGAGCTAGTAAAATTGCAGGTTGAACTTTTAAAGTATCAAAACCATGTCAAAGAAAAAGGGTTGAAAGTTTTGATGCTTTTTGAGGGTCGCGACGCGGCGGGCAAGGGCGGAACCATTAAGCGAATAACTGAACATTTAAACCCGAGGGGTGCTAGAATCGTTGCACTTGCCAAACCCAATGAGCAAGAGAGGACGGAGTGGTATTTTCAAAGGTACGCAGAGCATTTGCCAAGTGCAGGTGAGATAGTTATCTTTGACAGGAGTTGGTATAACAGAGCAATGGTTGAACCGGTTATGGGATTTTGCAGCGATGAGGAGTATAGCAGATTTTTAAATGATGCGCCTACTTTTGAACAGCTTATAATAGACAAAGATACGAAAATTTTTAAATTTTACTTCTCAATATCTAAAGAAGAGCAGGCTAAAAGGCTTCAAGATAGAGAAAACGACCCGTTAAAACAGTATAAACTCTCTGCTATTGATCAGTCGGCACAACGGCTTTGGGATAAATATACGGCTGCAAAATATAAGATGCTAAAGGCGACAAATACAAAATATGCCCCTTGGACGATTATAAAAAGCGATAATAAGAAAAAAGCCAGAATAAATGTGATGAAACATATTTTAAATCTTGTAGATTATCCGAATCAGATTGATTCAAAAGAGATAACCGTAGATAAAAATATAATCATCGATGCAAAAAAAGAGGTGCAGAGAATGGAGAAAGATTCTTTGTAATCATCTTGTAATATAGGGCTCATATAATTTCGCAAAACATTCGTAAAAGGATAAAAAATGTTAAAGAAATTAGCTCTGGTTGCATTGATTGCATCTGCGTCTATCAGTTCTGTTTTTGCCGAAGATAAAATAAACGGTGCGGGTGCGACTTTCCCTGCTCCGCTTTACTATGATTGGGCATTTAATTATAAAAAAGATACAAACAATCTTGTTAATTATCAGTCAATCGGCTCAGGCGGAGGGATTAAACAGATAGCTAAGAGAACGGTAAATTTCGGAGCATCCGATGAGGCACTGGATACTTTAGAACTTGCAAAAGATAATTTATATCAGTTCCCTGCGGCTATCGGTTCTATCGTTGTTGCGTTTAATGTAGCAGGAATAGCGGATGAAAAATTAAAATTAACCAACGAAAATGTTGCAGATATTTTTGCAGGAAAAATTACGACTTGGAATGACCCTGCAATTCTTGCAAACAATCAAGGTTTAAATCTTCCAAACCAAAAAATTACCGTAGTTCACCGTTCAGACGGTTCAGGAACGACATTTAACTTTACATACTATCTTTCACAAAGTTCTAAAGCATGGAAAGAGAAGTTTGGAACAGGCAAAGCAGTTGATTGGGCTACGGGAATCGGCGGAAAAGGGAACGAGGGTGTAACAAACTTAATCAAACAGACTCCTTTTTCAATCGGTTATATAGAGCATGCGTATAAAGAGAAAAACAATCTAAGCGCTGCCGTACTTCAAACTGCAAGCGGTAAATGGGTTGCTGCAAAAGAAGAGAACTTCAAAGCTGCTGCAAAGTATGCGACTTGGACGAAAGAGAAACACTTTTACTCTGTTTTGGCACTGCAACAAGGTGACAACTCTTATCCAATCGTTGCGGCAACATTTATTTTGCTTCCTAGAGAAGGCGGCGACATGAACAAAAAAGTAATAGCTTTTTATGATTACGCATTTAAAAACGGCGATGAAACGGCTAAAAAGCTAGGTTATATCCCTCTTCCTGAGGACACTAAAAAGATGATTAGAGAGTATTGGGCAGCCAATATTAAATAGTTATCAAATTTTACTCTGTTTTCCTTTTTAAACTCTCCTAAAAAAACCTCTCTTTCTTGACCAAAGAGAGGTTTTTGCATTTAAACTTCTTTTTTTCTCGCCATAGACTTCACTATATAGATAAAGCTTAAATTACGGACTTAAATCCGTGTTGTAATAAATTAACCGCTGTAATCTTTTCGTAACCTAGCCGTTTTATAATTCTCCCAACAAAAAAACAAGGGATTAAAAAATGAAAAAAATCGTTCTATCTGCAGTAGCTGTATTAGCGGTTGGCGTAACAAGCTTAAGTGCTTCACAACAATTTTATATAGATGAAAAAGGTCAAGTGTTTACGACATCTGCACCTGATCGTGTAGCTTTAAAAGATGAATCAAGCTCGGTGTTTTCTAAGGCAAAAAATCTTGAATTTAGCGGAACTCACTATTTCGGTTACACATCTGCTAATCCAAATACTACGGCACCGACGGCAGATGCTTCCGTTCCTACAACAGTCGCCGTAGGAAGTGATACGGCTAAGTATGCAGGAAGTTCCAACGGTTTTGAACTTAGAAGAAATTATCTTCAAGTAAAAGGATTTTTTAATGATAAAGATTACTGGCGTGTAACTCTTGATACGACAAAAGAGTTGGCATCAACTACATCTTATGCAAACGCTTATGTTAAATATGCTTACCTCTATTTAGACGGAATACTTCCATATACGGGAGTAGAGTTCGGTATCGCTCACCGTCCATGGATTGACTATGAAGAGCACAACAGCTGGTACTATCGTTCATTTAACAAAGTTATGCTTGAAGAAAAAGGAACTGCAACAGAATCCGGTCTTGATCTTGTAAATTCGGCAGACCTTGGGATAAATTTTCAAACTAAAACAGATATGTTTAGCTCTGAAATAGGAATCTTTAACGGTGAGGGCTATCATGCGGATAAAAAAGCAGCCAACCAAGAAAATAGTTCAGATTTATCGGTAGAGTGGCGCTTAACGGGTCACCTTATCGGCAGCGGAACTAAAGTTGGCAAAAATGACCGTACAAAAGATACTTATGCGCATATCTCGACATTCGGTTTGATTTCACAAAATCATAAAGACGATACGGTAGCAATAGGAGGAGCAGGTGAATATGACCGTGCATTTTACGGCATTCATGCAGTGTATAACCAACCGTTATTCTTGATTGCAGCACAATATCTCACTGCAAAAGATGATGCGCGAAATACCGCTCTTACAGATGGCAAAGAGTACGATGCCTTCTCAATCAATGCCGAAATAAGACCGTTTAAAGATTGGGCAATAATCGGAAGATATGATGATTACAAGATAGACAAAATCGCTAAAATAACAGGCGACAAAACAGTTTCGACAGACGGCACTAAAGTTATCGCTGCTTTGGCATACAAATACAATAAAAATGTAAGTTTTATCGGCTCGGCAAAATTCATCAATGAAGAAAAAGCAAACGGCGGCGACACGGGTGAATCAAAAGATGTTTATATGTTTACTACCGAAGTTAAATGGTAAAATCATATAAAACAAAATAGTTTTTCCCTTTTTTCTTTCTCCCCTAAATACAAAGCTCTAAAGGCTTTGTGTTACCAAATCAAACTCATAAAAACCGATACTTAATACAATATAAACACCATTTTAGATAGAATACAAAAATTTTAATATTATTACGATGGAGACTTTAAATGGATGCTGCCAAATATATTTGGATGAATGGAAAATTTGTAGCTTGGGATGATGCAAAAGTTCATGTTCTATCGCACACTATTCATTACGGAAACGGTGTAATAGAGGGAACAAAAGCATACAAAACTGCCAAAGGCTATGCTATTTTTCGTCTAAACGACCACACAAAAAGACTCAAAGAGTCTGCAAAAATGACACTTATGAACATACCATACAGCGTTGAAGAGATGAATGCTGCTCAAGTGGAGTTAATCAGAAAAAATGAATTTACGGGCGATAATGTCTACATTAGACCGTTTGCATTTTTAGGCTACGGCGTTATGGGAGTTTACCATAAAAATGCTCCCGTCGAAACTGTTATGTCTGCTTGGGAATGGGGTGCTTACCTTGGTGAAGAGGGTATGAAAAAAGGCATAAAGCTTAAAATCGTCTCCATGACAAGACCTGCAAACACATCAAATATGGGTAAAGCAAAAGCAACGGCAAACTACTTAAACTCTCAAATGGCAAAATATGAAGCAATCGACTGCGGATATGAAGAGGCACTTTTACTTGATGATCAGGGTTATGTTGCAGAAGCAAGCGGGGCTAGCTTTTTTATGGTAAAAAACGGTGTGCTTATAACTCCTCCAAATGACAACTCATTAGAGTCTATTACTCAAAAAACAGTTATAGAGATGGCTGAAAATATGGGTATAAAAGTTGAACGCCGCCGTATAACCAGAGAAGAAGTTTACATTGCCGATGAGGCGTTTTTAACGGGAACTGCTGCTGAAATAACGCCTGTTCGCCATGTTGATGGCAGAGATATCGGATGCGGTGCACGCGGTGAAATGACGGAAAAACTGCAAAGTGCATATTTTGATATAGTATTCGGTCGAAATAAAGAGTATGAGCATTATTTGACTTATGTAAACTAAACCAAGGAAGTATAAAGAATGAAGGATAATATTTTAATGGCGTCAGATATGAATGACTACTTTAACAAAAAAAAGAGTGAGGGCGGAGGTTTTGAAAAGAAACCAAGCGGTGGAAGCGGCGGCGGAAACACTCCGCAAATGCCGAAAATAGATTTTAACTTCGGCGGCTCAAAAGCAGGTATCGTTTACTTTCTAATTGCCGTTGCCCTGATATTGGTTTTGTCAAAACCTTTTACAATCATTCAAGAGGGTGAGAGAGGTATTTTGAGTACAAACGGTAAATATTCCGATCAGGCACTTCTTCCGGGGCTTCATTTTATAATTCCCGTTATTCAAAAAGTTTATATAGTTGATACAAAAGTTCGTATAATAAACTATGCGTCAAGCGTTGAAGCAGGAAGCGGAAATATGTCATCCGGCATTAGTGTCAAACCTGCTATTACGGTTCTTGACAAGCGCGGTTTACCGGTTTCTATCGAACTTACGGTTCAGTATAGACTTAATGCACAATTTGCAGCTCAAACCATCTCAAACTGGGGCTTTAGCTGGGAAGATAAAATTATCAATCCTGTCGTAAGGGATATTGTTCGTAATGTTGTCGGTAAATATGACGCAGAAGTTCTTCCGCAGATGAGAGACAATATCGCCGCCGATATAGAAGCCGGAATAAGAAAGAGTGTAACAGGGCTAGAAAATGCTCCTGCTGATTTACAGTCAGTTCAACTTCGTGAAATTTTGCTTCCTCCAAAAGTAAAAGAGCAGATAGAGAATGTTCAAATAGCAAAACAGCAAGTTCAAAAAGCTGAACAAGATGTACAGCGTGCCGAACAAGAGGCTTTAAAACGCGCAGCGGAAGCAAGAGGTGTTGCTGAAAAAGCTAGAATTGAAGCTCAAGGTATTGCAGATGCAGTAACTATTGAAGCGGATGCAAAATCAAAAGCAAATCATCTAATCTCTAAATCATTAACTTCAGACCTTTTAAAGCTTGAACAGATTCAAATTCAAGGTAAGTTTAATGATGCTCTAAAAGAGAACAAAGATGCTAAAATTTTCTTAACACCGGGCGGTTCGACCCCAAATATCTGGGTTGATATGAAAGACGCTAAACAGAGAACTTCAACAGCTTCCGAGTAAGTAAATAGATGCAAGAGATTATAAATAAAATAGACTGGCAAAAGATAGAACTTCTGCCGGTTATCGTTCAAGATGTGCTAAGTAACGAAGTTTTGATGATGGCTTATATGGATAAGAAAGCATTAGAACTATCCCTCTCAACAAGAGTTGCGCACTACTTTTCTCGCTCCAAACAAAGAATTTGGAAAAAGGGCGAGAGTAGTGGACATATCCAAGAAATTCACTCTTTTAACATAGATTGCGATAACGACACGCTTCTTATTAAAGTTACGCAACACGGTGTAGCATGTCATACGGGACGACCGTCATGTTTTTTTACGGAGTTAGAAACTGGTAAAATCGAGAGTGAAGTCAAAGTGAGCAGTGAAGCGATTTACGGCGTCATAGATACTCTTTATCATACGATTCAAGAGAGAAAAAATGCAGACCCCTCAGTATCGTGGACGGCAAAACTTTTAAGCAAAGGCGATAATACGATTTTGAAAAAAGTTGTAGAAGAAGCGGGAGAGTTTAGTTTTGCATGTAAAGATAATAACGAACATGAGATAATATATGAAGCCGCAGATTTGACATACCATGTACTTGTGGCACTTGCGGCTAAAAATATCTCTCCTGATAGGATTAAGCAAGAGTTGGCAAGAAGGTTCAATATGAGCGGCATTGCCGAGAAAAGCTCAAGAGACGCCTAAAAAATGAAGGGTATAATCACTAAATATATAAATGAGTTGATAATTTATGATTATATCCTCTTTGGCGGCTTGCTGCTTATTTTTCTTCTATTTATAATTATAGGAATCATTCTTAGAAACAGAGTGGGTCTGGCACTTTTTTTTATACTATTTGCATTTATAGAGCTTGTTGCGGGTTCTACCTACGGATATATAAAGATGCATGAGTATCTCTTTAAAAACGAAATTTCTATCACAACACAAAAAAAATTAACTTTTACCCAAGCAATAGTGATTTATGGGACAATAAAAAATATATCAAAAAAAGATTTTGCAAGCTGTAAAATAACGGCTAATGTTTATAAGGTAAGCGAAAATAAATTTAAAGATTATGTGCTAAAATTAAAGCCGATTAATAAAATGTCGATTATTGAGAATGATATTCCAATAGGTCAAGAGCATGAAATAAAGCTTATAATTGAGCCGTTTACATACGAATATGACTATAATATTTCAATAGGAGCTGATTGCAAATGAGTACGCTATTTAATTTTTGGCACTATTTGGCACTATTTATTTCACTACTTATTTTTATAGGCGGCGTCGTGCTTGCATTTCAAGAAGAGGGCTTTATATACAGAATACAGGTAATCTTTGCGTTTATTCTTATATCTATATTTGTAGCCGTTTTTAGTATATATGCGATAGATGTATATACAAAAGAAGCAAAGCTTTATAAGTTAGAGAGTAAAAGGATATTAAGCACCGAAAAAATTATGTTTACCGGAGTTGTAAAAAATGAGGGAAGCTATGAAATAGGAGAGGTCGTTTTAGAGATAAAACTGGTAAATAGAGGAGACGCCGTCGGCAGTGTAAAAACAGGCGAATTCTTTAAACAGGGCAGTTTGCTTGATTATTTCTCATATAGCAATCTTCATAGAGATGTTAAGCCTCAGCAAATTACTCAAGAGAGCGTGGTAGCTAAAAATTTAAAGCCGGGTGAAACTAGGGATTTTGCAATTTATCTTGATTATCCGCCTTATTTTAGCGGTGTTTCACACTTTCCAAAGATTTATGCACATTAATATCTAATTATTTAATATTTAAGTTTTAATGGAATTAAAGCTTGATTTATTTTTTTTATTTGACTATTTTTATCTCTACACCAATCAGGAGAGAGCAGAGAGTCATCATCTATCCCTGCTGTTACTCTTTGGACGGAGATGTTTCTTGGTTTCATTATTATAGATTTTATCAGCACATCAAGATAATCATCTTCAGTGATAGGGGTGAATTTCCCCCTTATAAAATCATTTGCAAGAGCCGTCTTTTTCACGATGTAAAGCGGATGATATTTTACTGAGTCGATTCCCCACTCATAAGCTTGTTTTGCGGTCTCTAACATCATCTCCTTGCTCTCGTCGGGAAGACCGAATATAAGATGACCGCATACATTTAAGCCTTTGCTTTTTGCTTTTAAAATCCACTCTTTTACATTTTTGCTGTTATGTCCGCGGTTTATCTTCTCTAAGGTTTCATCAAAAACGGATTGGATGCCAAACTCAATCCATATCTCTTTTTTAAGATTCAGCTTTGCCAAATAATCCAGTGTTTCATCCGTTATACTGTCTGAACGAGTACCTATGCTAAGACCGACAACATTATCAAATGAGAGTGCTTTATCATAGAGTGCTTTTAGCGTTTCAAAGGGTGCATATGTATTTGTAAAGGATTGAAAGTAAACTAAAAACTTCTCGGCACCATATTGTTGGCGCTGTTTTTTGCTAATAGCATTAAACTGGAACTCTAGCTGTTGTAGTTGTTTGTCTAAATTTGGATTTGATTTTGAGTTAAGGTTTAGGTAAAACCCTTTTAATTCTTGAGTTTCGCCCGTACTTGCACTAAAAGAGTCATTTTCGCAAAATGTACAGCCGCCTTTGGCAACTGTGCCGTCTATGTTCGGGCATGTAAAACCGGATATATTTACGCCGACTTTATAGACTTTGCAACCGAATTTATTTTTTAAATAGTTGCCAAAGGTGTAAATCTGCTCCATTAAACTATGTATTTTCCTGTGAAACAAGCAGTACAGTAGTTATCTTCTTTCGTATTTACGCTTCTAAGCAGTGATGCTTCGTCTAAATATGCAAGCGAGTCCGCTTCTATGAATTTACAAATATCATCAAGACTCATATTTGCCGCAATAAGCTTGTTTTTGTTTGGCGTGTCTACACCGTAGAAACATGGGTCAGTCGTCGGCGGAGAAGATACTCTCATGTGAACTTCTTTTGCACCTGCCTCTTTTAACATTCTTACGATTCTTTTTGAAGTTGTTCCGCGAACTATCGAGTCGTCAACTACAATAACCCTTTTGCCTTTTATAATATCAGTCATCGGTGAGAGCTTCATTTTAACTTTTAAGTCTCTCATCTCTTGCGTAGGTTCAATAAAAGTTCTTCCGATGTAATGATTTCTCATAATTCCCATCTCATAAGGAATACCGCTCTCTTGCGCATATCCGATAGCTGCCGGAACTCCGCCATCAGGTACAGGGATTACCATATCTGCTTCAACAGGTTTTATGCGTGCGAGCTCTATGCCCATATTTTTTCTAGTTTGATAAACATTTTGCCCAAAAACTCTTGAATCAGGTCTGGCAAAATATACATACTCGAAAATACAGTGCTTTGGAGTCGGTTCAAACACTTTTATACTCAGGGGTTCTTTGTTCTCATCAAAGATTAAAAGCTCACCCGGCTCAACATCTCTAATAAATTCTGCTCCGACAAGGTCAAATGCACATGTCTCACTTGCTACAATATAACCTCCGCTTGGAATTTTCCCTAAACTAAGCGGACGAAAACCGTGTCTGTCGCGCATAGCAAACATTTTTGTTCTGCTTAGAAAAACAAGTGAAAAAGCACCCTCTATTCTTTGTACGGCATCAATAATTCTATCAAGAAGTTTTCTTTTTTCACTTTTTGCTATAAGGTGTATAAGATTTTCAGTGTCCATAAATGTTTGAAAAATCGCACCTTTGTCGATTAATCTATTGCGAATCTCTTCTGCATTAGTTAAATTTCCGTTATGAACGATTGCCATCTCGCCTAAATCATATCTGGCAAATACCGGCTGAGCATCTAAGATAGAGTCGTCTCCCGCTGTTGAGTAGCGAGTATGCCCAATAGCACTTGAACCTTTTAGTGTTTCAAGTTTTTTCTCATCAAATACGCGCATAACTAAACCGCGCTTTTTAATCGTGTGGAGTTTTTTACCGTCTGAAGAGCTTATTCCGGCTGCTTCTTGACCACGATGCTGAAGTGCATGTAGTGAAAAATAAGCCAGTTTAGAAGCCTCTTTATTGCCATAGATTCCTACAACTGCACATTTTTCATTTACATCTTCTAGCATATTTTTCTCCTAAAGAATAGTTAAACAATTTTGGAATTATACAAAAGAGCACCTCTAAAAACCCTTAATAGAATTTTGAAGGAGAAAATTGATTTATATATCCAAACAGTCGCTTATTGTATAAAGTCCCGCTTCTTTATCGGCAAGCCAAGATGCGGCTCTAAGAGCACCTTTACTGAATGTGTTTCTTGAAGTTGCCGTATGATTTAACTCTATAAATTCGCCGTCATTATAAAATCCGACCGTATGACGACCGACTATATCGCCGCCGCGAAGTGCCATTACGGCAATCTCATCTTTGCTTCTTGCACCGATATTGCCGTCTCTGCCGCTTATACGAACTTTGTCTAAATTTAAGTCGCGACCCGCAGCTGCCGACTCTGCAAGAGTAAGAGCGGTTCCGCTAGGGGCATCTTTTTTGTGCCTATGGTGCATCTCGACTATCTCGATATCAAAGCCGCCGAGAGCAGCTGAGGCTTGATATACAAGTTTATTTAATAGTGCCACTCCCAATGACATATTTGTAGCATAAAGAACAGGCATATTTTCACTTGCTTGTTTAAGAAGATTAAGCTGATGCGTATTTAGTCCCGTCGTCCCGATAACTAGCGGTTTTGGAGTTTGAAGACATGCTTCAAGCAGAGACTCGCAAGCCTCGGGAAGTGAAAAATCTATAACAACATCACATGCATTTAGAAATGATTTTATATCGGTAGTAACCAAAACAGAGGGGTCGATTGAAAAATCAAGCGAATTTCTAACAAAAACCGAACTCAAACTAATGTTTTTCGTCGTTTTTAAATCATCTATAAGAAGTTTTCCGACTCTGCCGTTTGCACCGAGAACACCAACTTTTACTATCATTTGAATACCTTTAAGAATTTAATTTTTCATCAACATATGAGATTACCTGCAGTGCCGCAACTGCACCGTCACCCGCAGCACTCACAACTTGTTTTGGAGCGGACAGACGCATATCGCCTGCTGCAAAAAGCCCGGCAACGGATGTTCTCATATTGATATCTACTACGACTTCGCCATGTTTGTTAACATCACACAAAAAACTCCCGTCTTCTTGAAGAAGGATTTTATTATTTATATCATTTCCGACAAAAGTAAATACACCAAGAACTTGGATATCTCGAACCTCTCCTGAGCTGTTTTTTATGCGAAGTCCCGTAACACCCATCGCATCACCGTAAACTTCTTCGGGAATAGAGTTTAAAATAAGTTCGATATTTGCACTTTTTTTCACTCTCTCCACAGTATTTGGAGCCGAGCGAAAACTATCTCTTCTATGAATCAGATAAACTTTAGAACATATTTTTGCCAAGTAGAGAGCTTCTTCAAGTGCCGTGTCTCCGCCGCCGATGACTGCAACCTCTTTTCCTCT
Source organism: Sulfurimonas sp. (assembly GCF_028714975.1). Lineage (GTDB taxonomy): Bacteria > Campylobacterota > Campylobacteria > Campylobacterales > Sulfurimonadaceae > Sulfurimonas. The sequence continues at coordinate 125,948 of NZ_JAQTLH010000001.1, forward strand.
GTAAAAAAAGCCGTCACATGTAGCACATGTACTCACGCCTCTTCCAAAAAGCTCATCTTCACCTGCAAATCCGGCGCGTCTGGGAGCTGAACCGGTACAAATTATAACACTGTGAGCTTGTGTAATCGTTCCGTCTTCTTTATAAATTTTAAAAATATCGCCATCTTTGCTAACCCGTGTTACTTCTACCATTTCATGTTTTAGACCAAATTTTTGGCACTGGGCAGGCCACGGCATCATAAAATCCATACCGCTTATTTCACCTACTACACCGGGATAATTTTCTATCTCTGAGCTTTGAGTGATTTGCCCTCCCGGCATACCCTTTTCAAACATAACCACATTCTCTAAACCACCGCGTGTCGTATACATTCCGGCTGTTAATCCGGCAGGACCGCCGCCTATGATAGCGCAATCTAGTATCATAAATAATCCTTAATTTTATTTGACAACCCATTTTAATTATCTAGTTTTAGTATGATACTATCTTGTTTATAAAGGTACTCTTTGTTTTTTTTAATAAAAAAATATATATGGAATTTTATGATATTTATATTTTATGAATGTATCGCTGAAGTTTAAAGAATAGCGCCAAAAAAAAAGCAAGCAGAGTAAGATGTAAAGAGAAAGGATTTTTGCCTTTCTCTTAGGTGTTACATTGTTTTTAAGTTATGCTAAAAGAGCGTCTATTTTTTGTGCAAGAGCAGCTTTTGATTGTGCTCCGACAACTTGATCTACCATTTTACCATCTTTAAAAAACATAATCGTAGGGATAGAACGAATGCCGAATTTAACAGCGATATCTTGCTCTTCATCGGTATTTACTTTACAGATTTTAGCTTTACCGTCGTAATCATTTGCCAACTCTTCAATTACGGGAGCGATCATACGACAAGGTCCACACCACGGCGCCCAGAAATCTACCAATGATACACCTTCGTTCAAAGTTGATTCAAAATCTGAACTAGTTAATTCTATATATTTACCCATTGTTATTTCCTTATTTAATTTTAAGTACGACCATTATACAAGTCTAACTCTTTAAAATTGCTTTATCATTTTTTTTAAACGCAAAACCCTACAAAGTCCCGCTTTGCTACGCTAGGCGCTGAGTTTAAAGCTTAATAAACTCTTTTTTTCTATTGCGATAGATAACGCACTCTTCATATCCGGCATTTTTTGCCATCTCTATAGCTTCGTCGCTGTAGAGTCCGACCTGTTCAGGTTTGTGGGCATCTGAAGCAAAAGTAATGGGAATATCTAGTTTTTTAGCCTCTTTTAAAAGAGCCAAAGATGGGTATGCTTCGCCAATCGGTTTTCTAAATCCCGCTACATTTATCTCTATCGACATATCTGCTTTTTTTATTGCAAGAAGTGCATTTTTTGCAATTTCAACAACCTCAATGCTAGGCATAAATTTAAAAATTTTGATAAGGTCTAGGTGAGCGACAATGTCAAATAGTTTGCTTTGCGCCATCTCTTCTATGGCATTAAAATATTTTTGCCAAATCTCGTCTATATTTTGATCTGCATAACCGCCTATAAATTCTGGATTGTCAAATCCCCACTCTTCTATAAAGTGTACGGAGCCTATGAGATAATCAACATCGGCATTTAAAACCCTATCATCCATATAACCTCTAAGATAGTCTACCTCATAACCTAAAAATACCTCTATCTTCTCTTTGTACTTCTCTTTTGTACTTAAAACAGCCTTTTCATACTCTCCCATCTGCTCAAAACTTATGCGATATTTTTCATCAAAATTCATCGGGGCATGCTCGGAAAAACCGAAATATTTTATGCCGCACTCTATCGCTTTTTCGATATATTCAAATATCTCTCCCTCTGCATGATTGCAAAGTTTGGTATGGTTATGCAGGTCGGCTATCATTGGATTTATTCTCGTATTTATATAATTTTATGATATTATAGTGGTAAAAATTAAATTTAGCGAATTTTATATAAAAATGGAGAATTGGTTATGACTCAAGAAGAACTTGACGCTTTAATGAGTGGTGATATTGATGATATGGAGTCTTTTGAAGATAGTGCTGATAGCTTTGCAGAGGATAATCTGTCCGCCGATGATTTCCTAGATGAAGAACCGGTAGTAAAATCAAGCGCAAAAGAACAAGATGAGCATATTTACGGCAATCAAAAAAAAGATACTATTCTCCCGATGCCGGCTACAAACGAGAACAAAATGGTTCATCAGCTGGACGATGTCACAAAAGAGTCTGAAGAGAAAGCAAGTGAGATTTTTGATATCATAGACGGTGTTTCAAATCAATTGATGGAGAGCGAAGGGGCTATGAACAGTGTTCTTGAGACATTAAATAGCAATATTGAACTTTTTACGACTTTAAATAAAAAATTCCCTGATGTCGGAGCATTTGCGGCACAACTAGAAAAAAACAGCTCTGCATTAGAAGAAGCAAATCAAACCCTTGAAACTCTTCGCTCAAGCGGCGAATCTATAATGAGCGTTATGGATATTATGCAATATCAAGATATTCATAGACAAAAAATAGAACGCGTTATAAATGTTATGCGTGCACTCTCTAACTATATGAATAGTCTTTTTGAGGGCAGAATCGAAGATGAAAAAAGAGTTTCGTCTGCTCACCATATAGCCGGCGACACACACAATGATCTTGCTTCAAATGAAGATATAGAAGCGCTTTTAGCACAGTTTGTAAAATAATGCAAAAAGTAGAGTTACTATCTCCTGCGGGAACGCTGGAAAAATTAAAAATAGCTATTGATTTCGGTGCCGATGCCGTGTACGGGGGCGTGAGTCACTTCTCTTTGCGTATTCGTGCAGGAAAAGAGTTTAGTTTTGAAGAGTTTGCCGAAGGCATTGAATATGCACACGCAAGAGGCAAAAAAGTTTATGCAACTATTAACGGGTTTCCGTTTAATTCGCAGCTGGGTCTTTTGAAAAAGCATATTTTAAAAATGGCGGAGTTAAAACCCGATGCTTTTATAATCGCAACTCCGGGTGTGTTAAAACTTTGTCATGAGCTGGTACCTGATATGCCTCTTCATCTCTCAACTCAAGCAAATGTTATGAATGTTCTTGATGCAAAAGTTTACTATGATATGGGTGCTACCCGCATTATTACGGCGAGAGAGATATCGCTAAGGGATTTAGTTGAGATAAAAAAAGAGTTACCTGATTTGGAGCTGGAAGTTTTCGTTCACGGTTCTATGTGTTTTGCGTATAGCGGAAGATGTCTTATCTCAACGCTTCAAAGCGGGCGCGTACCGAATCGCGGAAGCTGTGCAAACGACTGCAGATTTCCTTATGAGATGTACGCCGCAAATCCTGAAACAGGAATGCTCTTTAGGCTGGAAGAGGATGACGGTGTCGGAACATATATAATGAACTCAAAAGATTTGAATCTGGCTTCGCATTTAAAAGAGATTTTAGATACTGGTGCGGTGGATTCAATCAAAATTGAAGGTCGTACAAAAACCGCTTATTATGCGGCGGTAACCGCAAAAGCTTACAGAATGGCGATTGACGACTACTACAACGGCGTAAATGATGTAGATAAGTATCAGTATGAGCTTAACTCTCTTCAAAATCGCGGCTATACGGATGCTTATCTTATTACAAGACCTTTTGAGAAGCATGATACGCAGAGTTTAGACTTTACTATGCAGCTGGGAACTCATCAGGTAAGCGGACAGGTTGAAGAAAACGGGGAGTACTTTTTATGTAAATATAAAACACTGCCGAATGATGAGCTTGAGATTGTCGCTCCGCTTGACTCCGTTATAGAGATTGTGGATAACGAGATAGGCACGACTTATGAGAAAGACGGAAAAGTTTATATGAAGCTAAAACAACTCTTAGCAGAAAATAAAAAAGTTTGGAACGAGGTACATAGCGGAAATGTAAACCCTATAAAGCTTCCGACAAAACTCCCGCCTCATACATTTTTAAGAATTCCGTCACATCCGGATATGGGAACTTATCCAAAAGTATAATATAATTTCAAAAAATTAAGGAAGACAACTAAATGAAATTTGTTTCAATTGTAATAGGCTCAAGAAGTGATTATGAGATTATGAAATCTTGTTCGGATACGCTAGAGGCTTTTGGTGTTAAGTATGAGATGATTATCTCTTCGGCTCATCGTTCACCTGAGAGAACAAAAGAGTATATTATCACGGCTGAAAAAAAAGGTGCTCAAGTGTTTATTGCCGCTGCGGGAATGGCTGCGCATTTAGCTGGCGTTTTATCTTCTAAAACCGTAAAACCTATTATCGGTGTTCCGATGAGTGCATCGGCTCTAAGCGGAATAGATGCACTTCTCTCAACTGTGCAGATGCCGGCGGGTATGCCGGTTGCTACTGTTGCAATCGGAAAAGCAGGGGCGATAAACTCGGCTTATTTGGCTATGCAGATTTTAGCGCTTGATAACGAAGAGTTGACTATCAAACTAAAAGAAGACCGCATAGCAAAAGCTAAAAAGGTTGAGATGGATTCTATGGAGATAGAGACAATCCTCTCTTAAAAATTTGCAATAGGGGCATAAATGAAGTGGATGCGTGATGAAGAGTATATGGAACTCACAGGGCTTGAACTCTCTGCTATCGATGATTTGGCTGATAGAGGAAAACTTACTACAAAAGTAGAAAATGGAGTTAGATACATTGACCCGTCTAAAGGCAGCGGAGAAGTAGTTCCCGTCCAACTCAGAGAGTTGTCTTTTCACAATACCAAAGAGATGTTGGTGCAGCCCCAATTTGTTGAAAAAACCATAGGTACTATAATAAATCTTCATGAAAAAGTTCTTGACGCAAAAGATGAAACCCTAAAAGCGGTCAGAGTTGAAAATGAGTTTTTAAGAGAGGCTTTAGCTTCTCTTCAAGAGCTATATGATGAAGATAGAAAAACAATACATACGCTTCAAGAGCAGCTAAAACTTTCACAACAAGAAGTTGAATTTATGAGAAGAAAATATAAACTGATGTGGAATAAAGCTATAGAAGAACATACAGATAAACAGTAGATATCTCATAATATGACTATTGATGAGGCTTGTGTAAGCTGTATAATAAATCAAAGCGTTAAAGTTGCAAATGCCATACACGCAGATGATTTGCTCTCAAAGAGATTAACATCCACGGTTGAAGAGATGAGCAAATCTTTCTCTTACAACGATGCTCCGCCTGAAATCGCCTCCTATGTCTATGAAGAGATGGCTCGCATAGCCCATAAAACAGACTTGTATGATGAGGTTAAAGAACTCTCAACAAAAAAAGCGCTCTCATTTGTTCCGTTTTTAAAAGAAAAACTTTTTACATCCCAAAATAAGCTTTTAACTGCCACAAAAATAGCAGTAGCCGGAAATGTTATAGATTTGGCGGCAGAGGTTGAATTTGATTTGGATGAAGAGTTAGAGAAGATATTTCATACGGAGTTTGCTCACGATGATTTTGCTCTCTTTGAACAGAAACTTTGTCGTGCAAAGAGTGTTTTAATAATCGGCGATAATGTCGGAGAACATATATTTGACTATCTGTTCATAGAGACACTCAGAGAGTCTTATCCAAATAGTGCATTTTTGTATATGGTTAGAGGAAACCCAATCATAAACGATGTGACTATAAAAGAGGCAAAAGAGGCTGGGTTTGATAAAATTTGTGAACTAGTTGACAGCGGAGTAAATACTCCGGGTTTTACATACAATCGAGCAAACGCATACTCAAAAGAGCTTTTTGACAGTGCAGATTTGGTTATAAGCAAAGGGATGGGAAACTATGAGTGTATGAGTCCCTCACACAGAAAAAATATCTGTTTTTTGCTAAAGGTAAAGTGCAGTGTCGTTGCAGCATCTCTACAAAAAGAGGTCGGTGATATCATCTGTAAAATGGCGTAACCTCAATAAATCTAATTTTTAACTCAGCTTGGTATAATTACAAAATAATAAAATCAAGGCATATAGATGATAACTTTTAGCTCCATGTTACTAAAACTACAAGAATTTTGGATGAAACAGGGGTGTAACATTGTTCAGCCTTACGATATTGCCGCAGGTGCGGGAACATTTCATCCGGCTACATTTTTGCGCTCACTGGATTCTACTCCGTGGTCGGTAGCTTATGTGGCACCTTCTCGCCGCCCGACAGACGGAAGATACGGTGAAAATCCAAACCGTCTTGGAAGCTATTATCAGTTTCAAGCGCTTATAAAACCATCACCTGACAACATTCAAGAACTTTACCTAAAGTCGTTAGAATATTTGGGTCTTGATGTAAAAAATCACGATATCCGCTTTGTTGAAGACAACTGGGAGTCGCCGACACTCGGAGCGTGGGGACTTGGCTGGGAAGTTTGGCTAAACGGAATGGAAGTTACACAGTTTACTTACTTTCAACAAGTCGGAGGGATAGAGTGCAATCCCGTTGCAGTCGAGATAACTTACGGAACAGAGCGACTTGCGATGTACTTGCAAGGAGTTGATACCGTTTTTGACATCGTTTGGGGTGAAAATGAGCATGGTAAAACGCTTTACCGTGATGTTCACAAAGAGGCAGAGATAGAGTTTAGTAAGTATAACTTTGAAGTAGCGGATACTGCAATGTTGTTTGCGGAGTTTAATGCAAAAAGTAATGAGTGTTTAAGAACTATCGAAGCAGGGCTTCCTCTTCCCGCATACGACCTATGCATGATGGCGGCAGGAACTTTCAATGTACTTGATGCCAGAAAAGCAATCAGCCAAACAGAGCGACAAAACTACATCCTAAAAATCCGTGAACTATCAAAAGGATGCGCGGAGCTTTATAAAGCGCAGGAAGTTGATAGAAATAAGAGGGTTAAAGCGTAAAATATGGAAGCTGAAAAAACTCTATATATTATAGCAGGTGCGAACGGAAGCGGAAAAACTACCTTCGCACTTAGTTATGTAGAGTTAAACAACCTTCATTTCATAAATGCCGATGAAATAGCTAAAAAATATGATCCTCAAGATATTCAAAAATATAAAGTAAAAGCTGGTAAAGAGTTTTTTAGACAGCTTCATTTAAGCCTCACAAAAGAGAGTTCTTTTATGATAGAATCTACACTATCCGGAAAATATCTTGCCAATATTATAAAAGAAGCTAAAAATAAAGGATTCGTGGTAATATTGATATACCTTTTTTTAGAAAATGATGTTGAAAATATACTAAGAGTGCGAAACAGAGTGCTCAATGGCGGGCATAATGTACCAGAGGAAGATATTAAAAGAAGATATATTAGAAGTAAAAAACTTTTTTACAATACATATAAAGACATGGTAGATGGGTGGATGCTATTTTTTAATGGCGATGATAATTATGAACTAGTTGCTAATAAAGAGCAGATATTTTTGGATGACTTGTATAATAAATTTTTAAAAGGGTTGATATGAAAGATTTAAAACTTGAAATGGATATTTTAAAAATAGCTTCAAAAGCGGTTAAAGAGGCTCAAAGAAAGAGCTTGGAAAATGGGGTTGCTAATGTTTACGCCAAGAACGGAACTATCTATTTTCAACTCCCAGACGGAACAATAACGCAGCAGATGCCAAAAGAGTATATTAGATAAAAAAGAGAGTTAAAGCGTACAGTATGGCAATTTGTCATACTTTGTAGATATTTAAAAATAATTTATTAGACTTTTACTGAGATAAATTTACAGGACAAAAGATGACCGCACCGATAAACCAATCCAACTTTACAAAGTATCAGCCGTTTGTAAAATGGGTTGGCGGTAAAAGGGGTTTGCTTTCTCAGATTCTCCCGCTTATTCCAAAAGAGTTTAACAACTATTTTGAGCCGTTTGTCGGAGGCGGTGCACTTTTTTTTGAACTCTACTCGCTTGGAATTTTAAAAGACAAAAAAGTTTATCTATTCGATATCAATTCAGAACTCATCAATGCTTATAATGTTGTAAAAAACAGTCCCTCAGAACTTATAAAAAATCTAAGAGAGTTTAGAGAAAAACACTCCAAAGAATTTTACTATGAGATAAGAGCTTGGGATAGAGAAGAAAGTTTTTTAGGAAAAGGTGATGTTTTAAGAGCAACAAGATTTATCTATCTCAATAAAACCTGCTTTAACGGGCTTTATAGAGTAAATAGCAAAGGGTATCACAATGTACCGATAGGGCACTATAAAAATCCAAATATTTGTGATGAACTCGTAATATATAACGCAAGTGAAGCCTTGCAAAAAGCCACTATTTTAAATTCTTCATACAAAGAAGTAATGCAACACGCTTCAAAAAATGATTTCGTATATTTTGATCCTCCGTACTATCCACTGACTCCTACATCTAGCTTTACATCATATAGTGAATTTAATTTTTTAGATAAAGAGCAGATTGAACTTTTTGAAGTTTTTAAAAAGTTGGATAAAAAAGATGTTTTTGTTGTACACTCAAACTCTGATACAGAGTTTATAAAAAGTTTATATGGTGAATTTCATATCGAAGAGATACAAGCGAATAGGTTTATAAATAGCAAAAGTAGTGGGCGAGGGAAGATAAGTGAGGTGTTAATTAAAAATATTAAAGGAATAAAAAAATGAAAACGATTAGATCTTTTCAAGATTTTCAACTAATAGATACAAAATTAAATCTTTCTTTGAAGGAGTATGGGCAAAAGTATAAATTTACTGAAAAATCAATTGCTTATATGTTTTTTGTTCTGGAAGAGCTTTTTGAACTTCAAGATGATGAAATACATAATGCGTTAACAGATACTAGCTTTATTACTAGACAATCTGAATACAATGACAAAGAACATTTTCCGCATGATAAGGGAATTGATGCAATTATTATTGATGAAGAAAATAAAGTTGTACACTTATTTAATTTTAAGCATATTTCTAATTTTGAAACTGCTAAAGGCAAAAAATTTGAGAGTGGAGAGATTGATAAGATTCTAAATTTTCTTACTTCTCTTTTCGAAAGAGATCCTGACAAAAATTCCAATCCTAAAATAATAGAAAAAATGCAGGAAATATTCTTAGCTCAAGAAAACGGTGTTGTATTTACTTATAAAATATACTTTAGTGCGAACATTTACGAAGGATTTACACCTGATGAAGAAAAAAGATTAGAAGAGAAATTAAAATCATTTAGAGGAGTTACATTCGATTATATACTTATTGATTCGATTATAAAAAAAATTACCTCTTATAATGAACAAATAAATGCCAGATTTAAAGTAATTGATAATCATTTTTTTGAAAAAAGTGAATACGGACGCAGAGCACTTATACTTGAAATGTATGTAAAAGATTTAATTAGAATAGTATCAGATGATGAAAAATTAAGAAGTGATATTGAAGCGAGTGATGAAGTGATAAATGAAGCAAAAATTAATGAAAACGCTTTTGAAGATAATGTAAGAATTTATAAAGAACAAGGTACAAGTGTAAATAAAAATATTAAAAGTACTGCACTAGATGAAAATGAAAGTAAAAAATTCTTTTTTTATAATAATGGAATAACTATTACATGTAATGAATTAGATTATCAAGGGCATAGAAGTATGCCAATAACTTTGAATGGGTTGCAAATTGTGAATGGAAGTCAAACTATTCATTCTTTGAAAGATGCTATGCATGAAAATAAAGAATATTTTAATGATATATCAGTATTGTGCAGAATATATGAAACAAAAGAACAAAGTTTTAAAAGTAAAATTGCAGAATATACAAATAACCAAAATCCTGTTACAAATAGAGATATTAGATCTATTGATGTTGTGCAAATTAAATTAGAAAAAGATTTATTTGCGCACGGTTATTTTTATGAAAGAAAGAAAAATCAATATAAAAATGAAGATAAAGATAAAAGAATTGACTCTGAAAAACTTGGACAAGCTTTTTTAAGCTACTACGAAAAAATGCCGGCTGAGGCAAAAAATAAGAAAAGCATTATATTCTCAAGTAAATATAATGAAATTTTTAATGATAATATAACAGCTGAAAAAGCATTGAAAGTTTATAATCTTTATAACTTAGTAGAAAGTAAAAAACTTGAATATATGGATGAAAAACCATTTTTAGCACATGCATCATATTATATATTGTATTTTATTTTTTTAATATCTGAAGATAGAACAATAGATTCTATTGATTTTTATGACGAAGCTATTGAGAAGATAGAATATATTCGAAATAAAGAAAAAGATAAATTGTCAGATAAATTTTCTGATGCAGTTCTATTTAAGGGAAATATACCTAAAAATTACTTATCTGAGTTAGGAATATCAAAATGAAAAACTTTGAAATCCTAAAAAACACACTTCAAGACTCTATTTTTACATGGAATTATTTTACTGACTTTGAAAAAGTAAAAAAGAATGTCAAAAAGATAGAAAAAGAGTTAAATCTTCTTAATTATCTCATTGGAAAAGAAAAGCTTGAGGAAGAGTTTTTATCTTTAGTCGAAGAGTATCCCAAAGTGAGAAAAATACTCCCGATACTTATAGCGATTAGAGATGACAAGCTATCTTCTACGCCTGTTATTACAAACATTGAAACTTTGATGCCTGAAAATAAAAAATATATTTTTCATGATCCGATTGATGAAAACATAAAAAAAGAGCTGCTTATATTTTTTAAAGAGAGTGGATTAAAAGATATTTTTGAAAGCAAAGCGATTAAAAATTTAGTTGATTACTGTTTTGGTGTTGAGGTCGGTTTTGATACAAATGCTAGAAAAAACAGAACGGGCGACATTATGGAAAAACTTGTCTATAAGTTTTTAGAAGAGTTTTGTGATGAAGACAAAAACCTGCAATTTATAGAACAAGCAACGCAAAAAAGAATAAAAGAATTTTTCAACTACGATATAAAAATTGATAAAAATAGCAGAAGATTTGACTTTGCTTTGTTCGATAAGACAAAAAACAGACTTTTTTTGATTGAGGTAAACTACTATAGCGGCGGCGGTTCTAAGCTTAAAGCAACCGCTGGCGAATATCAATACTTAAATAATTTTGTAAAATCTCAAAATATTGATTTTATCTGGGTAACAGACGGTAAAGGTTGGCTTACCGCACTTAAACCTTTAGAGGAAACTTTTATTCATAATGATTATGTAATAAATTTAGATATGTTAAAAAATGGAGTTCTAAAACAAATCTGTTTATAGTTAATTATATGACAAATTGCAATATTTCTTAATTTTTGCTACTCAATTTGATATTATATATTTAATATTATTTGAGGATAAAACCATGAAAAAAACATATTATGAATCACTCTATATATTAGATGTTGATGCTTTAGAAGAGGATGAACAAAATAATTTGCTTATGTGCGGTTCACAAAATTGGGATTACTATTTTCATGTAAATTCTGAACAAGCGAATATTGAAACTTTCTCAAATGTTAGTATTGTAGAATTTGAAAATATTGATGATTTTAAAAAATTTGTAAATTCAAATCAGATTATTGATTATTCAATTGAACATGACAATCAAATGGTATTAGTTTATGGCAAAGATTAAAAAGCTTCATCCCGAAGAGTTTGAACAAGAGTGTACGACGGTTTGGAGTTTTAAGCGTCGTGGTAATTGGGCTACGCATAACTCAAAATATCGAGGTAATTGGGCACCAGAAGTGGTTAGAAACTTGCTTTTAAGATACTCAAAAGAGAGAGACTGCATTCTTGACCCGATGATTGGTGGAGGAACTACTGCCGTAGAGTGTAAACTTTTAAATCGCCATCTTTTAGCCTTAGATATAAATCCGCATGCAATAGAGTTGACGAAAAAAGCACTTGAATTTGAGTGTGAATACAATCCCAAAATAAGAGTTGAGCTTAATGACGCAAGAGATTTATCGCTTCTTAAGGACGAAAGTATCGACTTTGTTTTAAACCATCCGCCTTATGCAGACATTATAAAATACAGCGAAAAGCAGATTGAACAAGATATTTCAAATATACATGACTTAGAAAAATTTTGCGATGAGATGCAAAAAGTGGCACATGAGCTTTATAGAGTTTTGAAAAAAGATAAATACTGTGCTATTTTAATTGGAGATACAAGAAGAAATAAGATGTATCAGCCACTTGCTTTTATGGTGATGCAGCGGTTTTTAAAAGCAGGGTTTGAACTCAAAGAGGACATTATAAAGCAGCAGCATAACTGCAAAGCTACGGGGTTTTGGGTAAAGAAAAGTAAGGAAGCAAATTTTTTACTAATAATGCATGAACATCTGTTCGTATTTAAAAAATAATAGTATTTACAAAGTCTATTTGAAGCCAATTGACTATGATAATGTCGTATTATTAGGAATGGATTCCTTATTTTGGGTATAAAATATGGATTGCACTCTTTAAAAAAGTTGCTTTGTACGATGATAATAAAATAGATAGGTTTAAATATTGAATGAAACCCTAATAGGTCAGATTGACAAAATCCTTTTTGAAGAGGATGGTTTTTTTATAGCAGTTTTAAAGAGCGGCGAGAAGATAAGCGGTACATATTTTGAGAGTAGCGTTTCGCACTTAAAAGATTCTGCTATCACGCTAAGGGGGTATTGGGAAGAGCATAAAAAGTATGGAAAAACTTTTAAATTTGAGTATATAAAAGTAAATCAAAACGAGCTTTTTTTCTTTTTAAACAAAATCATAAAAGGGTTTACAAAAAAGCTTACTGCTGAGCTTATAGAGCATTTTGGAAATGATGGACTTGTTGAGATTTTGGACAATGATATTGAGCGGCTTTTGGAGTTTAACGGCATCAAAGAGAAAAAACTCAAAAAGATACAAGTTTCATGGAAGAAATTTCGTTCTATGCGTAAAATCGGGGAGTTTTTAGCTCCTTATGATGTGACTCCCGTACTTTTAACAACAATTGCAACTGCTATGAGAGATGTTGATGAGCCGTGTGAGAGGATAAAAAACAATCCCTACATTTTAACTTCCGTAAACTCCATAGGTTTTAAAAGAGCCGATGAACTAGCACTCAAGATGGGTGTAAAAAAAGATGATGAAAATCGCATAGGCTCGGCTATGGACTATCTGCTTTTAAACTATTGCGAAGGGTACGGTAACTCATGTGTAGAAAAAAGTATACTTTTTAGCAAGCTTGATGAGTTGTTAGCTTTTAGCGATAAAAATCATCTTTACGAAGCAACGCTTATAGAAAGAGTAAGCGAGGGCAGTATTGTTTTGATGAAAAATGAGCGTGTTTCACCCTCTCGTCTTTACGATGCGGAGAAGTTTTTATATGACGAGTTTAAAAGAAGATCAAAGTTAGATAACGGCGGGTTTGTAAAAGATTTGGACGAGTTTTTAAAAGATAATGAGCTCCAACTCGGCGAGCAGCAAAAAGAGGCAGTTTCGTACATAAACAAGGGTGCGTCTGTACTATTTTTAGTCGGATATGCAGGAACCGGTAAAAGTACGACTTCAAGAACTATACTTGATTTGTTAAACACAAAGTATGACAAAAAAGAGATTATTACTTGTGCACTCAGCGGTATAGCTTCACAGCGCATTGCAGATACGACGGGTTATGAGAGTGCTACTATTCAGTCTCTGCTGGTTAAATTTGAAGATAGAGATGATTTTCCATACTCCGTAGTGCTCATAGATGAAGCGTCTATGATAAACTCCTCTCTTTTTGCAAGGCTGGTTTCAAAAATCAGCAAAAACGCAATTATTATAATTGTCGGGGATGATGCACAGCTCCCTCCCATCGGTGCTGGAAATGTTCTAAGCGATGTTTTGACACTCGGACTTGCACCTATCGTAAAGCTTACAAAGATTTACAGGCAGAGCGAAGATAAAGCCATAACGGTTATTGCAAACGATGTGCGAACGGGTGTTGTACCTGAGTATAAAAAAGAGTACGAAGATTTTGAGTTTATAGATATCTCCATACAAAACTATTATGCGCTCAAAAATCAACTCTCTCAAAAAGAGCTGCAAGATTTAAGAGAGAAGAACTCGGCACAAATAGTTGCCGAGATTGCCCATAAAGTTGTGGAGTCTATTGAAAAAGCAAGATATAGACTAAACAATAAGCAGATAAAAGAGTACCTAAACTATTTTCAAGTTATTACTCCGATGAAAGGCGGAACTCTGGGCGCAAATAACTTAAATGTAGTTTTGCAGGAGTATTTCAATCCAAATCCTAAAAAATGCGTAAAAAAGGGCGGCGTAGAGTTTAGGCTTATGGATAAAGTAGTTCACACAAAAAATGAAAATATGACCTCTTGGAGTAGCGAAGGGTTTAAAAACGGCGAAGATTCGGCAATTCGGCGTATATACAACGGTATGAGCGGGCTTCTTTTTAAGATAGAAGAGGATGATGAACAGGCGTTCGTTTTCTACCCAAACGAAGATGTCGTGGTCGTTTACGATAACGAGGAGCTAAAATCTCATCTTATGCTCTCCTATGCCCTGACGATTCATAAAGTTCAAGGTATGGAGTATGACATTGTAGTAATTCCAATGAGCTTTTCTCACTACATTATGCATAACACAAAACTTATCTATACCGCTATAACAAGAGCAAAACATCGCTGCGTGGTTATCGGCGAGAGCACTGCATTTGAGAGTGCATGCAAAAAACTTGAGATAACGGCAAGAGATACGGTGCTTTTAGAGCTATAAGCACTATTTTATAAATATAGATTTATAATGACTCATCTAAGTCGTGGAGTTTTGCATGTCGATAGGAAATAGATTGAAAATAGCTATTTGCGGTAAAAGTGGTCTGGTAGGCTCAAAACTAGAGAGACTGTTTACCTCACAACACAATGAAGTTATCGGTATAAAAATTCGTGAAGATACATCAGCCCTTGATGTTGCAAAACAGATTGAGAAGTGCGATATTTTAATCAATTTAAGCGGAGTTACCATTTTAGCCCGATGGAGTGAGAGTTACAAAAAAAAGCTCTATAGCAGTCGTGTAGATACAACAAAAAAATTAGTTGACGCCATAGAGATTTGTAAAGAGAAACCGAAACTTTTTTTGAGCGCTTCTGCTGTGGGTATTTATGACTCTGCTCATTCGCATGGCGATGATTCAACAAATTTTGCCGATGATTTTTTATCTATGCTTTGTAGGGATTGGGAAGCCCAAGCAAACAGAGCTAATAACTTCGGAGTTAGAACCGTTGCAATGCGTTTTGGCGTAATCTATGCAAAAGAGGGCGGTGCAATGGAAAAAATATTACCGCCTTTTAAAATGGGAGTCGGCGGAAAGCTTGGAGACGGAGAGCAGATGGTATCGTGGATACATATAGACGACCTCTTAAGAGCGATTTTGTTTATAATGAAGACTCCGGATATAAGCGGCAGCGTAAACTTTACTTCTCCGTTTCCTCTTACAAATAGCAAACAGACTGAAATTTTAGGCAAGATTTTAAATCGTTCTACATTTTTAGGCGTTCCGTCATTTGCTATTAAATTGGTTTTTGGAGAGGGTTCTAGGGTTGTGCTTGACTCAAAAGAGGTTTATCCTACAAAGCTTCTAGAACACGGATTTGTTTTTGATTATGAAAAATTTGAAGATGCTTTGCTGGAAATAGTAAAGTAGCCAAAGGAAAACAAGATGTTAGATCCAATTTTACTAAGAGTTGCAAAAAGTGCGATAATGCGTAAGTTTGATAGCTCGTACATATTTGACGAAAAAAATTTGCTTGAGGCTTATCCGCCATTAAAAAAAGAGGGCGCAGCTTTTGTGACGCTAAAATATGATCATCATTTACGCGGCTGTATAGGTTCCATCATCGCACATCGTTCATTGTACGAGGATGTAGTTAACAATGCTGTATCGGCTGCATTTAATGACCCAAGATTTCATCATCTGCATGAAAATGAACTTTCGCATATTTGGGTTGAAGTCTCCGTTCTTACCGAACCGGAAATCTTAGAGTATGAAGATTTTAATGATTTGCTTCAAAAAGTAGAGCAGGGTGTTGACGGGCTTATCATAAAACACGATATATATCAGGGAACTTTTTTGCCTCAAGTTTGGGAGCAGTTAAAAACGCCTAAAGAGTTTTTGGAACATTTAAGTATGAAAGCGGGTTTAAGCCCGTCCGTGTATGACCTGCATCCCGCTATATATAGATATCATGTTGAAGCAATAGAAGAGAAATTTGATGATATATTGCCGCTATAGCGATAAAATCGTAGGAGTGTAAGATGAAACGAAAGATGAATGTAAGCGGTGCTTTTTATCCGGGAAGAGCCGTCGAGATTGAGAGATATTTTGAACACTTTAGTACAATCTATGATGAAGACAGCGTTTTGCCGAATATAAAAAGCAAAATAGTCATAGTTCCCCATGCCGGTTATGTCTACTCCGGATACAGCGCAAATGTAGCTTATAGGGTATTGCAAAAGAGCAGAGTGAAAAAGTTTGTCGTAATCGGACCGTCGCATAAAGTTGCGTTTGAGGGGATATCTCTATGTGCATTTAGCTCGTATGAAACTCCTTTTGGAGATATAGAGTGTTCGGACTTTTTACTGCAAAGCCTAAAGGAGCAGTTTGATCTTCCATGTATCTTGCAAGCGCATGTCGAACATAGTACGGAGGTTCAATTTCCTTTCATAAAACACTATATTGAAGATGCCCAGATAGTAGAGTTGGTATATTCGCAAGTTGAAGCCGAGGCGTTATCAAAAGTTATAGATTTTGTTTTAAAACATGATGATTGCGGTGTTATCATAAGCAGCGATTTAAGCCATTTTTACACTCTTAGCAATGCAGCTAGGTTGGACAATATCTGTTTAGAAGCAATCAAAAAAATGGATACGCATACGCTTCATGAAGGGTGTGAGGCTTGCGGGATGACGGGTATTGAAGCACTGCTTATAAGTGTTAAAAAAAAGGGTTTAGCTCCTCTTTTGCTTGATTATAGAACCAGTGCGGATGCAAGCGGCGATATGCATAGAGTAGTCGGGTATGTAAGCGCATGTTTTTATGAATAAAAATATATTTCAAAATATTCCAAAGCCTTGCGAAAATGAGTTTTTTGAAGAGCTTATTTTAAAAAATGGAGTAAAAGTAGAGAGAATTGTCTCTTTCGGGCACACGACGACAGAGTTTGAGTGGTATGACCAAGAGAGTGATGAATGGGTAGTTTTGCTTCAGGGAGAAGCAGTACTCTCTTTTTTAGACGAAAGCGATGTAAGAATGAAAGCCGGAGATTATATAAATATACCGGCTCATAAAAAACATAGAGTATCATGGACAAAGCCGGATGAAGAGACTATCTGGTTAGCCGTGCATTATTAAGATGTATAAAAATTAGGTAAAATGCCGAATTAAAAAATTAGATTATAAATGACCAAAGGAAATGCCCTTGTGGTGCAAGTTTGGAATAAGGATTGATATATTGAAACATTTTAGGCTCTCTTTTATTTTTACAATTATATGTTTGCTTATCGCCGGAGTGTGGGGGTATAAGTTTGGAGGTTTGGTTAACGCCGTAAATTTAATGTTTATAGCGTTGATTCTCGGACTTATGGAGGTATCTCTCTCTTTTGATAATGCCGTCGTAAATGCTTCTATCTTAAAAACTTGGGATGAGCATTGGAAAAAACTCTTCTTAACGGTCGGTATAGTGGTTGCGGTTTTTGGGATGAGACTCCTTTTTCCACTTGTGATTGTGGCTCAAACTGCTGATTTGGGACTTTTAGAAGTTTGGAACTTAGCACTTGATAATCCTGTAGAATATTCTAACAAGCTTGTTGCTCATCATGCCGAAATATCTGCTTTTGGAGGGATGTTTTTACTGCTTGTTTTTCTTAACTTTATGCTTGATGAAGAGAAGAGCGTTCATTGGTTTGAAGCGCTTGAAGAGAAGTTGGGATTGCTTGGAAAGATTGAAGCCATCTCTATTTTTATAGCGATTGTAATTTTAATGATTTTTAGCTCTTTTATTGGGCAAGAGAGCAAATTAGTCGTGCTAAGTGCGGGACTATGGGGGATTGTTATATATGTAGGCGTTGATATTATCGGAGTTATTTTAGAGAAGGAAGAGGATGATCCTTCTCTTGCCGATGTTGTAAAAAGAGGGAGTGTAGGCAGCTTTTTATATTTAGAAGTTTTGGATGCATCTTTTTCTTTTGACGGCGTAATAGGCGCTTTTGCCATAACAAAAGATATAGTAGCCATTATGCTGGGTCTTGGAATCGGAGCAATGTTTGTGAGATCTTTGACTATATATCTGGTTGAAAAAGGAACGCTTGACGAGTATGTATATCTGGAACACGGTGCACATTATGCTATAGGAATATTGGCTCTTATTATGCTCTTTGGTATGGAATTTCATATACCTGAAGTATTTACCGGACTTATCGGTATAGCTTTTATAGTGTTATCGTTATGGTCTTCGGTTAAAAAAATAGAGCTTGAAACAAAGCAGTAATTGAAATATGCTATAATACTGCCATAAAAAATAAAGGAATTTTATAATGACCCAAAGCGACCCCGCCTCGCAAAGTTTTAACCATGCTGACATAGGAATGTGCCTATGACACTATTGATAATTTATCTCTCAATCGCTCTCTTGATATCGTTTATGTGTTCCGGTTTGGAAGCAGTTTTACTCTCAAGCACCAATTCGTATGTTGAAAGCTTGTCTAAAGATCATAATGAAGATTTAGTCAACAAAATCAAAAGATTAAAAGCAGACATAGACAAACCAATCTCATCAATTTTAACAGTAAACACTTTTGCCCACACTATGGGTGCAGCAGGTGTAGGTGCTCAAGCTCAGATTGTTTTTGGTGATGAGTGGCAAACACTTATTGCTTTTATCGTGACGCTGCTTATATTATATTTTTCAGAGATTATTCCTAAAACATACGGTGTTTTGTATTGGAAAAAATTGCTGATTCCATCGGCTCATTTGATCTCGTTTTTAGTGGCTATTACTACGCCTTTTACATGGTTTTCTTCGTTTTTAACAAACTCTATTTCAAAAAATAAAAAACATCAAAGCAGTTTTTCGCGAGATGAGATTATGGCAGTTGTTGCTCTGGGTGAAAAAGAGGGAACTATCCTTAGTAAAGAGAGTGACCTTATTGAAAATCTTTTAAAACTAAAAAATATTAAAGCTAAAGATATTATGACTCCAAGAAGTGTTGTTTTTGCTATGTCTGCTTCTACGACGATAGAAGATGCCATAGAAGACGACCGAATGTATATCCATTCGCGTATACCTATTTTTAGGGAGACTCTTGATGATGTCGTCGGTATTGTTTTTAATCAGCGAATCCTTGAAGAGAGCAATGAAGATAATGACAATATTACTTTAGAGAGCATCTCGCATGAAGTGCATATGGTGTCTGAAAATCTTCCTGTTCCAAATCTTATAGACCAGTTTGTAAAACGAAAAACACACCTTTTTATAGTGTATGACAACTATGGACAAACGGTAGGCGTCGTTACTCTTGAGGATGCCATTGAGACTCTTTTGGGTGTTGAAATCGTAGATGAGATGGATGAGATCGAAGATATGCAGGTTTTTGCAAAAGATAGAAGCAAACAGTTTCAAGACCGTATGAAAATTGAGAGAAAAAAACTTGAAAAAGCTAAGCTTGCTTAGTGGAGAAGAGCATGGTTAAAGTAAGCGCAATTCAGATGAGTATGAGCGAAGATAAAGTCTCAAATGTCGATAAAGCAGAAGCATTAGCAAGAGAAGCTTCAAAAAACGGCGCACAAATCATACTTTTACCTGAACTTTTTGAGGGTTTTTACTTCTGTAAAGATATGGATGAAAAATATTTCTCGTGGGCAAAAGAGAGAGAAGGCAATAAACTTATCGAGAGATTTAGCAACTTGGCAAAAGAGTTAAAAGCCGTTATCTTGATTAGCTATTTTGAAAAGAGTGATGAGGGATACTTTAACTCTTTGGTTGTTGCGGATGCAGACGGCCGCGTTATGGACAACTACCGTAAGACTCATATTCCCGATGGTCCCGGATATGAAGAGAAATTTTATTTTAAACCTGGGAACAGCGGTTTTAAGGTTTATGATACCGCTTATGCCAAAATAGGCGTGGGAATTTGCTGGGATCAATGGTTTTGTGAAACGGCAAGGGCTTTGACGCTTATGGGTGCGGAGATTATTTTTTATCCCACAGCTATCGGAAGCGAGCCTGAGATAGGACTTGACTCTAAAGAGCATTGGCAAAGAGTTCAGATGGGACACGCTGCGACAAATACCGTTCCCGTTGTTGTAGCAAACCGCATAGGTGAAGAAAAAGGCGATACATGTACGCTTAATTTTTACGGCTCATCATTTATAACGGACTATACAGGTGCAAAAATCGCCGAGGCCTCAAGAGATAAAGAGGAGATAATCTACGCCGAGTTTGACATCCAAGAGAACCAAAAACAGAGACACTACTGGGGACTTATAAGGGATAGGCAGCCAAAAGCGTATAGTAATATTTGCGATATCAATAACTGATAATTTACTATAATCTATAAAATAGACAAAAAAGGGGAAAATATGAGAAAAATACAAATTTCGTCACTTTTGGTTTTAAGCTTGTTTGCAACACAATCTTTTGCGCTTGATATGGGTTCGATGTTAAAGTCGGTTGCTCCTATAGCTGTAGATAGTGTTGCGCAAACTCAAAGTGTTAAAGATAGTGCTCTTTTAAACTCTTTAAGCTCTTTGGGCGTAACACCGGCTCAAGCGGCAGGCGGTACGGCAGTCCTTCTAAATAGTGCAAAAACCAAGATGGAACCGAGTCAATTTTCGACACTGACAAAACAAACTCCTGATCTTAATGATATTTTAAGTAGTGGAACTGCCGCTTCGTCACTATTGGGCGGTGCGAGTGTTGGAGATCAATTTAAGGGTTTAGGAATGAACTCTTCAATGATTGGTCAATTTACTCCGATAATACTTAATTATGCAAAAGGGTATGTCTCTCCTGAAATAGCAGCGGCACTTTCCGCAGCACTATCTTTTTAAAAGAATCTACTTTTTATCAACATAAAAATTGGAACTGTTATTGCTTTAAATAGCAAAACAGTACAAAAAAGGTTATGTTGATGGAGATCGTATTAAGAAATAATCTTATTCTTGTTACTACCGACTTTGATACATTAAATACCCAGTGGATGAAAGAATTTTTAAACAATCATTCAAGAGGTATGCTTTTTTTACCAAAAGCCGTAATGGTATTTAGAAATGAAACTTTATCAGAGTCAAGAGAAGAGTTTATAAAAGAGTTAAGCCAGTATCATGCCTCAAAACACGACTTCTCTCACGAGTTTTTCCTGCGTTCAATGTTAAAATTTGGAAATCAGCCCATTAGAATAGAGCTAAAGAGAGATGAAGAGCCGCAAAATGTCAAAGTCAATCTTTATGCCTACAACAGCGATACGGTACTGATTACTCTTGATTATCCAAACTCATGGGTTTTAAGCTATCTTCGTTCCCAGCTTGAAGTTTATGTAGAGAGAGGAACGGATACATCTTTGGTTCTTGATGTCTCTGATTATAGAGCAAAAGCCAGATTGGAGAGAGCTCTAAATAAACGCCATGTCCTACACTATCAAATAAGCTATAGTTATAATAACCGTTTTATTAGCAAACTATATAGTGATTTTGCAAACTTTAGTTTTGGAACTCTTTGCAGGGATGAAGAGGATACTCAAAAAAACTATTTTTATACTGTTTTACAGTGTCCAATCGGAGCTAGCCAAGACGCTATAAAAGATAGTTATAAGAGGCTGGCAAAAGCTTATCATCCGGATAAAATCCTACAAGAATCTCCACATATGGTAAAGCGTTACACTCAAAAATTTCAACAGTTACAAGAGGCATATTCTGCACTTCGAGTAGTCAGTTAAACGCATCTTTAAAAAGTTCTTCCCTCGGCTCATCTTTTTTTATATTTTTCAAAAGTGCGTTAAAATCATTTGCCGTGTATAGTGCCAATTTTTTGCCTTGGTCTTTTGATAACTCTTTTGAGAAGCCTCTTTTTGAAAATATAACAATTTGAGTCGGCTCAATCTGCAGTTTTTCGCACTTCTCTACGATTCTGTGCCACTCGCTTTTGTTTACTTTGTGGTTTGTCCACTTGCACTCCGCAACATAAATTTTTTCATCTTTTGTTATCGTAAGTATATCTATCTCGACATTCGCATCCCAGTAACTGCCTGAACTAAGGATTTGCGAATCTCTGAGATTATAATTTAGAAGAATCTCGGATAGTTCTTCAAAAACCAGACTTGTATAACCATTTTGTCTTATCTGAAAATCTTTAAAAAACTCATCATATTCGCCTTGTTCTATTTTTTTTGCATTCGGAGCTATAAAGTAGAACCAAAATCTTATAAAAGGGTGCGTGAAAAGCACTTTATGAGATATTCTATGTCTTGCAATCTCTCTTTTTAGTTTGCCGTTTGGGTTGAGGCTGCGTGCGGGTTCTTCTCTTGAGAACTCTATTTGAATCAGCCCTTTTTGCACAAGATAGTTTAAAGCGCTTCCGCCGTTTGCATTGTTAAGACCTGCTCTGTTAAATGCTGAGAAAATCTTTCTATCACCCACCGCTAAAGCATGTAGAAGTCGTAAGCACTCCCTGTTTGCTAAGGTTAAATCTTCTATTTTCTTATTTATTGTTTTGTAATTCTTAAGTATGAGCTCTTTTATTAAAAAAGTTATCTCTTTGGTGGTATCTATCTCCCAGCCAAGTCCTCCAAACACCGCAAAGTACTCAATCTGCACTTCCATGTCATCGGGATAATTTCTTGCATAAAATGAACGAAATTGTTCTAATAGTTTGTTTTTTAACATAAATTTATTTTATCATAATTCACTTCCCCATTTCAACATATCGATACCGTATTTCTCTCTTATGTTTTGCGAATGTTGTGTCAGTTTGTGCATTTTTAGCTCATCATGAAATCCTATAAGCGATAACTCTTTTTTGGATTCTCTCGTAAAACTTGAACAGTTTATGCTTATCCTGATTACATGAAGTCTTTTATAAACATCTGCTTCGTTAAAAAGAGCCAAACATAAAGAGTCAAACTTCTTTTCGGTAAAAATCTCGCATAAACTTATGTTTGTATGGGATTTTTGATTCATCTCGTAAGCGATACTTAGATGAAAAATGGTAGGAATAACCTTTAGTTTTAAGACGGCAAAGCTTAGATGACGAGCAAGGATATGGACTCTCCTCTCCAACTCGCCTCTGTCGTATAGGGGGTCAAAAGTTCGTGATATCCCGATGGATTTTCGCCTGTGCTGGGTTTGAATCTCGTCATCGCTAATCCCGCACACTCTGGCATATAACTCTTTTGCATAAGCTCCCCATGATTCAACGGTTCCCCTTCTTTTTTTTAACTCACCAAGCGTATGAATTTGTGCAGATTTTAATTTTTCTTTCATACTTTTACCGATTCCCGCAAACTCTTCTACGGGAATTTTCTCTATAAAACTTTCCAACTCATGCGGATATACGACTCTGCACCCAAACGGTTTGGCGTAGGTCGTAGCAAGTTTGGCAATGTAGCGGGTTTTTGCCGAACCGATTGAGACGGGAAGTTTTATAGTCTCTTTTATCTCATTTTTTAAATTTTTTATAAAATCTTCCACATCGCCATCTTCAACCCAGCCGCTCAAATCTCCGTAAAACTCATCAATGCTCGCTTGCTCGATTAACGGTATCTTTGTTTGCAAAAACTCATGAAGCTCATGTGAGAGTTT
This sequence comes from Sulfurimonas sp., assembly GCF_028714975.1. Classification (GTDB taxonomy): domain Bacteria; phylum Campylobacterota; class Campylobacteria; order Campylobacterales; family Sulfurimonadaceae; genus Sulfurimonas. The sequence continues at coordinate 149,647 of NZ_JAQTLH010000001.1, forward strand.
TTGGTAGAGCGACATATCGGGCGCTTTTATGATTAGATGCGGACACAATTCCAAAGCCTCTTTAATGCTCATAGCGGTTTTTACTCCGTAAGCTCTTGCTTCATAGCTAGAGGTTGTAAGTATGCCTCGCACACGCCCGTCTTCATCCCTAAAAGCATCTATATCATCATCGCTTTTGTCATAAGTTTTATAAAAAGTCGGCACAAATGAGCCTGAATTTTGCAGATTTATGCTTTGGTTCTTTGCTTCTTTAGAGAAGATTTTCGTATCGCTTCTTCCGCCTATCGCAACGGGTCTTCCAAGAAGTGACGGCTCTTTAATCCGTGCGGCACTGACAAAAAAGCAGTCTATATCTATGTGTATTTTCATAAGTTAATTATAGATAAATTTATGGATTGAAATTAAAAATATGGCAAATTGACAATAAAATTATTGCTATAATTTCGCTTATGAAATATATATTACTAATTTTTGTTCTTCTCTTTAGCGCATGCGGCACTAAAAAATATGAGCAAACACAAACAAAAATCATCACCATAAAATCACCCAAGATTAAGTTTTCCGATGTCGGATACCTGAGAAATAGCGACAAAAGTGTTGAATTGGAACTTTTTATGGCGGGCAAGTGTATAGAAAAAATTGCCGTAAATCATCTAATCTGCACCAGTACCGGATGTATGAGCAAAAGCGGATTTAACAAGGATTATCTAAATCAGATATATCCGGATGATATTATGCAAAATATGCTTCTCTCCCATGCTATCTACAACGGGAAAAACTTGGTAAAAACAGATGGCGGATTTGAACAGCAAATCAAAGATGAAACCGTAGATATATTTTACAAAGTTGACTCTCACGGCGTGCAGTTTAAAGATAAAAAAAATGACATAATTTTTAAGATTAAGGATACCGATGAGTAAATTTGTAGGAGCTCATGTAAGTGCAAGCGGGGGCGTTTTTAATGCAGTTGCAAATGCGTGCTCAATAGGCGCAAAAGCGTTCGCGCTATTTACAAAAAACCAAAGACAATGGAACGGCAAAGAGCTTGATAGTAATACAATAGATAAGTTTAAAAAAGCATTGGATGATAGCGGAATTTTACCCAAATATGTACTTCCGCATGACTCATATCTTATAAATCTCGGACATCCGGAAGATGATCAAAGAGAGAAGTCTATGGAGGCTTTTTTAGACGAAGTAGAGAGATGCGCGCTTTTAGGTCTTGATAGACTCAATTTTCATCCCGGAAGCCATCTAAAGAAGATAAGCGAAGATGAGTGTCTGGGTAAAATTGCAGATGCCATGAACATAACGCTGGAGAAAACAAAAGGCGTGAGTTTGGTTATTGAAAACACCGCAGGGCAGGGGAGCAATCTTGGTTGGAAGTTTGAGCATTTAGCACAAATTATTGACAAGATTGAGGATAAAAGCCGTGTCGGAGTCTGCATAGATACTTGTCATATGTTTAGCGCGGGTTATGACATACGAACAAGAGAAGCTTATGATAAAACATGGAGCGAATTTGACAAGATTATAGGGTTTAAATATCTTATGGGTATGCACATTAATGACTCAAAGGCAAAATTCGGCTCACATGTAGACAGACACCACTCTTTAGGCAAAGGCGAAATCGGTCTTGATGCGTTTAGATTTATAATGAATGATGAGAGAATGAACGATATTCCGCTAATCCTTGAGACGATTGATGATAGCATCTGGAGCGAGGAGATAGCACTGCTTTACTCTTTTGTAAATTAAGGGCGATTTGTGTAAAATCAACCATTGTTTATTAGAAAAGGGTTGATAATGAGAAATGTTTTTTTATTTTTTTTATTTGGAAGCAGCCTAATCGCAGGCGGCTATAAAATTCCTGAGACTTCGCTAAACTCGGTTGCCCTAAGTGCCGCAACCGTTGCACACTCAAATAGCGCAGACACGGCTTATTACAACCCTGCAAATATGGTTTTTATGAAAAATGAGAACGCATTAGAAGCAAATTTGATTTATATCGGACTTAGCGATGTAAACTATAAAGGCTCGTATACAAACAGTTTAGGTACGACAACAACGGGATATGATATAGAGTCAAAAAGAGAGAATTTTTTTGTTCCATCGTTTCATTATGTATCGGAAGATTTTAGCGGTGCCCGTTTTGGACTAAGTATAGTTTCTCCTGCAGGACTCTCTAAGAGATGGAACTCTGCCCCTGCAATTTACAGCGCAGAGGAGTTTACGCTCAAAACGGTTGAGGTAAATCCGAGTGTTGCATTTCCTATCGGAGATAAAGCGGCATTTGCAGTCGGAATTAGAGCAATCTACTCCGAGGGCGTAGTTAAAAGCAGTTCATCTATGGCATCTCGCGATATGAGCGGTGATTCTATTGATTTTGGATACAACTTGGCACTATCGTATAAGCCTACATCAGAGTTAGGGTTGGCTTTGACATATCGTTCAAAAATCGACTTGAGCGTAGAGGGTGATGCCGCACTCTCATATTTAACAAACAGTTCTACTAGCGGCGCATCGGTCAGCGTGCCTGTTCCGGCTCTGCTAAATCTTGCACTCTCTTACACATTGCCGAGTGATACGACGATAGAGTTTGTCTATGAGAGAAACTATTGGCACGCATATAGAGAGTTGGACTTTAACTACGGTTTTGGTGTAAATCCGGTTGCAAATATCGTCTTTGGCGCGCCGATAGCAAAAAACTGGAAGGATACGGATGTTTTTCGTTTAGGTATTACCCAAAAGTTGGATAAACTTACTTTAATGGGCGGTTTTGTTATAGATAAAACACCTGCTCCAAATTCTACAATCGGGTTTGAACTGCCTGATAGCGACTCCTTGTCTGTATCGTTTGGTGCAAGATATCAGATAAGCCAGAAGATAAACATAGGAGTAGCGGCTCTCTACTCGATGAGAGAAGATAGAGCGGTTTCAAACAGTGCGATAAACGGGGAGTTTAAAGACTCAAATGTATTGATAATTTCGTCCGCATTAGAATATAGATTTTAAGGAATTCTTTGGAAACATTAATAAATTTTTTAGAAGCAAAAAATGTAGAGAAATCTATCATTTTTGCACAACTAAAATGTAGTAAAACAGAAGCCGTATTGTTGCAAACTTTAGCAAAAAGATATATGCGCGGGGAAGATGATGTTGTAGTTCTTGAACTTTTGCAAGAGATTTACGGCAAAGATAAATATGAGGGTATAAAGCATCTAGGAGAGGTAAAAATTCTTTTAGAACTTGGCTGGTTGCATCAGCAGAGTTTTACGCCTATAAAAATTTCTGAAGTGACACCGCTGGAACTTTTAAACAGTGCAGTCGGCTTGTCGCCCTCATTTCTAAAGATACTCCAAGACGGTGCTATTGAGAGTGAGTTGCCCGATATCAAGCCGTATTCGGATCATCTTGAGTACTTGCAAGACCAGTTTCTTCGCATAGACCTTTATCAAAAAATGAGTGCAATTCGTCAAAATGTTCATGAACACTCACTTGGAATTGACAGAATGCAGACCAAACTTAAGCTTTTAGAAAAACGCATAGAAGACAGGGTTGAGCAAACGACGGGGAAACTCGTGCTTGACAAGTTTTTTAAACAAAAAAAGATGAGTTCTAAAGAGCAGGTGATTTTTTTGGCTCTTCTTCGTGAAGAGTACAGCGCAACGGACGCTTCGCTTAGAGAGATGAATGCTTTGATTGAACTCATTTCGCTTGATGAGTATGAACGCATTAAAAACCGTTCACTTTTAGAAGACGGCTCGAACCTTATAAATGACGGAATCATCGACTATGAAGAGATGTTAAATCCTTTCGGCGGGATTTCAAGAGCTTTTTACATAGTTGATGAGGTTTTACACAACATAATCCATCCTCAAAAAAACAAAAAAGTTCGTCGCATAAAACTAAATACGCTTATAGATGAGCAAGATATTTTTGAGTTGGTAGACCCTGAGACTTCGCTTGAAGATGTTGTTTTGGCAAAAGAGACGCAAGAAACGCTTAAAAATCTTATGAGACAATTGGATAAAGAGGTTATAGGTAGACTTGTAGAGTGGGGAGTGAAAGACAAAAAAAGCGGAATTGACGCAAGGATAATCTTCTACGGAGCAGCGGGAACCGGTAAAACGATGACTGCATATTCGCTTGCAAAATCGCTTAAACGACAAGTTTTGGCATTTGATTGTTCAAAAATTCTCTCTATGTATGTCGGCGAGAGCGAAAAAAATGTTCGTAAAATTTTTGACACTTTTTATGATTTGTGCGAAAAAACAAAATCAGAACCGATACTTTTGTTAAATGAGGCAGACCAGTTTTTAGGAGCTCGTTCAAGCGGAGTAAACAGCGGAGCTGATCAGATGCATAACCAGATGCAAAATATTTTTTTAGAGCAGATTGAGAAGTTCAAGGGTGTTTTGATAGCGACTACAAATCTGTTGGAAAATATAGACAAAGCATTTTCAAGACGATTTAACTACAAGATAGAGTTTAAAAAACCAAATAAAGAGCAGAGACTCTCTCTTTGGAAAAAAATGCTTCCCTCAGGTGCTCCTTATGAGAAGAATTTTGATGTGAATGCTCTTGCCGATTATTCTCTTACGGGCGGGCAGATAAATCTGATTATAAAAAATACGGCATACAAAGTAGCCGTTAGAGAAAAGCCGCTATTTTCCTTAGAAGATTTTGAACAAGAAATCAAAAAAGAGAAAGATGCAAGTTTTGACAGTGAAAAATCTATGGGATTTTTAAATAAATAGTATGAATGTCTATATGCACCAAGCCGTAAAAGAGGCGCTGGATGGAGTACAAAAAAATCACGGCGGACCTTTTGGCGCCGTGATAGTAAAAGATGGCATGGTTATAGCAAAAGCTCACAACCAAGTCTTAAAATCAAATGACCCGACCTCTCACGCCGAGATAAATGCGATAAAAAAAGCCTCCAAAAAACTAGGCACATATGATCTTAGCGGGTGTGAAATCTATACGACTTGTATGCCTTGTCCAATGTGCAACGGGGCTATTAAATGGGCAAATATAAAAACTGTCTACTACGGCGCGACAAGCGGGGATGCAGATAACATCGGATTTAGAGATAAAGAGTTTTATGAGAAAGAGTTTTTAGATATAAAAAATATTGATAGAGCGGAGTGTCTAGAACCCTTTAGGGTATGGCAGGCAAAAGAGGATAAGACAATCTACTAAAACTAAATTTAGAGCCTCCCTCTAGGTAATTAGTGTTACAAATCTGCATTTTGTAATTTTTATATCTCAAAAACTGTTTCTAAAATACTCACTAGCTATGATAGCCCAAAAAAATGTGTAGTATTTGGTAACAGTAATCACTTCAAATATCATCATAATCTTTTATTTAATACTCTTTTTGCTACAATCTATGCAACTGTTTTTTCTAAAAATATGTGAAGATATTTAAGTCAAACGGCTTATGTTTTTGTGCGTTTTAAAACAATAATAATAACAAAGGTGGGTTATATGGAGCATATTAGTACTGCAAATCCGTATTTTGGGGTATTTGTACTTTTTCTTGTAACATTCGGTGCATTTACGATAACGACGATTGTCGCTCGTTTGGCAAGTCGCGCTTTAGCAGCTAAAAATAGCGAAAAAATCAAATTATCGGTTTATGAGTGTGGACCTGAGGTTACAAAGCAGCCAAATAGAATATCTCCGCAGTTTTATCTATTTGCACTACTTTTTTTACTCTTTGATGTAGAGATAGTTTTTATGTTTCCATGGGCAGTTGATTTTAAACTACTTGGATGGTTTGGTTTTGCCGAGATGTTGATGTTTATACTTTTATTAACAATCGGGTTTGTATATGCATGGAAAAAAGGAGCGCTAGAATGGCACAACATAAAGTAAATTATACGCAAAACGGCGGTTTGCCGGTTGCACTTACAAGTATAGATAAAATCGTAAACTGGGGTCGTTCAAACTCTCTTTGGGCGCTTACTTACGGTCTTGCTTGTTGTGGTATCGAGATGATGGCAAGCGGTGCTTCAAGATATGACTTCGATAGATTTGGGACAATCTTTAGAGCATCTCCTCGTCAAGCCGATGTTATGATAGTTGCAGGAACGCTTACGAAAAAACATGCAGAGTTCATTAAAAGACTTTATGACCAAATGACTGAGCCGAAATGGGTTATCTCTATGGGTTCATGCGCAAATACGGGCGGTATGTTTAACACTTATGCAACGGTTCAAGGCGTGGACAGAATTATTCCTGTGGACTTGTATCTTCCGGGCTGTGCGCCAAGACCTGAAACACTTCAGTACGGCGTAATGTTACTACAAAAGAAAATTCGTGCAAATCAAGCTTCAAGAGCGCAAAAAGCTAAAAGGTTAATGTAATGAGAGCTTATAAACCTAAAGACAATGTACAAGCAAAACCGTACTATACGGATAGATTTTATGTATCTCCTCAAGTTCCGAAATTTGAAGTAGAGAGCGATGAAGTTTTCGCGCACGATTTAGAGGCGATAAAAGCAAAGTTTGATGTACTTGACGCATACATTCAAGTCGGTCAAATGGTTGTTTTTATCAATCCTGAGGATAATTATAAAGTTTTAGAGCTTATGAAAAATGAGCTTGAATATGTTCAACTCACGGAGCTTAGCGCGATTGACTGGCTTGCTGCAAGAGGCGGTTTTGAAGTTTTTTATCAAATGCTAAGCATGAGCAAACGCAAACGCGTTCGTATAAAAATGTTTATCAACAAAGGTGAAGCCGTAAATTCCGTTGAAAAGCTCTTCCGCTCTGCTGATTGGTCTGAGAGAGAGATGTTTGATATGTTCGGCATAGAAGCAAACGGACATCCGTTTATGAAGAGAATTCTTATGCCTTACGATTGGCAGGGGCATCCACTTCTAAAAACTTATCCGCTTCAAGGCGATGAGTTTGCCGCATGGTATGAAGTAGATAAAATCTACGGTAAAGAGGCAAGAGATATAATCGGACCTGAACTTCGCGATACTGCAAAAGTCGACAGATACGACAGCGAGAGATTTGCCCGTCTTGGACATGAAGTGCCTAAGGGAACAAAAATTACGGGTAACGAGCCTAAGATAGTTCAAAACTATCAAGAAGAGGGCGGTGTTTTCATGGTTAAAAAATTCGATAAAAAAGATTCGGTCGTTATTGACGATCCTCAAAGATAGGTAGTAATATGCAAGTAAAAAATAGATTAAACCCGTTTTTTGAAAATATCACTTTTGATAGAGAAGATAATGAGATTATCCTAAACTTTGGTCCTCAACACCCATCGGCTCACGGACAACTTCGTTTGATGCTTCATCTTCAACAAGAGATGATTGTAAAAGCTCATCCGGATATCGGATATCTTCACCGCGGTATGGAGAAGATGGCTGAAAATATGATTTACAATGAGTTTATGCCGACGACTGACCGTATGGACTACATCGCATCATCTTCAAACAACTACGGTTTTGCTTTGGCGGTTGAGAGACTTATCGGTCTTGAAGTTCCTCGCCGTGCAAAAGTAATCCGTATGATGCTCTTAGAGATTAACCGTCTTATGAGTCATCTTTTCTGGCTGGCAACGACTGCGCTTGATATCGGTGCTATGACGGTTTTCCTTTTTGCTTTCCGCGAGAGAGAGTATCTGATGGATATCATCGAAGGTTATTGCGGAGCTAGACTTACGCATGCCGCTATTCGTATCGGAGGAGTTCCCTTAGATATTCAAGATAGTTTCATATCTCAGCTAAGAACATTCTTAGACAAACTTCCTGCAAATATTAAAGATTATGAAGATCTTCTTGACACTAACCGTATCTGGTTAATGAGAATGGAAGAGGTCGGAACTATATCAAAAGAGATGGCGCTTTCTTGGGGCTGTTCAGGTCCTATGCTTAGAGCATCAGGCGTTGCATGGGATATCCGTAAAGAAGAGCCGTACGAGCTTTATGACGAAGTAGAGTTTCGCGTTCCTTACTCTGATAAAGGTGACAACTTTGCAAGATATAGAATGTACATGGAAGAGATGAGAGAGTCTGCGAAGATTCTTTATCAAACTATCGATATGTACGAGAAATGCGTAAAAGAGGGGCAAACTGAGCTTATGGCACATGCGCCGAAATATGTTTCAGCTCCAAAACTAGACATTATGACTCAAAACTACTCTTTGATGCAGCACTTTGTTCTTGTAACGCAAGGTATGAGACCGCCTGTCGGAGAGGTTTATGTTGCAACCGAATCACCAAAAGGCGAGCTTGGTTTTTTCATAAATTCTCAAGGCGGACCGTATCCGTATAGACTAAAACTTCGCGCACCGTCATTTTGGCATACGGGAATCTTAACAGACCTTTTACCGGGACATTACATTCCCGATGTTGTTTCAATCATAGGTACTACAAATATCGTATTTGGTGAGGTTGATAGATAATGAAAAGATATGATTTAAGACATTTAAAAGATGGTTTTGAGCCTCGTATGAGAGAGATTTTAGCATCTCATAAGGTTGGAGAAGTTGCAATCTTTTTATTTGAAATCGGTGATTTTACTCCAATTCAAAGATCTGCGGATTTGGTAAAAGAGTGTAGATATGAGTTACTTAACTCTTTAAAGTTTAACGAAGTCGACTGGACTATCGTAGTAAAAAAATAGGCAGGATGTAGATTTTGAGTAAAGTATATTTTTCTACTTGGAACGGTGAGTTTGTTAATAATATTAACACGCCGCAAGAGGAGTGGAAAGAATCAGCTTATAACTTACCGGCACAATATGATAGCCACCGTGCGTCAAAAGCTTTTATAGGCTGGGACGGTGTTGCGCTTTTTGATAAAGATGTAGATGTTATCCGTTTAGCGATGGAATATGCCGCACAGTATCAAGAGTATTCTGAAGCATGTGGAAGATGTGCGCCCGGACGATGGGGTGGACGAATTTTATATGATTTGTTGGATAAAATTGCCCGCGGTGAGGGAAGCAAAGCTGATTTAGACCATTTAAAAGAGATTGGCAAAAGTATGCAAGTCACTTCAAAATGTGAGATTGGGAAAACCGTTCCAAATCCTATTATTGATTTGATGGAACATTTTGAAGCTGAATTTTTAGAGTGCATAGATGAACAAAAACACTCAAAACATTACCATGAAGAGGTTGGTTATATAGCAAAAATAACTGCACCTTGTAGCGATGCTTGTCCTTCGCATGTGGATATTCCTGCGTACATCGAGGGAGTAAGAGACCTTAGAATGGACGACTCTTTGATGGCGACTCGCCAAACAATGCCATTAGCGCATGTTTGCGGTCGTGTTTGTCCACATCCTTGCGAAGAGGCTTGCAGAAGAACAAATCTTGACGAGCCGATTTCTATTATGTCGCTAAAGAGACTCGGTGCCGATTGGGAAACCGATCACGGATACGATTTCTTTCATCCGATGCAGAAAAAACCGAGCAACGGCAAAAGAGTTGCGGTTATCGGCGGAGGTCCTGCAGGACTTACGACGGCTTACTATCTTGCAGCCGATGGCGTAGAGGTTGATGTTTATGAAGAACTTCCAGTGCTCGGCGGTGAAGTAGCAGTCGGTGTTCCTGAGTACAGGATGCCGATAGGCAAATACAACAAAGATATCGAATGTGTTAAAGATATGGGTGTTAACTTTATAGTAAACTCTAAAATCAATGCGGACGATATGAGAAGATTTGAGCAAGAGTATGATTCTGTTATGGTTGCAACCGGTACTCGAATCTCTAAAAAAGTTTACTGCAACAACGAAAGAGCGGATATAAAAGGGTATTGGGGCGCAATAGACTTTTTAGATAAAGTAAATCTTTATGAGAAGTACGGCTATAAAATATCAAAAGAAGAACAAGAGAAAAACCTTTTAACCACCGACTTTGTTGATTTAACGGGGAAAGTCGTTGTATGTGTGGGCGGCGGTTTTACATCTATGGATGTCGTTAGATGTGCCATCAGAGCAAATGCAAAAAAAGTTTATATGATTTACCGTAGGGATGAGAAAACCATCATCAAAAATACGACATATGAAGAGTACCATGAAGCAGTAGAAGAGGGTGTAGAGTTTCTGTTTCACTCCGCTGTTGCAGAGATGGTTGATGAAGAAAATATCTTAAAATCTCTTTTAATTGATAAGTATGAGTTGGTTCCCGATCCAAACGGCGGTCGTGCAGAGCTTGTAAAAGTGGAGGGTGCTTCTTATATCATAGAGGCTGATTATCTTATCCCTGCCGTTTCTCAGTCGGCTGACTTGAAACTTCTACCTCCTGAGTGGGAGATTGAGATGACCTCTTGGGCGACTATTAAAACAAACGGCAAGGACTATATGACATCTCGCAAGGGTATTTTTGCCTCAGGGGATTGTGAATACGGTCCTATGACGATTGTAAATGCGGTCGGTCAAGCAAAACGCGCGGCTTCGGTTATGAGCAGATATGTTTTAAGCGGTGAAGTCACCCTAAGCGATGATGAGATTATGGAAGATCATCTTAGAAAACTCAAAGTTTATGACAAAAAAGAGAAGATTACCGGTTGGTTAAAAGGCGTTGCCAGACAGCACTCAGAAGTTCTTGAAGTTGAAGATAGAAAATACAACAACAAAGAAGTGAACTTAGGCTTTACGCAAGAAGAGGCTATGAGTGAAGCAGAGAGATGTATGCGCTGTTACTATATAGCTATGGTGCAGGCGTAGAGGATGGGAGATATGAATAAATTGATTAATTTTAAAATTGACGGTATCTCTGTAGAAGCACAAAGAGGCGAGACTATTTTAACAGTGGCTCGCAAAAACGGGATTTATATCCCGACTATGTGCTATATATCTAAAACTTCGCCGTGTGCGTCATGCCGTATGTGTGTCGTTGAAGCTGAGGGAGTTGAGGGTTTTATTCTTAGCTGTAACACTCCACCGACTGAGGGCGTAGAAATTACGACAAACACGGCTGCATTGCAAAATGAGCGAACGAACATAATGAAGCTTTATGATGTAAATCATCCTTTAGAGTGCGGTGTTTGCGATAAATCAGGAGAGTGTGATTTACAAAATAAAACTTTAGAGTTTAGTGTTGAGAGACAAAGTTTCTCCGCTCGTGATCAGCTTCGCCCGCTTCAGCATTGGGGACTTATAGACTATGAACCGTCGCTATGCATTATGTGCGAAAAGTGCGTGCATGTATGTAATGAGGTTATCGGCGATGACGCAATCGAAGTAAAATTCGGCGGATATAGTTCGACGATTATTCCAAAAAACAGTGAAACTCTTGATTGTACTTTTTGTGGAGAGTGTATTGCAGTTTGTCCTGTCGGAGCGCTTGTCAGCAGCGGTTTTAAATATAGAGCAAATGCATGGGAGTTAGAACGAGTTCCCGCAACATGTGCTCACTGCTCGGCAGGCTGCCCTCTTGAGTATGAAACAAGACACGCTTCCCTAAACGGCGCTGATGAGATATTTAGAGTTAAAAACAATTTTGAGTTTGCTTCACTTTGCGGTGCAGGGCGATTCGGTTTTGATTTTGACAACAGAGCGCTTAAAAATGAAAACGCATTTAACAGAGCGATTGAAGCGTTAAAAAATGCAAAAGCCATAAGATTTTCTTCTATGATTACAAATGAAGAAGCGCATATTTTAGAACTTCTAAAAGATAAATTGGGCGTAAAACTATTTAATGAAGATGCAAGAAAATTCGCCGAGTTTATGAAGTCGTATAGCTCTATAAGCTCAAAACTTCATCATAGCGGCTCTCTTGATGCAATTAAACAATCAGACGCTCTAATCGTTATAGGAAGCAGAATAGCAACGGATAATCCGGGTGTTAGATACGCTCTAACGACTGCTTCAAAACATAACGGTGCGAAAATCGTCTATGCGCACCCTATGGAAGATACTTTGATGCAGAGTGTTATAACTCAGATGATGAAGTATGAAGTAGGAACGGAAGAGGGCGTTATGGCACTTCTGGCTCATACGATTTTAAAAGATAGTGATTTGGATGAGAGCGAGAGAGCATTTTTTGATGAGCTGGATTTCGGCTACTTGTATGCCGAGACAAATATAGGCGAAGAAGAGCTGTCTCATATGATGAAATCATTTATGCGAGCAAAAAAACGCACTCTTATCATAGGTAATGATTTGATTGCACATGATCGCTCAAGCAATATAGCTAAATTAGCTGCTCTGATAGAGAAGTACAGCGATTTTTCTTTGATAGTAGTCCCAAGAGAAGTAAATACCCTTGGCGTATCGCTTATAAATTCACTGGATCGTGATGAGAAGATATCAGATGTCGTAGGTTATAACGCTAAAGGCGACTTTGTTATCTCTTCGCTAGAGGGTGCCGATTTGGCAATTCCTTCGCTTAACCAACAAGAGGGGACTTTTGTAAGTATCGATAACAGAGTATTGCCTACGAATGTAGCGTTAGAGTTTGACGGATATACGCTAAATGATATTGCAAATGCTCTTGGAATTTATAATAAAAACACGATTGACTATACAAAAGAGTTAAATAAAAATTCCGGATTTAAAGATATAAGCTTTGATGATTTAGAGAATTTCTTATCGCCTCTGGGTGAAGACAACCGCGGTTATCTGCTTGATGAAGTTGAGTGTGCGGCGGACGGTAAACTTGAAGAACTTGACGATATGCCGGAGTTTAACGGAACTATTATCTATCAATGTAATCCGGTGCTTCAGTTTAACAACTATACTTTTAAAACTGCGCAACTCCCTAAAGAGAACTTTTTGCGAGGTTCAGCTCAGTTTGGGGTCGCGGCTAAGATAGCAGACGGCGATATGGTTGAGATTAGTTACAAAGAAACAAAAATTCAAAGAAAATTTAAGCTAGACAGTGAGCTTAAAGGAACTATAGCGCTAAATCCTACTTTTGATATAAGCGTAGATGCAAGCAGATATAGATTTGAAAAATCCAAAATAGAAAGAGTAATGCAATGAGTAAAATTACTATAAATATTGATGGAAAAGAGATAGAGACGCAAGAGGGCGAGTATATACTCAATGCCGCTCGCGCAAACAATATCTTTATACCGGCGATTTGTTATTTAACACGATGCAGCCCTACGCTTGCGTGCAGATTGTGTCTTGTTGAGGCAGACGGAAAGCAGGTATACGCTTGTAACGCTAAATCAAAAGACGGTATGAGTATTACGACGACGAATGAAAATATAGCAAAAGAGCGTCGTGCGATTATGGAAGTTTACGATGTAAATCATCCACTTCAGTGCGGTGTTTGTGACCAGTCAGGCGAATGTGAACTGCAAAACTATACTTTAGAGATGGGAGTTGACGCTCAAAACTATGCTATCAAAGATGTTAACAGAAAAGATAAAGATTGGGGGCATATCCACTACAATCCTGGTCTTTGTATAGTTTGTGAGAGATGTGTAACCACTTGTAAAGATATGATCGGCGATAATGCTCTAAAAACAGTAGCACGCGGTGCAGATGCGATAGAGGCAGAGTTTAAAGATAGTATGCCAAAAGATGCTTATGCGATGTGGAATAAACTCAACAAATCTCTTATCGGTTTAACAAGCGGCGAAGAGATGCTTGATTGTACGAGCTGCGGCGAGTGTGCAGCAGTTTGTCCGGTCGGCGCGCTTGTAGATACTCACTTTATCTACACTTCAAATGCGTGGGAGTTAAAACAGATTCCTGCAACTTGCGGACACTGTTCTGCAGGATGTCAAATCTCTTATGATGTTAAACATACAAGTATCGACAATACGGATGAGAAAATCTACCGTGTTATGAATGAGTGGAACTATGTTGCACTCTGCGGTGCGGGAAGATATGGATTTGACTATCAAAATGAAGTTAAATCAAAAGACGAAGCGGCATTTGCCAAAGCAGTAGAAGCATTTAAAAAAGCAGATACTATAAAGTTTACTTCAACTATTACAAATGAAGAGGCTTACTTGCTTCAATCTTTAAAAGAGAAATTTGGATACAAACTTGTCAACAGTGAAGCAAAAGCATTTCAAACATTTTTAAATGATTACAGCGAGATTAGCGGTACTAAGCTTTACGGTTATGACCTTGAAGCGACTCATAATGCAAACTTTGTTATTTCGGTTGGAGCGGCTCTAAAGAGCGACAACCCAAATGCAAGATATGCGTTAAATAACTCTATGAGCATAAACAAAGGTGCGGGATTATATTTTCACCCTGTAAAAGACCCTGTTATAGAGGGGCTTGGAAAAAGCATAATGACGCTATATCATGCTCCGCTTCAAGAAGAGGCTGTGCTTTACTTGATTCTTGATTTGTTTGCAAATAAAGAGAAACTGCCATCAGACATAGCAGACTATTTGGCGACATTTCACTCGCAAAAAACTATAACCGTTGAAGAGATAATCAAAGAAGAGATTATAGAGATAGTTAAAGTCGTAAAGAAAAACGAAGAGACGGGCGAAGACGAAGAGATAGAGGAAGAGAAGAAAAAGATGGTTCCTAAGAAAATCTCTAAAGAGGTTGCCGTAGATGATAACCGCCTTTTAGCTATTTTAGGAGCTGATGATAAATTTATGGAAAATTTAGAGAAGAACTTGGCTAAAAAAGATAGTTTTGCTCTTATTGCAGGAGCAGACCTCTATACGCATCCAAACTCTAAAAATCTTGCTCGTCTTTTGGCGTTAATAGAGAAATATACGGCTTTTGAATTAACGATGATTCCAAATTTAACAAATACTCTTGGAGTATCTCTAATCTGCGAGCTTGACGATGAAGTAGGTTCATATACGATAGGCTACAACACTAAAGGAGATTTTACTCTCTCAGCTTTAGGCAACGGCGATTTGGATATGCCTGCTATCAATCAGCAAGAGGGAACTTTGACAAGTATAAACAAAAGAGTAAATCCTACAAATGCAGCAATCGGCTACAAAGGGTATGAACTTAACGATATCGCAAATGAGCTTGGTTTAAGAGCTGAATTAGTGATTGATTATACCTCTATGTTACCGACGAACAAAGGATTTAAGAGTAAAAACTTCGATGATTTGCCGAACCATTATGAGAATGACGGAACGGAATGCCGCGGATATCTGCTTGATAATGTAGCGGTTGCGACAAGTGGTAACGAAAGCGTTGCAAAGTTTGGCGAAGAGAAGCTTAGCGGAACTCTTATATATCTTGCAAATCCTGTAAGACAGTTTACCGATTTTACAAATAAAGCTACCAACCTTGATGAGATAAGCGGTATCTATATGAGTGAAGAGTTCTTAAGTAAATCTGATTTGAATGAGGGGGACAGCGTGAAGGTTAAAAACGAAAATGGCGAAATTATTGTTAATATCGTAAGCGATAATAAAATCAGCGGCGATATTGCACTTTTACCGACATTTGATTCTAAGATAAATTCAGAGGCTCTGTTTAGCGGATACCGTTTTGCAACAGCTTCGATTGAAAGGGTGTAGTAGATGGAAATGGCATATTTGATTGAAACGGTTATAAAAATCGTTGTAATTTTACTTATATTTTCTGCATTAGCGGGAATTGGAACATATTTTGAGAGAAAGGTTCTCGCATTTATGCAACGCCGCCTTGGACCGATGAATGTCGGTCCTTTTGGGTTACTGCAAGTTGCAGCCGACGGTGTTAAGCTATTTACGAAAGAGGATATTGTTCCGACAAATGTAGTCGCTCGTGTATTTAAAATTGCACCTGTTATTACGGCGGCAACTGCATTTATGGCTGCTGCTGCAATTCCGTTTTTACCGTCGTTTACGCTCTTTGGATATGAAGTTCATCCGATAGTGGCAGATGTTAACATCGGTATTTTATATATACTCGGAATCATGGGTGTCGGTCTGTACGGTCCTCTTCTTGCAGGTATGGCTTCAGCAAATAAGTTTTCGCTTTTATCTGCTGCAAGGGGTGCTGCGGTGTTTATCTCTTATGAGGTTATCACGGGTCTCTCTATCCTAGCTCCGATTATGATGGTCGGTTCGCTCTCACTGATTGATTTTAATGCTTATCAAGCAGGCGGCATTACAAGTTGGATACTCTGGTCTCAACCGGTAGCATTTGTGCTATTTTGGATAGCTGCATTTGCTGAAACAGGTCGTACACCGTTTCACCTTATAGCAAACGATCACGAGATTATTGATGGATTTGGAACAGAGTACTCAGGTATGAGATGGGGACTTTTCTTCATCGGTGAGTATGCAAATATGTTCTTTATCTCTTTTGTAATCTCTATCATTTTCTTAGGCGGATATGGAGACGGAAGCTTTTTAGGCGCACTCGGACTTCTTGGCAAAGTTGCATTTTTCTTCTTCTTCTTTCTATGGACAAGAGCGGCTTGGCCTGATGTTAGACCTGACCAACTTATGTGGTTGTGTTGGAAAGTTTTAATGCCGATAGCAGTTTTAAATATTTTAATTACTGCTATAGTAATGATGTAAGGGGTGGCTATGCATATTGAACATATTGACGAACATTTTAACAATAGAAATGTAACTGAAATGAATAGTGACTATTATTTAGTCGGTATTGAAGATTACCCTACGGACAATTGGGGTAGATTTAAGAGAGTTATAAAGAGAAGCTTTAGAGGCGAACTTTTTGTCGGTCTTTGGGTTGTAATGCGTGAAATGATTAGATTTGATATTCACACTGTTAAATACCCTGAGGAGAAGATGCCTATAGGTCCAAGATACCGTGCTATTCATCAGATGAAAAGACTTTGGGAGTCTGACGCTGAGAGATGTATCGGCTGCGGGCTTTGTGAGAAGATTTGTATCTCTAACTGTATCCGTATTGAGACAAAGCTTGATGCTTCCTCTCGAAAAGAGGTGTCTGAGTACAGTATCAATCTCGGTCGTTGTATTTTTTGCGGGTATTGTGCCGAAGTTTGTCCTGAACTTGCGATTACGCACGGCGGAGAGTATGAAAATGCGAGTGACCAAAGAGAGCATTTTACGATGTATCAAGATATGTTAACGCCGCTTGATATGATGAGAGCAGGAACACAGTTAGAGTTTGAAGGCTTTGGTTCGATTACACCACATGAAGACGAGCGTGTTAAAAAAACACCTCTAGCATATTAAGGAGTTTGGTTATGTTTGAAGCAGTTGCTTTTTATCTGTTTGCTTTTTTGACAATAACGATGTTTTATATAGCGGTAACGACTTCACAGGCGTTATACGCTTTAAGTTCATTGGCAGCAGGAATGATTTTTATATCGGCATTTTTCTTTATTTTAGGTGCCGACTTTTTAGGTGCGGTTCAAATCGTTGTTTACTCCGGTGCCGTAATGGCTCTTTATGCTTTTGGTATGATGTTTTTTGATACGACAAGAGATGTAAAAGAGAAACAGGGTAACAAAGCAATAATTTTGGGACTAAGTATTTTATCTGCAATCTTGCTAATTGTAATAGTTTCCGCTCCGATAGTCGGTAACAATATAGAAGCACTCTATCCTGTCGGAAATGCTGGTAATGTTCAAGAGGTCGGCAAAGTGCTTTTTACAAAGTATCTTGTTCCTTTTGAAGTTGCGGCTGTTATGCTTCTAGTTGCCATGGTAGCAGGAATCGTACTTGCAGGAAAGAAAATGGATCTCTCTCTTACTCTTATGACTGAAGCGGAGATTTTAATGATGAAAGAAGAAGATAAAAATAAAAAGGTGCTCTCATGATGGAAATAGGACTAAATCACTATCTTGTACTCTCAACCATCCTTTTTGCTATAGGTTTAGTCGGGGTCATGAGAAGAAAAAATTTACTTATGCTGTTTTTTGCAACGGAGATACTGTTAAACTCGGTAAATATCTCTTTTGCTGCAATTTCACACTATTACGGTGATTTAACCGGACAGATGTTTGCATTTTTCGTAATAGCGATTGCTGCATCAGAAGTTGCCGTAGGACTTGGTCTTTTGATTGTTTGGCATAAAAAACATAACAACATAGATCTTGACAATATGTCAACGATGAGGGGATAATAGATGGAACTGTTTTTATATACCGCACTTTTCTCGCCGTTAGTCGGTTCTTTATTTGCCGCACTATTTGGTGCGTCGCCTAAGACAAAAATAGCAGGAATTGTTCCGAGTGCTTTGCTTGGAGTCTCATTTTTAAGCAGTCTTGTACTTCTTGTTTTGGTTATGGGCACAGGACTTACTCTTCATGTTGAGATGATGACATGGATGGCAACGGGAGATTTATACATTCCTTTTGGATTTGTCGTAGATCAGGTAAGTGTTACTATGATGATAGTCGTAACGCTTGTTTCAACCGTTGTACATGTATACGCTATCGGTTATATGGATCATGACAAAGGGTTTAATAGATTTTTCTCTTACCTTTCGGCATTCGTTTTTTCAATGATGATACTTGTTATGAGCGATAACTTTGCAGGTCTTTTCATCGGTTGGGAGGGAGTAGGTCTTTGTTCATGGCTTTTAATCGGCTTTTGGTACCACAAAGAGAGTGCGTCTTGGGCGGCAAACGAAGCGTTTATTATGAACCGTATTGCCGACCTTGGGATGCTAATCGGTATCTTTTTGGTTTACTGGAACACGGGTACGCTTCAATATAAAGAAGCTTTTGCAGTAATGCCGTCTTTGGATAATGCAATTTTAACTTGGATGGGAATCTTCCTTTTTATCGGTGCAATGGGTAAATCGGCTCAGTTTCCGCTTCATACTTGGCTGGCAGATGCGATGGAGGGACCGACTCCGGTTTCAGCTCTGATTCACGCTGCGACAATGGTTACTGCGGGTGTTTATCTTGTTGTTCGCGCTAATCCGCTTTACAATTTAATACCGCATGTCGGACTTTTCATAGCTTCTTTAGGCGCATTTGTAGCACTTTTTGCAGCTTCAATGGCGCTAGTAAATCGAGATATGAAGAGAGTTATTGCGTACTCGACGCTCTCTCAGCTCGGATATATGTTTGCTGCTGCAGGTTTGGGTGCATACTGGGTGGCACTTTTCCATCTTATGGCTCACGCATTCTTTAAAGCGCTTTTATTCTTGGGTGCAGGAAATGTTATGCACGCTATGCACGATGAACTAGATCCGTTTAAAATGGGAGGTCTAAGCAAGGTTATGAAGGGTACATTTTTAATGATGACTATCGCTTCGGTTGCACTTGCAGGTATCTTTCCGCTTGCGGGATTCTTCTCAAAAGATTTAATCTTAGAGGTAGCGTTTGTAGAACATCACTATATTATCTACTCAGTATTGCTATTTACTGCCGCTTTAACAGCATTTTACTCATTTAGACTTGTTGCACTTATTTTCCACGGAGAAGAGAGATACAAACTATTCGGTATCCATCCGCACGAAGCGTACAAATTTATGCTTGTTGCTATGAGTCCGCTTCTTCTTTTGGCAATCATAGCAGGTGCATTCAAGATGAGTTACTTTGAGATGGTTTCTAAGCTTTTACCGGCTACCGAGTATCATGTTCATTCGGCTGCGACTTACTGGATAATGACAATCGGAACTCAGCTTTTAGTTATTTTGGCGATTGCTTATGCGTACAAAAAATATACAAGCAGAGATATCGCGGTGCCTGATGGAACTTCAAAAATGGAAAATAGTTTTGCATATAAACTGCTTATCAACCAATACTATATTCCATATTTTTATCAAGAGTATATCGTTAAAGCATATAGAGAACTCTCAGAGGTTTTCTGGACAAAAATTGATCAAAAAGTTGTTGATGCTACTGTTGACGGTATTGCAAATGTGTTCTATCAAACGGGTGAGCGAACAAGAGTTATGCAGAGCGGTAATCTATCGACTATGCTTAAGTGGATGGTAGCAGGAACTGTTGCCTTGTTATCATTAGCTGTGGTTTTTGGACTAGCAGCTAGATATTCTGGAGAAATAAGAGTATTTCTTTCAGGTTTAGGAGTTTAATAGATGTTAGACCATATCTTATCGATTTTAATTTTCTTCCCTGCTCTTGCTGCAATGCTTGGGTTTGTAGTTCACAAAGACAGTATGCGCTCTTACGGTGTAGCGGTTGCGACTATCGAGTTTGCACTCTCTTTATGGCTTTGGTTTGCATTTGACTCAACTATATCGGGAATGCAGTTTATGGAGCAAATTGCGCTTGTTCCGACATTTGGTATAAACTACATAGTCGGTGTTGATGGAATTTCGCTATTTATCATCATCTTAGCATCATTTTTTACTATGATAGGTATAGCATCTCTTGGTGAGACCAAAGATGTTAAAAATATGATTATAACGCTTCTGTTTTTACAGATGACTATGGCGGGTGTATTTGCCGCGCTTGATGCTATCGTGTTTTATCTGTTTTGGGAACTATCGCTTGTACCGATGTTATATATCATCGGTGCATGGGGCGGACCGCTTAGAATCTATGCATCCGTAAAGTTTTTCTTGTACACATTTGCAGGTTCGCTTGTTATGCTTGTGGGTATGCTGTTTATGGCGTACTTTTACTTTCAAGCGACGGGACAGTGGAGTTTTGCAATTCTTGACTGGTACCGTTTGATTTTGCCGGAATCATTCCAACTTTGGTTATTTGTGGCATTTTTTCTCGGTTTTGCTATCAAAGTTCCGATGTTCCCGTTTCATACATGGCTGCCGTACGCTCACGGTCAAGCGCCGACTATCGGTTCTGTAATACTTGCGGCAATTTTGCTAAAAATGGGTACATACGCATTTATCCGTTTTTCACTGCCTCTGTTTCCGGATGCGTCGGTTTACTTTATGTATCCGATAGCGGTTTTAGCGATTATTATGATTATCTATACTGCAATGGTTGCATATGCGCAAAAAGATATTAAGCAGGTTGTTGCTTACTCTTCAGTTTCACATATGGGTGTAATTATTCTGGGTACTTTTGCTTTAAATGTTGAGGGTATTTCAGGTTCAATTTTCCTTATGATAGCTCACGGTGTAGTCTCAGGCGCACTCTTCTTCCTTGTCGGTGTGATTTATGATAGAAGACATACTAAGTATATGAGTGAATTCGGGGGTTTAGCACATGTTATGCCGAGATATGCAACGATATTCGGGCTAATGATGATGGCTTCTGTCGGGTTACCTTTGACTATCAACTTCGTAGGTGAGTTTTTAAGTTTATTAGGGTTTTATAAACAGTCACATGTCTTAACGCTTTTAGCGGGAACTGCTATCATTGTTGGCGCAATTTATATGTTATCGGCATATAAAAAGATGTTCTTTGGCGTAATCACAAAAGATGAGAACAGAAATCTTCCCGATGTAAATAAAAGAGAACTTCTTGCTCTTATTCCATTGGCGATTATAACTGTTTGGTTGGGTATATATCCTAAGCCTGTTTTAGGAACGATTGACACAAGCGTAGAAGCAGTTGTTTCGTTAATGCATGAAAAAGCTATATCTAAAGAGGCAAAATCTAGAATTCCTAATATTGCTAACGAGACAGATATGACTAAAAATTCAGTAGAGGAGGCACACTAATGTTATCATCTGTAAATGTTTCAATCGAGTCGTTAAATTTAATGACTCTGGTGCCAATGTTAATTCCAATTATCGGCGCTTTATTAATTTTAGTTATTGACCTATTTAAAAGCGAACAAGACAGGTCTTTATATGTAATGTTAAGCCTTCTTGTTTTAGGGGTTGACTTCGCTTCTTTAATGGATTCGGCCGGTGTGTTTTCTAAAAACGGTACGGTTACGGGCGTTTTTGATGTAATGCTTATAGACGGTTTGGCTATTTTATCGCAATTTATAATTGTCGGTGCATCTATGCTGTTTATTCCGTTGGCACTTACTCATAAAAGATTCCATGAGTTCTCGTATCCTGAGTTCTTTGCACTCTTTTTGTTTATGATTGGCGGTTTTCAGTTTATGGTAGCAACCGACAATCTTATACTAGTTTTTGTAGGACTTGAAACTGCTTCATTAGCGCTCTATACACTTATAGCTATGCATAACCGCGATAAATCGTTTGAAGCTGCCGTAAAGTATTTTACGATGGGCGCATTGGCTGCAGGATTCTTTAGTTTCGGCTCGATGATATTCTACGCTCTTACGGGTTCGGTAGAGATAAGCCAAATAGCTACGGTTCTCTCTGCTAACAATTATGCAGACATAGGGTTTGTTCTTATCGGCGTAGTATTTTTACTTGCATCGTTTGGTTTTAAACTCTCAATGGTTCCTTTTCATACATGGACGCCGGATGTTTACGAGGGTTCATCGGCAGCACTGGCAGGTTATATGTCGATTGTTCCAAAAATTGCCGCATTCGTCGTAGCTATGAGATTTTTTGAATTTTTAATTCATAGCGGCGTTGTTTGGCTAGAAGTTATCTTATATATGGGCGTAGTTGTTACTATGACAATGGCAAATATATGGGCGTTGGTTCAAACAGATGTAAAAAGAATGTTAGCTTATAGTTCTATTTCTCATGCCGGTTTTGTTATGGCGGCAATTTTAATAGGTACGACACAATCAAACAGTGCGCTATTTTTATATTGGATACTTTTTAGTTTTACAAACTTGGGATCATTTTCTATGTTATGGATAAGCCGACAAAAAAATCTCCCTGTTCATCAGCAGTCGGATCATAGTTACAATAAATTTGCGGGAATGATTAAGACGGCTCCAGTAGCTGCGACAATTATGGCTCTTTTTATGTTAAGTTTGGCAGGTCTTCCCCCGTTTGGGTTATTTTGGGGTAAAATGTATATGATAAGTTCGGCAGTTACCGGCGGATATACGGTTTTAGCGCTTATTATGGCTCTAAACTCGGCAATTGCGGGTTATTACTACTTAAAACTTATAGTTTATATGTTTATGAGAGACCCGATTGTTGAAGATGGCGGTCATATTTATAGTGCAAATGCAACGCTTCCGTTAAAAACTATCATCGGTATTGCCGCGATAGGAACTATTTTTGCTTTTTTAGCTATTAATAAACTTTTAGAGTTTGTTACGGCATTTGTATACAACAGCGGATACTAATTAAAATAGATTCTTATATAAAGGTAGGGGAGAGCGTTTGTTTAAAATAATACTCCTTGTCTTTTTGTCAATAAATGTTTTTGCCCTTGAGATTTCTCTTCAAGGAGCAAAAGAAAAACATCAAGATTACTCAACACTTCACTTAAAAGATAAAGATAAATTTTTATGCCAAGAGATAAAAGACGATTTTGGCGTTGTTGTTAAGATAGTTTGTGCATTTACAAAATCCCCGACACAAAAAATACAAAAAATACAAAACAGTTTTTTCGAAATAGATACGGAGTCAAAGAAAAAAACATTTTTTTTGGTTATCAAGCCTTATCATAAAATGAAACTTATGCCGATAGTTTTTAATTTGACCAAAGATGATACGACTTTTAGTTCTAATGTAGAGCTATCAAACCACTGGATGATTGTAGGATATAAAGAGGTGATTCCATATATGGATAAACGCGCAGATTCCGATGTTTCTATTAATTTCCCATTTACATCTTCAGAAGATAAATTCCCGTATGTCGGCAGTCTTGATATAAACGGTAATCCCGTATATGTAAAAAGAGTAGGAGATGTTACGGATTATATAAAAATTAAAAAGAACTATAAAGAAAAAAATTATGAGCATACTTTAGGGTTAATTAATGACATTATGAAAGAGTATCCAAATTCGCTATTTAAAGCTGAGCTACTTTTTTATAAAATCAGAGTTTACTCAAAACTCGGCGAGAATGAAAAGCTTATCGAGGTTGCAAAAGATTATCTTAGAGATTATTCTTCCGATGAAAATGTTCCTGAGGTCTTGTCTCTTATAGCAAGATCATGCGATAAAGCCGGTATGAGCAGCGATGCAGATTATTTTTACGATAGGCTATTTAGCGAACATGCAGATTCTGTCTATGCCAAATGGGGATACATCTATATGGCTCAAGCTCTAGAAATATCAGGAAATTCGGCAAAGGCTAAAGCTCTATATGAAAAAGTGCTTAAGGAGACTGACAATATAGATGTTGCATTAGAAGCCTCATATAAATTGGCACAAAATAATTTAGCAAGCTCAAATTTTAAAGAGGCCGCAGAGCATATACAAAAAATAATAAAAGCCAGACCTGAGTTTTTTTCAAACGAAAATACGGACAGATCAATGGGTATGATGTATGAGTTTATAGATAATTCTGATTATATATCCGGTACTACAATAGCTAAAGCAATATTTGAGCATATGGAGCCGGATGATGACAGGTATGAGAAGCTCTCAAAAAATATCGGTATCTGGCTGAGTAAAACAGAGCAAAAAAAAGAGGCTTTAGCGGCTTTGAATGTCTATCTTGAGAAGTTTAGCGAAGGCGATTTTGTAAAAGAGGTGCAAGTTGCAAAAGATGCCCTCTTTTTTGATGTGAACGATGAGAACGCATCTGCTAAACTTACTGCTTTTGATAAGCTGATGCAAGAGTACGGCGGAGACAGTATCGGGAATAAAGCTATATATGAAAAAGCGAAACTCTTAATGTCGGAGGGTAAGTTTAAAGCAGCACTCGATATGGAGAAACAGCTTCTTACATTGGATGCACAGGAGTATCAAGATATTCCTAAACTAATTACCGATGCTGCAATAGGAACAATGAAAAAAGCATTGGAGGCAAAAGAGTGCAACAGTGTGCTTGTCATCTCTTCCCAACACAAAATAGAGTTATCAAACGAGTGGGATGATGGAATCTATGAGTGTGCCATGAAAGGAGCCGACTTTATGCTGGCTAAAAAAATGGCGGATAGAAACTTAAAATCAAAAGATATACAACAGAGAAAAAAATGGCTCTACAGATATATAAAAGTTGATTTTGCCACAGGAAACTATAGTAATGTTATCGAGGCATCCAAAGAGCTTATTACGCTTATAGGAAATGACCAAAATTCAGAGTACAAAGATGTGCATAGATATATTTTTGATACCTATCATAGGTTAGAAGATGCAAACAGGATGATAGAGGCTATAACTAATCTTATAAAAGTGTATAAAGACGACTATGTCGATGTAGATAGATATGTGGCTATTATGGTAGTCGGAAGCAATAAAAAGGATAATAATTTAGTCATTGAGTATGGTGAAAAGATTATGAAAATACAAAAGATTTCGGTATCGCATGCACAGAGCCCTTTTGTCGAATTTGCACTATATCAAGCATATATAGATAGAGAAAATTATAACAGAGCGTACGAAGTTATAAAATCTTTAGATACTTTAGAACTAAACAAGAGTGACAGATCAAGACAAAAATACCTTTTAGGAAATATTCTTACAAAACTTTGGAAAGATAAAGATGCGCAAAAAGCTTATCAAGAGGCTATTGACGCAGATAAAAATTCAGCATGGGCTCAACTTGCAAAGAGTGCTAAAGATATGTAGCTCTGCGTCAGTTTTGCTAAAAAAAGACTTTTTACAATAGACTTCTTTCTATAATACCCTCAAGTAACTAAAATCTTCAAATTATATTCCAAGTGAGCTTGGAATGACGAGATTTTTGAACTTTCGTCATCCTGAACTTGATTCAGGATCTAAGTTATAGAAAGAAGTTTAATTTATATATCAATATATCTTGATATTTCGCTATAATTTTGTAATTTGAATATTTCAAGGAGTTATATGGAACTGTTTTTGCAAACCGTCGGTTCTATCTACGACGAGACTAGAGTTAAAATTTTAAAGTTTATAAACAAAAACGGTGAGCTTTGCGTTTGTGATATAGAGAACTCCTTTGAGATGATCCAGTCTCGTATATCAAGACACCTGAAAATCCTAAAAGATGGCGGTTTCTTAAAGGTTGAGCGAAGAGGAACTTGGGCGTACTACTCTATCCGCTCGCCTCTTGATGAGTTTAGACTCTCCGTGCTTAAAGAGATTGATTTGCTAGATATTGAGATTCCGAAACTAAAAAAAGGGTGCGCTTTATGATTGCTTCAAGTTTTATTTTTTTAGCGACTCTTATCTTTGTTATATGGCAGCCAAAAGGGCTTAAAATCGGTACAACTGCGATAATAGGCGCAATAGTCTCTTTGACTCTTGGTACGGTAAGCTTTGGTGATGTGCTTATTGTAAGCAACATTGTATGGGATGCGACTTTGGCGTTTATCGGCATTATTATAATGTCTATGATTTTGGATGAGATAGGTTTTTTTGAGTGGTGCGCTATAAAAATGGCAAAATTAAGTCATGGCAATGGGCATCTTATGTTTGTTTATGCTCTGCTTTTGGGTGCTTTTGTTTCTGCTCTTTTTGCAAACGACGGTGCCGCTCTCATACTCACACCTATACTTTTGGCGAAGATGAGACTTCTAAAGTTAAACGCAAAAACTATCATTGCATTTTTGCTTGCAGGCGGATTTATAAGCGACTCGGCATCGCTTCCTTTTGTCTTTTCTAACCTTACAAACATAGTAACGGCTAACTACTTTAACATAGGATTCGTGGAGTATTTAAGCGTAATGTTTATGCCGTTTGTTGTAAGCGTAATTATCTCCATATTGGTTCTATGGCTTGTTTTAAATAATGATATACCAAAAACTATAGATGTAAATCTGCTTAAAAATCCCGATGATGTACTAAAGAGCAAACCGCTTTTTTACATATCATGGTTATTTTTGGCGCTTTTGCTATTTGCTTATTTTATAGGCGATGCTTATCATCTGCCGATTTCACTCTTTGCACTGGGCGGGGCAGTTCTCTTTTTAGCTATTGCATCGTACATGGGGGCTGCTCGGGCAGGACTTACTATAAAAAATGCTCCATGGCAGGTTGTATGGTTTAGTATCGGACTCTACATTGTGGTTTATGGGCTTAAAAATGCAGGGCTAACCGACTATCTGACTCTTGTTTTAAAAGATTTGGCAACACAAGGCGATTTTATAGCGATAATGGGAACAGGCTTTATTAGTGCGATTTTGAGCGCTGTTATGAACAATATGCCAACGGTAATGATTATGGATATAGCACTCGTGGACATACCGAATAAGGCGTTGGCTTATGCAAATATCATCGGGTGCAATTTAGGGCCGAAAATGACTCCTTTTGGCTCTTTGGCAACTCTTTTATGGCTTCATGTGTTGGCACAAAAAGGTGTAAAAATCAGTTTTTGGGAGTACTCTAAGTTTGGACTTCTTGTTACGCCGCCTGTTTTATTTGTAGTATTGCTAGCGCTTTGGTCTTAAAACAAAAGTTGATTTTTTTATAAAAAGGATATAAGTTTGGAACTATTTTTGATTGCAATTGCATTAGCGATGGATAGTGTTGCGGTAAGTATCGCCGGCGGAGTAAAATATAAAAAGATAAATCTATTTTTAGCTCTAAAAATCGCACTCTTTTTTGGTTTTTTTCAGGGTTTTATGCCGATGATCGGTTTTTATATGGGTAATTTGTTTGCCGGTTTTGTAGATGACTATGACCATTTTATCGCTTTTTTTATATTGGTCTTTTTAGGATACAAAATGATAAAAGAAGCCAAAGAGAATGAATTTGAAGATGAAGTTACGGATTTAAAAAACAGAACTCTACTTTTTCTAGCGATTGCTACAAGTATCGATGCTTTAGCCGTAGGTATAACATTTTCATTTCAGAATGTTGATATTTTATATGCGGTCGGCTTGATAGCCATCGTTACTTTTGTGCTTTGTGCGGCAGGAGTCTATATCGGTAAATTTTTGGGTGGTTATTTGGAAAGCAAGGCTGAGTTTTTAGGCGGGGTAATTTTGATAATTTTGGGTTTTAAGATTCTTCTTGATGGTCTAAATTTAATTTAATAAAAGGGTTGTGTTATGAAAAAAGTTTTAGTTTTATGTACGGGAAATAGTTGCAGAAGCATTATCGCAGAGGCGTTGATAAATGCTAAGTTAGACGGTGTGGAGGCAAAAAGCAGTGGAGTGAGAGCTAGCGGAAAAGTAAACCCAAATGCAAAAAAACTGCTGGAAGAGAAGGGAATCTGGAGAGAGGAATACCACTCAAAAACACTAGATACCGTGATAGATGAAGAGTTTGATTTGGTTGTTACGGTTTGCGACCACGCAAACGAGACATGCCCGATGTTTCCCCGCCCCGTAAAAAAGATACATGTGGGCTTTCTTGACCCGGACGCTAAGGGCTATGAGGCATTTGAGGCGACTTACAAAGAGATAGAGGAAGTTTTGCTTCCAAAAGTAAAAGAGGAGTTATTTGGGATGAAAAAAGAGGTAACACAACTGCGTAGCGGCGTGTCGATAAAGTTCAGCGGTGCGGTGCAAAAAGAGAGTATTGTTAAAATGGTGCAAAACTGCAAAACAGGTGCGTGTGAGTGCATGAGTGACGACACAAAAAAGAAGATAAAAGATATGCAGGTGAGTGGGGATGACGGCGAAGTGCTGCTTGAACTCAGCGGAGAGGTTAAAAAAGAAGAGATAGAAGCGGCACTTGCCAAATCAAAAGCTTTACAACATTAATAAAATTTAAAGAGGGTAAAAATGAAAAAATTAACAATAATCTTATCTTTGGCAGTTTTAGCTTTTGGCGGTGATTTAAAACAAAAAGATTTTGATGCGTATCTAAAGAGCTTTAATGTTCAAGAGACCGCAGATATGAAAATAAAATCTACTGATATGCTCGAACTTATCAAAAGCAATGAAGCAGTATTGATAGATGTGAGATTTGCCGAAGAGTTTAAAGCGTGGAATATGCCTTTTGCAAAAAATATTCCTCTAAACGAGTTGCCAAACCGCCTTGCTGAACTCCCCAAAGACAAACTTATCATCACCGCTTGCCCGCATAACGACAGGTCAAATATGGCAAGAGTTTATCTAACTATGAAAGGGTACAATGCAAAGTACCTAAATGACGGACTTTTAAAAGTAACCGATTACCTAAAAGGCGGCACCGCAGTTGGATTTATGCAAGAGTTAGAGAAAAAATAGAGCATAGCCTTAAAGTTTTATACTAGATAAAATAAGACCTTCTAGTTCCTCAAGCGGTGCATTGATAACACCCTCAAACTGAGTACGGTTAAAAGTTTGCTGTCGTTTTGCCAGTTGTGCCGTATGGGTTGAGATATTTTCACACATCTCATCTTTTGTGACTTTGCTATCAAGATACTCTAAAACTTCAACTATTCCGATTGTATTCATAGAGTGAGGAAGTCTCGTGTAGCGCTGTTCTAAGCGGCACACTTCATCTATCAGACCGCCCTCAAGCATCTTTTGTGTGCGTTTTTTTATCCGCTCTCTTAAAATATCTCTATCAACATCAATGTTATAAATAGGAAGATTCTCTATAACGGGTTTTGGCGGATTTTGCCTAAACCATTCGCTTGGAGTAAGCTTTGAAGCTTCATAGATGAGAAGTGCTTTTTCTATCCTGTATCTGTCGTTAGTAGATATGTTTTTCATATACTCACTGTCTTGTGTGCATAAAAAATCATAACTCTCTTGCAGGTTAAGCAGCCTTTTTTCAACTCTTTTTTTTGTTGTATCATCAATTTTCGGGATATTAGAGAGACCCTCAATGAGAGTTTTGAGATAAAATGAAGTTCCGCCGACGATGATGAGGTTTTTAGCGTCATCTTGGCACTTTTGCAGCACCTCTTTGTAAAGCCGTATAAATATATCAACGCTAAAGTATTCATTCGGGTATAAAACATCTATGCCGAAATGCCTAACCTCTTGGAGTTCCTCATTTGAGGGTTTCGCAGAGACGATATCTATCCCTTTGTATATGCTAAGAGAATCTATTGAAAGTATATAAGCGTTGATTTTTTTAGCGATTTTGATAGCTAAATCACTTTTTCCCGAAGCTGTTGGACCGATAATGGCTAGTTGAATCATGACGAAATTATATCATTTTAAATCAACTTTGGGTAAAATGAAACAAAAAGTAATTTAGGGTTAAATTTGCAAAAATATATAAATAAACTTAAAGATTTTAATGAACTGGTTATGTTTGAACACTCCATATTTTCACTTCCTTTTATTTTTATAGCTATGATAGTGGCGGCTGATGGATGGTTTGGCTTTACTCTGCTTATTTTAGGAGCGCTTGCGGCAGTGAGTGCTAGAAATTTTGCAATGGGATTAAACAGATTCGCAGACAGAGACATAGATGCGCAAAATCCCAGGACGATGTCGCGGCCGAATGTAGACGGCAGGCTTGATGCTTCATCTATATTAATTTTTATTGTGGTAAATGCTTTTGCTTTTGTCGGAGTGGCATATCTCATAAATTCTTTGGCATTTTATCTTAGTTTTCCGATTTTAGTCGTTCTTGGAAGTTACTCATATTTTAAAAGATTCTCATCATTGGCGCATATAGTACTGGGGATGTCGCTCGGGCTTGCTCCGATTGCCGGTGTTGTTGCTGTGAGTGCCGAGATAACTGCTTGGTCGGTTATGCTTAGTTTGGGTGTTATATTTTGGGTTGCGGGTTTTGATCTGCTATACTCTTTGCAAGATATGGATTTTGACAGAGAAAAGGGGTTGCACTCTATTCCCTCAAAATACGGCTCCGACGCAACACTTAAAATTTCGGCTTTTTTTCATATGCTAACCGTAATTTTTTGGGTGTTGTTTGTCTGGGTTGCAGGGCTTGGAGTATTTGCTTATACTGCCGTAGCTTTGAGCACTTTTATGCTCGGCTATGAACACTATTTAGTTAGAAAAGATTTTACTAAGATAGACCGTGCTTTTTTTACGGTAAACGGTTATCTCGGTATTGCTTTTTTTATTTTAATCGTATTGGATGAGGTGATATTATGAGTGTAAGATTAGTTAGCGCGCCGATTAATATAGTTTTTAGTAAAGTAGATGCGGACAAAGAGGCATATTTAAGAGAGTATCAGTACTTAAGCGAGAGTGAAGATGATTCAATAAATCAGTGGTTAAAACTGGCTCGCGCAAAGGGCGAAACAAACGATACTGATCCTGTTTTGTTAAATCTCATAGTAGAGCTGCACAAAAAGATAGACGCCCTAGAGCGTTTTTTAAAAAATGAAGAGCCTAAAAAATTGTCTCTGATGTATGAGATTCCCATAGAGTCTATAGGATTTGAGCACTTTAAATTATCGCAGGATATTTTAGAAGAGGGCGTGGAGTATTACGGCAGAGTTGAAATGCCTGTTCGCCCAAGAAGAGATGTCTGCATATTTTTTACTGCAATCGATAAATCACTGGCTAAAATAACTAAAATACATGAACGAGAAAACAGAGAGTGGGCTGCATATTTAACTGCAAGAGAGAGAGTACTCATTCGTGAAGCGAGAGAGAGCAAAGAATGAATTTTGAGCATATAAACATAGAGTATTTAGTGGTTGCTATGGGAGCCATGATTTTGTATTTAATCTACTATGTTTTTACAAAAGATTCAGAGTATAATAAAAATATTCGCGCAGTTGCGACTGTGGCAGAAGAGTTAAATAAAGAGATTTTTTACCTAAAAAAAAAGCTAAACGATACACAAATCAATATTAAAAATAATAGTTCTCGTATGAACGATGAAGATATTTATCAAGAGATAGAGAGAACGGTTTATGATATGGTTAAGCCTATTTCGCTTAGTATAAAAAGATTAGAAGAGGGTATCCAAAGAATAGATGAACATGTTGATGCAAGAATTTCTTCACTGGAGAGCGGTGTGAAGCAGATATCTATTCCCGCTTCGATACACGGAAATGATGATGAAAAGATTATATCGCTATATAAACAGGGAATAACACTCGAGACTATCTCAAAAGAGCTTCATATATCTAAAGCAGAAGTTGAATTTGTACTGAAAATCAACAAGATAAAGTAACATATATGGCGGATAGAAAACTCTTTACATTTGTCTCAATGTTAATCGGCATTAGTATTTTTCTCATATATTCACTCTCCGTATATACGACTATACTTTTTGGAGTAAACGAGTTTCATTTTGCAATAAGACAAACAGCTTTTGGGTTTTTAAGCATATTAATAATTTGGCTTTTAGCTCAAGGAGATCCCGATAAACTTTTAACACCCATAGGGTTTACACTCTTTATCGGTTCGGCAATTTTGATGATAGCTATGCCGTTTTTGCCCAGTTTTTTGGTTTCAGCAGTAGGCGGAGCAAAGAGATGGATAAAAGTTTTTGGATTTTCACTAGCACCGGTTGAGTTTTTTAAAGTCGGATTTGTATATTTTTTAGCATGGAGTTTTTCAAGAAGACTCGGACATCACGGCGGCATGGGAGTAAAAGAGGAGTTTATCAGATTTACTCCGTACGGGATAGTTTTTATACTCTCTATGTTTATTATAGCTTTTGTTCAAAATGACTTGGGTCAGGTTGTGGTACTAGGTCTTACTCTTCTTTTTATGCTTATGTTTGCCGGAAGCAGTTTTAGGTTCTTCTTGACTCTCATGATTGGCGCGGTACTCTTTTTTCTATTTTTCATTTTTACGGCAGAGCATAGGATACTGCGTATAAAATCTTGGTGGGCGTTGGCACAAAATAGTGTTTTAGAGATTTTTCCAGAAGCCGTAGCGGCACGCTTAAGAGTTCCGACAGAGGTTGAACCGTATCAGATAGGACACTCGCTTAATGCTATTCATAATGGAGGACTCTTTGGCGTGGGAGTGTCAAACGGAACTTTTAAGTTAGGATTTTTAAGTGAAGTTCATACCGACTTTATTTTAGCAGGGCTTGCCGAGGAGTTCGGGTTTATCGGGGTTTTGGTTGTTGTAAGTATATTTATATTGATGCTTCAGAGAATTTTTAAGATTGCAAATAGAACAGATGACTCAAGAATATATCTATTTAGTTTGGGTATTGGATTTTTACTCGCTTTTGCATTTTTAGTAAATGCGTACGGAATCAGTGGAATTACCCCGATTAAAGGAATCTCCGTTCCGTTTTTAAGTTATGGAGGATCTTCGATTTTAGCCGCTTCCGTCGGAATAGGTATGGTTCTTATGGCATCTAAAAAAATAAAAATGGATTAATATATACATAATATGGAGAGATAGATGAAGTTTTGCATTACAGGCGGCGGCACGGGCGGACATTTGATGATTGCAGAGGCTCTGGTCGAAGCTGCGGTAAATGACGGACATGAAGCCATCTTTATAGGCTCGATGAGCGGGCAGGATAGAAAATATTTTGAATCGCACAGCCTTTTTTCACATGTATATTTTTTGGAAACGACAGGCGTCGTAAATCAAAAAGGTTTTGGTAAATTAAAAGCTCTTTGGCTTGTGTTTCGCGCATTTTTTGAGTCAAGAAAAATACTTAAAAAGCATAATATTGAGGCGACTTACAGTGTAGGCGGATTTTCGGCCGCTCCCGCATCAATTGCCACGCTAAGCAGATTTATGCCTCTTTTTATACATGAACAAAATGCGGTAGAGGGAAGATTAAATTCACTCTTAAAACCATTTAGCAAAAGATTTATAAGTGCGTATGATAAAAATTCGCCCATTAAAGGCTATCCGGTTAAAGATGAATTTTTTAAAACCGCAAGAGCAAGAAGCGAGATAAAAACTATTATTTTCTTAGGCGGTTCACAAGGTGCAAAAGCTATAAATGATTTGGCTTTAAGTGTGGCAAAAGAGCTTCAAGAGTTAAGCATAAAGATAATCCATCAAGCCGGCGAGAGAGATTTTGAGAGAGTAAAAAAAGAGTATGAAGAGTTGCAGGTAGAAGCAGAACTTTACTCATTTACAAAAGAGATGAGTTACCTAATGTCTAAGGCGGATTTAGCTATAAGCCGCTCAGGTGCGAGTACGCTTTGGGAGTTGTGTGCAAACGGTTTGCCTGCACTATTTGTTCCGTTTCCTCATGCGGCATCCGATCATCAATACCATAATGCTAAGTTTATAGTTGAAAATGATTTAGGTTGGTGCAAGAGAGAAGATGAGGATTTAAAGTCAATTTTAATTTCAATTTTGCCTCAAAACTTAGAGAGTAAAAGCAGAGCTCTTTTAGACCGTTCAAGCAGAGATGTAGCAAAAAAGATGATTCAGGATGCGGTTGAGATAGTAAATAAAAAGAGTGGTATATTTAATAAAATAAAGTAGAATGTTAACAGGCTTAAATAAATTACAGACATAAAGGATTTTGTATGAAATATACATTGAAATTTAGAATTTGGCACTGGTTAAATGCGATAGTTATTCTTGGTTTATTGGCAACCGTATTTTTGCGTAAAACATTTCTTAGTTACAAAACAAATGCAGAGATTTTAATGACTAAACTCTCGGATATGGGAGTTGAAATAACAATCGAAGATGCAAAAATATTAGCAAAAGCGATTCGTGCAGGTATGTGGGAGTGGCACATAATATTGGGTTATGCGCTGGCATTTTTGGTGCTATACAGAATCTACCTATTTTTTACGGATAAAAGCAAAAAAGAGGATTTTAACTCGTTAACACTGCATAAAAAAGCGGTGAAAATATCATACTATGTAGTATATACGACTATTTTATTTATGGCAATAAGCGGTTTTGCCATATATTTTTATAAAGAGATAGGTATGAGCAAAGAGTTTGCAGGTGCTATTAAAAATATTCATGAATTTGCTTTTAATATTATTATGATTTTTGTACCGCTTCATATAGCCGGCGTTATCGTAGCTGATGCAAAAGAGGAACATGGGCTTATTTCAACCATGATAAACGGAAAAACAAAAGAAAATTTTTAAATTAAAGGTATAAAAATGGTTAAAATTGATAGTACGGCTCCTGAGTTTTGTCTGCCAAACCAAGATGATGTCGAGATATGTTTGAGAGATTTAAAAGGTAAGTGGATAGTGCTATATTTTTATCCAAAAGATAACACTCCGGGGTGTACGACTGAAGCTTGTGATTTTAGCGATGCCGCGCCGGATTTTGGCAGTTTAAATGCTATTGTGATAGGAATTAGTGCAGATAGCACAAAAAAACATCGTGACTTTATAGAGAAAAAAGATCTCTTTATAACACTGCTTAGCGATGAAGATACTTCAATGTTGCAAGAGTACGGCGTTTGGCAGTTGAAAAAAAATTACGGAAAAGAGTATATGGGGATAGTTCGCACAACCCTGATTATAGACCCAAGCGGTGTTATAAGAGCGATTTGGGAGAAGGTAAAAGTTAAAGATCATGCACAAGAGGTTATGAAAAAACTTCAAGAGTTGCAGGCATAACAATTACAAAATTATATAACATGAACTTGTAGAAGAAAATAGTTCCTTAAAAGCTTGGCTTAAATATTTTTTAGATAAAATTCGCGGATTTTCTTTGCCGCAGATAAAGCCAAAGAAATATTAACAGGTATATATCATAAAGTCAGTGCAACTCCCTCTTTAGGTGCAGATTTGCCCGATATTGCCGAAGCTAACTGACAAAAAATCTGGCTGAAAATGCCCTTAAAGGACCTTGAATGGTAACTATGAAAGACTTATTAGAGTGTGGTGTACACTTCGGACACCAAACTCGTCGTTGGAATCCGAAAATGAAAAAATATATTTTCGGTGTTCGTAAAAACATCTATATTATAGATTTACAAAAAACTCTTCGTTACTTCCGTAACACTTACCAAATCGTTGTAGATACGGCAGCTGAAGGAAAAACTGTTCTTTTCGTCGGTACTAAAAAACAAGCTCGTTCTTCTGTAAGAGATGCAGCAATCGCTTGTGGAATGCCGTATGTGGACAATAGATGGTTAGGCGGTATGCTTACAAACTTCCCGACTATTCAAAAATCTATCCGTAAACTTGATGTTATTTCTGAGATGCAAGAAAACGGTCAAATCGACCTTTTAACTAAAAAAGAAGCACTTATGCTTTCTCGCCAAAAAGAGAAACTAGAAGTATATTTCGGCGGTATCCGCAATATGAAAAAACTTCCTGATATGCTTTTCGTTATGGATGCAGTTAAAGAGCATATCGCTGTTTTAGAAGCTCGTTGTTTAGGTATCCCTGTTGTTGCTCCGCTTGACACAAACTGTGATCCTGATTTAATTACTTACCCAATTCCGGGAAATGACGATGCAATTCGTTCTATCCAACTTTTCTGTCGTGAAATGACTGAAGCTATTAACGAAGGTAAAGCGTTAAGAAGCGGCGGACGTGATGATATTCAACAAGAAGTTGCGGCAGCGCCGGTTGCTGAAGATATGGATGCTTTTGAAGTAGAAGATTTCGATACAGAGGAAGCATAATCATGGCAGAAATAACAGCAGCAATGGTAAAAGATCTTCGTGCATCAACTGATGCACCGATGATGGATTGTAAAAAAGCTCTTGTTGAGTGTGATGGAGATATGGAAAAAGCGACAGCGTGGCTAAAAGAGAGAGGTATCGCACAATCTGCTAAAAAAGCAGACCGTGTTGCAGCTGAAGGTCTTGTTGGACTAAAAATTGCAGACGATTTCTCTAAAGCTACTGTTGTTGAAATTAACTCTGAGACAGACTTTGTTGCAAAAAATGAGGGCTTCCAAAACCTAGTACTTAGAACAACAGAAGAGATTTATGAAACTTCTCCTGCAGATGTTGAGAGCCTAAAAGCTACATCATTTGGTTCTTATTTTACAGAGAGCGTTGCAAAAATCGGTGAGAAAATCGAACTTCGCCGTTTCAAAACGATTAAAGCTAGCGATGAGACCGTTGCTATTAACGGGTATGTTCACTCAAACAACCGTATCGCAGTTATCGTAGCTGCAAAGTGTGACAGCAAAAAAACTGCCGATGCACTTCGTCCTATGCTTAAAAATGTTGCAATGCATGCATCTGCTATGAAACCAAGAACGCTATCTTTTAGAGATTTTGATATGGATTTCGTAACATCTGAAACGATAGGAAGAATTGAAGCTATCAAAAAAGAGAATGAAGAGTTAGCAAGACTTAAAAAACCTCTTAAAAATGTACCACAATATATCTCTATGGCACAGCTTACTGATGCAGTTTTAGCACAAGCTGAAGCAGAAATCAAAGAGGTTCTTAAATCTCAAGGTAAGCCTGAAGCAATCTGGGACAAAATCGTCCCGGGTCAATTAGCTCGTTTTATTGATGATAACACGACTTTAGATAAAGAACTTGCTCTTTTAGATCAGACTTATGTTTTAAATGATAAATTAACAGTTGCTCAGGCTGTTGAAGCTGCTGCTAAAGAAGCAGGCGGAAATGCTGAGATCGTTGATTTCGTTCGTCTTGAAGTAGGTGAAGGAATTGAGAAAAAAGTTGACGACTTCGCTGCTGAAGTTGCGGCTCAAATGGGTTAAGGATTTATCCTTACCCATACTTAGATAAAAAAACCGCTTTTTAAACTCTCTTACTCTCTTCCACCTGACTTTCTTGTAGCATAGATGCTCTAAAAAAATGATATAATTTTTTCATATAACTCAAAGGGTTTTCTTTTGAAAAAAAACAGAATAATTGTTATCGGCGGTGGCTACGGCGGTCTTCGTGTTGTTGAAAAGTTGGCAAAAAATCCTCAAAATGAAATAATACTTTTTGATAAAAACCCATACCATTTTATGCAAACCGATGTGTATGACTTGATAGCAAATGAAGATGATTTTGCACAGGTTACGGTTGATCTTTTTACTTTTTGTTCAGGATTTGAGAGCAATGTAACTTTTTTAAAGCAAGAAGTCGGCAATATTGATTTTAAAAACAAAAAAGTGATTACTTGCGTACAGAGATATAGTTATGATTATCTTGTGATAGCCGCCGGTGCCCGTACAAAATTTGCATCAGATGTTATCGGGCTTCGTGAGTATGCCCACGGTATAAAATCATTGCATCGCGCTATGTATTTTAAACAAAAATTCGAGATGTCGCTCTTTCGTAAAGTTGATGAGGGTGGAACAAGTTGTACACCGATTAATATCGTCGTAGCGGGTGCAGGTCTTAGCGGAGTTGAAATAGCGGCGCAAATGGCATCGTTTTCTAAAGAGTTTTATAAAAACAACAACTTTATTTGTAGAAAATTAAATATCGTCTTAGTTAATTCTTCTAAACATGTTTTAGGAGGATTTGAAGAGGAGCTCGCAGGTAAGACGGATAAAAGATTAAGAGAGTTGGATGTAATTATCAAAAATGAGAGAAAAGTAGTCGAGGTTACGCAAAACAGCGTGAAGCTGAGCGGCGGTGAGATACTTGATATGGATTTTATGATATATACCGGCGGTATAGAGCCAAATGGTTTGGTGAATAATCTAGCGCTGGATAAAAATGAGAGAGGATATATTGTTTCAAATAAATATCTGCAATCTCAAAATTATAGCGATGTATTTGCTATCGGTGACTGCACGACGATATACAATAATGATAAAATCGTACCTCCGACTGCCGATACTGCAGAGCAGATGGGCGAGTTGTGTGCCAAAAACATAAATAACCTTATATCAAACAAACCTTTGATAGAACATCATATCAAGTCGCGGGGTGTGCTTATTGCTCTTGGAAGAGGTTATGCCGTTGCTAGAGTTTTCGGGTTTTATTTTAGCGGATACTTCGCCTATATAATGAAAAATATTATCGAGAAAGTTTATTCAAAAAGATTAGAAATTCGTTCAAGAAAAGGGTGTAAAAAGATATTTTGCGAGTAAATAGGTTATAATCTCCTTATGAATTTATTATCTGCAAAAAAATTATCACACACCTTTGATTATGAGCTTTTTTCCGATGTATCGCTTGATTTGCAAGAGGCGGAATCAATAGCAATTATTGGAATAAGCGGCAGCGGAAAGTCGACTCTGCTTAATATCCTCTCAACGCTTTTAAAACCGAATGAGGGGAGCGTCTCAATATTCGGTGAAGAAGTTTCATCCATGAACAAGAAGAGATTGTCTCAAATAAAAAGAGATGATCTTGGACTTGTTTTTCAATCTCATTACCTGTTTAAAGGGTTTACCTCCTTGGAAAATCTAGAAGTAGCTGCAATTCTCTCAAATCAGAGCATAGATACCAAACTTTTAAAAAGATTAAAAATAGACGGCACTATGGAGCAAAAAGTAACGGAACTCTCAGGCGGTCAACAGCAAAGAGTCTCAATTGCCAGAGTTTTAACAAAACAGCCTCGCATCCTTTTTGTTGATGAGCCGACCGGCAATTTAGATAAAACAACTGCAAATGAAGTTATGGATATCTTTTTTGAATATATACAAAAACATAATGCAGGAATGATTCTTGTAACGCATGACGAAGAACTTGCGCATAGATGCCATAAAGTTTACAAACTAATCAACAAAGAGTTAGTAAAAGTTAACTAAGAGGATTTGTTAGATGAATTGGCCTCAGATTTTTAGCGATGCTTACATAGTCGGCTTTATTCTTCTTTTTTTTAGATTCGGCGCACTCTTTATGGCTGTGCCTATATTTTCTCACAATAGTATACCTGCCGAAGTAAAAGCGTCAATGGCATTTTTTTTCACTATAGTTTTTTACTCTTCTATGCCCCCTCTAGCAATACCCATAACCGTACCAAGCATAGTATTGGCAATACTAAGCGAGATGTTTTTTGGCTTGGCAATAGGCACGATTTTGCAACTTGCATTTAATGTTATAACCTTTGCCGGTGGACAGATATCTTTTATGATGGGTTTTTCAATGGCGAGTGCGATAGATCCGCAATCTGGTATCTCAATGCCAATTGTTTCTCAATTTCTCTCTCTTATAGCACTTATGATTCTCTTTGCTATTGATATGCATCATTGGATGCTGCTTTTTATAGATAGTTCATTGCAGCATATTCCGCTTGGCGGTTTTTTAATGAATAATGATTTCTTTGGTTATCTTATAAAGGCAGCATCAAATATGTTTGTAGTCGGTTTTATGATTGCATTTCCTATTACTGCCCTCTCTTGGCTTGCCGATATGATATTTGGAATGCTTATGAAAACAATGCCTCAATTTAACCTTCTCGTAATCGGTTTTCCGATAAAAATTACGGTCTCATTTGCCATACTTATTGCGACATTTAGCGCGATTATGCTGATTTTAAAAGGGCAAATGCTTGAAGCTTTTAATTTTTTAGAGATGTTTTTTTAGTTTTTTTTGATACAATAATGTCAAAAGAGCCTCCAAAGGGAACATGTAATGAGAATATTACTTTTAAACAATAATCCTGTAGTAAATAAATTAGTAACTTTAAGTGCGCAAAAGACTTCAAATACACTGGACACCGCAGATAGCGTTGAGGCTGTAGAATCAAAAAATTATGATATCTTGATTATTGATGATGCTTTGTATAGCGAAGATGCTATGGAAAAGTTAGAGAGTAAAATAGAATTTAATAAATCTCTTTATATTTGTTCAAAAGACGCAAAACCTCAAGATAGGTTTACCAGAACTCTTAAAAAACCTTTTTTACCTACTGATTTAGTCGAGTTGTTAATATCTTTGGTAAAAGAGGCAGATACGATTAATCTCGACAAATCGGATAAAAGTCTAGACACTTTTGATGAAATTGATGAGATTGATGAGATTGATGAGATTGATGAGATTGAGGATCTTGATAAAATTGATGAGATTGAGGATCTTGATAAAATTGAAGATTTTGATGAGTTAGAGAGTTCGGATGAAGGGGAGATAGACTTCGATGAGTTGCATGATGACGATTTAGAATCAAGTCAAAAGATGACTGATAGCATTCTTGATAAAGATGAACTTCAAGAGGTACAAAATCTTTTAGAAGAGACTGAAGCCCAAGACGATGCGATAGAAGATACATTTGATGATTTAGAGTTTGGAAATGACTTAGAACTCGGTGATGACTTAGAATTTGATGAAGATGAACCGAAGCTTGAGGATGATTTAGAGTTTGGTGAAGATGAGCTGAAACTTGAAGATGATATACAAGAAATTGAGTCAAATGAAGCCGATAGTTTAAATTTTGATGAAGAGATAAAAGATGATTTAGAGCTTGAAGATAGTTTGGACTTTAATGAAGAGGAGAGTTTAGAAAAACTTGAATCAATTGACGAGCTTGATGAACTTGAAGATTTAGAAGATTTAGAATCTCAAATAGAGAGTGCGGTAAAAGAGTTAAGTGACGAAGATTTACAAAGCGAGATAGATGAAAATATGCTCTTAGATATTGACTCTTTAACAAGTAGAGATTTGAAACTCGCAATCGGCGAAGAAGTTAATGATGAAGAGTTTGATGAATCCGGAACAATTAATGAAGTAGAGCCGCATGATGAAGAGATTCAAGAGAGCGGTATGAGTAAAAAAGAAGAGCATAAAGAGAGAGCAGTAGAGGATTTTGATAAAAAAATAGATGTTTTAAAAGAGCCAAGCGAGAGTTTAGATGAAGGAGTAGAAGCTCTAAAAAAACTTTTAAAGGCATTGTCAAACGAGGATGTGGTCGCCTCTTTAAAAGGGATGAAGATAAGTATCAATATAACGCTAGGTGACAAGTAGTGAATCATAAATCGGGTGCTATTTTAGTTTTGTCGGGTCCAAGCGGAGCCGGTAAAAGCTCTTTACTAAATAAAATAATAGGCGATATAGGCGAGTGTTACTTCTCTATCTCAACAACAACACGCTCTATTAGAGAAGGTGAAATAAACGGTGTTCATTATCATTTCGTAAGCGAAGAAGAGTTTAAAAAAGATATCGAAGATGAATTTTTTTTAGAGTATGCGTTTGTGCACGGTAATTATTACGGAACATCGATAAAACCGGTAAAAGAGGCTTTAAAAACGGGAAAATTGGTTATATTTGATATAGATGTTCAAGGAAACGCGACTATAATAAACAGACTCGGCGATATTACAACTTCCGTGTTTATCTCTCCGCCCACGCTCTCAGAGCTAAAAAAAAGACTTGAATTTCGTTCGACAGATACGCAAGATGTTATTGATCGTCGCATAAATATGGCAAAGAGAGAGATGCAAAGAATCAGTGAATATGATTTTTTAGTCGTAAACGACAATATTGAAGTTGCCGCAGATATATTAAAAGTCATAGCAAACGCAGCTAGAGTTAAAATCCCGGCAAATGAGATAAATGATTTTGTTAGAAAATGGGAAGATATATAGTGTTATAAAACTATAATATTAAAACACTATAATATTATAATAAGCAAAGTTACAGCAAGCAATAGATACAATCTGGGCTAAATTTTAAAAAAAGAGGAACACAATCATGAGTATGCCTAGCGGAATGGAGTTATTGCTAATATTTGGAATTATCGTTCTAATGTTTGGTTCAAAAAAAATACCTGAGTTAGCAAAAGGTCTCGGTCAAGGTATTAAGAGCTTTAAAAAAGAGATGAAAAGTGATGAGGTTGAAGATGCAACTATAAAAACTGCTCAAACAGACGCTCCTAAAAAAGTAGAACCGACTGGAACCGCTGCAACAACTGAAGCTCCAAAAACTACACACCAAGCGTAAATCTTGAAACAACGAGTATCGGCGCTTTTGCGCGAAAAGTTTGGTCGTGAAGTTGTTTTAGAAAAGCCAAAAGATCGCTCTTTTGGTCATTTTGCCACTCCTATAGCCTTTTCTTTAGCAAAAGAGCTTAGGGAATCTCCTATGAAAATCGCTGAAGAGTTAGCCTCTTCATTCCATGAAACCGATATATTTAGCAGTGTTGACTCAGTAAAGGGCTACCTCAATTTTCGTCTTAGCGAAGATTTTTTAAATGAGTATGCACAGTGGGCATTAGAAAATAGGACTGCGTTTGCAAAAGGTGAAAAAAAAGAGAAAATTCTTTTAGAATTTGTTAGTGCAAATCCAACAGGACCGCTGCATATCGGACATGCAAGAGGTGCCGTTTACGGAGATACTCTTTATAGACTGGCAAAACACTTAGGCTATGATATAACGGCAGAGTATTATGTAAATGATGCCGGAAATCAGATAGATTTGCTTGGGCTTTCAATTCAGCTTTATGGACGCGAAAACATACTTAAAGAGAGTGTTGAGTACCCGCAGAGTTATTATAGAGGCGATTATTTAGCACCTTTGGCACAAAAAGCGGTAAAAGAGTTCGGTATAGAGATTTTAAGTGATGAATCTCGTCAAAA
Source organism: Sulfurimonas sp. (assembly GCF_028714975.1). Taxonomy (GTDB): domain Bacteria; phylum Campylobacterota; class Campylobacteria; order Campylobacterales; family Sulfurimonadaceae; genus Sulfurimonas. The sequence goes on from NZ_JAQTLH010000001.1 coordinate 192,577, forward strand.
AGAGCTGGCACTTTGGGCTAAAGACGGTGTTATGGAGATCATCAAAAATGATTTGGCAGATACAAATATCTTCTTTGACACTTTTGTTTATGAATCGTCGCTTTATGATGATTGGGACAGAGTTATGGCAAAGATGGGCGATGGCATCTATAAAAAAGATGATAAAATCTTTATAGCATCAAGCCAAAAGGGTGATGATGCCGATAGAGTCGTTGTTCGTGAAGACGGCAGACCGACATATCTGGCGGGTGATATAGTTTATCACAATCAAAAATTTGAACGCGGATATGATTATTACATAAATATCTGGGGAGCCGATCATCACGGATATATAGCTAGAGTAAAAGCGGCAGTAGAGTTTTTGGGTTATGAGAGTTCTAAACTTGAAGTGCAGCTTTCTCAAATGGTAAGTCTTTTAAAAAACGGTGAACCGTATAAGATGAGCAAGCGCGCCGGCAATGTAATACTTATGAGCGATATCGTAGAAGAGATAGGTTCCGATGCTCTTAGATTTATTTTTGCTTCAAAAAAGAGCGATACGGCACTAGAGTTTGACTTGGCTGAATTTAAAAAGCAGGATAGTTCAAACCCGATTTTTTATATCCAATATGCACATGCCAGAATTAAAACAATTATCTCAAAGAGTAATTTGAGCCAAGATGAAATAATGTCGGCAACGCTAAAAAACTTAGATGAGAATGCCGATATTTTGATGTTTGATGCTCTGCTTTTGCCTGAGATTGTCGATGATGCGTTTAGCTCAAGACAAGTTCAAAAGCTTCCCGAGTATCTAAAATCGCTTGCGGCTTCTTTGCATAAGTTTTATTATGATTGCAGAATCATCGGAACTGAGGATGAAGCAAAACTTCTTAAGCTTTTAATGCTTGTCGGTCTGTCTCTTAAAACGGGATTGTCTTTGATGGGGATAGAAGCAAAAGATTATATGAGTAAAGAAGAGAATTAAAACTCAAGTTTTGGATATAACTTCGATATTTGACCTAATTGCGACTTCGTAATTTGTATAAGAATCGGGTTTTTACTCTTATCCAGCCAAGAGACTATTTTTAGGATATCTTCTAGCTTCATAGAAGTACACCCTGCCGTGGGTGCATCTTCTGAGCTTTCTACATGTAAAAATATACAAGATCCTGCTTCTCTTATCTGCTCTTTATTGTGTCCTACAACTATGCCCAACTCATACTGAGCGTCGTCTCTTCTCATCTCTTCAAAGCTTTTTGGCATTACTTTTGGTGTTTTAACGATTTGATTGTAAAAGCTTGACTCTGAATCATCAACGCAAATCAGATCTTTTGTTGCATAGAGATAAGGCATTTTTATTTTTATATCTTCATCGTACCCAAAAACGGCATCAAGAGTGAAAATACCGACAGGCGCTTTTTTATCGCCCTCTTGTTTTAGAGGCTCCGATGGAGTGTGCAAAAGCTCTATTTCTCCCAAACCATGACCGAGACCGCCTTTACCGATATTTACTTCAAATGAGTCAAAAACCGGTTTATTATCTTCAAAACAGCTAAGCGCTGCTTTTTGAGAGTTAAAATCATCAGCTATTACCAAAATTATTTGCTCATCGGCAAATAGAAAGATTTTGCAAATTATAAGAATTAAGAAACTTTTTACCATAAAGTATGTTACTATTACTAAAATATGAAACAGATTAATTTTTTAGATATGGAAAAAGGTTTATGAGTATTAACATAAGAAAAGCAACTAGTGCCGACGCACCGTTTTTAGCGCAAATGATTTTACAAAGCACTAGAGCTGATAAAAAAATCGGAGTTTATGATCTGATTTTTAAAACCACGAATGACGAGCAGATTTTAAATTATTTAGAAAAATTAACAAATACGACGGCGAAGTGTAGTTGTCATTTTAGTAACTTCTTAATTGCAGAAATTGATGGCAGAAGTGTCGGTTCACTTTGTAGTTATGAGCCGAGAATTGTAACAAGAGAGGTTTTTATAGCCGCTCTTGGTGAAATCGGCATTAACGGCGAAGAGAGTGAATATCTAGGGCTTATGGATATTTGCGGATTCAGCCTTAACAATAGAACTCTTGTTTTTGACTACATGGAAGAGTTAGAGGGTTTTATGGATGTCGGAATCTTAAAGGCGCTTATGCATAAAAGTTTGCTCAACGCAAGATTAAAAGGGTATCGCATCGCGCAAACGATAGTTGAAATAGGCTCGTTGGAGACTTTGCTCTATTATAAAAAACTTGGTTTTAAAGAGATAAAACAAAAAGAGTGTGAGCCGTATAAAGAGATTTTCGGCAGAGCAGGTTTAGTTTTATTATCGATTGAATTTTGAGAAGTTAAGCATATAAATTCCTATACTTTTACTTTTGCCGTCTTTTATAGCTACTTTTGAACTTTTTTTCTCTTTGCCTCGTTTGGCACTTGTTCTTAGCTATATTATAGACCGTTTTATCTTTGTAGTGTTTAGTTTCCTAAAACTTCATTGATAGAATATTTTAAATCTTCATCAAGCTTTTCCATGCCGCCAAGCATCCATCTTAGATAAGCGGCGTCGCTTGAGGCAACTTCTTCTAAGGTTTTACCTTTGTATTTTCCGAAGTTGAATGATTTTATTAAAATAGGAGTTAGGGTTAAATCAACCATTTTCTCAACCGGATTTGCAGTCGGAAATTTTGCTAAGACCATCTCTTTTAGCTTGCTTAAAAATAATTTTAAAACTAAAACATCACCGATAGCATCGTGAGCTTTTATTACTATGCCCAAAGCATCTGCCTCTTTTTGCTCATCTTTATAGAGATTCATTTTATAACGAAAGTATTGAAGTCTATGAGCCTCTTCATCGGGAAGAAGATGTTTTGCGACTCTAAGGGTGTCTATAACTCTCATTTGGGTTTTAAAACCCTCTCTCTCAAGCATCGTTATATCAAAAGGCGCATTGTGAATTATGAGATAGTTCTCGTTTGTATTGAGTTCTAATAGTCTTTTATATGAACCGCTATCTCTGCACTGGGGTTTGCCCTCAAGCATATCAGGCGTAATCCCGTGAACTTCCATCGCGCCAAAGCTAATAGGAACACTTGAGCTAAAAAACTCATTTTGCACTTCTATATTTTTTTCACCCAAAACCATAAACCCGAGCTGTATAACTCTGTCCGTTTCACTAGTTCCCGTTGTTTCCGTATCTAAAATAATATATCGTTTTGCCAAATTTTTACCTTTTGTTTTTCTGCCTTAAAAAGCCTCTTGCGTTCAAACCATCTGCCGCTTTATGCGGCAAGCTTTAGTGCCATAGCGGCTAGCGTAGCCAAAGGAATTACTTCCTTTGGCGTTTTAAAATAATAAAAAAGAATCTAACATATATTCACTTTGAGCGTGCAAATACTCAGGGCTTAACTCTATTTTTATGGTTTCTTCCCCGATTTTATAGTTGCAAAATTGAATGAATTTAAGCTGTGTCGTCTCTCCGTGAAACTCAAAATTTCTAACGGCAAGCGGTTCGTTTAACTCTTCTAATAAATTTTTTATATCTGTTATAGAGTCTGCACACGGATGAAGGTTTAGAAGTTTGAAAAAAGTCGGGATTTTTATCTCTAATGAGAGTTCCTCATCTTGCGCTATATAGGTGTTGTATATACCGCGCGCCAACTTTAGCGCATTTTGGCTTAACGGTTCTGCTAATAAATTTTGTTTTACAATCTCTTTTGACTTCATAATTGCTATATTATAAAGATAAGCATTAAAAGCATATAAAAGTTAATTGTAATATACTGTCTTTAAATCTTTTTTGAGGCATTTTGCATGTATAAAACCTTTTTATTAGCTCTTTTTGTTCCTCTTTTTTTGACGGCTTTAGAGATAAAACAGACTCCCATAGAGTTTGGCGAGATAAGAGTGGAACTTACGAAAAAATATATCAAATCCCACTATAATTTAGATGTGCAAGATATAAAAATAGTTCCCAAAATTGTTATGATTCATCATACGGCGATAGATGATTTTAATGATTCGCTCTCAAGATTTACTTCGCAAACATTGCCAAGCGACAGACCGGATATAAATAACGGTGGGGCAGTTAATGTCTCGGCTCATTTTATGGTTGAGAGGGATGGAACTATCCATCAGCTGATGCCGCTTGATTTTATGGCAAGACATGTAATAGGGCTTAACTATAACTCAATAGGGATAGAGAATGTCGGTGGGCAAAACTCTAAGGATAACCTAACACAAGAGCAGTTAAAGGCGAATATAGAGCTGGTTAAAGAGCTTAAAAAAAGGTTTTCGACGATAGAGTATGTAGTCGGACATTATGAGTACAGATGTTTTGAAGCAGACGAGATTTGGCTTGAGGTCGATAAAAAATACAGAACGCATAAGGATGACCCTTCGGTAAGGTTTATGAGTGAGCTTAGAGCAAATTTGAGCGGTTTTAAGGGTGCGCCTTGCACTAAAGTGCATAAATGATTAGTTCGCCGCTTCTATATCTTTTGGCACTTGTATTTTTGGCTTCTGCTATTAGTTTTATTGAGCAAAAGAGCAAGTCGAAATTTTTTAAATACCTTCCTGCGGTTGTGTTGATTTATATATTTAGTATGGTTTTGGCTTCTTTAAATGTATTTGAACAAAATGAAGCTATAGATACCGTTTATGAAAATGCAAAAAAGTATCTGCTTCCCGCTATGCTTTTTTTGATGCTCTTACAAGTTGATATCAGGGATTTTTTCAAGCTTGGAAAATCTCTTCTTATCGCATATACTCTGGCTGTTTTCTCCATTGTTTTTGGTTTTATAGCCGTCTCTTGGGCATTTAGTTTTGATACCGATATGGCAGGGGCATTCGGTGCATTAAGTGGGAGTTGGACTGGCGGCATGGCAAATATGGTGGCGGTAGGCACGGCGCTGGATGTAAGCCAAGAAGCGTTCGGATATGCGCTTATAGTCGATAGCGTGAACTATACGATATGGATGATGTTTTTGCTTTTTTTGACCCCGTTTGCGCACTATTTTAACTCGTTTACGACTTCGCATGAGCAGATGGCAAAACTTGAAGCAATAGGGTGCGTATCTGCCGTTGGAAAAAAGAGATATTGGCTTTTGATATTTTTGTCTGCTCTTGTTTCCATAAGTGTTAATTTTTTGGCATATAGTGGATTTGAGATATTGAACTACACCACTACAACCGTAATCCTTGCAACCGTGCTTGGTATTTTAGGCTCATTTACAAAACTAAAAAATATAAACGGCTCTAGCTTGGTAGGTTCTGCAATGCTCTATATGCTTATAGCTCTCATCGGCTCAAAAGCGTTGTTTGAAAACTTTAGCGGAGTCGGGGTATATGTCATTGCCGGATTTTGTATATTGGTTATTCATTCACTAATAATGGTCGCAGGTGCAAAGATGTTTAAACTTGACCTCTTTAGTGTAAGCGTTGCTTCACTCTCAAACATCGGCGGAGTAGCATCCGCATCCATTTTGGCGGCTACTTACAACAAAGCACTTGTCGGCGTCGGTGTTTTGATGGCAGTTATGGGCTTTATAATAGGCACTTTTGTCGGTTTAATGGTAGGTAATATTTTGATTTGGATGGCGGGGTAATAGATTAAAAAATTATATATGTTTTAATTGACAAGTAAATATATATATGATAATATGTACATATTTAAAAGGAGTCTAAAAGGAGTCACTATGTTAGAACTTGGTATCTCTCAGGCACAAGCGCAGTTTACAAAGCTTTTATCTCAAACGGTTTTTATAATTGATAAAAAAGCACATCAAAAAAAAGCGGTTATTTTACCTTATGAAGAGTATGAAAAATTAGTAAAACAATCTACTACAAAAGAGAGCCTAAAGAGTGGTTCTTTCAATCAGTTTGTCGGTATTTTGGATAATGACTATGAGATAGATGATGAAAAATATAAAAGAGTTGTTCAATGAAAATTTTCATTGATACTAATATTTTTTTAGATTTGCTGCTTAAGCGAGAAGGTTTTGAAAAAGCATTGTTAATTTTTAATGCAATAGAGAAGAAACTTTTTAGCGCTACTATTTTGGATATTACGATTTTAAATATTGATTATATAGCAAGTAAGCAAGTCAAAGATATAAAAGCTTTTTTAAATCTTGTAAACAAACATTTTGAAGTAGTGGGTGCTACCAATGAAATGATAGATTTTGCATTACAAATGCAAAACAGTGATCTTGAAGACAATCTTCAATATATATGCGCCAAAAAACAAAAATGCGAGTGTATTATCACAAATGACAAAAATTTTTACTCTCCAGATATTGAAGTTTTGACGAGTAGCGAGTTTAGCGAGAGAATTTAAAATTTATGGCAAGTGATGATGAGATGTGGGGCAAAGGGTGGATATTGGATTGTAAAATGAAAATAACAAAAATAGAAACAGAAATAAAATATATAGAGCTAAAAACCCCGTTTAAAACTGCTCTTCGCACCGCTACTCATGTGGAGTTTGTCAGGGTTTATGTGGAGTGTGATAACGGATTTGTTGGGGTTGGCGAAGCACCTGCTACGAAAGCGATTACGGGAGAAGGGATAGAGGATATTTTAAACTCTATCGGTAGTGTCAAAAAACTGTTTTTGGGGCTTTCGCCAAAAGAGGCACTTGTCAAACTCCATGCTGCACAAATCGGCTCAAGTGCAAAAGCTGCACTTGATATAGTGTTTGTGCATCTGCTTTCTCAAGAGGCAAAAAAACCGCTTTATGACTACTTTGGTGCAACGGATTTAACTCCGCTTCAAACGGATGTGACTATTAGTTTAAATGATGCGAATGTTATGTTAAATGATGCTAAAAAGGCTTATGACGAAGGTATGGAGATACTTAAAGTAAAAGTCGGCGGCGATATAGAACATGCGCTAAAAGTGGTAAAAGAGATTGCCGATGCACTGCCGAGTGCAAAAATATTGGTCGATGCAAATCAGGCTTGGAGTTTGGAAGATTCACTTTTTTTTATCCAAAATGTAAAGGGTACTCAGATAGAGCTTATAGAACAGCCCGTTATTGCTTCTGATTTGGATGGTTTAAAAAAGATAACAGAGGCTTCACATATCCCGATTTTAGCCGATGAAGCTGCATTTACTCTTGAAGATGTGAAAAAAGTGCTAAAGTCAAAGAGCGCTGACATGATAAATATAAAGTTTATGAAGTGCGGCGGAGTGAGCAAGGCGATAGAGATTTTGGAGTATGCAAGAGAGAAAAAAGTCCCTTGTATGCTTGGTTCGATGCTTGAGGGTCCATACTCTATAAATATGGCGCTGCATCTGGCGTTTGCTTATAGAGATGTTATAAAGTATATCGACTTGGATAGTCCGCTGCTTTATAAAGAGATGCCTCTTGAGCTTGATTTTGAGTTTAGGGGCTGTAAAATAGTTCTCGTTTCTAAATAGACTTTTTTTAGATTGCTTCACTTTGTTCGTGATGACGGTTATTTGAAGTCTGATAACTCCTGCACATAAGAGTGCAGAAGTTTTTAAAATTAGCTCTATTCTTTCTCTAAATCATACTGCTTAGTAAATTTAAGATAGAGTAGCGGCAGTACGATTAGAGTCAAGAGTGTTGAACTAATCAAGCCATTTATAACGACAATTGCAAGCGGTTTTTGTATTTCTGATCCCGGGCCCGTTGCAAAGAGCAGCGGCGCTAAACCGAGTGCGGCGATGGTCGCAGTCATAAGAACAGGACGAAATCGTTTTATGGTACCCTCACGTACGGCATCTATGACTTCATAGCCATTTTGCACAAGATAGTTGAAGTAGTTGACTAGCACCACACCGTTTAGTACCGCGATGCCAAGGAGTGCGATAAACCCGACCGATGCGGGAACAGATAGGTATTCGCCGCTGATATATAGTCCTGCAAAACCTCCGATAAGAGCTAGTGGTACATTTATTAAGACCAACAGTGCTTGAGTTATGGAGTTGAATGAAACAAACAGCAGTATAAAGATTAAAAATAGTGCAATCGGTACGATTATAGTCAGTTTTGCGGCTGCTCGTTGTTGATTTTTAAATTGACCTCCATAAGTTACATAATAACCGGCAGGCATTTTGACAGTTTGTTCAATTTGTGTTCTTACATCTTCGACAAAACCTACAAGATCTCTACCCATAACATTGCTCTGCACGACTGTTTTACGATACCCGTTTTCATGCTCGATTTGTACTGGTCCGGTTGTTTTTTTAAATGTCACAAAGTTGGTTAGAGGAATGCTTCTGCCGTCTGCTAAAGTATAATGGAGCGTCTGTAATGTGTTTAGTGAGTTGTGCATAATATCTTCACCCTTAACCATTAGTTTTATGCGGCGCATCCCCTCTTGGATGATACCTACTTGAACTCCCGTAACCATAGTTTTCATAAAACCTGCAATATCTTGTTCGTTTAATCCATAGTAACCTAGCGCCTCTTTGTTAAAGCTAAGTTCAAAATACTCAATCCCTTCATTGCTTTTTTTGTACACATCGCTGCTTCCGTGAGTCTGCTCTAAGATGGTTTTTATTTCGGCGGCTATGCGTTCAAGCTCGCTATGATCGTCTCCAAAAACATTGATAGCTAAATCACCGCGCACGCCTGTTAGCATCTCTGATATGCGCATTTCGATAGGTTGGGTAAATACATGTCCAATACCGCCCATGCCATCAAGAGAGTCCCTTATGCGATTTTTTATCCACTCTTTTGATTGTTCTCGCCACTCTTTTGTTGGTTTGAGAAGAAAAAAGGTATCCGTGTCATTAAGGCTCATAGGATCCAGCCCAAGCTCATCGGTACCGGTACGAGCGATAATAGATGAGATTTCTGGTATATCAGCCATAAGCTTTGTCTGAATTTTTTTGTTTAACTCTATACTCTCTTCAAGGCTGATGGATGGCAGAGATTCTATCATCGTAACTAAAGTCCCCTCATCCATTATAGGCATAAAAGCTTTGCCTGTTTTTGAAGCAAGATAAAGAGAAGCTCCAAACATAAGTATCACCGTTATAAATACGGTAGTGGCATGTTTGATTGCAAAATCAAGAGTAGGTTTGAAAAACTTTAACAAGGTTCTAATCAACCAAGACTCTTTATCGGGATGAATTTTTAAGATAAATGAGCTAAGTACGGGAATAAGAGTAAGAGAGAGGATTAAAGAGCTAAAGAGTGCAAAAACTATGCTTAGTGCAACAGGTTTAAACAACTTTCCTTCAAGCCCTTCAAGCGTTAAAAGCGGCATAAACACTATGATAATAATGAGTACTCCCGTAATAATCGATGGTGCCATATCAACGGCGGCATTATATATAATATTTATTTTGTTCTCATTTTTGCGTTTTTCATTTCCTAGTTCTGCCATAATATGTTCGACCATAACAACGGCGGAATCCACTAACATACCTACGGCTATGGCGAGTCCGCCTAAGCTCATTAAGTTGGCGCTTAACCCAAAATAGTCCATAGCGATAAAACTCATCAGTAGTGCAAAGGGCAAAATAAGCGCAACGCTAAAGGCAGAAGCAAAATTTCCAAGCATCAGTAAAAGAATGATAATAATTAATACAGTGGCTTCAAATAGTGAATTTTTAACAGTATTAGTCGCCAAATCAACTAATTTTGAGCGGTCATAAAATATATCTATTTTTGTGCCCTCAGGGAGCATTGATTCCATTTGAGCAAGTTTTTCTTTTACCTCTTGGAGTACTTTTTGAGTATTTGCACCTTTTAACCCAAGAACTATTCCCTGAACCGTTTCACCCTGTCCATTTTTTGTTGAAAAGCCGGCTCTTGTTAGGTGACCTATATTTATATCCGCTATATCTTTTATGCAAATCACCTTACCATCAACCGTGGCAACGCTTAAGTGACCAATGTCAAAAATATCGTTGATGCGCCCGACACTACGCACAAGAACACTGTTTACCCCTTGCGTAACTCGTCCTGCACCGTCATTGAGGTTGTTTTTTTCAAGCGTGGATATAAGCTGCGCTAAGCTGATGCCGTATGTACGCATCGTATTGAGGTTAGGAGTTACCTCATATGTTTTTACCTTACCTCCTAGAGTATTGACCTCTGCAACTCCGCTGGTGGAGCGAATTTTTGGCGAGATTACCCAGTCTAAGAGAGAACGTTTTTGTGTTAAATCAAGCGTTTGCGACTCAATTGTAAACATTAAGATTTCACTCAAAGGCGTGCTTATTGGAGCAAGTCCGCCTTCAAGATTTACAGGTAACTCATTCATTATAGCATTTAGACGTTCGCTGACTTGCTGGCGTGCCCAATATATGTCGGTTCCCTCTTCAAAGTCGATAGTAATATCACAAATACCGTATTTGGCGGTTGAACGCATAATTGTTTGATGAGGTATGCCAAGCATTCCCATCTCAATGGGAATAACTATACGCGATTCGACTTCATCGGGTGTCATACCGCTGGATTTCATGATGATTTCTACCTGCGTAGGTGAAATATCGGGAAAAGCATCAACAGCAAGATTGTAGTATGACTTAACGCCAAAACCTAAGATTACAAGAGCCAACAAAGAGATAAAGAGCCGCTGAGAGAGCGTAAAAGAGATTAAATTACGCATTATTTGCCTTGTTGCAGCTTGTTTTGCAACACGCTAGTTGCAGTAATTGCAATCGGTTCTTTTAGTTCGGCATTATAATCAAGATAACATACCTCACGATTCTCGGCAATAATATTTACTTTTAGGGCATGGTATGTTTGACCTCTTTTTATAAATACTATAGTATCTGCACCGTTTTGGATTAGAGCCTTTTTATCTACTACAAAAGCTTTTCTCTCAACACTAAGTTCAGCTTTGGTTCTTAGCCCGGCTAAAAATTTTGTCTCCTTTGGCAGGGAAAAACGAACATATCTACTTTGGTTTAGAGGGTTTAGAGTAGGAGATATAAGCAATATTTTTGATTTTATCTCTTTATCGTCTATTTTAATAATAACCTCTTGTGATGATTTAAGAGTAGTTGCGACTGCTTGAGGAAGATCACCCTCGAGCCAATCCTCTCCATCGGTTTTGATAAGAAAAAGAGCGTTTGAAGATGAGATATTTTTGCCCACTTCAATATCTGTTTGTAAAATCACCCCTTTGACCGTAGAACGCAGTTCGATGCTTGGAAAAATAGTAAGGTCTTTAAAGAGTGTTTTTATCATCTCATCGGTTGCACCGTAAGTTTTAAGTAATGCTTTGGATGATAAAAGTTTTATAGTATCTGTTTTAACCTCTGCTTCTGCCGTAATGCACTCTTTTTGAGCGATAATCTCCTCTTTACAAAGCTTTGATTTGCGACTCGCTTCACTCTCGCTGTGCGTTAGTTTTATCAAAGCGGCAATTGCCTCTTTTTGAGCTTCAATCCATTGAGGCGAGTTTAGAAGAGCTAAAACCTCTCCTTTGTTAACGCTTTCAAAATTTGCTTTATTTAGCTGTATAACTTTAGCTTCGTAAGGCAGTGAGATTGTATGCAGAAGTTTTGGCGGAGTCGTAACTCTCATCATATACTCATCAAGAGGCACATGCGTAACCTCCTTACCAACGGCTGTTTGAATCTGCCAATTTTTCTCTTCTTGGGGCGTAAGCGTGACATTTGCCATAAGCGATATAGTTAACATTAAATGTAAAATAATAGTTTTTTTCATAATTACTCCTTGATTTGTAAAACACTATAGAGTTTAAATAATGTTTCGTAATATTTTTTATTGTGTACGGTAAGTTCTTCTTTTAACTTCCATAATTCTCTTTGACTTAACAGATACTCGATAGCCGAATCCTCACCCAAAGCATATCCGCTCTCGATAAGAGGCATCAGCTCATTTTCATACCTTTCTAACATAGCATTTTGTGCAGTGATACTCTCAAAACTTTGTGTCAACTCTTTTTTTAACGCCTCGGCATTAGATGCTTGCAGCAGTTTAAGCCCCTCTTTTTCATACTGAGCGGCACTTTTTTTATGCATAGCTGCCGCACGGCTCTCTTCGTTGATAGATGTAGTAAAGTTAAGAGGTACGGATAAGCCAATGGTAAATCTAGCTGCATCGATCTCATTTTGGTAAGATGCTCTGAGTGCAAACGAATCAAACGGTGCGTTGTATTTATCAAAATCACTTTGAAGGCTTTGGATTTTCTTATTTAGCGACTGCTCTTGCAGAGATTCTTGTGCATCGTTAAATGGAAGCTCGTTTGTAACTGTTTTGATATCTCTGCAAGAGAGTTCTTTGTCTTTAAAAAAAGGCAGAAGAATTTTAGATTGTAAATTATCACGAGAAATTTTTACTTCATTCTCATAAAATTTATACTCATTTTTAAGCCTATCTAGTTCGATTTGAAGCTGTAAAAGCTCTTTTTTGGAGATTTCTCCATATTTGTAGGACTTCTCTTTTTTCATATATAGCGCTTCAAAAGCTAAAAAAGATTTTTTATACTGCTCTATATTTTTTTGATCAAGGCAGTTTATGTGGTAAAGAAGCCGTACCTCATTTTCTAAAAGCGCAAAATCATGTTTTAAGCTTAAAATCTCAGCATCGCTCGCATACTTGGCAGATTTTATTGTATTTTTTTTAACACTCGGATGCATAAAGTTTTGTTCAACTCCAACGCTATACTCATATCCGGACTTATCAAAATCAGGTTTTGCGTAGGTTCCTTCTGTAAAAAAACCAAGCGGCTGTCTTGATGATATTACCTTGTTTTGTGAATCATAGGCATGCTCAACGGCTTGAGTTGATTTTGCCATAGGATGTTCATGTTGGAGTTTTTGCAAAATCTCATCTAAACTAAGTGTTGTTGCATGTAAAAACAGAGTATATACAAGCAGAAAAAATAGAGCTTTCATTTAGGCTCCTTTTCTATAAGAGTACCGTCGAGTGCATTTATGATAAGAGTATAGTGCTCTGTGGATACCTTGTAAATGAGATAATTGCCGCTGGTTGTTAGTTTTAGATATTTACTCTCTTCCTGCGTCAACTCTTTAATGATGGATTTTGCTTCTTGCTCGTCTATTTTATGCAGTTTATGCATTCTTGCTTCCTGATTATATTTTTGTCTAAAAGGCTGCTTGTCCGCATTGTTAAAATAGAGAGAATCGGAGACACTCATCGTCTCGCCTGAAGCAAAAATAATAAACGGAATGATTAATAGTATAAAAGTTTTCATAATTACCTTTTTTATTACGCATAGAAATATGCGGCTGTGTTTTAAATTTTATAGGTTGTGATTAAAAAAAGGGTTATGCTATAGGGGGTTTAAAAAAGCTGAAGTAGTCTAATGAAAGAAATATCTCGTTGTATGCGAAAAAATCCTCTCTTTTTTGGATGATTGGGATGTAAGCTGATTTTTCTAAAAAAATATACGGTGTATGATATTCTGTATGAATCTTGCATAATGTATCTGTTGTTTCAGTTGAAAATGCAGACGACAGTTCGCTAATGCACCCATTTGCAGAGCAGTGACTGCCATCCAAAACGGCAAAAGTATAGTCATGCAACATTGAGAAGCTCATTGCAAAGAACAATAGCAGTGACCATATTTTTTTTGAATTCATGTCGCTATTTTACTAAAAAAACGGTTAATGTTATATTTTTATTGTCGCTCTTGTTAAAATGAAAAGCTTTGTTTTTTAAACACTCTAAACTCCGTTGCCGCTTTTTCGTTTTGCAGTCCAAGTGATTCAAGGGCTTGAGGATTTACCAAGTACCATCCCAATACGATATCGACTTTGTCGCCCTTTTCCAGTTTAAACTCTCGCTTTACGGCTCTTTTTTCGTTTGCTTGTATCATAGTATCTTTTAGAGTCGTATCAGCCGCCCACGGCATGGCAGGCTTGCCATCTTTTCCTATCACTCTGACAAAAACCTCTTTCTCCAATTCTATGGTTTTTTTATCTCTAATTACGCTTATTTTTAAAACCGCTAAACGCATAGGATGAAGCAAAAGCGCATGTGAAGAGCGGTTGTCAACATTTACTATAAAGTGGTCTATATTTTTAAGAATAGAGATATCGACATATTTGCCAAGCATCTCAGAGTTATTGTGCGCTCCGGCAAAACCGTGAAATGAGTGAGTTTTCGTCTCAATTATAGATGAAAAACTACCTTCAACTTTTGGCATATGACAGCTTACGCAATTTGCTTTGTTCATTTCATTATTTACATTTGTCGAGCAGAGGTTTAAATCAAATTGGTTGACATTGTGTGAATGGCATCCGACACAGACATTTCCGTTTGCAAAATGCTCATTCTCTTTTGTCATAATCTTATGATACGGAGAGTCAAGAGAGCTTCTTCCCGAACCGTAGTACTCTTTTTTGGTTTTGCTTATGATGTTTGTGTTGCTCTGTTTATGCTCTTTGATACTCTCGATACGATGGCAATATGCACAGCTAACTGCCTCTTGATGAGTTTGGTTTTTAACGTCAGGCATAGCTTTTTGACCATCAGTCAACATTTTGTCTAAGTCGTTTGCAGCAGGAGAGTGGCATTTTCCGCAAGAGTACTGCTCAAGCTTCGTATTATGCGGATGTTTGTCCCAAACAGCTTTATGTATTACATCTTTATCGGGCGTTGAGTTGGCGTGCATCGAGCCATAGTACTCACTATATATTTGCGGATGGCACGCTTGACACTCTTTACTTTGGGCAAACTCATGAACGCCGTCGTTGGCAAACATAGCAAAAGCCAGAGCCAAAAATAGAGATAATTTTTTCATAAAAAAACCTTTTTATATATCTAACCTACTATTATAACACGCTTCTTAATCAACCGGTGCTATAATTTATGTATGAATTTAAAAGAATTAAAAGATAAAAAAATAGTGCTTTTTGGTAAAAGCCGCGCTTTTGGCATGGATGAGTTTTTAGCACAGTTAAAGTTTCACAAGATAGGTTTGGTATCTGAGTTTGAGGATGGCGTGGAGCTTATTGTTGAGGGTAAAATGATGACGCCTTATGAGCAAAAAGCAAGTGATGAGTTGTATGAAAAAGAGTTTTATAGATTAAAATTTATACCCATAGATGTTTTAGAAAAAGAGCTGGCAAAAGAGATTGACGAAAATACTCTTTTGATGAGTTTAAAACTTAGCCACGATAAAGAGAGGCTAAGGAATTTTATTCAAAACGGAGCGATAAGCGATAAACTTTTCTTTAAACTGCTTAAGATGTACAAATGGGGCGGCGAAGATTTTTTTGAAAACGACTCTAACCGCGATGTGAGTGCCGCTATAATTTTACGGTTTTATAAAAATATCGAGCGAAATCACAATGTTCAGTATGCAACTTCTGGATTTATACATTTAATAGCGCAAACCCATAGCAAGGAGCTTATAGAAGCTCTTTTGGAACTTGAACCGCTGCAAAACAGCGCAAATTCAAAGATTAAAACTCTTATAGCGATGCGAAATGATTGTGATGAAAAGATGCAAACGGCTCTTTATAACTCTATGGATGAGAGCGTGCTCGAAGCGCTTTGCCGAAATGAAAATCTATCCAAAAATGTACTTTTTAAGCTTTTGAGTATTGAGAGATATGCAGATGATTTAGCGCAACACGCAAAACTTGATGATGAACTTTTTGAGAGATTTTTACAAAACAATCCGCTAGAGTTGGCTAAAAACGGCACTTTAACACAAGAGATGCAAGAGAGATTAATCGCTTTGGATGATAAAGCCATAAATCTCTCTTTGGCTTCAAACGAAAATATCGGTGCTTCGGTAGTAAAAAAACTGCTCTCTTGCGGCTCTTTTGAGATAAAGTCGGCGATTTATAAAAACCCGACTACTCCCGTAGAGATGCTCAAAGAGGCATACAAAGAGAAGCAAAATCATATCTCTTTGGCGCACAATGAAAGTACGCCGTCGTATATACTATCGGCAATGGCAGATGAGCTTGATGCGGAAATTTTAAAAGGTTTGGCTAAAAATCCAAGCACGCCGATAGAAGTTTTATACCAACTGCAGCTAGACTCCAGATTTGCACGCGCGGTAAAAGAAAATCCGACATTCGGCAGACATATACAACAAGAAAATATAGGATGGGAAGTGTGAGAGCAACAAATTTAATAGCGACTATAACCTCTTTGGTTGAGCAGAGAGTTCCGACATTTTTATGGGGTGCTCCGGGAATCGGAAAGTCATCCATCGTAAAGCAGATAGCCGAAGACAAAGGAATCGGTTTTATTGATTTAAGACTTGCTCTTATGGATCCGACCGACTTAAAAGGCATCCCGTTTTACGACAAAGAGTCTCATACCGCACTTTGGGCGCCTCCGGCTTTTTTACCTAAGAGCGGTGAGGGAATTTTGTTTTTAGATGAGTTAAACTCTGCACCGCCAAGCGTTCAAGCCTCTGCATATCAACTTATACTGGATAGAAAAGTAGGCGAGTATGAACTTCCGCACGGCTGGGCGATAGTCGCTGCGGGAAACCGCGAGGGGGACAGGGGTGTGACTTACCGTATGCCAAGCCCTTTGGCAAATAGATTTGTTCACTTTGAGATGGAAGTCGATGTCGGAGATTGGCGGTTGTGGGCTTATAAAAAAGGGCTTGATGAGAGGGTTATTTCATACATCTCATATAAGAATGAACATCTGTTCACTTTTGATGCAAAGAGTGATATAAAAAGCTTTGCAACCCCGAGAAGCTGGGAGTATGTAGACAAGATACTAAAGAGTACGATTACAAAAGAGCTGCTTTTAGATACTCTTAGCGGAGCAGTCGGGCGAGAAGTTGCGGTCTCCTTTTTGGCATTTGCAAAAGTTGCGGACAGATTGCCGAGTATCGAAGATATATTAAGAGGTGAGGGCGGCGAGTACAGCAATGAGGTTGATGTTCTTTATGCTCTAAGTACAGGACTTGTCAGTGGGTACCTGAAAGATAATCGAGATGAGAGATTGGAAAATCTACTCAAGTATACGCTTGAGTTAAAGAGCGAATTTGCGGTTATGATAGTTCAAGATTTGCAAAGAAATGGTGTGAGGATGGAACACTCGGAGGTTTTTAAAGAGTGGGTTAAGAGATTTGCTTATCTTTTAGCCTAAATTTTTAAAACGAAATTAATAAACTTAGCTGTAAGATGGAGTGATTTAAAAATTTTTAAGAGGAGTGCAATATGGCTAGAGTAGGTAATTCGATTATCAAAGGTATAGAAGTCTCAGAAATCATTAAACTTTTAAACAAAGCGTATGCGGATGAGTGGTTGGCGTACTATCAATATTTTATTGAGAGCAAAGTCGTAAAAGGGATTATGAAAGATGCTGCAATCGTAGAGCTAAATCAACATGCTGCAGATGAACTAAGACACGCAACTATGATAGCAGATAGAATCATACAGCTTGGCGGAACACCGCTTTTGCACCCGAAAGAGTGGATGAAAAAAACAAATTGCGGTTACGAAGAGCCTAAAAATTTTGATGTCGTAGCGATTTTGCAAGATGCTATAAACGGTGAGCAGTGCGCGATAAAAACATACTCAAGTATAGTTGATTTGACAAGAGAAAAAGATATAGTGACATACGATGTCGTCTCTCAAATCCTTGCAGACGAAGTTGCACATGAAGAAGATTTGCAGACACTGCACGATGATATAACAGAGTTTGTAAAAGATTTGAAAAAGAGCCTAAAATAATACTTTGAGACTGCCACTCTCGTCATTGCGAGCGAAGCGCGGCAATCTATCTCTTTAGCGTAAAAGGTTTAAAGAACACCACCAAAAGCGGTGAGAAGAGAAGGTCTGAGACGATAGCTACAAGTAAAACTATAACGGTCAAAAGACCAAAAATAAGCGTCGGGATGAAATTAGAGGTTACCAATACCAAAAAGCCGACAATAGTTGCAAGCGAGTAGTAAAACATTCCAAAAGCAATAGTTCCGTGTGCTCTGTGCATAGACGCCATATAGTCTCCGTCGCGCGCAAGCTCCTCTCTAAAACGGTAGAAGTAGTGAATGGTATTGTCTACAGTGATACCGAGCGCTATTGAGGCTATTGTTATGCTCATAATATCCAAAGGAATTCCCGCAACACCCATAATGCCAAAAATAACACTGATTGGTACCATATTGACGGTGAGCGCTACAATTGCAATTTTTAAAGAGCGGAATAAAAACAAGAACATTGCTCCAAGTGAAAGAAGCGCAAGCCCAAGTGTCGATATTTGCGAGTCAAAAAGGGATTGGAGCATGTTATTGTAAAGTACCATCATGCCCACGAGTTTGAAGTTCTGCGGCTCGAGCCCAACTTTTTTCTCAAGATCTTCTTGAATTTTTTGAAGCAGTTCGTCGCGTCTGAGATCTTTGTTGGAGTCTACTAGTCGAACTACAAAACGCGCCTCGTTATACTCGGTATTGACATACGGAGAGAGAAGAATTTTTTTAAACTCCAGCGGCAACTCATTGTACATCAGTGCCAACTCAACGCCGTCAAAATCTTTACCCTCTTTCAAGATTCGCCCAACTTTTGTGAGCGTGCCTAGCGAAGATACATTTCCCACCTCAGGTAAAGAGACCAAATAGTCATGCACTTTAAGTATGGTCTCCATTTTTTGTGCTGTAAACCAGTATTGTGCGTCATTACCCGTCTCTTTAAATTCGTTTGTAAAACTATCAAGTTCATCAGAAGCAGCCGTACTTTTCGTCTTTTCTTGAGGTTCTGCGCTTTTTGGTTTCTCCTCATTCTCCGTTTTAGGGAATTTTACAACTATTTCCAAAGGTGTCGTACCGCCTAAATCGTTGTCGATTTTTTGCATACCTTTATAGATTTCGGTACCCTTTTTAAAGTAGTTAATAAAACTGTTTTCAACTACCAATTGCGTGGTGCCAAAAAGGCTAAAACCGAGAATCGCAACTACTATCGCAATTATTTTTTTACCGTGATGTTCTACGGTATGAGCAAATATGGTATTGAGCGTAAAAGCTTTATCAAATGTAAGCACAGGCTCTTTTTTAGCAAAAAGCATCATCATAGACGGAAAAAGAATGTACGCCGCAATCAGCGAAATGGTTACACCGATATTCATCATCGTACCCAAATCGATAATCGGTAAAATATCGCATGTCATAAGCGAGCCAAATCCGGCAACTGAGGTAAGGATTATAAAAACAGATGGAACCGACATACGCTTTAGTGTAATCTCAAGAAGCTCTTTTTGTGAAAAATGCGGGTAAAGTGCATACTCTTCACGGTAACTTACTATAAGATGGATAACTATAGAGAGCGTGGTGATGAGCTGTATTGCAACATAATTTGATGAGACGACCGTTACTTCAAGACCCAAAAGTGCGTTAATGCCCGTCGTAATTACGACGGCACAAAGCGATACTACGATAGGCAAAACCACAAAACGCACTTGTCTGAAAATAATCCACAGCATTAGCACCATAATAATCATAATAGCCGTTCCGTAGATGGCAATATCGCTCTTTACAAAACCTATCATATCATCCGCAATCATCATAACTCCGCCTAGGAAAAGCTCCCCGTCTTTGCGGAACGGATCTATGGTAGAACGAACATTTTCAATCAATTGATGGACTTCATCCCTCGTGCTGTAACCATACTCTTTAAAGGCTTTTTTTGAGGATTCAAACTCTTTTTTTTCTTCTTTGCTTAGTTCTCTTTTTTGCTGCAATTCTATAAAAACATTTCGTTTTTGAAGAAGCTCGGTGTATTTGGCATCTTCTTTGAGATTGACTAAAATAGCGGTTGTTTTAAAATCATCGCTTACGAGATTTTTTGCGTATAGAGGGCTTGAAGTAAACTCTTTTTGAACCATCGTTTTATTGATGTCAGGGGATGAGAGAGTACGCACATTTTTTACAACTTCGGAAACTGCCCTTGGCGGACTCTCAAGTAACGGAACATCGAGCAGCGTAGTAACGCTTTCAACTCCTTTTATCTTCGACAAAGAGTCTTTAAGCGCTTTTATCGTAGCAAGTGTAGTATCGGAGAGCATATACTCTTTAGGGCTAAAAGCGATTACGAGATAATCGGGGCTGATGTAACGCCCGTGAACTTCACGCGTTAACTTCAAATCAACATCATTTTCCAATAAAAGCGTCTCAGCCGAAGCGTCAATACTTAAAAATTGTGCATAATACCCAAAAATCCCCGTCGTTATCGCTACTAGAACCAAAACAGTTTTGAAATAGTGTGTTGTAAAATCAATATATCGTTGTAAAAACATAGTGCAACTTTCATAAAAAATTTATTTAATTTTTGAAATTATAGCTTTTCATTTATAAATTGCTGATATATCGTTGAGTGGGAGTGGAATTTAGCTACTATATAGTCACCAAAATTTTTTAAAGCTTTGAAATATCTTATCTAAGGGATTTTAAATGTGGTGGCTCCGAATACTGGATTCGAACCAGTGGCCAAGTGATTAACAGTCACCTACTCTACCGCTGAGCTAATTCGGAATCTTAAAAAATGGTGTCAGAGGGGGGACTCGAACCCCCGACCCCCGGCTTATGAGACCAGTGCTCTAACCAGCTGAGCTACCCTGACATCTTTTAAGAGGCAGAATTATACTTGTTTAAAACTTTAAATAACCTAAGATAGGAAGAAGATTTATTAAAAAATAGAATGAAAAATAAAAAAAGCTTATTGCCATCAATAATCTTGAGTGCGTCTTGTAAATAAGCCTTAGTCGTACAGGCTAAGAGTATTGACTTTGTTACCTTTTTTATGTAATATTGCGCGTGTAAACAATATTATTTAAGGAGTTTTATATGAATTTTCAACCATTAGGTAAAAGAGTCCTAGTAAAAAGAGTAGAAGAAGCAAATACTACAATAAGTGGTATTATTATTCCTGATAATGCGCAAGAAAAACCATCAAGAGGCAAAGTGATGGCAGTTAGCGCAGAAGTTACAGAGCTGGCTTGCGGCGAAATTGTAGTTTTTGGAAAATTTTCAGGTAGTGAAATTTCACTTGAGGGTGAAAAGTTTCTAGTTTTAGAAACAGATGATATTTTTGGGATAATTAACTGATATTACGCACTCAAACGAACAAGTCCGTTTGAGTGGCAGGGACAGATGTCCCTACAACCCCCTAAAGCTACGAAAAATGAATTTTTCGAGATTTATATAATAAATAAAAGGAAATAAATATGGCAAAAGAGATAATTTTTTCAGATAACGCAAGAAATGCATTAGCTCGCGGTGTTGCAAAACTAACTGACGCGGTAAAAGTAACGATGGGACCTCGCGGTCGCAATGTTTTGATCCAAAAAAGTTACGGTAATCCGGTTATAACAAAAGACGGTGTTTCCGTTGCAAGAGAGATTGAGTTAAAAGATAAGCTAGAAAATATGGGTGCTACTCTTGTAAAAGATGTGGCTTCTAAAACTGCCGATGAAGCAGGTGACGGTACTACGACTGCTACCGTTTTGGCAAACGCTATTTTTTCTGAAGGTCTTAGAAATATCACTGCAGGTGCTAATCCTATCGAAGTAAAAAGAGGGATGGATAAGGCTTGTGAGGCGATTTTAGCAAACCTTAAAGCGTCAAGTAAAGCAATCAACGGTAAGAAAGACATAGCGCAAGTTGCAACTATTTCTGCAAATTCTGATGAGCAAATCGGTAATATGATAGCTGAAGCTATGGAGAGAGTCGGTCAAGACGGTGTTATAACCGTTGAAGAGGCTAAAGGGATAGTTGATGAACTTGATGTTGTTGAGGGCATGAAGTTTGATCGCGGATATTTGAGTCCATATTTCATTACAAATCCTGAAAAAATGATAGCTGAGATAGAAAATCCGTGGATTTTACTAGTTGAGAGCAAGGTTACTTCACTTAAAGATCTGCTTCCTGTTTTAGAGCAAGTTCAAAAAACTTCTCGTCCGCTTTTAATAATCGCTGAAGATGTAGACGGTGAAGCGCTCTCAACTCTTGTCGTAAATAAACTTCGCGGCGTATTAAATATCTCTGCCGTTAAAGCTCCGGGTTTTGGAGATAGAAGAAAAGCGATGCTTCAAGATTTAGCAATACTTACGGCAGGAACCGTGATTTCTGAAGAGACTGGTCATACGCTAAGCGGTGCTACTATTCAACACCTTGGACAGGCTTCTCGCATCGTGATAGATAAAGACAACACCGTAATCGTAAACGGGGCAGGAAAAGCTGAAGCGGTAAAAGCGAGAGTTGCCGAGATCAAAGTTCAAATGAACACGACTACCAGCGAGTACGACAAAGAGAAGCTTCAAGAAAGACTTGCAAAATTAAGCGGCGGTGTTGCGGTTATCAAAGTCGGAGCTGCAAGTGAAACTGAGATGAAAGAGAAAAAAGACCGTGTTGACGATGCCCTCTCGGCTACAAAAGCTGCCGTTGAAGAGGGAATCGTTATCGGAGGAGGAGCTGCGCTTGTTCGCGCCGGTGCAAAAGTAAAACTTGACTTGAGCGGTGATCAAAAAATCGGCTGTGAGATAATTCTTCGCGCCATAAAAGCTCCGCTCAAGCAGATTGCAACAAATGCCGGTTATGATGCAGGTGTGATTGTAAATGCGGTTGAGAATGCTAGCAATGAGAATATCGGCTTTAACGCTGCAACCGGCGAATATGTAGATATGTTTGAAGCCGGAATTATCGACCCGTTTAAAGTAGGACGCGTAGCACTGACAAATGCTACATCAATATCTAGTCTTCTTTTAACTACTGAAGCGGCAATTTACGAGATACCTGAAGAGAAACCTGCAGCTCCGGATATGAGCGGTATGGGCGGTATGCCGGGAATGTATTAATCATTCCCGTTCTCTTAAAATTCTGAATAATTAGATTGCTTCGCTGCACTCGCAATGACAAAACTGCGTCACTGCGAGGAACGAAGTGACGCGGCAGTCTAAATAAATATTCAGAAAGTTCAACTATCTTTTATCATTAAAACTCCCGCAAATCTTCCCGTCTGTTTCTCTGCTCTGTATGAGAAATATTTGTGTGTGTTACAGCTTGTACATTCGTTGAAAATCTCAATATTTTGCTCATTTATACCGCACTCTATAAGTTGTTTTTTTAGGATTTTATTTACATCGAGATAAAATTTATCATCTCTTTTTTGCATAGCGTACTCCAAATGAAGTGCTTTTGCCTCTTTATAAATCTCGCTCCCGACTTCATAACAGCAAACTCCGATACTCGCTCCGATGCTAACTTGCATATCTTTTGGATTTGAGCCGAACGCTTTAGCCATTTTATCGACTACGATTTTTACTATATTTTTAAATGCTCCGGCTCGACCTGCATGAGCGGCAGCTATAGCTTTTTTTTCATCATCGTAAAAAAGAACAGGAGAACAATCCGCCACCATAACCATAAGCGGAGTATTTGGTCTGTTTGTGATGAGCGCATCGCATGTCGGCGGAGCGTTAAACTTCTCATCGCTTACAATACAGACTAAATCTGAATGAATTTGTTTCATATGAACAAGTGTTTCTTTCTGATATTCAAGAGTATTTGCCAGCAGAATATGATTTTTTTCTACACTTAACTCATCATCGCCGACATGAAAAGCTAAATTTCCACTTTTTCTTGAAGTAAAAGCGTGAGTGAGATTTGTAAATGGAGTTAATTTTTTACTATAATAAAATTTCATAGAAAAATTATATCTAAAAGGTTGTTTTTTGAGTAAATTTAGTTTATATCCGCCTACACTTGATGGCAATGACATAGAAGCAAAACGCAAAGAGATAAGAGAATATTTTTATAACACATATAACATCTTTGAGAAGATTTTTGAAGTCTTAAAAGAGGATGAAGTTTTTTACAAAAAATCGGAGCCGACAAGACATCCGATGATATTTTATTTCGGACATACGGCAACATTCTTTATAAATAAACTAATCAATATGAAGATAATCAAAGATAGGATAAATCCCGAGTTTGAGTCGATTTTTGCCGTCGGTGTAGATGAGATGAGTTGGGATGATGTAAATAGCAGTAATTATAAATGGCCAAGAGTAGAAGAGGTTAGAGAGTATAGAGCAAAAGTAAGAGAGTTTGTCGATGAACTGATAATGACTCTTCCTTTGACTCTGCCGATTACTCAAGAGAGTGCTATGTGGGTAGTTTTGATGGGGATTGAGCATGAGAGGATTCATATAGAGACTTCTCTTGTTTTGCACCGTCAGATGCCGCTAGAGTTCGTAAAAGAGGTAAAAGAGTTTAACATCTGCCCTCATAGTTCAAGCACTCCAAAAAACGAGATGGTCTCTCTTGGCGGCGCAAGCGTTGTTTTGGGAAAAGAGGTTTCTCATAATCTTTACGGATGGGACAATGAGTATGGAGAGTATAAAGAGAGCGTGAGTGATTTTCAAGCTTCAAAATACCTTGTAAGCAACGGCGAATTTATGGAGTTTGTAGAAGAGGGCGGTTATGAAAACGAGGAGTTTTGGGATGATGAGGGAAGAAAATTTTTAGCCATAAGCGGTGCGAAATATCCTTCGTTTTGGGTCAAAGAGAAAGACGGCTTTAAGTATAGGGCTTTGGCAAAAGTTATAGATATGCCCCTTGATTGGCCCTCTGATGTAAATGCACTTGAAGCCGAAGCGTTTTGTCGCTACAAAAGCAAAAAAGATGGAGTCCTCTACTCATTGCCGAGTGAGGCGGAGTACCGCATTATGTATGAATATGCAGGGTTAAAAGATATTCCTGAATTTCATCAAAGCAGGGCAAACTTGAATTTCTACCACTATTTTAGTTCATGTCCGGTCAATGAGTTTGGTTTTAACGGTATCTATGATGTTGTCGGAAATGTTTGGCAGTGGAGTAGAACGCCTATTTTTGGCTTTAAAGGTTTTGCTGTCCACCCCGCTTACGATGATTTTTCAACGCCGACTTTCGATGATAAGCACGCGCTAATTTTAGGTTCATCATGGGCTAGCAGCGGAAACCTTATTATGAAACACTCTCGCTATGCATTTCGTAAACACTTCTTTCAAAACGCGGGTTTTAGGTATGTGATATCTGATTCAAGCGTAAAGAAAGAGTCGGATGTTTATGAAAGTGATGAACAGGTCTTGCAATACTGCGAGTTTCAATACGGTGATGAATATTTTGGAGTTAAAAATTTTGCGCCAGAGTGTGCGAAAATAGCTTCAAAATTTGCAAAAAATCAAAAAAAAGCACTTGATTTGGGATGTGCAACAGGGAGAGCAACATTTGAACTCGCACAAAGTTTTGATGAGGTAGAGGGAGTTGATTTTTCGGCTAGATTTATAGGAGTCGGTGTAAAACTCAAAAGTGAGGGCTATGTCGCATTTTCTTCAAAAACTGAGGGCGATTTGGTGCAGAAAAAAAAGGTAACCATAGAGGAACTCGGCTACGAAAATCTAAAAGAGAGAGTCTCTTTTTGGCAGGGAGATGCTTGTAACTTAAAGCCAAATTTCAACTCTTACGATTTGGTAATGGCAACAAATCTCATAGACAGAATTTATAATCCTAGACTATTTTTAGAAGATATCAAAAATCGTATAAATAGCGGCGGGATTTTGATGCTTACCTCCCCATACAGCTGGCAGGAGAACTCAACAAAAAAAGAGTTTTGGCTCGGCGGATACAAAGATGAGAGCGGTAAAGAGATTAGAACGCTTGATACTCTAAAAGAGATTTTGAGCGAAAAATTTGAACTTATCCATCTGCAAGATTTGCCTTTTGTCATAAAAGAGACGGATAGAAAATTCCAGCATAGCGTTGCGGAGGTTAGTGTTTGGAGAAAAATATGAACTACGACTTTTCAACCTCTGCTAGTAGAGAAAACACAAACGCAGAGAAGTACGCCTTAAGAGAGAAACTCTTTGGTACAAACGATGTTATGCCTCTTTGGGTGGCGGATATGGATATAGATACGCCCGATTTTGTTCTTAGTGCGGTTAAAAAACGCCTAGAACATCCAATCATAGGTTATGAAGAGGTGCCAAGCAGTGCATTTTTGGCGCAGATAGAGTGGATGAAGAGGGAACATAATATAGAGTTTGCACTTGAAGATATGCTCTATTCGCACTCGGTGGTTGCTAGTATGAATGTCGCCATTGAAGCATTTACGCAAAAAGGCGATAAAATCATAGTCCAAACTCCGGTATATCCGCCTTTTTTTCATAGTGTGATAGAGCATGAGAGAGAGCTTTTAAAAAATCCGTTAAAGCTAAAAGATGATGGAACTTACACTTTTGATATAGAAGATTTAAAATCAAAGATAGACGAAAAAACCAAACTTTTGCTTCTCTGCTCTCCTCACAATCCGGTTGGGCGAGTTTGGAGAAAAGAGGAGTTGGAGCAGATTTTAGAAGTATGTTTGAAGCATGACATAGTCGTCTTTAGCGATGAGATTCACTCTGATTTGGTATATGCGCCAAATATACACATCCCCTTTGCCTCACTCTCAAAAGCTGCAAGAGATATAACCGTAACTGCCATAGGAGTAGGAAAAACATTCAATATGGCAGGTTTTGCAATGAGCAGTGTTGCCGTACCGAATTATGAGCTGCGAGAAAGATTCTTAAAAATATATAACCGTGTTCACTTTGCGCAAGGAAATGTACTCTCTCACGCTGCTTTTGAAGCGGCATATAAAGAGGGCAAAATTTGGCTTGAAGAGTTGAAATCGCATCTTTTTAAAAATTTTCTTCTCTTAAGGGAGCTGTGTGATAAATATCCGCATCTTATAAAAATAACTCCGATTGAGGGAACTTACCTTGCTTGGCTTGATTGTCGCGGTATGGGATTTCGTGATAAGGAGCTTAGAGATTTTTTTGTTTATAAAGCAGGGTTGGGTATTAGTGCGGGAATTGGTTTTGGCAGAGAGGGCAGTGGATTTATGAGGTTGAATTTTGCCGTCTCATCTGCTAAAATGTTGCAAGTAGTAAAAAAATTAGAAAAAGCCCTACAAGATTACGGGAGCAAAGATTGATTGAAATAAATTGGGAAGAGTTTAAATTTTTTAAACAGTATAGCGATAAAAAAAGTGATAATTTTGAAGTTTTGCTCGATTTCTTAAAAAGTCATTATAAAATGACATCCACAAAAGAGATGTTTGAGACTATGATGAATGATGATATCGCACAACTTATGTTAAAAAAGAGAGATATGTACTCATTAGAAGATTTAGAAAAGTATCTATACAAAGGTTTTAATGTCAAGTGATTTGCAAAAGGTAAACTCTTTTTTACAAAAACATCATGTGCTTACACTTGCCACGACGGATGGAGGAGAGCTTAGCGCATGTAACCTCTTTTACGTATTTGATAACCAAAAAATCGCTTTTGTTGTAGCAAGCGGTGACGATACGATGCATATAAAAAATATAACAAAAAATCCAAAAGTTGCAGGAACTGTTGTTTTGGAGACAAAAACAGTCGGTAAAATAGAGGGAATTCAGTTTAGAGGTGACTTTTTGCCCTTAGAGGATGACGAGTTAAAAAAACAATACTTTAAAAATTTTCCTTACGCGCTTGCTATGAACCCTAAGCTTTGGCAGATAAAAATAAACTACTTTAAATTAACGGATAATACTCTGGGATTCGGCAAAAAGATTATTTGGCAGGAGATATCTTAAGGCTTTAAGTCAAAGAGAGTTACTGATTTTTAGGAGTACTTTTCTCTTTAAACATAGTACACTCACTTCCGCTGCTTTGAAAGACAACCATAGACGGAATTTGTGGCGATTTAAACCCGTAAGCCTTGCACCCGTGAGGTCTCGCGGCTTCCCATGTAACAAAATAGTATTCACATCTTCTGCAATTAATTCTTTTCATATATATCTCGGTTTTAAGTGCGCTATTTTAGCATATTTGGTACAATAGAGAAAAATTTTTAATGAGAGAATTATGGATAAAATATTACTTATGCTGCAACTTCAAGCAACTTTAAACGAGGCTACAAACGGGGAAAAATGGACTGAGGGCATTACAAAAAACGGCAAAGTTATAAAATGGAAGAGATGTATCTACATGGAGTGCGCCGAAATGATAGATAGTTTTTCTTGGAAACACTGGAAAAACATTGACAAAGAGGCAGACTGGGCTAACTTGCAGATAGAAGTTGTCGATGTTTGGCACTTTATTATGAGTTTGGCAATAGAGAACTATGCGCAAACACACAGAGGCACACTAGAGGATTTAGCACTTAATATATCTCATTTAAACACTTTTAGCAAGATAGATACTCAAAATGAACTCTTTGCCGCGCAGGATGAAATTATACAAAATATTGAATCCATTATGCTTGATACCCTCTCAAAAGAGACGCTAAACCTTGAAAAACTTATCTCAGATTTCTTTGATTTGGTGGATATGAGCGGATTAAATTTAGAGACTCTCTATAAACTTTATGTCGGAAAAAATATTTTAAATCAGTTTAGACAAGACCACGGCTATAAAGACGGTTCTTATATAAAAGTTTGGGATGGCGAAGAGGACAATGTCGTTATGAAGAGAGTCTTGGATGCAAACAGCTCTCTTGCTCCTCAAGCACTTTATGCCGAACTTGAAAAAGTTTACCAAACACTTCATAAGAGTTGATAGTTGAATAGCGTATTAGAAGTTGAAAATCTCTCTTTCGGCTATAAGAAAGAGTCTTTGCTTTTTGATAACCTCTCATTCTCTTTAAAAAAAGGCGAGATAAAAGCTATCGTAGGAGCAAGTGGAGCAGGAAAAAGTACTCTTTTTGAACTTATTTTAAAAAACCTGAAACCGCTTGGGGGAACAATTAAAAGCTCATTTTGCTCAGAGGTTTTTCAAGACCCTTACAGCTCATTTCATCCAAGCTATACCTTGCTAAATCAGATAAAAGATGTGGCAAAGCTCGATGAGTTGGAACTCTATCTCAAAAATATAAATCTTGATTATGAACTGCTTTTAAAACTTCCTCATGAACTCTCAGGCGGGCAGCTTCAACGCGCTTCCATTCTTCGCGCAATGCTAATGAAACCGGATTTGCTTCTGCTAGATGAGCCGACTTCCGCACTTGATAATGTTATTCAGTTAGAGGTTATGAGTATGCTCATAAAACACCTTGATAGGATGGGAATGCTGCTTATCACACATGATTTAGATTTAGCTAAATGGTGCGCGGATGAGATTATTATGCTTTAAGAATATACTTCACTATATAAAAACCGCCGCCTGCCATAAAGATAGAACCAAAAGCATTAAGAGAGATGTTCGCAAGAGCCAGAGCTATTTGCCCGCTGTTTAGAAGAAAAAAACTCTCAATAGCAAATGCCGAGTAGGTTGTAAGTCCGCCCAAAATACCGGTTGTTAAAAAAGATTTTACGTGAAGTGGAAAAATAGTAGTGTACATAAAATAGGCTATAAGTATACCCATTATAAAACTGCCGACTAGATTTACTCCCAGAGTTCCAAAAGGTAAATCGTGCGGCATTTTGTGTGATATGACGCCGTTTAGATAAGCCCGAAGTACGGCACCGATAAAGCCGCCGCTACCTACTGCTAGGATTGTTTGCCAACTCATCATTATACACCTTTTGCATTTTTATTCGCAAGTCGCTAAGCCAATTCTCATCGCTTTTATCCGCTATAAACGACTCCAAAAAGATTGCTTTTATGCGTCCAGGTTTGTAGTAAAATTTTTTTGTATTATAATATTTTCCACTTTGCATAAGCACTACGGGCTGAACACGAAGTTTGTTTGCATCGGCTACTATTTTTGCGCCGGATTTAAAAGGGAGCATTACATCTTTTGTAGAACGCGTACCCTCAGGAAACATAGCTATTGCGCGGTTTGTTTTAAGAACATGTTTCGCATCTTTTAGAAGTTTTATAAGTGATGTTTTACTCTCTCTCTCAACTGCTATATCTTGTGGCAGTTTAAGCGCTAAACCAAAAAAAGGTATCTCAAAAAGCTCTTTTTTGGCTACCCAAGCGATATCTCTCTTTGTTATCGTCTCTAGAACTACTATATCCAAGTCGCTTTGGTGATTGAGTAAAAACATTTGAGCATCAGAATCTTCTTTGCCCTCTACTTCTATTCTAAAAAATATAGCAGTTCTGATAAGCCATGCGGAAAATTTTCTACTATATGGTCTAGGCAGCATATAAAAAGTTATAATCATAATAGTAAGAGATATTGCTATTACTATTGTTGCAAATAACCAACTAATGTGAGCAAATATCTTCATTTTTTACCCAGCCTATCTTTTTGTTTTCTAGCTGCACTTTAATCCAACCTTTTACTTCTTCCTCTTTTTGCAGATTGTATTTGCTTTTGGTTGTTTCAAATATAGTTCCGTTTGCAACAGGAAGCAGATATATTTTTGCTCCCTCTTTTATACATACCTCTTTAGAGGGAACACCGACATAAAGAACATATGAAAGAGGAACAATGACAAAGATTAGGTAGATATAATTTTTTTTCCATAAAAGCATAACAAGAGCAAGAAAAGCTACTATTGCGGCTATGCTCATCTTTAGTATTTCATTAGACTGATCTTTTGGTTTTAGATCACTCTGTGTTGTAACGCTGTCGTCGTTTACGACTATCGGTAAGTCAATAGTTATAAATTTGTTTTTAGTTATGTTGAAGTATGAAAAGGACAAATTTTCTACTTTTTTATCAATGATTGCATAATAGATGATTTTAGAGTCAAGGTGCGACTCCGTGATAGATTCCGTTCCCTGTTTGTATACATTATGCAGTTTAAGAGCGGAGATATCGCAGTTTGTAGCGGTAGCTACAAATACTACTATATTTCTAGCTGCGTCATAGCTTGTAGTTTTATGTTCTACAATTTCAAAAGAGCTTGCTACTATATTTGAAAAATCTTTGCCGGGGTTGAGTGAGATAACATTGAGTTTATCACCTGCTAGAGTCGTCGTTGCATATCGCGTATTGTTTTTGTCTATCAATGTAGCCGTAAAATCAGGAAGAGTAGCGTTCTCTGATGTTGCGATAAAATAAAAAGTTTCATAATAGTATTTGGACTCTACACTTCTAGTCGGAGAGTTATTTAAAAGTTTCAAACCTTTTGAGTTTGATAGTTCATATTTTATATCTATAAAATTTTTAACGGTAGAGATGGTTTTAATAGTTACTTCAAATACTTCACCTTTTAAAACTCTTGATGGAATTTTTTCATAACTTAAGTAGATAACTTTTGCTACCTCTTGTGCTTCTGCTTCGCTAGAATTTGCGATGTTTTGCGTATTGGCAGAGTTATCCGCCTCCGGTGCATCGGTAGGAGTTGCAAACAGAGTTGTGCATAGAAGCAGCCATGCTAATAGAAAGGTTTTCACGCTTGTAAAAAACCTTGCAGCATTTTAATACCGTCATTGCTTCCAAGAAGTTTCTCCATCGCTCTCTCAGGGTGAGGCATAAGACCGAAAACATTTTTCTCTTTGTTGCAAACACCGGCAATTGAATCTACGCTGCCGTTAGGATTTTTATCATTTCCCTCTTCATCGCAATATTTTAAAAGAATTTGATTGTTCTCATACAACTCTTTTAACCCGTCTTCATCTATATAATAATTTCCGTCATGATGTGCAATAGGAATATTGACAATATCGCCGTTGTGAAGTTTTTCTAAAAATATATTGTCGTTGTTTACAACTTTTAGATGATGATGTTTTGAGAGAAAGTGCAGGCTCTCGTTTCGCTTAAGGGCACCCGGAAGAAGACCCGCTTCCGTTAAAACTTGAAAACCGTTACATATACCTAAAACTTTTCCGCCGCTCTTTGCATATTTAGTCACGGCTTGCATAACAGGACTAAATTTTGCGATAGCACCGCTTCTTAGATAATCACCGTAGCTAAAACCGCCGGCAACGACTAGTAAATCGGTATCCTTTGGTACAACTTCAGATTTATGCCACAAAATTTCAGTATTTGCACCTAAAGATTTAAATGCGTGCTGCGTGTCATATTCGCAGTTCGTACCGGGAAACTGTAAAATCGTTACTTTCATTTGATTAGCTCGATTGCATAATCTTCAATTACGGTGTTAGCAAGAAGATCTTCACACATTTTTGTAACATCTGCCATAGCTTTTTTCTCATCACTCTCATCGAGATTGAATATTATCTGTTTTCCGACACGAACATTGCTAACATTATTAAAGTGTAAAGACTCAAGCGCATGATGCACCGCTTTACCTTGAGAATCTAAAACACCCGCTTTTAAAGATACATTTACAATTACTTTCATCTATTACTATTCCTTAATTTTATTTTTTGCACTAGTGCTTATTTACCTAGTATACGGTTTAGAACTTGCTCGTAAGCTACTTTTAGACCGCCTAAACCTTGGCGAAATCTGTCTTTATCCATCTTTTCGCCACTTTCCATATCCCAAAAACGACAATTATCAGGACTAATTTCATCAATAAGGATAATATTACCGCTCTTGTCTTTTCCAAATTCAAGTTTAAAATCAACCAACTTTAAACCCTTGTCCGCAAAATAAGGCTTGAGTATATCATTTACTTGTCTAGCCATCCTTCTAAGCTTGTCTAATTCATCTTGATAATCAACTAGACCTAAAATCAGTGCATGTTGATCATTAAGTTTCGGGTCTCCGAGTGCATCGTTTTTATAGTCAAACTCAACCAAAGTAAAAGGAAGAACCGTTCCGTCTTTGATTCCAAGATTGCGAGTAAGACTTCCCGTGGCAATGTTGCGAACGATTACTTCGATCAATATAACTTTAGTTTTTTTATGTAACATATGATTGTCATCTAACATTTTTACAAAATGAGTCTGTATACCGTTAGCTTCTAAAAGTTTAAAAAGTTCAGTTGAAATCTTGTTATTAAGTGCGCCTTTGCCGGCTTCACTTGATTTTTTTTCTCCGTTAAATGCAGTTAAATCATCTTTAAACTCTGATATAACTAGATTTTCATCATCTGTTGAAAATAGCTTTTTTGCTTTTCCTTCATAGAGCAGTTCTCTTTTTTCCATTTTTATAGTCCTTTTGTAATAATTAAAGCTTTTATAATATCAACACCGGCTTTGAGTTGACTATCTTTATTCATCGTCTCATCG
Source organism: Sulfurimonas sp. (assembly GCF_028714975.1). Lineage (GTDB taxonomy): Bacteria > Campylobacterota > Campylobacteria > Campylobacterales > Sulfurimonadaceae > Sulfurimonas. Next base: position 225,549 of record NZ_JAQTLH010000001.1, read on the forward strand.
GTTATGATAAGTTTTGAATCCTCTAAAGGTTCATCTTTGCCTTTTTTCCCGTCAACTTTCTCTAGCTCTTCTTTTAAGTGTTTCTTTAAGTCAGCCTCTTTTAATGCGAAATCATTTTTAGTAGTATTTATTTCACCAGGGAAAACTACGATATCAGGTTTTACGCCCACAGCTTGAATAGTTCGCCCGCTTGGAAGGTAATATCTTGCGATTGTTAGCTTAATCGCTTCTTCTTCCGTTACGGGAAGCACAACCTGAACGCTTCCTTTTCCGAATGTATTTTGACCGACTACTATAGCGCGTTTATGATCTTGCAGCGACCCGCTTACGATTTCGCTCGCACTGGCACTTCCGCCGTTTACAAGCACGACTAAAGGTACTCCGGTTAAAGTGTTTTCAGGTTTTGCCGTATAAATTTCATCATCGGCTTTATTTCTGCCTTTTTGAGAAACGATATTGCCTTTTTCAACAAATATGTTTACAAGCCCGACAGCTTGATCAAGAAGTCCGCCCGGATTGTTTCTTAAATCAAGAATGATTCCTTTAGTTGTCGATTTTTTCTTCTTAATAGCTTTAGTAACCTCGCCGATAACTTTTTTATCAAAACTTGTTACGCGAATATATTGAATATCATTGCCGATAGATTTTGTATATACCGATTCTATTGTGATATTTCCTCTTACTATACTAATTTTAAGAGGTTTTGCCTCTCCTTCTCTTACAAGTGTCAATTCAATCGGAGCGCCGATTTTACCTCTCATAATTGCAACAGCATCGTCAATAGTCATATTTAGGGTAGATTCATTATTGATTTTAAGAATTATATCTCCGGCTTTTACGCCCGCTTTATCGGCAGGAGTGCCTTCAATAGGAGCAATAACGGTAATGGCACCGTCTTTTATCCCTACTGTAATTCCAAGTCCGCCAAACTCCCCGTTTGTTTGAACTTTTAAATTTTTATAATCTTTTTGCGTTAGATAGTTAGAGTGAGCATCAAGATTGCTCATCATGCCGTTAAGTGCTTTGTCCATCAGCTCTTCAATAGTTACGTTATCAACATTGTACTGCTCGACGATACTGATAACTTTTGTAAACTTTGCCAAAGCCTCAAGTCTTGAAGCCTCTTTGCTCCCTTTTTTCTCCCCGGTAGCGGCAAACAGATTTGTAGAAAACAACAAGGCAAGAGCAACCGTTATAGATGCAAAACCAAGTGTAATTAACTTTTTGTTATTCATTATTTTTCCTATCGAAATTAAAAAATGCCATTATAGTAAAAAGCTCTTTAAATACAAATTTAATAAATTATTGATTTATAGTAATTGTTCTTAAAACTATTTTTAATATAATACGAAAAAAAGATAAACAAGGCTTAACAATGAGTACGATAAAAGAATTTTTAACTACAGATCACGGTCGTTGCGACGAACTATTTGCAAATATGGAAGATGCGGCGGCAAAATCTATCGAGAGTGCTAAAGAGGCATATGAAGAGTTTGCAAAATCGACTGAGAGACATTTTCAAATGGAAGAACGAGTTATGTTTTTAGAGTTTGAGCAAAAAACCGGCATGACGCAAGGTCCTACTGCTATGATGAGACATGAACATGCTCAGATGAGAAACTTAATAGCAGAGATGGGTAAAGCAATAGAGGCTAAAGATAAAGATAAATTTTTCGGCAATAGCGAAACATTAATGATTTTAATGCAGCAACACAATATGAAAGAGGAACAGATGCTCTACACTATGGCTCAACAGCACTTAAGTGCAGAGTCTGATCGTATAGTAGATATGATGCAATCAATGATCGCTCAGTAAACAGAGGAAAAAGATATGGAATTTGACGGATTATCGGTAGATCAAGCACCGCCCATATCGGCACCGATTAGATTCTTTGTAACGGCGCCTCTCTTTGCTATTTTAGCAGGGATTTTAATATTTTTAAGTGATGCCCAAGTTTTAGCCAGTAGATACTCGATTGAAACGATTGTAATTACACATGCAATAACTATCGGTTTTTTAAGCTTTGTAATGTTTGGTGCGCTCTTTCAAATGCTTCCTGTTTTAGCCGGAGTGAAAATTTCAAAAGTAGATATAATCTCTAAAATTTCATATACTCTTATGTTAGTCGGTACTTTTTCTATGATTTTTGGGTTATGGCTAAATATATCAAAATTGATTTTAGTCTCGTCACTTCTGCTTGGCGGTGGTTTTTTAACGGTAATTATCTCAATGTTGGTTGCATTTAGAGGCGTTATAAATGTAACCCCAAGTGTTAGAGCGATGATTACGAGTTTAGTTTTTGCTTTCATTATAGTATTGATAGGAATGCATCTTTTAGCATCTTACGGAATCGGTAAGTTTTCCGGTTTGCATGGTTTGTTTGCAAATATTCATAGCGTTTGGGCAATTTTCGGTTTTGCCGGAGTTTTGATTATCGGCGTGGCTTTTCATGTGTTGCCGATGTTTTATGTCGCACCGAGATTTAAGAAATTTTGTAAACAAAAAGTCGTATGGCTCATAACTAGCGGACTTCTGCTGTGGCTAGTTTTAAATATATTTGCAGAGTCATATAGCACAATCGCAAAAATATGGGTAGCTATGTTTTTTTGGGCATTTTCGACAACCGTTTATCTTAAATTAAATGCCCGCCGCCGCAGGGTGAGTGATATAACCGTTTGGTACTGGAGAAGTGCGGCTATTTTTATGACTTTGGGTACATTTTCTTGGGCATTTAATGATTTTTTCGACGGGAAATATATAGTTATTGTGGCGATTTTAATAGGCGGCGGATTTATTTTCTCAATTATGTCGGGAATGTTATATAAAATAGTTCCGTTTTTGGTATGGTTTCATCTAAACGCTAAAGGTTATATGACTATCCCGACGATGAATGAAATGATAAATAAAAAATTAGCAACTGCTCAGTTTGTACTTTTTATAATCTCTTTAGTAGGTTTTATCATCTCTTTTTTCATTCCGAGCATTTTGCCTATATTTGCTATCTCGTTTATAAGCAGTATGGCAATATTAGAGTACAATATTGTTATTCCAATTTTGATTTATGCAAAAATCATAAAAACCAAACCGGAGTTTGATATGAGCATGTTTACAATGAAAGTAGAAAAATAGAAGTGAAAAATATTATCTTAATAGGCTTTATGGGTGTAGGCAAGGGCAGTGTTGCCCGTGAAGTAATCAAGCTCTCCGATTATGTATCCGTGGATACCGATGATCTTATAGAGAGTATGGAGAATAAAGCCGTCAAAAAAATATTCGCAGATAGCGGAGAAGAGTATTTTAGGTCTTTAGAGAAAAAAGTTTCACACTGGCTTGAAAAAAGTGTTAAAAACACTCTCATTTCAACCGGCGGCGGATTTTATAAACAGAAAAATTTAAAAGATATCGGGGTAGTTGTTTTTTTAGACTCTTCGTTTGATAAGATACTAGAGAGAATAAATTCTCATCCGAATGCGGTAAAAAAACTTAAAAAAAGACCGCTTTTAGAGGACTTAAAAAAGGCAAGAGAGCTTTATAACGAGCGTTTGCCTCAGTATAAGGCTTTAGCGGATGTTGTTATAGACGTAACCGATAAAAGTGCACTTGAGTGTGCTAAAGAACTTCTTTCAAAGGTAAAAAAACATGGGTAAAATTTTTATATATTTAATGTTGAGTATTGCTACTCTTATGGCTTCTGAAATAAAGTGGGCGAAAGATTTCAATAGCGGGGTCGCAGAAGCAAAAAAAGTTAACAAACCGATACTTTTTGTGTCTTCAAGACACTCATGTAAGTATTGTGTTATTTTAGACGAGACTACATTTAAAGATAAAAGAGTCATAGAAGAGCTTAATAAAAATTTTGTCTCAATAATCTCGTATAGCGATCAAAATGATTATATGCCTAAAGAGTTGTGGCAACCGGGTACCCCTGCAATATGGTTTTTAGAGCCGAGTGCAGAACCTATGTATCAACCGTTAATGGGTGCTATGGATGCTGAAAATTTCTTAAAAGCATTGGTTATCGTTAAAGAAGAGTTTAATAAGGAAAAAAAGAAAAAATGATTTTTACAAATTCAAAAAGTACTGATTTTAAGGCTGAATTTGACGAGCTTCTCGGACGAGGCAAGATGGATATAGCCTCTGTTAGTGCAATAGTCGGAAATATTATCGGTGAAATTAAAAGCGATAAAAATGAGGCGCTCAAACGACATATCGCTAAGTTTGACAAGTGGACTCCAAAGAGCGACGAAGATTTGAAAATTTCGACGGAGTCGATGAGTCGGGCTTATGCAAATCTTGATGAAAAGCTAAAAAGCTCTCTTCATTTGGCGTATGATAGAATTAAGATATATCATGAAAAGCAAAAACCGAGATCTTGGTTTGACGATGAACCAAATGGAACGATTTTGGGTCAAAGAGTTACACCGGTTGATAGCGCGGGGCTTTACATACCGGGCGGAAAAGCAGCTTATCCCTCTTCGCTTCTTATGAATGTTATTCCGGCTCAGGTTGCAGGGGTTGAGAAGATAGTAGTTTGTACACCGACACCGGACAATGAGCCGAATGAACTTTTGCTTGCGGCATGTCATTTGTGCGGAGTAAGCGAAGTTTATAAAGTCGGAGGTGCCAGTGCTATTGCGGCTATGGCATACGGTACAGAGACTATTCCAAAAGTCGATGTTATCACGGGACCGGGAAATATTTTTGTCGCGACAGCAAAAAAGATGGTTTTTGGCGATGTAAATATTGATATGATTGCAGGACCGAGCGAGATAGGTATACTTGCGGATGATAGCGCAAACCCGTCACATTTGGCAATTGATATGCTCTCTCAAGCGGAACATGACGAGATGGCAAGCTCAATTTTAATAACTCCTTCACAAAAGTTAGCCGATGAGGTAAAAGTTGAACTTGAAAATTGGCTGAAAAAACTTCCTCGTGAAGAGATAGCAAGAAAGTCTATTGAAGAGAGAGGCGCAATAATAGTAACATCCGATATGGAAGAAGCAATTGTGCTGATGAATGAAATCGCGCCGGAACATTTAGAAGTAGCAACACTCTCTCCTTTTGAACTTCTGCCGCTTATAAAGCATGCAGGAGCGATATTTTTAGGACACAATACTCCTGAAGCAGTGGGTGATTATGTAGCAGGTCCAAACCATACTCTGCCAACCGGAGGAACTGCCAAATTTTACTCTCCTCTTGGAGTTGAAAACTTTATGAAAAAGACATCAATTATCTCTTTTAGCTCTAAAGCGATAAACGAGGTAGGCGAAGAGTGCGCATTAATCGCAAAAACAGAGGGATTAACCGCGCATGAGCTCTCTGTCAGAGTCAGACTTAATAGAGTTCTTGCATAACTAAAAAATTAGATCCCAAATCGAGTTTGAAATGACGAGATTCTTAAGTTTCCGTCATCCTGAACTCGCGTGCCCTTTGGGTATGATTCAGGATCTAGGTTATGAAGTCAAATATATAATCTTCTATTTATATATAAAGCTATTAGTTTTCTTTGATAGCTTCATTATTAATAACCCAAATATTCCCAACAAATAAAAAATATTATAAAATTATCACATTTTTATAACTAATTTAAGCTTTATGTAGGTAGTATTTAGGAAGTAAGAATTCATAAAACTTGCAAAATAAGGGTTTCTTTTTAAAAAGATTAACTAAAGTTATAAATCTTAAAATTTGTCTGCAAAGGGCTATAAGGAGAATATATGCAATTAGGCTTCCTGGTTGATTTACATCTATGTATGGGATGTAAAGGGTGTGAGGTCGCATGTAAAGTGGAAAATGAAGTTCCGCTGAGTACATGGAGACTTCGTGTTAAATATGTAGATGTAGGAACTTTTCCTGAAACAAGAAGAACATTTACGCCGCTAAGATGTAATCATTGTGAGAATGCGCCGTGTGAGAGAATCTGTCCGGTTAGTGCGCTTCACTATTTAGAAAACGGTATCGTAAATATCGACAAAGAGCGTTGTATCGGTTGTGCAGGTTGTGTTATGGCTTGTCCGTACGGAGCAATTTATATCGATCCTCAAACGCAAACTGCCGATAAATGTACATTCTGTGCTCACCGCGTGGCTTCATCAATGATGCCTGCATGTGTTGTTGCATGTCCTGTTCAGGCAAATATTTTTGGAGACTTAGAAGATCCTACTTCAAATATCTCTAAATATATTCAAATTCATCAAGGCGGAGTTCAAGTGCGTAAACCTGAAAAAGGAACAAATCCTCATCACTTTTATGTCGGCGGCGGAAATGTTACGCTTAACCCGCTTGCTTCACATAGAACGCATGGACACTCACTGTTTAATAACATCACAACACTTCCAATAGGAGGACATCACTAATGGCACATGAAATATTAGCAGCGACGAATGCTGTAGTTACTTTAGATGCAGCAATACCGGGAATAGTATGGCCTTGGTTGGTTACGGTAAATATGTGGGCGAAGAGTATAGGGACAGGTGTTATCTTTATGCTTTTTATGCTTCTTAGAATGTATCCTGAACAAGCAGGAAAGTTGAGATTGCCGACGGCGATAGTTGCTTTTGTATTTATCAATATCTTCTTGTTGTTTACGCTTGCGGATTTACATCAACCGTTTAGAATGTGGCATATATTTGTTTATTCAAACTGGACATCTGCGATAGCAATAGGTTCTTTTATGGCTTCAACATTTTTGGGTCTTTTGACTTTTTTAGGATATATGGCATATAAAAAAGATTATGCAATGTTTGACAAAGTATTGCTTTGGACAACCATTCTTGCAATTCCGGTAACGCTTTATACTGCCGGTCTGATGGCTCAGTGTACGGCTCGTGAATTGTGGCAAATGCCGACAGAATCTGCTCAAATGATTTTAGCAGCTCTTCTTTCTGGTTCTGCATTTATGATACTTATGGGTGGAAGTACGCTTAATGATAAAGCTAAAAACACTCTAGGCGTTGTGCTTGGACTAAGTGCGTTAATGGCGTTTATTATCTATATGTCAGAGTATATATTCGGACCGATGAAAGCAGAAGAAGTTGCTGCTACTATTGATTATGTCAAAAGCGGCGGACAATACTCGGTTATGTTTTGGATAGGCCAGTGGATGACATACATTTTACCGATGTTATTTATCGTCTTAAGTAGAACAAGCAAGAGCGAAAGTATATTAAAGCTTGCGGCTATTTTAGCGTTAGTAGGTCTAGCTATAGTTAAACATGTATGGCTAATGATTCCACAATTATTACCAATGAGTTAGGGAGAGATTTTAATGTATTTAGAAAGTAGAAGAACATTTTTAAAAGGCGCTGCATTTACTGTTGCAGGTGCCACTATCGCAAAGGGTGTATTTACATCCGATGCTATCGCTGATTCAGTAAAGGACAGCAAGTTTACAAATACTCCGGGCTCTTTATCATTTTATCCTCCGATAAACGAGTGGAATGATTTTAAAGAGTTAGACGGTAATGATTGGAAAAGAGGCGGTATAGATCGCCACGGTGTAAGAAGTCAGTCAAATCCTAAAGGTATTGAAGTAAATGATTACGCTATCGTTCCTACTGCATGTTCAAACTGTGAAGCTTCTTGCGGTTTAACTGCATGGATTGACAAAAAAACTTTTACGGTTAAGAAGTATATGGGTAATCCTTTCCATCCGGGAAGCCGCGGTCGTAACTGTGCGAAAGGTTATGCAGTTCAATCTCAAATGTATGATCCCGATCGTATAGCGTTCCCGCTTAAACGTGCTCCGGGTTCTGCTCGCGGAGAGGGCAAGTGGATTCGTACTACTTGGGATGAGGCTATGACGACTATCGGTAAGAAGATGGGCGATACCATAAGAATCGGTGATGAAATTTCAAAAAAATCGGTAATGTATCATGTAGGTCGTCCAAATGAAAACGGGTTTGTTCCTGCTATTTGGCATACATTAGGTTTGGATTCTTATAACTCACATACGAACATCTGTTCAGCAAATGGTCGTACTGGTACGATTCAGTTTGCAAATGACGATAGAACATCACCTGACTGGGCAAATGCTAAGTTAGTTTTCTTAAACTCTTCGCATGCAGCAGATGCAGGTCACTATTTTGCGCAATCTGCGGCATTTATTGCCGATGCAAGATCTAAGGGTGCAAAGATGGTCGTTATGGATCCTCGTTTGTCAAACTCTGCGGGTATGGCTGATTTATGGATAGCTGCATGGCCGGGTACTGAACCGGCTATTTACCTTTATTTAACGCAAAGAATTTTAAATGAAAACAAAGTTGATAAAGCGTTTGTTAAAAAATGGATAAATTGGGAAGTATTTTTAGATAATAAAAAATATTTAGAGTTTATGGTTAAAAAAGGGTATATTTCTAAAGTTCCTGCGGGAGATGATTTTGATACGTTTTTAGCAGTTTTAAAAGAGCTATATTCTCCTTATACTTTAGATTTTACCGTTAAAGAGACGCATGTTCCTGCATATAAACTTGAAGCGCTTTATGATATGTTTATATGGGCAGGCGATTCAATATCTACATACTTTTGGAGAGCATCTGCTGCCGGAAACCGCGGTGGCTGGATGGGTGGTCGTACAGGCTATTTTGCGCTTGCTCTTCGTGGAGCAATCGGACCTGAGGGTGGTACATTCTTCCACCACTGGCATGTTATCTCTGTATCAGGAAAGGGCGGTAGCTCTACCGTCGGACAAGGTATGCGCGGAGTAAATGTTCCAAAAGTCGATGTTTATAACGAACTTACATATCCGCCGGAATGGCCTCTATCATCTTATGAGATGTCGTTTCTTTTACCGCATCTTTTAAGTGACACCGAGTGGCAGGAAAAATGGATAGCAAAAGGGCTGAAAGTTCCTCAAAAACTATCCGTTTATATCCCTCGTATGTATAATCCTGTATGGATTAATCCAGATGGATTCAGATGGATAGATGTTCTTAAAAATGAGTCTAAGATGGAGCTTACTATGAATCTCTCTCCTGTTTGGTCAGAGACAAACTGGTATATGGATTATATTTTACCTGTCGGACTTGCAGGTGAGAGACACGATCAACACTCAGAAGCTACAATGCCTGCTCGTTGGACATCTTTCCGTCAACCTGTTTTAAGAGTTGCTCTGGAAAAAGCAGGATGGAAGGCTAAAAATCCTGCTCGCGCGACACTAGAAGCTCATATTAAAGCCGGACTCGGTGAAGTTTGGGAAGAGAATGAGTTTTGGTTTGAACTGTGTGTTAATTATATAGACCCTACAGGTGATCTTGGTATTAAAAAGATGTGGGAGTCTAAGAAAAATCCTGGGAAACCTGTAACGATTGCCGAGTGGTACGATGCTGCATTTGGCGATAACTTGCCAAATCTAAAAGCGACGGCAACAGCAGATGAGAGATACAAAAACTCTGAATATCCGGTATATGAGTACTTAAGAGATTACGGTGCATGGATGGAAGAGAATAAAATCTATTCAGCACAAGAGCGTGAGATAAAGGATGACGGAGAAAATTATATTTCTCACGGTCATAAATATGATAAAAAGCATGTTCATATTAATAAAAGAACAGGTGTTATGACGGCAGAGCATGACGGTAAAAAAACACCTATGGGTATTGAAATTAACGGTAAAAAAATGGAAGGTTTTGAAACGCTTGATAAAAAACTAGACTTCTTCTGTGAGTGGTTCGCCGATGATTGGAAATGGCCGGAGTATGCTATTCCGTTTTATCCAAGAAACGAACAAGAGAAAAAAGAGATGGTTCATATCGTATCGCATGTAAACCACTCTTATATGACAGAGAAGAATTCATATGCTTTAAATACGGTTTTCCGTTTACCGTATAATATTCATACACGTTCTGCCAACTCGAAACATTTGATGGAGATATCTCAAAATCATGACCCTATTTGGATCTCAACTTCTGATGCTAAGAGACAAGGATTTAAACGCGGTGATGCTATCCGTGTTAAAATTGTGGACAGCTTAACAGGTCTAGAATCAGGTCACTTTGTTGCGATGGCTATCCCTACAGAGGGCGTACTTCCGGGTACGCTTGCTTGTTCACACCATGGAGGACGTTGGAAATTATCTAACTCCGTGTCTATTCCAAACGGTGTAAGTGATGGAAAAGTTAATCCACAGCCGATAGCAAGAAATGTAAATGATCCTAAATTTATCGCTCATCCTGTTGATAATGTAGGTAAAGACGGAGCACAGATTAAAATTGAAGATTATAGCGGAAAAGCCGGAATCAATAGTTTCGGTGTTCCTACTGCAGAGCTTCAAATGGACGGAAAAGTCGGTAAACTCAAATATGTAGAGGGTATCAAGCCGTTTAAAGCAGAGAGATTTGCAAATTACAACAGAGATAGCGGAAATATCTGGTGGGACGGACTCAGCGGTTCATGGCAAAATGCCGTGGCAGCTCCGCATCCTGACCCGATTTCAGGTATGCACTGTTGGCACCATAAAGTTATTTTAGAGCCTGCACAGCAAGGTGATAAAATCGGTGATATTTATGTAAATTATGATAACAACTTTAAGGTATATAAGGGATGGAGAGATCAGCTTACGCGCGGGTTGGATGAACATTCTACACTTCGTCGTCCTGAGCATGTCAAACGCCCTTGGGTACCTCTGTCTCATAAAGCGTATGTAGTTAAAATCGGAAAATAGCTTTTCTAAAGCTCTCGTAATGAACGTCATTGCGAGAGCTTTAGCTCGTGGCAATCTGCAACTACTCTATCTCTATTTTCATTAATCATTTTTTTAAAAAACTAAAGAGTATTTTACGATTAGTAAGTTTTTACAAACTTACCCACCACATTTTAAGCCACAGTCCTAGAGTAGTCGTATATCCTACATCGCTAAATAACTCATTACCCTCTCTATCATAAATAATTGTTGTCGGAAAGACGGAGATATTAAATTTTTGGGTGATAGAACCGTCATAATCATTAATAACTCTAAAACTTAGGTCTTGACTCTTCAGATACTCCTCTATTTTTGAATCATTTCCCGATTTAAGTGCAACTGTTAAAACATTAAATTTTTTTGATATTAGCTCAATATTAGGTGCCTCTGCTCTACATGTAGGACACCAAGTTGCCCAGAAGTAAATTAAAACGGGCTCACCTTTTGGCAATGTATATGAGCTGTTATTTATGAGAGTAACGGGCGGCATATTTAATGCGCTTTTATTTAAATCACTGCTTCTGTATAGACTTAATATATTTGCGAGAATAGTCATGATAATAAAAAAAATAGCTATCTCTTTGAGGTATTTTGCTGTTTTATCTTTCATAAGTATCCATATTTTTGTTTATTTTAACACTTTAGTAATTATTTATTGCTAACATTACAAAATTATAGGAGTAAATATGTATAAAATTGGAATCCCTTTAGCAATCGCTTTTTTACTAGTCGGCTGCGGAGGCGAAAAAAATATTAGTCCAAAATCTAGTATGTTTCAAAGTGTTCATGAACATGAGGCAATTTTGCTTCAAGACGGTAAAAATAAAAATTATTGCTGCCGATGCGGGATGGATTTGGTTAAATATTATAAAACAAGCCATAGTGCGACACATGATGACACGGTATATCAATATTGCTCTATTCACTGCTTGGAGGATCATTTAGGTGAGGGTATTATGCTTAAAAACCCTAAAGTTGTAGATGTAAGCTCTCTAAAGTTTATTGATTCTACAAAAGCTTACTATGTTGTAGGCAGTCAAAAAAGCGGCACTATGAGTAAAATAAGCAAGTATGCTTTTGCCAATGAAGAGGACGCTAAAAAATTTCAAGCCCAGTTTGGCGGTGAAATTATGGATTTTTACAAGGCTTTAGAGATTGCTAAGAAAGATTTTAAATATTATAAATAAAAACTCCTCAACAAAGAGAAGTTTTTAAATTATTTTGCTATAAAAATAAAATTAAGACAGTAATAAATCGCCGAGCTCAGTAATGCAGTTACAGGCAACGTAAAAAGCCATGAAAGTAAAATGGTATTTACGGTACTTTTCTGTACGCCGCCTCCCGGTTCTGCAACCATAGATCCTGCAACGGCACTAGATACGATATGCGTTGTGCTGACCGGAGCGTGGGCAAAGTTTGCCAATAGAATCGTCATCATTGCCATCGCTTGTGCAACCGTACCTTGCATATAGCTAATCGGCTGAGATCCGATTTTTTCACCGATTGTAAGGACTATTCTTTTATAACCTATCATCGTTCCGATACTAAGCGCAAGTGCCACCGCTATAATTACCCAATTTGGGACGTATTCGGTAGCGGAGAGCATCGTTTTTCGTTGAATCGCTATGTAATCGGACTTATCCTTATCTGTTAACAAATACGTTTTTTCTACTTGTCCAAAAAAGTTATCCGAACATAAAATAGCCGTATGAACACTCCAACGATCTTGTGAAGAAAGTTCCGAATATGACTTTAGACCATTTAGTTTTGTAGCAATCAAAGAGGTTGTGTCGTAAACTTGATTAACATTACATTCGGCAATTGTATTTTTTGTTTTAAGCGCGCTGATTAGATGTTTCTCGTTTACGAGTTTGTTGAGTGTTTCGTTGTTCTCGGCATAAAATTTTGCTAAATTTTCGGCACTGTCCCGCGTTTGTTGAATTTTATATTGATGCGAATCCATATTGAGCGCGTAATAAGTCGGCAATATCCCGATGAGGATAATCATGATAAGACCGATTCCTTTTTGCCCGTCATTTGAACCGTGCGCAAAACTAACACCGGCACCTGTTGCAATAATCCCCATCCTCATCCAGAAATTCGGACGCTTTCTTTTTACCTCGCTATCGGGTGTTTTGTAAAACTTTGTGCCATGAATAAATTTTCTCGTAGCTTTCATAAGTAAAAACGCAAAACCAAACCCTAAAATAGGAGAAAGAGCCAATGCCGTCAATACACCGTACAATGCTTTCCAATTTACGCTTTGCGAAAACTCAAAACCGTTCATAACACCAAAGACTGCACTGACTCCGATAAGAGAGCCAATCAGCGAATGTGAACTCGAAACAGGCAAACCGAAATACCACGTTCCGAAATTCCATATGACTGCGGAAATCAACAGGGAGTAAATCATAACTAGCGTCGCATTTTGATTGGATGCTACCATAATATCAAGCGGCAATAAGTGGACAATAACATATGCAACGCCTATACCGCCCATAATAACACCAAAAAAGTTCATAATACCGGACATGATGACAGAATATTCTGCCTTCATAGAGTTAGTATAAATGATCATTGCAACTGCATTTGCGGTGTCATGAAAACCGTTAATCATTTCATAAAAAAGAGCGATGGCTAACGATAAAAGTAACAAAGCAATAGTGATAGAGTTGACATTATTTAGTGCTTCCCAAATTACAGACATTTTGTCTTTTCCTTAGACTTGAAATTTATTCCAAGTTTATTTATTTAGATTAAAATTATATTATAAAATCAATTAGAGAATTATTATAAGCTATTTAATATACGCCCTTATTATTTTTTGTTCTTCAACCGGTCTGTCTCCGCCTCTTTGTCCAAGCGTTGCGACATTTTCAAGTTTTTCTATAACACTTAACGATTGAGCCGTTGCTTGTCCAAATATCGTGTGTCTTCCGTTTAACCAAGGCGTGGGAGCAGTCGTTATAAAAAACTGGCTGCCGTTTGTATGAGCTCCTCTATTTGCCATGGCAAGTACCCCTGCGCGGGAAAAAACTCTATCTTTGTACTCATCTTTAAAATCTTTTTTCCAGATACTCTCTCCGCCTCTTCCTGTTCCGCTAGGATCTCCGCCTTGAATCATAAAATCTTTGATGATACGATGAAAAATAAGTCCGTTGTAGTAACCATTTTTTATGTGCGTAGTAAAATTTTCAACCGCCAAAGGAGCAATATCCGGGAATAGTTCAAATTCAATAGTCCCCTGCGTTGTCTCTAATACAACATGCGGATTTTTATCTTGAGCATAAAGATTTAACGATAGCAGAAGCAATAGTGCAAGCATGATTTTTTTCATTTTTTCTCCAATTTAATGTATTTATGACTATATTGTACCAATTTTTACTAAAATTTAGAGATTAATAAATGATTTTTTGCTAAAAGGAAGTTGATATTTTGAGTTTTTAAGAAGTGTATGTTTTTTTATAAAAATTTGTCGCAAAAATGCGACAAATCTAATTTATTTACCTGCTAAAACGCGGTCTTTAAGACCTTTGCCGGCTTTAAATTTTGGAACCATCTTATCTTGTGTAGTATAAGTTTTGCTTGTACCCGGAACTTTACCACTTTTACCTTTTTGAAGAGAAGCTTCAAAGCTTCCAAATCCAACCAAAGAAACATTCTCTTTTTTTACTAAAGCAGATGCTACCGCTTCCGTAAAAGCTTTGATAGCTGCTTCAGCTTCAACTTTAGTTTTGTAATTACCGCTTGCTTGCACTAGTTCAACGAATTGAGCTTTATTCATAAATCTACCCTTGAATTTATAAAGATTTTCCGAAATTACTAAAACTTTAAAATGCAATCTAGAAGTCAAGTAATTCAGCTTTAGACACTTTATAGTTTATTTGCTTAAAAATTTCTTCTTTTTATCAAAAAATGAGAAAAAAGGTGCTGTTTTTCTTTTTCTTAGTCCAAATTTTGCACGTTTAAGCAGTTTTGAGAGAACTATACTTATATCGGTAGTTGTAATCAAAGACGATAACTCTTTTATTTTTTTATACCTATTGTTCTCTGTATGTATAGATAAAAATACATCCTCTAAAGCGTCTCTCTCTTGTTGTGTCAGTGCGCTCATTAACTTAATCCTTAAGTTTATTGATTTTTCTCACGGCTCTAATGATCTCTTCGTCTTCAAGTCTTCCTAACATTTGCATAACCGTTATAGCGGCTTGCGGCTTGGCACGACCGAGCTTCCAATCTTGGTACGTACGCATTGATATCCCTAATGAATCAGCCATATCTTTTAGAGATATTTTTTTCCCATTATTTTGAGATTCTATGGAGTTATGAAGAATGTTGAACAGATCATTAATTTGCATAAAGATATTGTACGGAATAAATACTTAAATATACATTTATATAATAATAATATACTTTAAAAATACATTAATATAGGCTTTATGGTTTATATATATGTAATAAACATATAATATATAAATAATATAATATATAATACACGGAATACCGTATTATATTTATAAAAAAAAGTAAGTTTTTAATTAAAATAGTAAAAGAGTTTTTAATAAAGGGCTGTAATTATAGATTTTTAGATTGCAACACCTCTTTTAGAGGCTCGTAATGACGATTATTGCAGAAGTCTTAAGAAGAAAGAGCGCCTAAGACTCTATGGAGATTTTTTTGTTTGTGGGATGGAGCGTGATGCTGTTTTCAGACATAACTAGGTAAAACGGTTCATATGCTTTTGCATCTGTTTTGTAAGTAAGCTCTTCACCGTTTGTAAGTGTAAATGTAATAGTATTTAAACCTCTAAGCGGCTCATTGATAGTAATTTTAGCATGTTCGACACCGTTTATAATTTTACTCTGCTCCCCTCTTAATTCACCGATTTGTTTTTTTATAACAGGAACTTCCGACGGGGTATGCTTTGAGACACTTTCAAGTCTGTATTTTAAATCCTCTATCTCTTGCGATATAAAATCATATTTGCTGATTAGTGTAGGAATCTCTTTATAACTGATTTTAAACAGATTGTCTTCACCGCCTACATGTTTGATGTTGATTGAGTTGGATGCATAAATTTTAAGATTATTTTTTATGCGCCCGACAGTTACATTTTCTGCATAGATTACACCGCCGAGAGAATTTTCTACTTCAACATTTGTAGCGTGAACCTCCCCGCCTTCTAAAAGCTTTATTTTAGCATCGTGACATCTTAGTTTGCCTTTGTGTCTGTTTATAGTTGCAAATTTTGCTTCTTGAGTAGAATCTTTGTGTGTTGCACCGTCTATCGTAAGATTTACCGCTCTTAGAGATGATTTTGCACCGATATGCCCGTGTATATGAATAGTTTCCGATGTTAGCTGAACACCCTCACCTAAACTATCCAAGGTCGTATCGCTTTGAGAAATAACAACTTCAATATTATTATCCTCCTCTTTTGCCACGGAGCTTTGAACGCGGGAGAGTCGCTGCATTTTTATCTTATTGTCGATATAAAAATTTTCCTTATCAAAATGAACATACCCTTTTACTCTGCTTTTATAACTTTTTCTTTCGTCGTTTTCAAAGATTTCAATACTTTTTTTATCAATGTTGCACTTTAAATCTTCGTTATTCTTTAAGCCCGTGTTGTCGACTATATCGCCAAAAGCATTAAAGCCGTTATTTCCAAAGACGGGTTTGATATAATCAACCAATACTTCGCCGGCGTCAACTTCTATGATTTGATGCGTAGTCTCTTTTTCCAAAAATCTCATAATGAGTTTGCTGCTTTTTCTTAACTCAACTTTAATCCCGTTAAAAAGAGGAATTTTGATTTTATTAACAAATTTGCCGTTATAGAGATATTTTACAAATGCTTTTAACTTCTCTTTCATCTGTTCGTCAAAAATATTTATTAAAATATTGTTTATAGCTTTTATATTGTTAAACTCTTTTAGTAAAAGCATATATATCTCTTTTGGCTGATACTTTTTGTAAGGAATTTGCGATTCAGGATGCAAAATAATTGCAGGCGTAGTTTTGTCATCCGAAAAATCTATACTGTATACCAGTTTTATTATACTTTTCGGTTCTTTTTTTACGGTAATTATAAACATCTGTTTTATTTGCACATGTTCGTCGATCATTTTGTCGTGATTGCCATAATAGTTGTTTACATCTTCGTTGTAGAGTATAAAACTGTCGTTAGTAATCGTCTTGATGTAAGTATCGACATTGTTTATGGTAAAAGAGAACTCTAGCGGTGAAGAATCATTCTCCGCCGCAAACTTATCTATGGTAGCGCTGATATTTTTTGTTTTAAATTTTTTAGTAAGCAAGCAAGTCACTATAATCGTATTTTGAGAAATCTAAATACAACTTTCCATCTTTATGTATTACTCGTATATCGTTATCGTAGGCATCTAAAAATCGTTTTTTTATAATTTTTCTTTGAGAAGATTTTATATTTAATGTTCTTAAATACTCTTTTAGTTCTATAAGAGCCGGTTTTTCTAAAAGTTCTGCCTCATCTTCTTGATGATGAAAGCTCTCTATCTCGTGAATGGTCGTCTTTTGTTGTTCAAGCTTCATCTTTTTGTCTATAAGCTCTAAAATATTTTTTAGTTGCATATCTTTTGAGCTATAAATCCGCTCTATTTTGTCTATCTCGTCGCGAAGCATCTGCTCTTTATCGTCTATAAGTTTATCTATCTTGGTTTCTAACTGGGCTATCTTGTTTTTTAAGAAATTATTCTCTTTTTGGTAGAGTGCCAAAACGGTTGCTACCGTTGTCTTTGGTCTGGCAACTTGGCTGTTTTCATTGGTTAGAATCTTTTTTTCTTCAGAAATATTCTCTTTCTTTAGTGGATTTTGCGCTACTATAATATATATTTGGTTCTCTTCAATAATATAATCTAATTTTTTTGCTCTAATCTTCGAATTAACCATCTCTTTAGACATCTTAAAATGTTTACAATATTCATCAATAGTTAGTTTCATTGCAATTCCCGATTATTTTTTCGGTATTTTAACATAATAAAGTTTTTATGAAAGTTATTTTAAATGAAGCCTATAATATAATTTTAGATAAATTTTATAAAAAGAGTCTGATAATGGGTATTTTAGATATTGTAAAGCCGGGTGTATTGTTTGGTGATGATGTACAAAAAGTTTATAAATATGCAAAAGATAACGGTTTTGCCATTCCTGCTATAAATGTTGTCGGAACCGATTCTATAAACGGTGTTTTAGAAGCTGCTGCAAAAGTAAAATCTCCCGTGATTATTCAGTTTAGTAACGGCGGGGCGGCATATTATGCAGGAAAAGGTTTAAGCAATGAAAATGAAAAAGCCGCAATAGTCGGTGCGGTAAGTGGAGCTATACATGTGCATATGATGGCTGAGAGTTACGGTATTCCCGTGATTTTGCATACCGACCATGCAGCAAAAAAACTTCTTCCTTGGATAGACGCACTTCTTGACGCAGGCGAGAGTTACTATAAAACTCAGGGCAAACCGCTTTTTTCTTCTCATATGTTAGATTTATCCGAAGAACCGTTAGAGGAGAATGTCGCTATTTGTAAAAAATATTTAGAGAGAATGAGCAAAATCGGTATGAGCATAGAGATAGAGCTTGGCGTAACCGGCGGAGAAGAGGACGGTGTAGATAACTCTAGCGTAGATAACTCTCTTCTTTACACTCAACCTGAAGATGTTGCATACGCTTACAAAGAGCTAAGTGAAGTTTCTCCAAACTTTACAATTGCCGCATCTTTTGGAAATGTTCACGGTGTTTACAAACCGGGAAATGTTGTACTTACTCCAAAAATATTGGATAACTCTCAAAAATATATTCAAGAAAAATTCAGCACTGCCGACAAACCAGTAAATTTTGTATTTCACGGCGGTTCTGGCTCATCACATGAAGAGATTCGTGAAGCAATCGGCTACGGTGTTATTAAGATGAATATCGACACGGATACTCAGTGGGCGACATGGGTCGGCGTTAAAGATTACTACGAGAAAAATAGAGCCTATCTTCAAGGTCAAATCGGAAATCCTGAGGGTGAAGATAAACCGAATAAAAACTATTATGACCCTAGAAAATGGCTTAGAGACGGTCAAAAAACACTTGTAAAAAGAGTGGAAGAGGCGTTTGACGACCTAAATGCAATAGGCAGAAATTAGGCAAAAAGATAATTAATGAACGATAAAGTATTTGCAAAGCCTATCAAAAAACAGTTTGAGTTTGATGAAGAGGTCGCAGCTGTTTTTGATGATATGTTGCAAAGAAGTGTGCCGTTTTATAAAGAGTCACAAAAAATTACACAGTTTTTTGCTATAAAACAGCTGGAAAATGGCGGAATTATGTATGATTTAGGTTGTTCAACCGCCACTTTGCTTATTGATATAAGTAGAAAACTAAAAAACAGAGCAGTTTTAATAGGTCTTGATAATTCCGAAGCAATGCTAGAACAAGCAAGAAGAAAATGTGAAGCATTCGGTGCAAAAATAGAGCTGAAAAATGCAGATATTTTAGAGTACGACTATGAAGAAGCCGATGTTTTTGTAAGCAACTATACGCTTCAGTTTATCCGCCCTCTCATCCGCGAAGAACTTGTTAAAAAAATAGCAGCTTCTCTTAAAAAAGATGGACTTTTTATCTTTAGTGAAAAAGTGATAAGCCATCACTCAAAATTAAATAAAGATTTGATTGAGTGCTATTATGGTTTTAAAAAAGAGCAGGGCTATTCAGAGTATGAGATAGCTCAAAAAAGAGAAGCATTAGAGAATGTATTGGTGCCCTACAGCGAAGAAGAAAATATAAAAATGGCTAAAAACTGCGGCTTTTCTCACTGTGAAGTAGTATTTCGCTGGGCAAATTTCGCAACTTTCATAGCTATAAAATAAAATTACTTCATATTTCGTCGTTAATTTATTTCAATGTAATAGAGTACATTTTCAATAAATTGCCTAGAACTATTTTGTAATTTTACCAAACATTGCCTTGAGGTTTTTCAACCTTTTCTTCCTCTCCGACGACAAAATTAACGATTTTGTCCTTTTTTTCACCAATCTCTTTATAGGTGATTATGTTGTCATCTTTGCAATCTTTGTGATAATAACCCTGTACATCATAATATTCATTGCAATCATTTGCATAATATTTAGCCGAGATGCCGGTTTTGTTCATACATCCCAAAAATAGAAACAGTGTAGAAATTATTAGTAAGTATTTAATCATAATCAACCTCAAGCAAAAACCAATCCAACTTTTAAACTATACCTTAAAACTCTCTTTTGTTTTGCAATATTTGATTAAAAAACACTCATCGCATTTTGGGTTTTTTGCTTTGCAGATGTAGCGGCCAAAGAGTACCATTCCCTGATGCAGTGCATTAAGATTATTTTTGAACTTTTTAACAAGCGTCGCTTCCGTGCCTATTGCAGTTTTATCATCGCTTAGCCCTAGTCTGTGAGCAACGCGAAATACATGAGTGTCAACTGCCATCAAATTTGCACCCGTATACTCTATCATAACCACATTTGCGGTTTTTTGCCCGACACCGCTTAGCGTCATCAACTCCTTTTCATTTAAGGGAATTTTACCGCCGTATACTTCTACCACTTTCTTTGCCATTTCTACTATATTTTTTGCTTTATTATTGAAAAATGAACAACTGTTAATTAGCTGTTTTACATCATCAATATCTGCGAGTGCCAGAGATTTTGGATCAGGATATTTTTCAAACAGGGCAGGCGTAATAATATTTACTCTTTTATCCGTACATTGTGCCGAGAGAATAACCGCAATAACCAATTCATAAACATTTTTATACTTAAGCTCCGTTACGGCATCACTATATTTATCGATAAAAAGTTGATGAATCTCTTTAATCTCTTGTTTTGTAGCTTTTTTCATAGTGAAATTATATACAAAAGAGGAGTTGTTTAATAACCATTAGTATAAAATTATTAGAATTACCAATAATTAAAAGGTAGTTCTTTAAAGGAAGAAAATGAAAACAGTAACAAAAATAGTAGCGTCTTTGGCAATCCTCTCAACAATATCTGCATCTGCCGCACAAACACAAACACTTGTAACGGTAAACGGTACGGCGATTACTCAGCAAGATGTCGATAAAGAGCTTATGGCAGCAACTCAAGGCAGATTTAACCAAGTTCCTGCAGAGAAGCAGAGTGAGTTTAGAAAACAAGTTTTAGAGCAGTTAGTTGCAATGGAGTTAATTTTCGGTGATGCAAAAAGCAGAGGTGTTTTAGAGTCAAAAGATTTTAAAGAAAAATATCAAGAGATTACAAAACGAATAGAAAAAGAGATAGCTACTCAAGTATGGCAAAAACAGGAGCTAGACAAGATTAAAATCACTGAAAAAGAGCTAAAAGATTATTATGATGCAAACAAAGACGAGTTTGCAGAGAATGAGAGCGTTAATGCGCGTCACATACTTGTAAAAGAGGAATCAGAAGCAAAAAGTGTTATAGCAGAGCTTAAATCGTTAAAAGGCGATGCGCTTAAAAATAAATTTATAGAGATTGCAAAAGCAAAATCAACATGTTCAAGTGCTGCAAACGGCGGTGATTTAGGTTATTTTACAGAGGGCCAAATGGTACCTGAGTTTAATAATAAAGCCTTTTCTATGAAAGCTAAAGAGATGACTATGGAACCTGTAAAAACACAATTCGGATACCATGTAATCTATATAGAAGATAAAAAAGCAAAAACAACGAAAAGCTTTTCTGAAGTAAAATCGTTTATCGAGCAAAGATTGAAAATGGAAAAATTTAAAACTTTTATGCAGGCTAAAATTCAAGAATTACATAAAAAAGCTGTAATCAAACAGTAGATGTACCACCGAGAATATTCTCTAAAAGTCCCGTCTGAAATTAGTAATATAGTTTTAGACGGGAGAGTGTTTTATGTTAAAAGAGATGATCTCATAGATCCTCATTTAGCAGGAAACAAATATCGCAAACTTTACACACTTCTGCAAACCCAACCAAATCAACTTAGTCGAATTATCTCTTACGGCGGAACTCAGTCAAATGCAATGCTCGCAATCGCTGCTATGTGCAAAAGAAAAAATTGGGAGTTTATATACTACACAAAGCCTTTAAGCGATACCATTAAAAATGAAAATTGCGGAAATTTTTACCATGCAAAAAAGCTTGGGATGCAGCATTTTGAGATAGAACATCAATACTATAAAGATTTTATATCATCATTAAGATTTAATTTGGATGAAAAAACATTTATAGTAGATCAAGGCGGAGCCGTAAAGGAGGCCGAAGAGGGGCTTAGGGTATTGGCCGATGAGATAAGAGAAGCTGATTTTAATGTAAAATCTTTAGCCACACCATCAGGAACCGGAACAACGGCACTTTTCTTAGCTTTGATGCTTCCTGAATATAAAATTTATACGACACCTTGTGTGGGAGACGAGGCATACTTAAGAGAGCAGATATCCTCACTTCATAAAATACCGGATAATTTAATAATTTTAAAACCTCAAAAGAAGTATCATTTTGCTAAGCCGTATAAAGAGTTTTTAAAAGTGTGGCAAAAACTTTTCCAAAGCGGAATCGAATTTGATCTGATTTATGCACCGAGTTTATGGATATCTTTATTGCAGCAAACCGATGAAGAGATAATCTATATACACAGCGGCGGTGTTAGCGGAAATGAGAGTATGCTTAGGCGGTATGAGAAAAAAGGTTTTTTATCTAGTGTATAGTGTGTAGACTAAAAAGACTTGACATCATATCACTCAACTTGATATAATTTCCATGTATATAACTTTAGTCGCCTCAGCGGCGTAAGCGAAGACAAAGAAATTACTTTTTAGAATAAAATTAAGGAACATATCAATGGATAATATTTTTGAAAAACTAACGAACAATATGAGTGAAACGATAGAGTCGTCCGTATCACTCGCACTTTACAATAAAAATCAAGAGGTTGAGCCGATACATTTTTTATGGGCGCAGCTGACAAACTCAAACTCTGTTTTAAATCAGATGTTTAATAAGATGGGAGTAAGTAAAGCTGCCGTTGAGTTAGATGTAAAGAGCATAAGCGAAAAGCTGCCAAAATCGTCATCCGTAACAAAAGAGAACATTAAGCTCTCAAGAAATTTTGTTCAAACACTGCAAAACGGTGTAGGTCTTATGACAAAAAACGGAGACTCTTTTTTAGCAGTCGATACTTATATGTTGGCGAATATAAAGAGTGAGCCGTTTTTTAGCCTGCTAAAAAAATACATAGATGTCTCAGAGCTTATAAAAAATTTGGAGAGTTCCCGCGGCGGAGCAAAAATAAGTTCTCAAAGTTCAGATGAGACGTTAGAATCGCTCTCAAAATACGGAATAGACTTGACCATCGAAGCAAAAGAGGGGAAACTCTCTCCTGTTATCGGGCGTGATGAAGAGATAACGCGAATGATGCAGATTTTAATCCGTAAAACTAAAAACAATCCGATGCTGCTCGGTGAGCCGGGAGTCGGTAAAACTGCTTTGGTTGAAGGACTTGCACAGAGAATAAGCGACGGGGCTGTTCCGACATCTCTGCAAAATAAAAAAGTCATCGCTCTTGATATGAGCGCGCTAATTGCCGGTGCAAAATATAGAGGAGAGTTTGAAGATAGACTCAAATCTGTTATAGACGAGGTTAAAAAGAGCGGAAATATCATACTCTTCATAGATGAGATACACACGATTGTAGGAGCAGGGGCAAGCGAAGGTAGCATGGATGCTGCAAATATACTAAAACCGGCTCTTGCGCGCGGTGAGCTTCATACCATCGGGGCAACGACACTTAAAGAGTATAGAAAATATTTTGAAAAAGATATGGCGCTTCAAAGACGCTTCTTGCCAATTAGCGTAAATGAGCCAAGCGTAAATCAATCTTTACAGATACTAAGAGGTATAAAAGAGAGATTGGAGACCCATCATAATGTTACTATCACTGACAGTGCTTTGGTTGCGGCGGCAAAACTCTCGGATAGATACATAGCGGATAGATTTTTACCAGACAAAGCAATCGACCTTATAGACGAAGCTGCAGCTGAACTTAAGATGCAGATAGAGTCTGAGCCTAATGCTCTAAGCAGTGCCAAGATAAAAAGATCCGAACTTCGTGTTGAGCAAGAAGCGCTTAAGATGGAAGAGTCGCCGGCAAATACAAAACGGCTTGAAGAGATAAAAAAAGAGCTGGCTGATGTTGAAGAGAGAGTTAGAGGTTTAGAAGCACAATTTGCGAACGAAAAAGAGGTGTTTGGAAAAATATCAAGCATAAAAAACGAGATTGAAGCAAAAAGAAGAGAAGCAAATGTAGCTAAAAGCACATCCGAATTTAATCGTGCGGCAGAGATTGAGTACGGTGAGATACCGTCGCTGTTGGCAAAAGAGAAAGAGATTGCGCAAAATTGGGAGAATCTTCAAAAAGAGGGAACTCTTCTCAAAAACAGTGTAGATGAAGAGTCAATCGCTTCGATTATTTCAAGATGGACGGGCATCCCGATTAAAAAGATGCTTCAAGCTGATAAAGATAAGATTTTAAATGTTGAAGACGAGTTAAACAAAGAGGTTGTCGGGCAAAGCAAGGCAACTCATGCAGTTGCCCGTGCAATAAAGAGAAACAAAGCAGGTCTTTCAAGCGGCAATTCTCCAATCGGAAGTTTTCTATTTTTAGGACCGACAGGCGTAGGTAAAACACAGACTGCCAAGACTTTGGCTAAGTTTTTGTTTGACTCCCCCGATGCTATGGTGCGAATCGATATGAGCGAATATATGGAGAAGCATTCTGTTTCAAGACTTGTCGGTGCGGCACCGGGATATGTCGGATATGAAGAGGGCGGACAGCTAACCGAGGCAGTAAGAAGAAAACCGTATAGCGTTATACTTTTTGATGAGGTTGAAAAAGCTCATCCTGATGTATTTAACATCTTGCTTCAAGTTTTAGACGACGGAAGATTAACCGATAACAAAGGCGTAACTGTTGATTTTACAAATACGATTATTATCCTGACTTCAAATATAGCAAGTGACAAGATTATAAACAATCCCGATTCGCAAATGCTTCAAGAGCTGGTTATGGGCGAGCTAAGAAAGTCATTTAAGCCGGAATTTTTAAACCGCTTGGATGATATAGTTATATTTAATGCACTCGGTCGAGAACAGATAGTCGGAATCGTAGATATTTTCTTTAATGATATCGCTAAAAAGGTTGCGGGTAAGGAGATAACTTTAACGCTGAGCCAGAGTGCAAAAGCTTATATAGCAGAGGCTGGATTTGACCCTGTTTATGGGGCTAGACCGCTGAAACGCGCTCTATATGAAATAGTTGAAGACAGACTTGCGGAGTTAATACTTGAAGGTAGAGTTGAAGAGGGATCTCATGTGGAGTTTGATTTTCAAAACGGTAAGATAGAGGTGAAAATATCTTAAATAGGGCAGAGTGTATAATCTTAACCGCACTTTAAGTAACTTTTTTGTAACATTCGCAACTTAATTTCAAAGAAGGATGTGTCATGAAAAGAACATACCAGCCTCATAGCAAACCGAGAAAGAAAACTCACGGTTTTAGAGCAAGAATGGCAACGAAAAACGGTCGTAGAGTACTTAACCGTCGTCGTGCTAAAGGTCGTAAAAAATTGTCAGTTTAGGAAATTTCTATACGCTGAAGCTTCATCGTGAGTTTCAGTACATATATAGAAAAGGAAAAGATACTCATTCAAGCAGTGTAGTGCTTTTTTTTCTTCCTGCTAATGGAATTCATAAAGTAGGGTTTACGGCTACTAAAAAGATTGGTAATGCCGTAAAGAGAAACAGAGCCAAAAGAAGACTTAGAGCGCTGTTTCTTGAATTCTCTCATTTACTCAAAGACGGCACATATATATTTGTAGCCAAACAAACAATCAGTGAAACAACCCACCAAAAACTTAAAAATGATTTTGAAAAAGTTTTAAATCGCTCTAATGCAATCAATAAAGAACTGAAATGATTAGAGAGTTTTTATTAAAACTATTATGGCTTTATCAAAAATTTTTTACACTCATCGGATATGGGAGTTGTAGATATTACCCGTCTTGCAGTCAATATGCAAGAATTCATTTCGAAAATAATTCCATTTCAAGTGCTTTTTACCACACTTTTACTAGAATACTGCGTTGTAATCAATTATTTGACGGCGGAATAGAGCATCCTTTGCTTGATAAACTGTCATTAAAGCCCGCAAAATTGGGGGTTGATTCTATAAAATATTGGTTGGTTCCAAATAAAAAAAACCGTTTTTATATTATAAAAAATTTTTCTTTTAAGGGCAAATCGTGTTAGAAAAAATGACACCAAATCAAAGATTAATGATAGCAATAGTGTTATCAGTTCTATTTTTCGTAGCCTATACGGCAATTTTTCCACCTGAGCAGCCGCAGAGCGCAAAAGTAGAGCAGACAAAAACTCAAAATTCACAAACTTCGAGTCAACCTCAAGTTTCAAAAGCAGAAAATATAGTTAAGCACGAAATTTCTACCGATGAAAAAAACCCCGCAAATAGTTCAACTACGCTAGTGACCGTAAAAAATAGTAAGTTTATACTTAAATTAGATACATTAGGTCGTATCTCTTCAAAAGAGCTGCTTCAAGAGAAGTATAACGATAAAAATAATAAGCATGCAGAACTTATTCCTCCTAACGGAATGAAGCCTCTTTTTGTAAGGTTTTTGGATTCAACTTTGAATGAAGAAGCGATAAAAGTTGCATACACGGCGGATTTGTCAGAATTGTCAGTTGAAGACGGCTCTCAAAAAGTTACATTGACTCAAAAGCTATCAAGTTTAACGGTTACCAAAGAGATTATATTTTATGCGGATGGACATTATGATGCAAAAGTATCATTGTCTGATGATAAAAGATATGTCGTCTATTTAGGTGAAAGACCTCGAATAACGGAGCAGATGATGACCGTATCGGGTGCTATGATCTATACAGACGATAAAATAGTGACTATAATCGAAGATAAAAAAGCAGATGCAAGAAAATCTTTTAACGCAGTAGAGCTAATTTCTGCTTTTGATCAATACTCTGCATCAATTATGTACGGGTTTTCAAAAGATACAAATATAGTAGTTGAAAAAGATAAAGAAAACAACCCTGTTATCTATTTTGAAGCACTTCAAAATATGCCTTTTAGCGGCTATATAGGTCAAAAAGAGTACAAAACATTAAATAGCATAAATCCTGTTTTAACTAACGCTATCGAGTATGGCTGGTTTACTTTTGCATCTAAGCCGTTGTTTCAACTGCTCTCATGGCTACACGGTATGTTTGGCAACTGGGGTTGGTCTATTATAGCACTTACTCTTATAATTAGAGTTATTCTTTACCCTTTAACATACAAGGGTATGATCTCTATGCAGAAGATGAAAGATATTGCACCACAGGTTAAAGCAGTTCAGGCAAAATACAAAGGCGATCCTCAGAGAGTGAATTCTGCCGTAATGGATTTATATAAAAAACACGGTGCAAATCCTCTTGGCGGATGTCTTCCTATGTTACTTCAAATACCGGTATTTTTCGCAATCTATCGTGTACTTTTAAATGCGGTTGAACTTCAAGGTGCCTCTTGGATGTTATGGGTAGAAGATTTATCGAGAATGGATAGCACATTTATCCTGCCGATACTTATGGGTGCTTCGATGTACTATCAACAAAGACTTACGCCAAGCAACTTTACAGATCCGTTGCAAGAGAAAGTATTTAAATATTTACCTGTAATATTTACATTCTTCTTTATAACTTTCCCTTCAGGTTTGGTTCTTTACTGGTTTGTTAATAATCTTTTCTCTATCGGGCAACAGTTTATCGTAAATCAGCAGTTTAAAAATGCAAAAGATTTGGAGATAGCTGCTCATAAACATGCGGAGAAAAAAGATGATTAGGATAGAATCAACCACTTTAGAGCAGGCATACAAAGATGCCGCATCTGCGCTAGAGTGTTCTGCCGCTGACTTAATAATAGAGGTCGTTCAAGCTCCGAGCAACGGTTTTATGGGACTTTTTAAAAAAAACGCGATAATTGTTGCCGCAAAGAAAAACCAAGAAGTTAAAAAAGCAGACACTCCGTTTGTACAAAAGGTCAAAGAAGAGGTTAAACAAGAGACTTCATATGTAGAAAAAGAAGAAATTAAGCAAGAGCCTAGAGAAGAGATAAGAAAAGAGTTTAGACAAGATAGCAGAGCAAAAAAAGATGTCGAAAAGCCTCAGCACAGTTTTGTCAACGATACGATGATGCCGCAATCATTTGTGAGTATGCAAGATGATGATTATGATATGGATGACATCAACTATACAGCCGATTATGAAGATGAGGAAGAGGGTATAGAGTCAAATGTCAGTGCATATGACATAGCTAAGAAGGTTGAAAAAGAGATTAACGAGCTCTTTAATCAAATATGTTTTAAAATTGACAAAATAGAAGTAAGCGCTTATGATGATGTTACGCTTCTTGTTGAGTTTAAAGGCGAAGATGCGGCGTTGCTTATAGGAAAAGAGGGTTATAGGTATAAAGCTCTTTCATATATGATTTTTAACTGGATCAATACCAAGTATCAATTGCAGCTGCGTTTGGAGATAGCAGAGTTTCTAAAAAATCAAGAAGAGTCTATCATGAGGTATTTGACTACGGTTTGTGAAAACATAGATAGAGACGGACGCGCTCAAACTAAAATACTTGACGGTGTTTTAATTCAAATAGCATTAAAAGAGCTTCGTGATAAATATCCGAATAAGTATGTAGCCGTTCGCTCTACGCGCGACGGGCTTAAATTTATCATTATAAATGATTACCACAACTAAGCATAATGAATAACGATACGATAAGTGCCGTTGCAACCGCCAACGGCATAGGCTCTATCGCCATAATCCGCATTAGCGGCGATAGAGCTTTAGAAATTGCAAAAAAAATTACCCGCAAACAAGATTTTTCTCCGAGATATGCAACTTTAACAAATATATATAATTTCAACAACGAGCTTATAGATGAAGCTATCGTTATCTATTTTAAAGCGCCGTTCTCTTTTACCGCCGAAGATGTAGTCGAAATTCAGTGTCACGGCGGTTTTATAGTTGCACAAACTATTTTAAAGGCAACTATCTCTTACGGTGCAAGATTGGCAACTGCAGGCGAATTTTCTAAAAGAGCTTTTTTTAACGGTCGAATCGATTTGAGTGAAGCCGAAGCCATTGCACAGCTGATAGAAGTAAAAAGCGAAGAGGGTGCAAAAATTTTAGCAAAGCAGATGAAGGGTTCACTAAAAGAGTATATAGAAAAAATTCGTGATGAAATTATCCATATACTTGCATATTCCGAAGTCAGCATAGATTATGCCGAAGAGGATTTGCCCGAGGATCTGGTTTTGCAAATTGAGGCAAAGCTGGAGGAGTTGAAAAAATCTCTTGAAAAAACACTCAAAGCAAGCAGGGCAAGAGAGGGGCTTATGCAGGGATTTCGCGTGGCAATTGTGGGAAAACCCAATGTCGGGAAAAGTTCACTCTTAAACTCTCTGCTAAACTATAATCGTGCGATTGTCAGCGATATCGCAGGAACGACGCGAGATACGATAGAAGAGCAGGTAAAAATCGGCACGCATCTTATCCGTATAGTCGATACTGCAGGAATACGCGAGGCAAGCGATGAGATAGAGCGCATCGGGATTGAGCGCTCACTTGAAGCGATAAAAGAGAGCGATATCGTTATAGCGCTTTTTGACGGCTCAAGAGCTGCCGATAGCGAGGATGAACAGATGTTATCTCTTATAAAATCAGATGCTAGCGATAAACATGTTTTGTATGTAAAAAACAAGATAGATTTGGAGCCGAAGTTTTCAGATATAGATATAAAATTTGATATGGAGCTTAACTCAAAAGAGAGTGTCGATGAGCTTGTAAAGGCTTTGGAAAATATTATGAATATAACAAACAGCTCCGATGAGATGATGCTGATATCTCAAAGACAGATATCGGCGGTTGAAAATACGCTAAAAAATATAGAAGAGGCACTTTTTCCGCTTCAAGACCAAGAGTTGGAAATATTCTCGTTTTGCTTAAACGAAGCGGTAAAAGAGATGGCTTCAATAACTAGACCTTTTGAAAACGACGAGATGCTTGACAAGATGTTCGGCAGTTTTTGTTTGGGGAAATAGAGATAGTGAAGTATATTGCTATTGATTTGGGGCTTAAACGGATAGGTTTGGCATACAGCGCGCATAAAGATTTGGTAAATCCGCTAAGGGCCGTTGAGCGAAAAAACAGAGACCAAGCCGCAAGAGATGTAAAAAAAGTTCTTGACGAGTGGGAAGTTGATGCCGTTGTCGTCGGTATACCGATGGGTGGGGGCAGTGAAGATGAGATGAGACGCCGTGTAGCTCACTTTATGAATTTGGTCGGTTTTAAGGGTGAGATTTTTTATCAAGACGAGAGTAACTCATCCGTTGAAGCAGAGAGTATGATGCGAGGCGAGATAAAATATATCCGTGACGGACGCATCGACTCAATCTCCGCTATGATTATTTTACAGAGATTTTTAAAGAGGCTATTAGTCAACGCGGTTAATATTTAAAAGAATCTTTTTTAAAAGCGTGCTAAAGAGTTCTCTCTCTTCCTCGCTAAAGGCTTCAAAATACTTACTGCACTCTTTTGAA
Source organism: Sulfurimonas sp. (assembly GCF_028714975.1). Taxonomy (GTDB): domain Bacteria; phylum Campylobacterota; class Campylobacteria; order Campylobacterales; family Sulfurimonadaceae; genus Sulfurimonas. The sequence goes on from NZ_JAQTLH010000001.1 coordinate 255,927, forward strand.
ATTTCATGAAGGGATTTTATAATAAGCTCTTCTCCGCTTTGAGTCAAACAGACAAGCATACATCTCTTATCGCTTACATCCTCTTTTCTGCATATCAGATCTCTCTCTTGAAGTCTTTTTAACACTTTTGTCATGCCGCCGGATGAGAATATCGTCATATCATAGAGCTGAGTCGGGGAGAGCACTTTGCCGTTAGTGAAGAGAGATGCTAAAACATCCACTTCAGAATTTAATAGGTCAAATTTCTCTTTTAAAAAATTTTCTGAATGAGAGAAGATAGTTTTATGAATAAGCGCTATGGGAAAAGTCATCAAAAAAACCTCAGAAAGCTCTTTTGAATCTACTTTGTCGTAGAAGTTAGTGATAAGGCTAGTGTGTACTCTATTTTTTTTCATAAAGGAATTATAGCAGAAAATATATCTTTCTGGCAAGATATATTTAAGAGTTATTGTGATAATATTTTATAAAATTGATAAAGGAGAGCAGTTGAGACTTTTTTTGCCGATGCTTTGTATACCGATGTTTCTCTACTCGTACACTTTGGATGAGTTGGTAGAGTTGTCACATAAAAATAGAGTCGTAGAGTCAGCTTCACATCTTTTAAACTCAAAAGAGAGAGCTTACGAGAGTACAAAAAACTCTTATCTGCCAAATATTGAAGTAGGCACGACCTATCAAAACGCTTATAAAGAGAGTCCGTCACTTGCGCAAAATACATTTAAAATTCAAGCAAGTTTAAAGTACACTCTTTATGACGGAGGAAAAGAGCAGAGCCTTTATTCACAGCTAAAATCAAATATTGATTCAAGCAAGATGGGTGTAGAGGCGACTAAAAAGAGCCTATCGCTTGATGTGGCTAAGCTTTACTTCAGCTATCTTGCATTTGACGCGGATAAGATAGCAAAACTTCAGGAGATTGAACAGCTAAAAGCGGAGTTAAACAGGCTTCAGCTTTTCTATGAAGCAGGAACTATAACGCATGACGAACTTGACAAGATTGACTCAAGAGTTAAAAATGCGATGGTGAAACTACATGAGATAGAGCTTGAGAGTCAAAAGATTCTTCATGCGCTTGAGTATTATACTTTGCAAAAGATAGACTCTTTAGAGGAGGGTTCGCATGTAAAGTTTGTTTATGAGCAGGACTCTTCTACAAGAGCAGATATCAAAGCGCTTGAACATAGCACAACATCAATGCTCTATGAAGCACAGAGCAAAAAAAGCCAAAATTTACCGCAAATCACTTTTAATGACACGCTGAGTTACAGCGACTACTATTTTAATAATAAAAATTTTGAGAGTAATTTTTTGATAGATAAGCAAAATATAGCAATGCTTAATCTTTCATGGAATATTTTTGATTTTGACACGACCGCAAAGAACTACGAGTCAAAATTCGAAGAGTATTTGAGCAAGAAATCTACGCTTGAACATGAGAAGCATAAGGCGGATGTAGAGTATAGGCTTGCAAAAAAATCACTTGAAATAGCAAAGCTCAAAATTGCCGCAGCCAAGGCTACTCTTGATGCCGCAAATGCAACCTATGAGCTTGTCAAAGTGAAATACCAAAATAAAACTATCGATAATGTTGCCTATCTTCAATCATTAAGTGAAAAGTTTGATGCACAAAGAGATTATGAAAGAGCGCTTTTGGATGTAGAGATGAAAAAAGCCGAGTTGATTTACTATAGCGGAAAAGATATAAAGGAGTTTTTATAGATGAAAAGTTTAACATTATCCATAGTAGCGGTTGCACTGCTCTTTATCGGCTGCAGCGAAGATAAAAAAAGTGCGCCTGCCGCACAAGCGGCTCAAATGCCTCCTTTGCCGGTTAAAGCGCAAAAGATAAAGTTCGATAAAGCAAATTTTACAAAGAGTTACTCTGCCGTGCTTAAGCCTTTTAGAGAAGTAGATGTAGTGGCTCGCGTCAAAGGTGTTTTAGTAAAAGAGAATTTCAAAGAGGGCACATTTGTAAAAGAGGGTGCTACTCTTTACGAGATACAAAAAGATGAATACGGCGCAGCTCTTGAAGAGTCAAAGGCATCTTGGCTTAAAGCCGAAGCAAATTTTAACAAAGCTTCAAGAGATTGGGAGAGAACTGAATTTTTATTTAAAAACAGTGCGATAAGCGTGCAGCAAAGAGATGATATATTGTACGCTTACGATAGTGCAAAAGCTGAAGTGCAAAAAGCAAAAGCGGCTCTTAAAAATGCAGAGCTAAATTACGGTTATACGACCATAAAAGCACCTATCGACGGTGTTGTCGGACTTAGCAGCAGAGATGTCGGGGCTTATATAGAGACGCAAAACTCAAAGCTTACGACTATCACAGCGCTCAATACTCTTTACGCAGAGTTTTCCATACCCAGCAGCGATGCTTCAAAATATGCATCCCAGATAAAAACGGGCGCAAAAGTGACGCTAAAGAGCGGAACAAAATCATACGAAGGCACGGTTGATTTTATAGCGCCCAAACTAGATTTACAAACAGATACGCTTCTTCTAAGAGCAGTATTTGAAAATCCAAAGAGAGAGCTTATTTTAGGTTCATATGCTGAGGTTAGTTTAGAGGGATTTAGTTATGATAGTGTTGCAAAAATTCCTCAGGGTGCACTTATAAAAACTCCCGATGCTACAGTCGTTTATATTATAGAAAACGGCACCGCATCAATGAGAGCGATTAACGTTTTACATGTACAAAACGGCGTGGCAATGGTTGAGGGTGGAGTGCAAGAGAATGAAGAGATTGCAATAAGTAATATTGCAAAGTTAAAGCCAAACGCTAAAGTAACAGTTATGGACGGTAAATAAGATGCTTTCTGCTTTTTTTATAAAAAGACCAATTTTTGCATCTGTTATCGCCATTATTATCGTTTTAGCAGGTGTTATCTCTATGCGTTCTCTTCCTGTCGGAGAGTATCCCAGAGTTATTCCGCCTCAGATAGTAGTCACGACATCTTATCAGGGAGCGAGTGCCGAGACTATCTCAAAAACGGTTGCGGCACCTCTTGAAGAGCAGATAAACGGGGCTAAAGATATGCTCTATATGAACTCTCTCTCTTCAGATAACGGTTCACTTAGTATAAGTATATTTTTTAAAGTCGGAACAAATCCCGATGATGCAAAAATTGATGTAAACAATCGTGTTCAAGCAGCACTCTCAAAACTGCCTGAACAGGTAAAGCGACAGAGTGTCAGAGTCGCTGAAAAATCGCCCGATATGCTTCAAGTAATCATTCTGCATTCGCCAAAACAGAGCAGGGATGTGACATTTTTATCCAACTATGCGCTTATGAATGTCGTGGATGATTTAAAAAGGGTTAAAGGTGTCGGGGATGTAACTATCTTTGGAGCAAAAGATTACTCTATGCGTATCTGGATAGATCCGCTTAAACTCCAAAAATACTCTTTAACCGTTAATGATTTGATTGTGGCGGTAAGAGAGCAGAATGAGCAATACGCTGCCGGAAAACTATCTTCTGAACCGGTTGCAAAAGGCGAGATGTTTACATACACGCTTGAGACGCCGCAAAGGTACAGTGAGCCGTCACAATTTGCAAACATTATCATAAGAGCAAACGAGGATGGAAGCTCGCTAAAGTTAAAAGATGTAGCAACGATAGAACTCGGTTCGCAAAGCTATGATATGAAAAACAAGCTCAACAACTCTCCGGCAGTTCCCGTAGCTATATTTTTACAAAGCGGTGCAAATGCTATCGAGACGGCAAAAGAGGTTAGAAAAGTTATAGACGGTATCAGTAAAAATTTTGTCGACGATGTGCAGTATGTTATCCCTTACGATATTACCGACTTTGTTCAGGTCTCTATAAACGAGGTTGTAAAAACTTTTATAGAAGCTATCATTTTGGTCGTATTTATTATATTTTTGTTTTTGCAGAGTTGGAGAGCTACGCTTATTCCCATATTGGCAGTTCCAGTCTCCATTATCGGGGCATTTGCGGGAATGTATGTTTTGGGCTTTAGTATAAATCTGCTTACTCTTTTCGGACTTGTTTTAGCTATCGGTATAGTCGTAGATGATGCGATTATCGTTATAGAAAATGTCGAGAGGCACATCAAAGAGGGACTCACTCCGCTTGAAGCTTCACTTCAGGCCATGAGAGAGGTTTCAAGCGCGCTTATTGCAATCGTTTTGGTGCTCTCAGCCGTATTTATTCCTGTTGCGTTTTTGGGAGGACTAAGCGGTGAGATGTATAGACAGTTTGCAGTAACGATAGTTATCTCTTTGGCTATTTCAGGATTTGTAGCACTTACTTTAACACCCTCTTTATGTGCGTTAATGCTCAAACCGACTCATAAAGAACCGAAATATTTTTTTAAATGGTTTAACAGTTTTTTTGATTGGGCTACAAATGGTTACTCAAATACTCTAAAACTTACTATTCGATACTCATTTTTGAGTATGCTTCTATTTGGCGGACTTATATATGTTACCTACGATATGTTCAATACTCTAAAAACCGGACTTGTCCCTATAGAGGATAAAGGAACCGTATTTGTATTTAGCTACAACCCTCCGGGAGCCTCACTTAGCAGAACGGATGCGCTTACTTCGGAGATATATAACATAGCTTCAAAAGATAAAGAGAGCATAAAAAATATAGTTCAGTTTGCAGGTATGGATTTTGTAACATCTTCGCTTAGAACAAATTCGGCGGCTACTATTTTAAAACTTCAACCGTGGGATGATAGAACAAAGCCTGAGCAACATGCAAGCCAAATAGCCGCACAGATGGGTAAAAAACTCTCCGCAACTAGTGACGGTTTCTCTTTTGGCGTCGTTCCTCCGCCGATTATGGGTATGGGAGTCGCAGGCGGTTTTGAACTCTATGTACAAAATAAAACAGGCTCTGATATAAAAGAGCTTCAAAAATATGTAAATGAGATTATTCAAAAAGCAAACGCAAGACCTGAACTTATGGGAGTAAGAACAACGCTTAATGCAAATGTGCCTAAGTATCAGGTAAGCGTAGACACTGCAAAAGTAAAGGCAAAAGGAGTGAGTGTAGATCAGGTTTATCAAACGCTTAGTGCAACTTTTGGAAATTTTTATGTAAATGATTTTAATCTTTTTGGCAGAACCTATATGGTAAATATGCAGGCAGACGAGTCATTTAGAAAAACACCAGAAGATTTGAATAAGATTTATGTAAGAAGCAACAAAGGCGAGATGCTGCCTCTTAGCTCATTTGTAACGCTTAAACAAACACTAAGTGCCGATTTGGTGGAGCGGTTTAATCTTTTTAGCGCGGCAAAAGTAGCAGGTCAGGCAAACATAGGATATAGTTCGGGAGATGCGCTAAAAGCGATAGAAGAAGTTGCAAATGAGGTTCTGCCTCAAGGGTACAGCATCAGCTGGATCGGTACGGCATATCAAGAAAAACAGATCTCAAGCGCAGGAAATATGGCATTTATATTCGGGATAATATTTTTGTACCTTATCTTAGCAGCGCAGTATGAGAGATGGCTTATGCCTGTATCCGTAATCTTGGCTGTACCGTTTGGTATCTTTGGAGCCGTTGCGGCAAATCATCTAAGAGGCTTGGAAAACGATATCTATTTTCAGATAGGTATACTCGTTTTAGCAGGACTAAGTGCAAAAAATGCAATCTTAATCGTAGAGTTTGCTATGCAAAAAAGAGAGCAGGGTATGGTATTGGTTGACGCTGTTTTAGAAGCTGCAAAGATTCGTCTCCGCCCGATTATTATGACTTCGTTGGCATTTACGCTCGGAGTTATTCCGCTTGCAATCAGCAGCGGTGCGGGAGCTGCAAGCAGACACTCAATCGGTACGGGGGTTGTAGGAGGAATGTTGGCTGCTACATTTTTAGCTATCGTTTTTATCCCTCTTTTTTATGTTCTTGTTTCAAAGTTGAGAAGAGGGAAAGAGGCGTAGCATTTTGAGTCAGCCGTTCCTCGCAGTGACAGTTGTGTCGTCATTGCGAGGAGCTTGCGACGAAGCAATCTAGTGCTTAAATAGCTATCCCAAAAAACTTTGCAGCTTCTATCTCGTCATCGCTTAAATTATCTTGTGCATAATCTTCATCTTCATTTATAAGTCTTTGAACCTCTTTTTGACAATACTCAAACAAAACATCTTTTGCTTTTTCTAAATCGTCTACAAAACCAAGACCGCTGAATTGGTAGGGATTTTCTTGCTCTATGCAGATAAGAGTACCGTCACACTGCTCCTCCAAGACATCGACCAAGTCTCTATATTTTATACCGAATTCCGATGCGTGCCAGCCGATATCTTCCATCTCTTTTGTCGAGAGCTCATCTACGCCGTCGGACGTCGTGTCGTTATAGGTTGCTCTAGGGGCATTAAAGCCTATAATCTCCTGCCAAGCAGCAAAAGCTTTCATCAAAACTCTCTCATTATCCACGACTACCTGATAGTTTTTGCCAAAAGCGCTCTCTAGCGGCATATCTTTATTTGCAACGCCTTTGTAGATTAAAATATCATGTATAGTGAAGGGTTCGTAGCAGATTTTGCCGTCAACTCGTATGCCAAAAGTTTTAAAGGAGCCGATAGCCTCTTGCAAATCCTCTCTTTTAACTACTATAATTTCTTTAAAAAGATTAAATTTATTCAAAAACAGTCCTCAATTTTTGCTGACATTATAAAAGTTTTTGCTTTATTTTAGTATAATGCCGAAAATTTTTTAGGTATCCAAGCCTAATAAAACTCAAGGAAAAAGCAATGGCATTAAGTGTTTACTACGATAAAGATTGTGATATCAATATAATTAAAAGCAAAAAAGTTGCTATGATAGGCTTTGGCTCTCAAGGTCACGCACATGCAGAAAACCTAAGAGACAGCGGCGTTGAGGTTGTTGTAGGTTTAAGAAAAGATGGATCTAGCTGGGCAAAAGCTGAAGCTAAAGGATTCAAAGTTATGACGGTTGCAGATGCAAGTGCTTATGCTGATGTCGTTATGATTTTATTGCCGGATGAAAACCAAGCTGAGATTTACAAAAATGAGATTGAACCAAACCTAAAAAATGGTGCAACTATCGCATTTGGACACGGTTTTAACATTCACTATGGAAGAATTCACCCAAGAGCTGACATCAATGTTACTATGATTGCTCCAAAAGCTCCTGGACATACTGTTCGTTCTGAGTTCGTTCGTGGCGGCGGTATTCCTGACTTAATCGCTGTTGGACAAAATCCAAGCGGAAAAACTAGAGAGTTAGCACTTTCTTATGCATCGGCTATCGGTGGCGGAAGAACTGCAATTATTGAAACAAGTTTTAAAGATGAGACTGAAACTGACCTTTTTGGAGAGCAAGCTGTTCTTTGCGGCGGAGCTGTTTCACTTGTTCAAGCTGGTTTTGAGACATTAACTGAAGCCGGATACGCTCCTGAACTTGCGTACTTTGAGTGTCTGCATGAGCTAAAACTTATCGTTGACTTGATGTTCCAAGGCGGAATAGCGGATATGAGATACTCAATCAGCAACACTGCCGAGTACGGTGACTATGTTTCAGGTAAACGCGTTATCAATGCAGAGTCTAAAGCTGCGATGAAAGAGATACTAAAAGAGATTCAAGACGGAAGATTTGCAAAAGATTTCATACTTGAAGGTCAAGCAGGATACCCAAGAATGAACGCTGAGCGTGCAAATGCTAAAGCTTCTTTGATTGAGCAAACAGGTGTTAAATTAAGATCTATGATGCCGTGGATATCTGCAAATAAAATAGTAGACACATCTAAAAACTAATCTTTTTGCTTATTGCACTTCATCTTTAAATGATGAGTGCAGTCAGCTACTTCAGTAGCCTCCTTTACTCAAACATTTGAATCTTATGCACACTAAACAAAAATCTTTAGTTTTTATATTTCGTTTATTTTTTAATGTACTTTCTTATTATGCGCCTTGAAACTACATCACTTTTTTAGTTTTTAAAATGACGGTCATTGCGAGCCTCTGCAAGAGGCGCGGCAATCTAACCTTGATTTAAAATTAGCTATTTATCTCACTCTTTAATATTTGAGCAAGTTCCTTGCAGTTGTTTATCTTTTGCGTGTAGTTTAGATCATCGTTTAACAGTATCTCCACAAAAGCACTTCCCACGATTACTCCATCGGCACCTCTTACTTTATCTTTTGCCGTTTTTTTGTTTACGCCGAATCCGACATAAATCGGGGTTTGCGTATATTTTTTTACAGATGCAATTATCGGTTGAAGATCCTCTGAAACACCGGAACCAGTTATTCCCGTGTAGGCTACCATATATATAAACTTTTTAGAATTTTCAACTATCGTTTTGATTCTCTCTTGGCTGTCCGTCGGAGCGACAAAGCTGATATTTGACATCTTGTTTGCGTCAAAAAGTTCTTCGTATGCCAAAGCCTCTTCATGCGGTAAATCAGGTATTATAAAACCGTTTACTCCTAACTTTTTTGCGTGGGGAATCAGTTTATACATATCATGCTGATAGAAGCTATTAAAGTATCCCATCCACAAAGTGTCGATTTTAGGAGCAACAACTTTTGAAATCTCTAAAAGATGCGCAAACTTAAATCCAAGTTCAAGCGCTTTATGATTTGCCTTTTCTATCAAAGGACCATCAGCCACGGGATCAGAAAAAGGAACACCGAGTTCTAGCGTATCTACACCGCTCTCTCCAAGTGCGAGGGCTAAATCAATACTAAAAGATTTTTCCGGATAACCGGATGTTATATATGCGACTAATTTTTTCAATTGTTTTCCAAATCAGGTAATTTAAGTAGAGAATATTTTATATGAGTGAGCTCTTTGTCAAGTTTTAAGTCATTTTTCCACACTCCAAACATATCGCTTATGCTTAAGAGCCAGTTTGTAGTCTCTTCATTGATGCTACTGTGATTGGCTCTTATCTGTTCAAGTACATCTTCTACAAAAGCGGAAAGTTTATTCATTTGCGCGATTTTTAGGTATCCTGAAGCCGATTTTATATTATGAAAAACACGAAAAAGCTCATTTATGCTTCGAGTATACATATCCTCTTTTGATAGGTCTAAAATCATAATCTCCATTGCGTCAACCATCATTGAGTAGTGATCTAAAAATTCATCGACTATTTCAAAATCAAAGTTAGAATATAAATCACTTTTTACACCCATAAAATATTTCTCCATATAGTCAAAATTATAGCAATTTTTAGTTAAAATACTTTTTATTAAAAGAAAGAGTTTTAAAAATGACTAAAAAAATGACAATAACTTCTATCAAAAAAAGCAAGGGTGTTTCGCCTTTGGTTATGATAACGGCTTATGATGCTCTTTTTGCAAGACTCTTCGAGACAGATGCCGATATGATTTTAATCGGAGATAGCTTAAATATGAGTTTTGCCGGTAAAAGTGACACGTTAAGTGCGACTCTGGAGCAGATGATATATCATACAAATGCAGTTGCAATGGGAGCAAAAAACAGTTTTTTGATTTGTGATATGCCGTTTGGAACTTATGTAAATAAAAAAGAGGCGCTTAAAAACGCTATAAAAGTATTTCAAGAAACTCCCGCAGATGCTATAAAGATAGAAGGCGGGGAAGATAGAGCCGACATTATAGAGTATCTATGCTCAAACCAAATTGCGGTTTGCGGGCATATCGGGTTACTGCCTCAAGCGGTTCGTTCAGAGGGTGGATATAAAATAAAGGGTAAAACCGATGAGGAGAGATTGCAGCTCATAAGAGATGCAAAGGCGGTTGAGAAAGCAGGTGCATTTTGTATGGTGATAGAGGGCGTAAAAGCTGATGTGGCTTGTGAAGTCGCAAAAAGCGTAGAGATACCGGTAATCGGTATCGGTTCGGGTAAAGATGTAGACGGTCAGGTTCTTGTCTTTTCGGATATGTTGGGACTCTTTGAAGAGTTTACGCCTAAGTTTGTAAAGAAATATATGGACGGTGCTACTTTGGTTAAGAGTGCAGTCAAAAATTATGCAGATGAAGTCAAATCGAGAGAATTTCCTCAAGATATACACACTTACTAAGAGAAGATATGCAAAGATTGGTCGAGATAGAGAGATTTGACAGCGAGGAGAGCTCTGAGGTAACTCTTCGCCCCAGCGCTTGGAGTGAATATATAGGGCAGGAGCAGATTAAAAAAAATCTCGGTGTCTTTATAGAAGCTAGTAAAAAAAGAGGTGAGGCACTCGATCATGTTCTTTTTTTTGGACCTCCGGGGCTTGGCAAAACCACTTTGGCTCTCATAATTGCAAATGAGATGAATGCAAATATCAAAGTAACAGCCGCTCCCATGATAGAAAAAAGCGGTGATTTGGCAGCTATTCTTACAAACTTAGAAGAGGGCGACATACTCTTTATAGATGAGATTCACCGCCTATCTCCCGCCGTTGAAGAGATACTCTACTCATCAATGGAAGATTTTAGAATCGACATTATCATAGGAAGCGGACCTGCTGCGCAGACCGTAAAGATAGATTTGCCCCGTTTCACGCTTATCGGTGCTACGACAAGAGCGGGTATGCTCTCAAATCCGCTTCGCGACAGATTCGGTATGAATTTTAGAATGCAGTTTTATTCTCCTGAGGAGCTGGCAAAAATCATCTCTCAAGCTTCAAATAAATTAAATAAAGAGATAGCGCATGAAGCTAGCATCGAAATAGCAAAAAGAAGCCGCGGAACTCCTCGTATAGCTTTGAGACTTTTGCGTCGCGTAAGAGATTTTGCAGATGTAGCAAATGAAAAAAATATATTGCACTCAAGAACTCGTTATGCGCTTAATGAACTCGGCATAAATTCGCATGGATTTGACGAGATGGATATTAGACTTTTAAATCTTTTAGTCGGCGCAAACGGAAGAGCTATGGGGCTTAGTACTATTGCAGCGGCACTTAGCGAAGATGAGGGAACGGTAGAGGATGTTTTAGAGCCTTACCTTATAGCAAACGGATATTTGGAGAGAACGGCTAAAGGAAGAAAGGCGACAAAAAGCACCTATGATGTTTTAAATGTCAATTTTCCTGCCATAGATGATGGAGGTCTATTTTGAAACCGCAATATTTTGTAGGGGTACTTTTTGCCACATCTCTTTACTGGATGTATCTTCTATATGCGCCGTTTTTACTGGCTATGACAATAGCCGCACTGCTTGCAATCTCGACTTCAAATATACAGGATATTTTTTTAAAATATTTAAAAAACAGATTTTATGCCTCTATGGCATCTGCATTTCTGCTAGCGGTTCTATTTTTTGTTCCTCTTGGATATTTTTTGATAACTCTGAGTATAGAGTTAAATAACTTAGATCCTCAGATTTTGATAAACATTAAGCAGTATGTATTGGCAAAAATTGAAAATCCTCCTGAATATCTTGCGTTTGCAAAACCGTATATATTAGAGAGTGTTGAAAAGCTGGACATCGCTTCATTCGGAGAGAGGGCACTCTCTTATACGGGAACCGTAGGTGCATTTAGCGTCGGCTTTTTAAAAAATTCATTTCTTATAATAATTTTTTACTTTTTTGTTTTATATAACGGAGAGTATATTTTTACATTTTTAAGAAGAGTCGTTCAGATGTCCGTTGAAGAGAGTTCCATACTCATTAAAGAGCTTTCATCCGTTATGGGAGTAGTTTTTTACTCAATCATCGTAAATGCTATGTTTCAAGGTATTTTATTTGGCTTGGCAATATCATACATCGGGTATAACGGAGTTTTATTCGGCGTAATGTACGGATTTGCCTCGCTGGTTCCCGTTATAGGCGGAGCAGTTATGTGGCTGCCGTTTATGCTTTTTGAATTTTCGCTCGGAAATGAGTCAAACGGTATCTTTATAGCTATGTATTCGGTGGTAATGATCTCAATCGTTGCAGATACTTTTATAAAGCCGCTTATTATAAAAGAGATCAACAAAAGACTCCTCAAAGAGGACGATGCAAGGGTGGACGAGCTTGTGATTTTCTTTGCTATTATTGCAGGACTTGCGACATTCGGTTTTTGGGGAATGATTTTAGGACCTGCAATAACGGCGCTTTTTTTAACGCTGTTGAAGTTGTTTGAAGCAAGAGTTAAAGATAGTTAATCTTTTTTTTCATAAATTTCTTTATGTTCGCCTTTGAATCTGCGATGTATCCAAAACCAAAATTTTGGCTCATCCGTTATAATTTTAGTAAGCCAATCCGCTTGAAGCTGCGTCGCTTTTTGGATATCTTCTTCTTCATTATCGCTTCTCTCTACCGGGATTTCGTCAAAAAATATTAAAGTATAATTTTCCTCATCATCCGTTTTTATTATAACAGGGATAATCGCCGCATTGTATTTTCTTGCCAAATAAGCCGGAGTCGATGTCTGACGGGTACTTTTTCCCAAAAATTGAACTTCTACGCCTTCTCTCTGATTGATTCCCGTATCAATCAAAATACCGCAAGCCTCACCGTTTTTAATGAGCCTTATAAGAGGTTTTATCACATTTGATTTTTCTAGTGATTTGTTTTTGAATTTGGAACGGGATTCTAAAACCCACTTTTGATAGTGGGAATTTTTCATCTTTTTATAAACGGCAGTTATGGGTTCTGCAAAAGCTCCTATCGCCGCTCCGCCTAATTCCCAAGCACAGTAGTGAGATGTAACATATATTACCGCTCTTTGCTCTTCATGTGCTTTTTGCACCGCTTGAATATTCTTTATGGTTACTTTTTTTGCCAACTCTTCTTTACTCATATGTCTGATTTCCATTAGATGTAAAAAATTAAGCAGCAGGTTTTTAAAGCTGTACTTAACAATCTCTTCTTTGGCTTTTTGACTAAGCGTATCACTGAATGTAAAATCTAAATTTATAAATCCGATACTTCTGTATCTAGGAGATAGATAGTATGCCAGTTTTGCTAAAAAAACAAAAAAACTTTTTCTACATTTTTTCGGCAAAATCATTAAAAAATTTTCAAATATTAAAAAAAGTTTAAATCCCATCGGTAAAATAGCTCCAATTCATTTTAAAAATGGATTATATCAAATGAAAAGAGATAAAAAAATAACTTATGAAATTGTTACAATGCCTTTGGTATAATCACGACAATTAAAAAAATTAATAAGGGTTGCAAAAATGGTTATAGGGGATATTCAAAATTTTTCTGAAGGTCGTACCAAAGCAAGAGCATATTTTTGTTATCTTTTTTCAAAAAATATTCCAAACAGATTGCCCTCTTTATCCGTTGAGATGATAGTTCCAAGGCTTTTAAAGATTAAAGCGGATTTGGAGCATTGTGAGGGGGTATATCTTCTTGATAATCGCGGAGTTCAAATTTCACCGACATATACGCCGGCAAAACAGATTGATGAAGATGCCGGAAAAATAAGAGCAGACCGTGCATACTATTATCGCGCAGTCAGGGAAGAGAGATGTACGATAACCGACCCGTACCCGTCCATTATTACAGGCGAGCTTTGTGTCACGGCATCTCAACCTATTTTTGATGAACACGGTGAGCTGAAATATGTAGCATGTCTTGATATGCCTCTTGAAGAGGTTATTTTAATATCTCGTTCAAGTAATTTTGATAGACTTTTTATAAATCTTTTTAGATACTCATATATGGCTTTTGCACTTGCTTTAATAGCGGTTTCCGTACTTCTTTTTTTCAAAGGTATGCAGAGTTTTTTTATATACGAGATAACTCCTCAGCATTTTGAGATAAAGGATGTGTTTGAAGCTACGATTTTAATAACGCTGGCACTGGCAATATTTGATTTGGCAAAAACGATAATAGAAGAGGAGATATTCGGCAAGGATAAAGAGCATAGCATCTCCGGACCGCATAAAACCATGGTTAGATTTTTAGGTTCAATCATTATAGCTCTATCAATAGAAGCATTGATGTTAGTATTTAAATTTGCAATTACAGACCCTGAAAAAATTATCTATGCCATGTATATAGTTGCAGGCGTTTCAATGTTGCTTATAACTTTAGCGATATATATAAAATTTACAAAATTAAAGATTGAAGATTAAAGAATGATAGGAATTGTTGATTATAACATGGGAAATTTGGCAAGTGTGCAAAACGCATTTGCCTCTTTAGGTGAAAAAACGGTTATAGAGAGTAACCCGCAAAAATTTAAAAATTATGATAAGTTGCTACTTCCGGGAGTCGGCGCTTTTGGCGATGCGATGGAGCATTTAAAAGAGCGAAATATGGTAGAGGCTTTAAGAGAGTTTGCAGATAGCGGTAAGTATATGTTTGGCATATGTCTTGGAATGCAGCTGCTTTTTCAGAGCAGCGAAGAGTTTGGTTTTCATGAGGGCTTGGGTCTGATAAAAGGCAATGTTACCGCTTTTGATACGACTAAATTTAGCGAGCCGTTAAAAGTGCCTCATATGGGATGGAATAGGATGTTTACAAAAGAGCACCCGCTTTTTAAAGATTTAGATGAAGCGCACTATCTCTATTTTGTTCACACATATCATGTAAACTGTGCAGATGAAAAAGATATCATAGGTCGCACAAACTACGGATACGAATTTACATCGGCCGTTGCGCATAACAATATTTTAGGAATTCAGCCACACCCTGAAAAAAGCCATAAAAACGGGCTTAAAATATTAGAAAATTTCATAAATTTGTAAAACAATAAATTCCGGCGCAAAGAGCCAACCTTCAGTCGCCTTAGCGGCGTATGAAATAAAATTAAGGAGAAAAAAATGACTTTATACCCTGCTATTGATTTAAAAGACGGAAAAGCAGTAAGACTTACAAAAGGTCTTATGGATAGTGCAAAAATCTACTCCGATGAACCTTGGATGCTTGTAAAAAAGTTTGAAGAGATGGGAGCCCTGTGGGTTCATCTGGTTGATTTAAACGGTGCCTTTGCAGGTGAGCCGAAAAATTTGGAGCAGATAATAAAAATTAGGCAAAATTGTAGTGTTAAGCTTGAACTCGGCGGCGGCATACGCGATGAAGCAACTATCAAAAAGATGCTTGAAATCGGTATAGACAGAGTTATTTTAGGCTCAATTGCAGTAAAAAATCCACAATTTGTTAAAGAGATGGCAGCAAAATATCCCATAGCAGTCGGAATCGATGCCATAGACGGTTTTGTTGCAGTTGAGGGGTGGGGTGAAGTTAGCTCAATGAGAGCAACCGACTTGGCTAAAGAGTTTGCAAATGCAGGTGTTGAAGCGATTATATGTACGGATGTAAGCAAAGACGGAACTCTAAGCGGCGTAAATGTGGAGTTCACGGTGGATATCGCTAAGGCTAGCGGAGTTAGCACGATTGCAAGCGGCGGTGTTAGGGATGAGAGAGATATCCAAGCTTTAATGGCTACAAAAAGTGTTGACGGCGTGATTATAGGCAAGGCATATTACGAGGGAACTCTTGATTTGCCAAAAATGTTTAAGTTGATTAATTAAGCCCTGCTTAATCATAAAATAAATAAAATTTAGGTAAAATTGATGGTTAATTTGCAAATATTTATAGAAAAGGATTTCATTTGAAATTACTTGTTGTTGATGATAGCTCTACAATGCGTCGTATTATAAAAAACACATTACAAAGATTAGGGCATAAAGATATTTTAGAAGGCGGAGACGGTGTTGAGGGTTGGAATACTTTAAATGCAAATCCGGATGTTGATATGCTGATTACAGATTGGAATATGCCTGAAATGAATGGGCTTGAGCTTGTTAAAAAAGTCCGTGCAGATGCTCGTTTTACGGATTTGCCTATAATTATGGTAACGACGGAGGGCGGTAAAGCAGAGGTTATAACGGCTCTTAAAGCAGGGGTTAATAACTATATAGTGAAGCCTTTTACACCGCAAGTTTTAAAAGAGAAGCTTGGCGCAGTTATGGGTATTGAAGGTTAATGCAAGATCATTATTTTGAATTAGTAGTCAAGGTATCTTCTCATCATTCACTCTTTTCAGATTTTTTAGCAGATACGCTTCCCGTCGGTTTTGAAGAGACTGATGAGGGCTTTATTATTAGAAGTGAAGATGAACTTGACACTATAATATGGGGATTAGAGCAGTTCGCGGAAGCTTTGCAAAAAGCATTAGGTCAAAATATAGAAATCGAATGCAAGCAGACAAAACTCAAAAGCAGTGACTGGGTGCAAGTTTATCAAAATAGCATCAAACCTTTAACTATAGATAAGTTTTATATCCATCCGACATGGGATGAGCCAAGCAGTGAATTGATAAATATAGTTATAGATCCGGCTTTGGCGTTTGGTACGGGACATCATCCGACAACGGCATCATCACTAAGAGCAGTTGCAAGATATGTAAAAAAAGGCGACAGGGTTCTTGATGTAGGCTGCGGAAGCGGTATACTCGGTGTCGGAGCGCTTAAACTGGGCGCTATAGTCGATGCATGCGATACTGATGTCGTATGTATAGAAAATAGTGAGTTGAATGCTCAGCTAAACGGGGTGAAATTTGAAAACTTGTGGGAAGGCTCTTGCAGCTTGGCAAAAAATAAGTATGACATTGTCGTAGCAAATATAGTAGCCGATGTTTTGACTTTTATAGCAAATGATTTAAAAAGTGTTTTAAAAGATGGCGGAGTGCTTGTTTTATCGGGAATATTAGATAAATATGAATCAAAAGTTTTAAAATTTTATCAAGATTTTGAAATTGAAGAGAAAATAACTCAAGATGAGTGGGTTACATTAATACTAAAACAAGGTAAAAAATAGATATGCAAAATCAAAACAACAATGAAAAAGATAATAACTTTTTTAATAAAAATCCGCTGATAACTTTTGCAATCTTTTCAGTCATAATTATTTTACTTTTTAAGACATTAATGGGGGAAAACAGCGGTTCTGAAGCGGTTGTATCCGCAAGTAAAAAAGCAAAACAGATAAGTTATTCGGAGTTAAAATCATTAATAGAATCTAAAAGTTTAAAAAAAGTCGATATCGGACAGAGTTATATTAAAGGATTGTCAACAGATGGTTTAACGATTTATACTACTAGAATAGTTCCGGGTGATTCAAAGCTTACTGAAGAGTTGGAGAAGCAAGGCATAGAGTATGGAGGATTTAGCGAAACTAACTGGTTTACAGAGATGTTTGGGTGGCTGTTTCCTTTTTTAATAATTATAGCTATATGGATGTTTTTTGCCGGACGAATGCAAAAAAGTATGGGCAGCGGCATTTTAGGCATGGGCGGTTCTAAGAGAATGATTAACTCCGAAAAGCCAAAAACAAAATTTGATGATGTAGCCGGAGTAGAAGAGGCAAAAGAGGAAGTGCAAGAGATTGTAGACTTTTTAAAGTATCCTGCCCGTTATGTCGAGATTGGTGCAAAAATTCCAAAAGGCGTCCTTTTAGTCGGAAGTCCGGGTACCGGAAAAACACTTTTGGCAAAGGCCGTTGCGGGTGAAGCGGATGTTCCGTTTTTTTCGGTAAGCGGTTCTAGTTTTATAGAGATGTTTGTCGGTGTAGGAGCGGCTCGTGTTCGTGATCTTTTTGAGCAGGCAAAAAAGGATGCGCCGAGCATAATTTTTATAGATGAGATAGATGCTATAGGAAAAAGTCGTGCAGCCGGTGCAAATATGGGCGGAAATGATGAGAGAGAGCAGACTCTCAATCAACTTTTAGCAGAGATGGACGGATTTGGGACGGATACTCCTATAATTATTTTAGCTGCAACAAACAGACCTGAAATTTTAGATCAGGCGCTTTTGCGTCCAGGACGATTTGATAGACAAGTTTTGGTTGATAAACCGGATTTTGAGGGTCGTATAAAAATTTTAAAAGTGCATGTTAAGGGCGTTAAAATGGACGCTGATGTTGACCTTGAAGAGGTTGCGCGTCTTACAGCCGGTTTGGCGGGTGCCGATTTGGCAAATATTGTTAACGAAGCAGCACTTTTAGCAGGTAGAAAGAGCCAAAAAACAGTTACTCAAAAAGATCTTTATGAAGCAGTTGAGCGTGCTTTGGCAGGTCTTGCTAAAAAATCTCGCAGAATCAATCCGAAAGAGAAAAAAATTGTGGCATATCATGAGAGCGGACACGCACTCCTTGCAGAAACAACCGTCGGTGCAAAGAAAGTTTCAAAAGTCTCTATCGTGCCTCGCGGTTTAGCAGCTTTGGGTTATACTCTTAATACTCCTGAAGAGAATAAGTTTATGATGCAGCATCATGAGCTTTGGGCTGAAGTTGATGTACTTCTGGGCGGTCGCGCCGCAGAAGAGGTATTTATAGGTGAGATATCTACGGGTGCAGGAAATGATTTGGAGCGTGCTACTGATATTATAAAATCTATGGTTCAAACTTACGGTATGAGCGATGTTGCAGGACTAATGGTATTGGAGAAAAGCAGACACTCTTTCTTGGGCGGTTATGGACAATCATCAAGAGAATATAGCGATAAGATGGCTGAAAATATGGATGAATTTATAAAATCATCACTTCAAGAGAGATATAAAGAGGTTGTAAAAAGACTTCAAGATTATAGACCGGCAATCGAAGATATAGTAAAGCTTCTTTATAAAAAAGAGAATATTACCGGTGAAGAAGTTAGAGAGATTATTATAGGTTTTGAGAAAGAAAACGGCTTAGAGTCAAAAGTAAACTTAGTCGTCGATGATATTGAAGAGGAACTTAAAGCTGATGCTAAAATGGTTCAAGATGATGAGAATAGCGAAAAAAATATAACACAAGATAAAGAGGAATCAGATGAGAAATAATCTTTTACCGATTGCTAAAGAGGGGTGGAGTTACATAGTAGGAGCTCTTTTGTTGATGCTGGTTTTTATGCTTCTTCATTTGGCATTTTTACAGTTTTTTGCTTTTTTAGCTACACTGTTTTTTGTTTTTGTTTTTAGAAATCCTGAGAGACAAAACATGCTTTACCAAGAAAATAGCGTTGTTAGTCCGGTTGATGGAACGGTAATTTCTATAGAAGAGCTAGATAATGATGATAGCTATGCATATAAAGTAGATATTGATAACAGCTACCTAGATGTCTCTTTGTTAAGAGTTCCTTTTACATCGGTGCTAGAACATGTCGAGCTGCACAGAGGTACAAGACTCTCTAATATGTCTTCTCTCTCAAAAGTGCTAAATGAAAATGCAAAATTGGTATTTAGCGATAAAAACTCAAACAATAAAGTAAAAATTACCCATACATTAAAGCAGAGCTTTAAGAGTATAGATTTGGATGTAGCAAATTTACAAAATTTGCAGCAAGGTTCAAGATACGGTCTTATGATAAACGGGGTTACAACACTTTATTTACCACATAATTTTAGATTAAATATCAGTTTGGGCGCTGAACTAATAGCTTCTGAATCGCTTCTAGGTTATTTTACAAGCGAAAAATAATCTATAAAAAAATCTCAGAAGCAGAAACTAATTCTGAGATTTACCTTTTTCAAACATCAATTTATCAGAATCAATATTAAAATTAAAATATTCGGAATTAAAGTTATTTTTGTTTATTTTTGAGAGCTGTATTACCGCTGCTTTGTTGTTTTTTGCCTCTAAATAAAGAAGACCGAGTGCATATCTGCTCTCTAAAAAATTTATATCTTTCATTTTAGATAGTTCTAAAAGAGCTATCGCATTTTCATGATGATTTGCCGCCGTTGAAGCAACAGCACCTAAAAATAGAGTTTGAGCATCTTGAACCTTAAGATTGTCAATAAGATTGTTATAGAGTGCATATGACTCCTCATAAGCACCGTCATAGAGTGAGGCAAGTGCTAATGCACTCGTTAATTCGTGCGTTTGCCCGGTTGTTGATTCTAATGATTTTCTTATGTTTTCTCTTAAAAAATATAATTTTCCCGTAATCAAATTTTGTTGGATATATAGATATCTTGTAACATATGCACCAAAATTAAAATCATTGAAATTGAACTCCTGCATTTTTAAATAGTTCATGACATCACTTGCATACTCTTTAGACCCTGTTTTGTTAAAATATGCATCAATATACATCAGATGCGGCAATATCTCATTTGGAAGAAGCGCAGTAAGCTTGTTTGCGGATTTTTGAGCCGTTTCTAAATTATTTAGTTTAAGTGCTATGATTATATCCAAAGCTAAATAGAGAGGTTTTTTTTGATATTTTTTATCCGGCCAATCGCTGGCTGAGAGAGTATTGCCCTCACTGATATAAATCAGGGTATTGTAAAGGTCGATATCTTCGGAAGATTCTTCGCGTGAGACAGCATCTTTAACAATTGATGCTAATTTTTCGCTCTCTTTGTTTATAAGCTGAGAGGTCATAATTGCATATATTCCGGATAGATAATTTTTTGCATCTAAATTATATGAACGCAAAAAATGTTTATTAGCATCTACCATATTACCCATTTGAGCGTAAGTCAAAGCTAGGTTATAGTGTAAAATAGAGTGTTTAGGCTGAATATCGACTAATTTTAAAAGCATCTCGTTTGCTTCTCTGATTTTAAAAGAGAGAGCTTTTTTGATAGCAGCGGCAATTCCTGCATTTACACTTGATAAAGAGGAACTTTTCGTTAAATACTCTTGTGCAGAACCTACATCATCAATAAAAATATTTGCATTTCCTTTTCGTATGTAGCTTATTGTTTGATTTGCATTAAATATTTTATACGGCGAGAAGTAAAATATCTTTTGATAATCTATCTCTTTGCTGTTGATTATTAGGCTTCTATATCTTTTTTGAGCCAAATCCTGATTAAACAAGGACTCTTTTAGTTTTACTTTAATCGGATAGGGTTTATAAATGTCATCTCTAAACATATCGGTAGCATTTTCTATCTCTTTTGCCGCTTCCTGAACTTGACCTGCCTTTAAGTCTATATAACCAAGAGCAAGCTGGGCTTTCATCGGTTCAATATTATTTTTAATAGCGTTTTGTAAATATTTTTTTGCAAGCGTCAAATCACCTACTCTTGCATACAGAAGACCTAAGCTAAAATAGTCGGATGGTGAATTGTTTTTTTCCATACTCTCGATAGCGCTAATGTCATTATTAAATAAAGCGTTAATCTTTGAGCTTAGATTATTTTGAGTTTTTATATACTCATTTGTAGTCGGATTTTTAAGTGCGCTTAGAGCTTCTAGGTAGTTACCGTTATAGTAACTGATAAGCGCATAGTAGTATGAGTATAAGGGAGACTGTCTCTCTTGCGGCAGATAAGCATATGCCAAATCAATGTAATATCTAAAATTTTTCTCATTTTCAAGATATAGTGAACAAACAGCCGCGTTTATGGCACTTACACATCTTTTTTCATTGTTTTGTATGGCTTTTTGAAATGAGTTTAGAGCTGTTTCATACTGACCGTCTTTAAGTTGAGCAACTCCCAGATTGTAGGCTGAAACTGCTTCGCTATAGTATGCAATCTTCTCATAAAGAGAGAGAGCTTCGTTTTTTGAGCCCGTGGAGTAAAGATAATCCGCTTTGGCTATCATATTTTCTATTTTGCTCGGTTCAACGGGTTCACTAATCTCTTGAGAGAGTTTTTCTTCTATTTGAGCTGCAGGAATATTTGTATGCTTTTTTGCTTTAACTTTAATGAGTATAAAAGCGCCGATTGCTATTATTAAGAGAACCCCGACACCGATACCTATATATATAAGCTTTTTTTTCTTCTCGGATGATGAATCTTCCCCGCCTGCCGATTTGCCCGAAGAGGCACTATCATTTGCGGCATCACTGTCTTCAATGATTATTATCTCTTCTTCTAATCCATCAGCCATTCTCTACCTTGCCATCGTTTCTTTTTTAAAGCAAAAAAGGTACCATAAAGTTAATTTAAATACGGCTCAAGCGCCTTTGGAATCGTAATAGTTCCATCTTCATTTTGAAAATTCTCCATTATAGCGACCATTGTTCTGCCGACTGCCAACGATGAACCGTTGAGAGTGTGTACAAAAGAGTTTTTATCTCCGTCTTTAAATCTAATCTTTGCGCGTCTTGCCTGAAAATCTCTAGTATTTGATACTGAACTTATCTCTCTGTAGCAGTTTTGTCCAGGTAACCAAACTTCCAAATCTACCGTTTTTGCCGCACCGAATCCTAAGTCTCCGCTGCAAAGAGTCATAAGACGGTGAGGAAGCTCTAATGCGCTTAGCAGATCTGAAGCAGTCTGAACCATCTCATCAAAAATTTTATCGCTATCTTGCGGTTTTGTAATGCTTACGAGTTCAACTTTATGAAATTGATGCTGTCTTATCATACCTCTCGTATCTCTTCCTGCAGCGCCTGCTTCTTTTCTAAAGCATGCCGTATAAGCAGTCATTTTTATAGGCAGTTTATCTGGAGCTAAAATTTCATCTTGATAAAGATTTGTAACGGGAACTTCCGCGGTTGGAATCAAAAATAGTTCTTGGTCTTGTACTTTATATAAATCATCTTCAAATTTCGGAAGTTGACCCGTTCCCTCTAACGCCGCTCTGTTTACTAAAGAAGGTACGCTTACCTCCTCAAATCCTCTTTTGGAGTTAAAGTTAAGCATAAAGTTGATAAGTGCGCGTTCTAGTTTTGCACCCATGCCGAATGAGACGCTAAAGCGGCTGGTTGCTAGTTTTACGCCTCGCTCAAAATCTATCCACCCATTTTGTTCAGCTAGCTCCCAATGCTCTTTTGGAGTAAAGCTAAACTCTATTGGAGTCAGAACTTTTTTAATCTCGACATTCTCGCTGTCGTCTTTACCGTTTGGAACACCATCGTCGGGAATGTTTGGAATAGACATAGCAATAGACTCAAGTTCTTCTTGTCTGACTCTTTGAACTTCAAGAGCTTCGGCTATTTTTATCTTATTTGCATCGACTCTCTCTTTTAATTCGCTAGTGTCTTTGCCCTCTTTTTTGTAGATGCCGAACTCTTTACTCATCGTATTTTGAGCAGCTTGAAGAGTCTCATACTCAATTTTTGCAACTTTTAACTCTTCGTTTTTTCTCTTTAAAGAATCAAGAAGCTCAACACTCACGCCTTTGCGGATAAGTTTATCGCTAACGCTCTGAAAATCTTTTTGTAGTAATTTTAAATCAATCATTGTTGTCCTAAAAAATAAGTAGCGAATTATATCAAAATAAACCATACTGTTACATCTATGTGATAAAATACAATACTTTTGAAATAACTATAGGAAAGTAAGTATGCAATCATCGTTTAATGACAAGGCAGCTGATTTATCAGAGCAAGAACTTTACTGTAAAAGACTTTACTCAGGTCTTATGCAGGCACAAGCTTTGGCAAATATCGGTCACTGGGAGCTTAATCTGTTAAATAACACTCTTTACTGGTCGGACGAGGTGTATCGTATTTTTGGGTTAGAACCTCAAGAGTTTGATGCAACTTACGAAGCATTTTTAAGATATGTTTATCCTGAAGATATAGCTATGGTAAATGATACATACACTACATCGCTAAAAGAGAAGCACGGTTATTTTGTCGAGCATCGCATAGTTCGTAAAAACGGTGAAATCGGATTTGTTGAAGAGAGATGCGAGCATGAATTTGATGCTAGTGGAAAGCCGATAAGATCTATCGGCACGGTTCATGATATAACAAGACGAAAAAATGCAGAGAACGAGCTTATTTTGGCATCTGCCGTCTTTGAAAAAATGAGTGACGGTGTTCTTATCACAGACTCCAATCAAAAAATAATCACGGTAAATAGCGCATTTAGTAAAATATCGGGATATGCGTTTGAAGAGGTTAAAGGAAAAACACCAAATACATTTAGTTCAGGTTGGCACGATAACGCTTTTTATCAAAAACTATGGAGTGATATAAATAAAAAAGGTCAATGGAACGGAGAGGTAATTGATCGCAGAAAAAATGGAGAGCTATATACGGCAGAGCTAAATATTATCGCGCTGCATAATAAAAACGGCATATTGACAAACTACATATCCATAGTAAACGATATAAGCGAAAAGAAACAAAAAGAGAGTCTGATTCACAATCTCGCCTATTTTGATTCGCTTACAAATCTTCCCAACAGGGTACTGTTTCAAGAGCGTGTCGTTAGCAAAATACCTGCGCTAAAACGGGACTCTAAAAAAATGGCCCTGCTTTTTATCGATATGGATAATTTTAAAAATATAAATGATACATTCGGGCATTTAACTGGTGATAAATTTTTAATCGAAGTAGCAAAATCAATAAAATCTCTTCTCCGCGAACAAGATACTTTTGCACGGCTTGGCGGTGATGAGTTTACCGTAATATTGGATGATGTAAAATCGATTGTAGATATCGCTTCGGTTGCCGATAAGATAACGGGTATATTTAAAAATCCGGTTATGATAGAGGATAGAGAATTTTTTACGGGTGCTAGTGTGGGCATTAGTATCTATCCTGATGACGCACAAAGCTACGAAGAACTTATGAGAGCGGCAGATACGGCAATGTATCATGTAAAAGAGAGCGGAAAAAACGGTTATCAGTTTTATACGCAATCAATGAATGATAAGATAACCGAGCGGATGCTTATAGAAAATGATTTGCGTAACGCTATAAATAAAAACGAACTATTTTTAGAGTATCAGCCAAAGGTAAATTTAGAGACGAAAAGCGTCTACGGGATGGAAGCGTTGATCCGTTGGAATCATTCGGAAATAGGACTTATTCGACCTGACAGATTTATCGGAATATCCGAAGAGACGGGTCAAATTTTAGAAATCGGTTTGTGGGTTGCAAAACAGGCAATTAACGATACGAAGATATTTCATAATGAGGGTAACAAACTTACCGTCTCTATAAATGTTTCAAGCAAACAGTTAAATGATCTCTCTTTTGTAGATGATATTTGCAGTATCGTAGATGATATAGGGCTTGACAAGAGTTACATTGAATTAGAGATTACTGAGAGTCATATTATGAAAAATGTCGACAAAGCGCTAATTATTTTAAATTTGCTGCATGCAAAAGGCTTTAAACTCTCCATTGATGATTTTGGAACAGGTTACTCATCGCTAAGTTATCTTAAAAAATTGCCTGCTAAAACTATAAAAATAGACCGTAGTTTTGTACTTGAGATTGATAAAAACGAGGATGACCGCTCAATTGTTTCGGCGATTATCGCAATGACTAGATCTTTAGGAAAAGATGTTATTGCCGAGGGTTCCGAAACTAAAGAGCATGTCGATACTTTGAAATTTTTAAGCTGTAACCAAATACAGGGGTACTATTTTAGCAAACCTCTAAAAATAGATAAATTTAGAGAGTTTATCTATAATTTTAAAGGCGAGGGTAAATCAGTCTAGTGAAATTTAAGAGAGTATATCTTTAGCCAGCTGGAACTGGTTTGCCGTCATAAGGTGAATTTTGGGGTGAAGCTTTTTTAAGTCTAAAAAGAGATTTCTGCTAAGCTCAAATCCGACTCTATACTCCTCTTGGCTCCCTTTTTCGTTTGCCTCTCTTAGTGCTTCTATCCAATCATTTGGCACATTTATACCCGGAACATGGGCAGATAAAAACTGCGCAGTTCTAAGCTTCGTGATAGGAAAAATTCCTAAAATAAGCTCACCCTTCTTGTTCTCGTTATCGCACTCCGCATTTGCGGCATCTTTTAGCTCAAGAAGAAGTTTTGCGTTCTCTATGTCATAGACCGGTTGCGTTATAATCCCCAGTGCTCCATGCTTTATCTTCTTTTGCATCTTTTTTTGAAGAGTTTTCGGATTTTTAGCATAAGAGTTTACGACCGCAAAAGGGTAAAGTTCTTTTGGCTTATGCGCCAAAGGTTTGCCTGCATAATTAATTCCGCTGTTAAAACAAGAGATAATGTCTAACAAAAGGGAACTGTCTGATTCAAAAACTCCCTTTGTGTGCGGCTGATCCGATATTGTTGCAGGATCTCCCGTAAGTGCCAAAATAGCTCTTATATCTGCCTCATTTGCTCCAAGAAGATCTGATTGAAGTGCAATCTTGTTTCTATCACGCATACTCATAGTTGCAATAACCGGCTTGTTAAATCTATCCTGCAACATCTTCGCGGCAAATAGTGAGTTGTACTTTAACTTTGCAAGCGGATTGTCGGTTGTCGTAAAGCCGTCCACTAGCTTATCAAGCCCTAGCTCGGCTATCGTCTCAATTATAGGAGAAAAAATAGGAGAGTGACCGGGAGTAGTTTCAAGCGTTATGTATGTATCGTTTTTTAGTTTATTTATGAGTTCATCAAACAAAAAGCATCCTAAATGGGTATAATTGCGCAATTATAACAGATAGGGAAATAATATATGTTGAAATTGGCTGTTTTTGATTTCGATTCTACGCTTATGGACGGCGAGACGATAGATTTTTTTGCAGAAGAACTAGGGCTTGGCGAACAAGTAAGTAAAATAACCGAGGCTGCGATGAGCGGCGAACTTGATTTCTTTGAGTCGCTTCAGCAAAGAGTAGGGCTTTTAAAGGGCTTGGAGTATAGCGTAGTCGAGAAGATTAGCCACAATTTACCGTATATGAAAGGTGCGCGCGAAACAATCGCCGAGTTAAAGGGCAGGGGTATGAAAGTAGTCTGTTTTAGCGGCGGATTTAGAAGTGCAACGGGATATGCAAAAAACATCTTAGGATATGATGCGGATTTTTCAAATGTGCTGCATCATAAAAATCAGATACTTACGGGTCTTGTCGGCGGAGATATGATGTTTAACTACTCAAAAGGCGATATGCTGATTCGCTTACAGGGTTTATTAAAGGTTACGCCTGAGGAGACGCTAGTATGCGGAGACGGAGCAAATGATCTCTCTATGTTTGCCCATGCAGGAACGAGAGTCGCTTTTTGTGCAAGAGAAATTTTAAGAAAAGAGGCAAATATAGTGATTGAGACAAAAGATTTAACACAAATTTTGGAGAAAATATAATGCTAAAAAATAGTATTTGGAGACAGTATAACAGCGAGAATAGTTTTAGAGGGTTATTGGCTAAATTTTGTAGATTAAGCGAAGTTGATTTGATTGAAGATGATAAAGCTCTCTATAATGCACTTAAGACGAAATTGACAAAAAAAGAGTTAAAACTTTTTGCAATGGATAGTGCAAACGAGAGCGATGAAGCAATAAAATCTGAATTTTCATATAATGATGAAGAGTTAGAAAAAGCTAAATTTAAACTCTATAAAAAACTAAAACAGGATAAAGTAAGACTCAGTTTTAGAGCAGGTAGCGAAGATACACAAGGGTATGAGGATTGATTAAAACCTCTGATTAAATCAAAAGAGAGTCATTTTGATTTTGTCGGCTTTGTCGGTATTTTAGCCATAGAGAGGTCTTTGTTGAGTTTTACTATCCACATATTCGTCTCTTGAGAATCTTTGTTTGTGTAAATCCCCGCAGCGGCGATCTGAGAGTTGTGAAGGATGCTAAGGGCATTAAAGGAGTCATGCTCATCTGAGCCGTAATGCTCCTGATTAAGCATAGAAAATTTATTATCAAGCAGCATCGCAAGTCCGTCCGTATTATGAGAGTCTCGGACATATCCTACTCCTACAATCTTGGTGTCGCTAAACTCTTTTATATCCTTTAAAACACTTGCGTATGTTGTCTGAATCATCTTATCTTGTAAAATATTTTTTTGCAAATCTATCTTAATAAGTCTTATCTGCTCTTTGTTTGTATCATCATTTTGAGAAAGCGAGATAACAAAATTGTTATCTCTTAGTTTAATTATTTTATGAGGAGTTAAATTTTTCTCATTTTTATACTCTTTTATCCAGATTTTATCGCCGTTTTGCGTAATCCTTAAAATGGTTATGCTTTTAGATTTTTTTTCACTTATTTGCCCAATCACCATAAAAGAGCCGTCATCCGCTTCAGCTGCATCTACTCCTATATCATCTTTTAGGGTTCCGTACTTTTTGCTCCATAAAATCTCTCCCTCTTTTGATAATCTGGTTAGATATATATCGCTTAGACCAAGCCCGCTCTCAAAAAGATTGTCGTTTGGAGATCTTGAAACTACGGATGAACCGATTGCTAAAACTCCGCCGTCTCGAAGCGGAATCATTTTGCTCATTTTATCTTGATTTGCGGTTCCGAATGTTTTATGAAATATCGTCTGGGCATTTGAATCCATTTTTAAGACTAAAAGCGAGCCATCAAGGGTGTGTCCACCTATGAAATAACCGTTTTGCGGAGTTTTTGCAATTGAGACCGCTTCATTAAAATATGGTAGATTTGTTGATTTTCTAAGTGTTATATCCGCCTCATTGTTTACTTTTACTAAATGTGTCTGTGAGCCGTTGCTGTTATTTGAAAGAGATGCCAGATAATCAAAGGCATTTGTATAAGTCGTATCTGCTTTTGCTTGATTGTTTTTATATTTTTTAATAAAACCTACGGCACTTATATCTCGGTCATAATCTTCAGTTATATCAACTAAAGCATTGCTAAAGGGCTCGTTTATTACAATCGAGAAGTCATCACTTTTTGCATAGAGAAAAGATGTCAGTAAAATAAGGGTTAGAATATAGTGCATAGTGCTACTTTTTTACTTTGTATGTAGCAAAAAATATTCCTAAATTAAAAAGTGTTTTGTTTGAGAATTTTATGGGAGTGGATTTGGTGCAAAAGCACCAAAAAAACCTATTTTAGGTTCTCAAATGGTGCAGTTACAACTGTTTTTCTAGTTACAGTGTATGGAACTAATGCTGCTGCACGAGCTCTTTTGATAACTGTTGATATCATATCTTGGTGACGTTTACAGTTGCCTGTTAAACGACGAGGCATAATTTTATATCTTTCTGAAAGAGAGAAACGAAGTGCTCCTACATCTTTATAGTCCATAAAATCAACTTTTGCTTCACAATACTTACAAAATCTTTTTTTGTATTTTCTTCTTTCTGCCATGTTATTTCCTTTTGTTATCTATGTTTTCTAAAATGGAATTTCATCTTCATCAATATCTATTTCCGGAATAGAGTTGCTACTCGGCATTTGTCTGCTTTGTGAGTAAGCTTGCTGAGTACTCGGCTGTTGATAGCTTTGCGGCTGTTGTTGGTAATTAGGCTGTTGATAACCTTGCTGCTGATTCTGAGCCTGTTGAGGCTTGTAATCGTTAGCATTTTGGTTATCGCCTTTACTATCTAACATTTGCATAGTTTCAACAACAACAGAGTGCTTCGAGCGTTTCTGTCCGTTTTGATCTACCCATTGATCAAAGTTAAGTCTACCTTCTACAAGGATTTTACTCCCTTTTCTAAGGTATTGGTTGGCAATCTCTGCACTTCTGGCAAAGAATGTAATATCTATGAAACAAACTTCCTCTTTTTTTTCACCGTTTACGGTAAACTTGCGGCTTGTAGCAAGACCTGTGCTTGCTATGCCCATGCCGCCTTGAGAGTATCTAAGTTCAATATCTCTAGTTAAGTTTCCAACCAAAATAACTTTGTTATACATGAATCTTCCTTATTTGTTTAGGCGTTAGCCAATTACTCTGCTGTTTATTCAGCCTCTTCTTCAAGTGCTGCAGGTATTACAACTTCTTCTACCTTAGCTTCGCCTGCCGGTTGTGTAGCTTTCTTTTGAGCTTTTTGCACTAACTGATTCCAAGCCGTTACTTCACGATTTGTATCATATTTGATAGTAACAAAACGAAGAAGATTCTCGTTGATACGGAAGCGTCTTTCAATTTCACTAATTGCCGATGGAGCAACTGAATAGTAGATAACATGGAAATAACCACGCTCATTTTTGTTAAGAGGATATGCTAATTTTCTCATACCCATAGTGTCTCTAGCAGCTATTTCGCCACCGTTAGAAGTAATAACTTCCTCAATAGCACTGATGTTAGCTTGAATTTCTTCAGCTGTTAATGTTGGTTTTACGATTACTAGGTTTTCGTAATTTCTCATAGAGTATAATCTCCCTTTGGTATTTCGCCTAAAAATAGGCTTTTGTTTCCCTTTCGGATGTATATATATCGAAAAAATTCGATACAAAGAGAAAGGAACGCGGGATTATACAAAAATTATACTTAAAAAAAACAATGTCCTTATATAAACTATTTTGGGTTTTTAGGATATAGTTTTACAAAAAAATTGTTTCTATAATAGAGATGTTTTACATGGAGATTTAATGCACAAAAGGAAAAAAAGTAGTTCCAAAAAGCAATCAAAAACTTTAGTTTATATAGCATGGATTTTAACTTTTATAGCGGTTGCATTAAGCTCGGTTGTTGCAGGATACTACTTTGGATATGACGATGCGAAAAAAGAAACAGTAAAAAAAGAACAGATAAAAGAAGAAAAAAGATCCTCCGTACTCAAAAAACTTGAAGATTCAGGTGCTAAAAAAGAGGATTTGGATGTAAACAACAGACTCAAAGAGGTATTAAAAAAAGAGAGTAAAACGATAGCGGAAGATAAAGAGGCAAAAGAAGAGAAAGAAGTTAAAGCCAAAGACGAGAACCAAACTAAAATAGAGAAAGAGAAGGCAAGGGAAAAAGAGGCGGTAAAAGAGTATGAAGATGCTTCGCATGAGGTTGAGGGCGCAGTGTTGCCGGCACCGCCAAAACGTGAAATCGTAAAAATTTCTACTAAAGCGAAGTTGGCGATTATCATAGATGATGTAAGCGTTAAGTCACATGTTAGCGCCGTAGAGAACCTTAAACTTCCTATAACAATGTCTTTTTTGCCGCCGAGTGAACTTAGACCGAACTCCCATGTTCTGGCATCAAAAGAGAAATTCTATATGGTTCACTTACCTATGGAAGCTAAAAATTTTAAAAGAGAGGAACCCTTTACCCTTAGGGTAGAGGATTCCCAAGAGAAGATATCACAAAGAATTATAGAGATAAAAAAACTTTTTCCAAGAGTTAAGTATATAAACAATCATGCAGGCAGTAAGTTTACATCAGACGAAGGGGCGGTAGGTAGATTGATTCATGTGCTGAATGAACAAAATATTAGTTTTATCGATAGCAGGACTATCGGCGAATCAAAGGTGCCCAGCGTAATGAAAAGTTATAAAAAACAGTATGTAGGCAGAGATGTTTTTTTAGATCATCAGATTGATAAAGATTATATAAAATCACAAATTAAAAAAGCAATCGAAGTAGCTAAGTTGCACGGAAGCGCAATCGCAATAGGGCATCCGCACGCAAATACGATTTTAGCAATTGATGAATCAAAACACCTCTTTAAAGATGTTGAGTTGGTTTTGGTAGATAAGCTTTATTAAAATGAATATAGTTAAAAATGAGATTCACGAACTGCTCTCTATGAAAAGCTATCCTTCACAGCTTTTTTATGACGGAA
This sequence comes from Sulfurimonas sp., assembly GCF_028714975.1. Lineage (GTDB taxonomy): Bacteria > Campylobacterota > Campylobacteria > Campylobacterales > Sulfurimonadaceae > Sulfurimonas. The sequence goes on from NZ_JAQTLH010000001.1 coordinate 287,106, forward strand.
ATCTTGAACTCTTAAAAAGAACAAAAATCTCGATTGTCGGAAGCAGAAAACCGACAAAATATTCACGGGAGATTATTCAAAAACTCTCATCCGCACTTTGTAAAAACGGAGTTTGTATCGTAAGCGGCGGTGCTATGGGCATAGATGCGGTAGCTCACGCGGGTGCCGGAAGCTCAAACACTATCGCTGTTTTACCGTGCGGGATAGATCTGCGTTATCCGGCAGTAAATAAGAGTTTGTTAAACGATATACAAAAAAACGGGCTTTTGCTTAGTCAGTTTGAACTCGGATTTTGTGCGACTCCTTGGAGTTTTGTGGTGAGAAACGAGCTTGTCGTTGCACTCGGAGATGTCTTAGTAGTCGGTGAGGCAGAGATAGACAGCGGAACTATGAGAAGTGTAGAGTTTGCATTAAAAATGAAAAAAGAGATTTTCGTACTTCCGCAGCGTTTTGGTGAGAGCAGCGGTACGAACCTGCTTGTTAAAGAGCAGAGAGCAAAAGTGATTTATGATATAGACGAGTTTGTTGCAAGATTTTCTACATCTAAAAATCAGCAACTGCCAAAGAGGGATGATTTTATAGAGTTTTGCACGGCAAATCCCACTTATGATGAGGCTTTGGCTAAGTATCCGCAAAGAGTTTTTGAAGCTGAGCTTAGCGGTGAAATAGAGATACTCGGCGGTAAAATTTTTGTGTTGTAGCAATCTATAATATTAACATAGCATCACCGTAAGAGTAAAATCTGTATCTTTCTTTTATGGCTATGTCGTAGAGTTCCATAGCTTTTTCTAAGCCGACAAAAGAGGCGACAAGCATAAGCAGTGTTGATTTTGGCAGGTGAAAATTTGTAAGCAGATGGTTTACTCTTAGCGGTCTGTTGTTTGGGTGTAAAAATAGATTTGCTTCACCCCTTTGCAACTCTTTGTTTCTTGCATAAAACTCTACCGTTCTTGTAGAAGTTGTTCCTACGCTTAAAATAGGTATCTCGGAATCAAGAAGTTTTTTGGCTTCATCGGAAATATCATAATACTCGGAGTGCATCGGATGTTCTGTTATCGTATCGCACTCTACGGGCTTGAATGTTCCGCTTCCTACATGCAGTGTTATAAAAGCGTGAGGAAATTTTGAACAGACTCTCTCGTGCTGCTCTTTTGTAAAATGAAGCGATGCCGTAGGAGCCGCAACGGCACCTTCTTCTTTGGCAAATACGCTTTGGTACTCATTTTCATCTTCTTTATTGTCTTCTCTTTGGATATACGGAGGGAGGGGAACATGACCGATTTTATCTATAATAGGGAGCAGCTCTTCAAAGCGTAAAGCTTCTTTAGTAAAGTTTTCGTCTTGATAAAAATTTACAATTCTGCTTCCCTCTTCAAGCAACTCTTTTACATCCGCAATTAGATTTTCATTAAAAATGATTTTGGTGCCGACTTTTACTTTGCCCCTGATATATACACTTATGTCGTGTGCATTTAAGGCTCTGTTTATAAGAAGTTCGATTTTTCCGCCGCTTGGTTTTTCGCCGAAAAGCCTTGCTTTTATTACTTTTGTGTCATTGAATATAAGTGCGCAATTTTTCGGGATAAATTTTTCTAAATCCCAAAAATTAACATGTGAAATTTTGCCTGTTGTTCTGTCGTAAACTAAAAGTTTTGCACTGTCTCTGGGAGAGGCTGGGTAGGTCGCTATAAGTTCTTTTGGAAGGCAAAAATCATAGCTAGAAGTGAGTAGCTCTTTGCTACTCACTTTATCTCTCTAATTTTTTCATATCGGCATCAATCTCGTCTTCATCTTCTTTTTCCTCTTCAAGAGGAGGTGCAGGATTTACCGCTTTAACGATTAAAATAGAGATACCGTATAAAATGGTTAACGGGATTGCCATAAGAAGTTGAGTTAAAACATCCGGCGGAGTAAGAACGGCAGCAACTATAAAAATAAGTACTATCGCATATCTAAAAAACTCTATCATATGTCTGTCGTTTATCATGCCAAGAAGTGCTAAAGAGTATGCAAAAATAGGCAATTCAAAAGCAATTCCAAAACCAAACATAATTTTTGTAAAGAATCCTACATAATCTTCTATGTTTATAAGCGGAGTAAATTTAAAACTACCGAATTCTATAAGAAAATCAAAGCCTAACGGGGTAACTACATAATAAGAAAATAAAACTCCGACTATAAACATTGTCGTTCCGCCGAATATAAACGGAAGTACTAGTTTTTTTTCATTTGCATAGAGTGCCGGCGCCACAAATGCCCATATTTGAGCCAAAATTATAGGCAAAGAACCTAAAATTGCCGCAAAAAACGACACTTTAAGAGCAACAAAAAATGTTCCGCCGACTTGAGTCGTCGTAACCATACCGTCAGCTGCATGTATGGATGTTTTACCGACTTCGATAAGTGCATTATTCAGCGGCGCGACTATCCATTCTAAAATCTCTTCATGAAAAGAGAACATTACAAAAAACATTACAAATAGGGTGGCAATAGATATTGCCAATCTTTTTCTTAGCTCAATTAAATGCGGTCTTATCTCATCAAACATTTTTCTTATCTTCTTCTACTTTATTTGTCGCTTGTGCAGTATCGTTCTTTTTGAGTGTTACCTCTTGCGGCTGAGTCGGAGCAGCTTTTTTCTCCGGTTCTTTGAGGCCCTCACCCATATAAAAATCATCCTCAAGCGTTGTTAGCTTTGCCGCCATTGCTTTAATATCCGTAGAGCTTTTTACTTGATCTGAAACATCAAGAAGCTCTTTTTTGTATGCCAAAGCTTCATCTTTCATGCTTTTAACATTCAACTCTTCTTCAAAACTATCTTTTATAGAACTGATAGTATTTTTAGTGCTTTTAAAAAATTTAGCTAACTCTACCATTGCACCCGGTAGTTTATCCGGACCAAGAAATAAAATAGCAACAACAGCGATGACGAGTATCTCTCCAAAATCCATACCAAACATAAAAAAATCCTTAAATTATATAATAGGGCAAGATTCTATCTAAAGAATAATTAAATTAATATATAAAGAGTGCAATCTCATCTGATAAAAGGTAGTCGTTGTTGTAAAAAGTATCATTTTGTAATATAAGTTTTTTTTCATCAACCAAAAGATAGGCTTTTTTTAATTCATTTGAATTTAAAATAGTTTTAGATATTCCCACACATGAACGAAGACCTAAAAAAATACGCTCTGTTTTTTTATCTTCTAGGGTTAATGTTTCACTCCTTATATTTAGCGGATTTTTAATATACTCTTCAACGCTGGGAGTCGGATAGTATCTCTCTGGGCCCAGTTTGCCAACGGCTCCGCTTCCAAGCCCTATATAATCTTTGTACTCCCAATATCCAAGATTGTGAGTGCTTCTGTAAGAGCCGAAATTGCTAATTTCATACTGCTCAAATCCGGCATCGCCTATTTTTTTAAAGAGCCAAGATGTTAGTTTTAGTCTCTCTTTTGACATATGCGGTTTTGACTCAAAGGGCGTGCCCTCTTCAATGGTCAGGGCATAAGCGCTAAGATGATTTATGGGCAGAGAAAAAGCGGTGACAAGGTCGTTTTCTAAAAGCGCTTTTGTATCGCCCAGCGTTGCATAAATCAGGTCAAGCGAGATATTTTTAAATCCGACTTTTTCTGCATTTAAAATCGCCTCTTTTGCTTGAGTGGCGTTATGCGCGCGGTTTAGAAGCTTTAGTTTGTCTTTGTTAAAACTTTGCACTCCGAAACTTATACGATTAACTCCAAGTTCAAACATTCCTTCAAGCCACTCAAAAGTTGCGCTGTTTGGATTTGCTTCGCTTGTTATTTCTATATTATCGCCAAAATAGGGTTTTGACATCTCAAAGATTTTTTTATAAAGTTTCGGTGAAACGGTAGAGGGTGTTCCGCCGCCGATAAAGAGTGATTCTATCGCTTTTGGCGTGGCGCTAAATCTTTTTAGCTCAAACGCAAGCTGAGTACAAAGAGCCTCCATATAGTGCTCTTTGAGGTGAAACTTGTCTACATAAGAGTTAAAAGCGCAGTAAGAGCATTTTGAATCACAAAACGGGATGTGTATGTAGAGTAACATTTCCTATCTTGAAAGATTGCTAAGCGTGTTGATAATCTCATCCATTTTATCGCTGATGAGTCCGACTTCATTTGAGATATCGTTAACTTCATCGGCATTTCTGTTTAGCGCATCGGAACTCTCAGAGATAGATTGGATTAGAACATTTGTTGTCGCTGAAGTCTCGGCTAAACTTTTTTGAGTTCTCTCTGCAAGTTTTCGCACCTCGTCGGCAACAACGGCAAATCCTCTTCCGTGTTCACCTGCACGAGCCGCTTCAATAGCCGCATTAAGCGCTAAAAGATTTGTCTGTTCGGCTATATCGCCGATGGTAGCTAAAATGCTTTTTGTCTCATTCGCATTTGCTACTAGAGTTTGAAGGTTATCAACCATGTCATTCTCTTTTTGAGCAACATTGTGGATTCTCTCTACTGTCTCGTTAATCATCTCTTTTAGGTCTCTAATCGTGCTGTTGGTAATTTTTGAGATGGTTTGGTTTAGCATATTTGAAGATTCGACTATGGTCTCTTGACTCTCTTTGTTTTTTTGTTCCATATCCTGAAGTGCTTGACCGAGATTGTTTATGTTTGTGAGCAGTTCAGCCATTTTTGCTTCGACATCGATTGTGCTTCTTGTCGAAAACTCTCCGTTTGAAAACTTCTTAAGTGTAGAGATGGCATTATCGATATTTTTTTCAGAATGGTTCAGCATATTGTTTAGGCTGTTTTTAAGTACATGTACATAAGGAGTTTTAGAGTCGGATGAAATTCTGCTTGAGTAGTCCCCTCTTGAAACTTTATCAGCCAAAAGAACCATCTCGCCTGCAACTTTCGTATCTTCAAGTACTGAATTTTGGTAACTGTTTACAATCTTGTTGAAGTTTACCTCCGCTTCATCTTGAGTGTTGTTGTTAAGCTCGATTCTGTTTCTGTTAAACTCCATCATGTCGATTAACTCGACTCTTTTTGAGTTTATATAGGCGTTACCCGGACTCTTTATCAATCCGAGCGCGATTGTAATCATAAAAGTTACTACTGCAAGAACTGCGTGAATGATGGTAGACTCTACCAAAAAGAGTGATGCCAAAAGTATTAAAAAAGCTATAGATATGATTATATTTTTTTGTGTAGCGTTCATCTGAATTTCCTATCTTAATGTTTTATATAGCTCTAGGGCTTGTTGAATCTCTTGCTCGGATGGTTTTCTTCGGCATGAAAGATAAGTTTTCTCTTTTCTTGTTTCATCATATAGCGGATAAACGGTTGCATAAACCCAGTAAAACCCGCCCTCTTTGGTTCTGTTTTTTACATAACCGTTCCAGACTTTATCGCTCTTTATTGTCTCCCATAGACTTTTGAATGCAGCTTTTGGCATATCGGGATGGCGAACGATATTGTGAGGTTTTCCGACTAGCTCCTCAAGCGTATAACCTGCAACATTACAAAAGTCATCGTTGGCAAATAGTATTATGCCTTTTGAGTCGGTTTGTGATACTAAAAAATCGTTCTTTTTTAAAACATACTCTTTCATTCAAATAGCCTCTCTCTTTTTATCTAAAAGTTTACAATAATAAAATGAAAAATAGTTGATTTTAAATGCTAATTTTGTATAATTCCAAATTCAAAACTTAATATCGAAGTGAAGCTATGAGCAAAAAAGATTTATATCGCCCTAATGTTGCTATGATAATAGTATCAGACAGCTATCCGCATAAAAAAGAGATTTTTTTAGCTCAAAGAAATGATTTGCTTGATGTATGGCAGTTTCCTCAAGGCGGGATTGATGAGGGAGAAGAGATTATAGAAGCTCTTTTTCGTGAACTTCAAGAGGAGATAGGCACTGACAGAGTTGAGGTGATTGCTGAGTTTCCTGAGTGGATTTCATACGACTTTCCTCCAAGAATAGCACAAAGCATGAAGCCTTTTATAGGGCAGACACAGAGATATTTTTTGGTTAAATTGCAAGAGGATGCAACGATAAATATCAATACGGAGCATCCGGAGTTTCGTGATTATAAATTTGTAACTGCCGATGAGGCTTTAAATCTTAGTGCCAGTTTTAAAAAAAATGTTTATGAGAGTGTGATAAATTATTTCAAAGAAGAGGGATTGTTATAAATGTTGATAGTTCAAAAATTTGGCGGAACGAGTGTAGGCGATTTAAATCGCATTCAAAATGTTGCCAATCGCGTAAGTAAAACAAAAAAAGCCGGACATGATGTCGTTGTAGTCGTTTCGGCTATGAGCGGAGAGACAAATAAGCTTATAGATTATGCCGAACATTTTTCTAAAAATGCTTCTCGCGCGGACATGGATATGCTTCTTAGTTCAGGAGAGCGCGTAACTGCATCGCTTCTCTCAATAGCTCTAAACGAGATGGGACTTCCCGCAGTTGCAATGAGCGGGCGAAAAGCCGGAATAGTAACGGATACCCATCATACAAAAGCGCGCATCCAAAATATAGATCCGACTGCTATGCATGAAGCTCTCAAAGAGGGTAAAATCATAGTAGTTGCCGGTTTTCAAGGTGTAAACGAGAGCGGTGACGTAACGACTCTTGGACGCGGCGGAAGCGACTTAAGCGCCGTTGCTATTGCAGGAGCGGTTAAAGCGGATTTGTGCGAGATATACACCGATGTCAGCGGAATATTTACGACTGATCCGAGAATTGAGCCAAAGGCTAAAAAGTTAGAGAAAATCTCATACGACGAGATGTTGGAATTGGCGTCTTTGGGTGCGAAAGTGCTTCAAAACCGTTCAGTTGAACTGGCAAAAAAATTAAATGTAAATCTAGTAACAAGAACAAGCTTTTCAGATGAAGAGGGAACTTTAATAACTAAGGAAGAAAATATTATGGAAAAACCGTTAGTAAGCGGAATAGCGTTAGACAAAAATCAAGCTCGCGTGTCGTTAATAGGCGTAAAAGATAGACCGGGAATCGCATCTGATATCTTTACTAAACTTGCAAAAAATAATGTAAACATTGATATGATTATCCAAAATGTCGGACATGACGGCAAAGCGAATATTGATTTTACGGTTCCGGTGGGCGACTTAAACGACGCAAAAGCGGTAATGGATACATTTGTAAAAGAGTCTGAAGTAGATGAAGTGACTTATGATGAAAATATCTGTAAAGTCTCTATTGTCGGTGTAGGTATGAAATCTCATACGGGCGTTGCCGCAAAGGCATTCTCTACAATGGCGGCTGAAAATATCAATATCAATATGATTTCAACTTCAGAGATAAAAATCTCTATGGTTATTGCTGAGAAGTATGCAGAGCTTGCGGTTAGAGCTCTTCATAGTGCTTACGAATTAGATAAGTAACTTTATGTCGGATTTTGCTCAATGGAGCCTAGACGCTATCAGAGAAGAGGGCGGTTGTTTTAGTTGGTTGGAAGAGCAGCGGTTTGACTGGACGACTACGACTTCACAGGCACTGGAGCAGATTCTTAGCGGTAAGACGGTCATTCTCATTACTGATGAGAAGAGAAAATGGCTTGAGACTTATATCCTTGATTTTTTAAACAGCGCTCAACTTGAGCGTCCGCTTCTTCCGATACTTAGCATAGATAGTATATACAAGCACTACAACAGCATAAGCGGCGGCGAGATGATTGATATGGTTGAAGATATGATATCTTTAGCTCATAAAGATGATTACTTCTTTTGGTATATCGGCAGGGGCGATGACAAAAGAGCCGATATCGCAAAAAGAAAAGATACAAGCTATTTTTGGATTTTTGATGAAGACTACCTCAATGCTTTTACCCTAAAATCTTACGATAAACTGCTCGATATAAAATTACTACAACTTTACCGACTTTTTAATGCATCTCTTAATGCTGCGATGTTTGGAGAAGTTGATGTCAACTCATAACTCTAAAAAAGGGTATATTTTAATCTCCACTAACATCCAAGCGGAGTTTGAGAGGCTAAGAGAAGAGTTAAAACCAAATAGAGTTGTCGGTTTTATAGAAGATGAGTTTAAAATAGAGCATGCAAAAGCAGTCCTTGCAGAGTCATACATCAGCGAATCGCAAACGAAATATATCGTTTTGGGTGCTAATAATTTTAACAGCGTTTCGCAAAATTCGCTTCTAAAACTACTGGAAGAGCCGCCTAGAAACATAGAGTACATTATCATATCCTCCACAAAATCAAACCTGCTTCCTACCGTACGCTCAAGAATGCCGATTTTAAAAGGCGAAACAGAGCATACGGCACAAGAGATCAATATTAATCTATCTAAGATAGACTATGCAGAAGTTTTTGAGTTTTTAAAAGCAAACGAGAGAGTTAAAAAAAGCGAAGCGAAGGGTCTTGTCGAAGCGCTTTTTAACAGAGCCGTTAAAGAGAGGGTTACACTTAGTGTTTCACAACTTCAAAATTTTGACAGAGCGTATAGACTCTTGGAGTTAAACTCAAGACCGCAGAGTGTTTTGGCTATGCTTCTTATGAGTTTTGCGGGAGAAAAAAATGCAAATTGAACTTTTATCAAATAGTATTGATATAAAAAAATATCTAAAAGAGCTCGGCGTAGAGAGCGGCGGAGTAGGTATCATGTCGGCAAAAGCGGCACATCACACTCTCTATATCAGAGATTTGCATGTAGGCGGAGCCAATATCTTAAAGCAGGATGCCCTAAGCGTGGGTGCCGATTTGGCGGTGCCTCGCGGAACGGTCGTGGCAAAAACTCCGCATGTGGATTGCATACTCATCGCAACTTCAAAACAGTTAGAGCTTCTTAGTAAAAAAGAGCTGCTTCAACCCTTTGGACTAAAAGAGGCGGCAAAAAAATTTCAAGAGATTTTAAAAATCAAAAAACCAAAAGATGTAGAAGTCATGGGCGTTATAAACGCGAATGACGACAGTTTTTTTAGCGAGTCGAGATTTAAAGAGGGCAGTGCGATAGAAGCCATAGAGCGTATGATAGCAGATGGCGCCCATATCATAGATATCGGCGGAGTTTCATCTGCTCCTAACTCTGCACGGGTAGATAAATATGAAGAGTTAAGAAGAGTAAAGCCGATTCTTGACGCAATACAAGGCGAAAAACTCTTTAATAAAGTAAAATTCAGCATTGATAGTTATGAGCCTGATGTTATCTCTTATGCGCTTGATAGCGGATTTAAGATAGTAAACGACATAACGGGTTTGGCGGATAAAGAGGTTTGCAGGCTTTGTGCAAGTTATGATGCGACTGCAGTGATTATGCATATGCAAAAAAAACCGCAAACTATGCAAGAAAATCCGGAGTATGAAAATATATTAAGCGATATCTACTCATTTTTTGGGCAGAGAATCAAAGAGGCCAAAGCGATGGGTGTTAAAGATATTGTCCTAGATGTCGGAATAGGGTTTGGTAAAACGCTAGAACATAATTTGATGCTTATAAAACATCATGAACACTTTTTGACACTCGGCAAATCTCTGCTCATCGGTGCTTCAAGAAAGTCGATGATAGATAAAATCTCGCCCTCTCTGCCAAAAGAGAGGCTTGCAGGGACTATTGCTCTGCATCTTGAAGCTGTGAGAAACGGAGCTTCTATCATCCGTGTGCATGATGTAAGAGAACATATTCAAGCGTTAAAAATTCAACAAGCATTAAATGCCATTTAGAGGTTAAAGTTATGAAATTCCCGACAATCGGCAGTATAGCAACAACTTCAGTTGTTTCAATAGATATAAACAAGACGATTTCAGATGCTATAAAAATGATGTTTGAGAGCGTGCATAGAAATATAATAGTAATAGATGAAAATGTTTTTCGTATTTTAACGGTAAACGACATTTTAAATATTAAAATTCAAAATATAGATTTGAATGATTCGCTTAAGAGCTTAAAACTTAATAGCGTTTCCGTAGCACATAAAGATAAAAATATTTTAGAGATAGTTGATTATCTAAATTGCGAAATAGAGTATATATGTGTAATTGATGGAGACGGTTCGCTTCACGGGCTTGTTTCGCATACGGATGTTACAAGCAGTATAGACCCTGAGACACTGATGGATAATTTTTGTCTGCAGGACTTTTTAAAGCTTAGCAGAAGAGCCAAGTGGATAAATAAAGGTATGAAGACGCTTGATTTGCTTGAAGAGATGATAAAAAACCGTTACGAGAGCGTAATGATTGTAGAAAACTTCAAGCCTATAGGAATCTTTACTACAAAGGATGTTGTAAAAATCATCAAACATAACGAAGATTTAGAGCTGCCTGTAAGTAACTATATGTCATCTCCAGTTGAGACGATAAGTAAAAACAGTTCTATAAAAGAGGCTTTGGCATTTTTGAAAGAGAAGCATTATAAAAGAGTAGTAGTTGTTGACGATAACGGAGATATGTCTGGGATAATTACGCAAAAAGAGCTTATTTCCCTCTCATACTCAAGATGGGCAATGCTTATGAAAGAGCATCATGATGAGCTTTGTCAAATCAATGCTTCTCTTTTAAACAAGAGCAAAAAGTATGAAGCGATGGCTTCTATAGACCCTCTTACGAGTTTATATAACCGCAATAAATTTTTAGAACTATATCTCTCATCATACAAAACTATGGCAGAGAGAGATAACAGTATGTCATTAATCATAATAGACATAGACCATTTTAAAAAGATAAACGATGCTTACGGGCATAATGTCGGGGATGAGGTTCTTGTAAAAATCTCTCATGAGCTGCAAAAAACCCTAAGAAACATAGATATAGTATGCAGATGGGGAGGAGAGGAGTTTGTTATACTCCTTCCTGCGACAGATATGGATAATGCACTTTTATTAGCCGAAAAATTAAGAGCTCATATAGAAGAGTTAAATATAGATAAAGCAGGCAAAATTACTGCAAGCTTCGGAGTCACAAAAGTAGTAAAAGACGATGAGCTAAAGAGTGTCATCGAGAGAGCCGATAGAGCTCTCTATGAAGCAAAAGCTTCGGGTAGAAACTGTGTTAAGGCGATTTTTTAATCCTCTCTTATGCAGACTCTGTTTCTTCCGCTGTTTTTTGCCTCATAAAGAGCATCATCCGCTCTTTTTACTATTGTTTCAGATGTATCGTCATCAATAAAGCTGCTTACGCCGAAACTTGATGTTTTTCTCCCCACGGCTTCAAATCGGTACTGTTCTATTTTTGCTCTTAAAATTTCTGCATGTTCGGCAGCTGCTTTTATATCCGTTTGCGGAAGTATAATCATAAACTCTTCTCCGCCCCAACGACCTACAATGTCTGTTACCCTTGAGTTCTCTTTTAATATTTTTGCAACATCAATAAGTGTTTTATCGCCGATGTTGTGCCCGTAAGTGTCGTTTACGGATTTGAAATGATCTATATCCAACATAATGACGCTAAAGATTTGTCTGTATCTTGAGGCTCTCTCTATCTCGCTATCAAAAATAGACTTAAGTTTTAGCCTATTGTATAGTTGCGTTAATTGATCCGTCACTGAAAGCTCTTCTGTAATCTTTTGAGCGGTTATATCGTATCTTAAGGAGGTATAGCCGATTTTCTCCCCTGAGGCGTTATATATCGGAGAAATTGTTGCGTGTGTCCAATAAGACTTACCCTCTTTTGTAGTATTTCTTATCTCACCCCTCCAAGTTTCGTCTCTCCTTAAGGCTCCCCACATCTCTTTGTAGAGTTCGTTTGGTGTGTTAGGATGTCTCATTATATTGTGTTTTTTACCTATGAGTTCATCCTTCTCGTAGCCGGTAAAATTACAAAATGCACTACTGACTTCCGTAATAACTCCGTTTAAATCCGTTGAAGAGGAGATAATATATCTATCCACAATATCAAGATATCTTTTCATAGAAGCGTTTGTTTTGCTAAGCTCATTTTTTGCCTCTTCAAGCTCTCTTGTTCTCTCTCTTACTTTATCTTCAAGGCCGATAGCATGCTTTTTGATAATATTTTGCGAATTTTTAAGTTTTTTAGCCATTTTGTTGAAGTTGCGCGCCAATACTCCTATTTCGTTGTCCACATAAACATCTACTCTGTTTTTTTCTTGATTTTCCAAAGAGAACTCTTTTACTCTTTTTATAAGAGCATCTATCGGAAAAACTATATGTTTTGTCGCCATAATGATTGCAATAGCAATAAAAACCAAAACAATGAGGATAACTGCAATTGAGATTAATTCTTCTTTATGTATAGGTTTTAAAACTTCATCCAGATCTATTTTTACGATAACTCCCCAATTAAGCGCGGGAATATACCCCCACGCCGTGATAACTTCAACTCCTCTATAGTCAAGACCTTCACCGCTGCCGTATCCTCCTCTTGCAGCTTTTGCAGATGCCAACTCTTTGTTTTCGTTAAATTCAAATTCGTTTTCTACGGAGTTTTTTATATATTTTAAAGGCGTAGTTGATATTAATTTATTTTGAGAGTTTATGGTAGATGCAAAAAATTCACCGCTCTCACCTAAGCCTTTTTGATCATCAAATATTTTAGAGAGCCTGCCTTTTGCAAGTTGAATTGCAATAACACCGATAATTTTATCTTCATTATAGATCGGATGTGCAACAAAAGCCGCATGGGCTTCAGAAGGCAGATAATACTCAAAACTGCTTATCTTAGTGTTTAAAAACATTTTTGCATCTTTATATACGGAAGCCAAGTTTGTATCTTTATAGATACCTGTTATAAGATTTGTACCCAAATCTGACTCTTTTTTGAACGAGTAGATTATATTTCCGTCCATATCTATAAAAAAGATGTCATAAAATTTATCTTTATCTGTAAAGTTGTTTAGTATTTTGTTAAGTTTTTCGTCATCGCTAATTAGATGATTGTTTTGCTCAAAATTATCTTTATGTTTTAAAAAACCGTTAACCATACATGGAAAAGAGGCTATAAGCTTTGAACTTTTTTCGATATCTTCTATCTGATATTCTAATTTTGATATTTTTTCATTTAAGGTAAGCTCAAGACGCTCTTTTGCTTGGGATTTAAACTGATTTTTGTAAAAGAAATAGTTTATACTAAAGAGAGTAATAATTGGAATAACGGAAACTACGATAAACCAAAATAGAATTTCATCTCTTATATGCAAATTGAACCGTCTACTCATTTTGTATCACCTTTGCCTTCCCAAGAGTTACCAAAAGATTTATAAATCTCGTTTATACCGTTTTCCCAAAAATCAATCTCTTTAAACGGCGGATAGGGTTGAGGGTTTATTATATACTTAGATTGCCATACGATATCAAACTGATTTTGGTTATTTATTTTGCCTATAAATACTTTTCTGTGAACATGTTGGTTTATGGGGTCTACATAAAAGATGTTATCAGATATATTAACACTTGTTCTTTTTATATTTTTAAGTATCTCGGCGGAAGTTATTTCTTTTGATTTCAGTACCGCTTGTTTAAAAAGCTCTATGCCGAGATACATTGAAAACATAGCATCTGTTGTAAACTTATTTTGACCGTCGTTAATACCTTTAAAATAGCCCCATGTTGCATAGTGTCCAAGAGTTGCGCTGTTTTGCACATGTTTGGAAATCTCTAAAAGCGATGCTTCATCCACGCTTAGTGATATCACAGGAACTATATCTGATGTTATGTTAAACTCTTGAAGTTTTTTAAAAAATTCTATGTTTGAATCGCCGTTTAGGGTATTTATAATTGCATCGGGTTTTTTAGATTTTATATCTTCAAAGAGATCTTTAAAATCGCTTGAGCCTAATGTAAAATATTTCTCTCCCACTACATGTAAATCGGTTAGTTTTGACAACTCGTTTATGTAAAAATTTGTAGCTTTTGGGTAGATGTAGTCTGAACCGACAAGATAGATATTGTTGCCGAAATTTGATTTGATAAAGTCTATAGTCGGGTTGACCTGCTGATTTGCGCTAAGACCTAAATAGACTATGTTTGGCGAACTCTCAAACCCTTCATACTGAACGGGGTAAAATAGTATGCTGTTTGCTGATTCGACTATCTCTTTAACCTCTTTTCTTGAAGCGGAAGTCCAACATCCAAAGATAGCTACAACGCCTTTGTCGATAAGCTCTTTGGCACCTTTTTTAAACTCTTTTGAATCAGATTTTCCGTCAAACTCGATGATTTCTAGCTCTCTATTTAGCAGACCGCCGCTTCTGTTTATCTCTCTTGCGGCAGCTCTTAGTATATCTCCTAGAGGTTTTTCGTTTGTGCTCATGGTTCCGGTTGCCGAGTAAAGAAGACCTATTTTTATACTCTCTTTTTTTATTCCTACAAAGGCAACTAACAAAGCAGCTATAAAAGTCGCAATGCTAAAGATAGCGATAAAAGTTCTCATAGCTTCTCCCAAGTCAAAATGGTCGAAAATAAACTCTTATGTTTTTATATATAGTACCTCAATATCTTTAAAAAGTAGCAGGTGCTATATATTTTCCATTGACAAAACGGCAGCCGTGACCTTTTGGAAAGAGTTTCTTTGCATCAATCCATAGCTCGTTTACACTCTCTTTATGGGTAAAGTCGATTTTTGCCTGAGACTCCTTCACATCAACGACTAAACCGCAATTTGTTTCTACACCTTTTTTAATGTTTTTTCTAAAGTTTTCAATGCTTTTTGTGTAGTTGTCTATAGCTTTTTGCTCCATTTTTGCTAAGTTTATATTCTCTTTTTCTAGCTGTTTTTCGCTCTTTAGTATCTTTTGTTCGCTTGCTTTTGCCAATCGCTCTTCTTCTAGCTTTTTATTTTGCTCTTGGATTTTTAAATTATCGCGATTTTTTGTAGCAATAGGAATTAAAGTAGAGGCATAAGCATAAGATGAATATTTTTCTATAAATGCATCAAGCTCGTTTACTGTTTTAGCTTCAAGAAATAGGCGGTCACATTGTGCACGCTCAAATATAATTTTTTTATTCTCAATAGCTTTAAACAGGTTTGTCTGTCTTATGGCTTCATCAATCAGCTCTTTATCGACATACTTTTGTTTAGGAGATTTAGCATCAAGATTTTTTATGAGGCCTACGATATTTTCCGGAGTAACAGCACTTGTTAGATTGCTTGTACACGGAGTATATTGACCGGTATTATTTGAGTCACGGCATACATATACATTTGAAGAGTTCATCGCAAAATTTGGGTTTACTTCGCCATTTGCCTCATTTACTTTAAGAATCTCTTGATTCGTTTTTGCTCTTTTTTCTATTTCGGTATCTTTTATATCGACTATTTTCCAACCGGTATTATTTTTTTCAATCAATGCATAATAGTAACCGCTTTGGCTCACATATCCGCTCTTAGATGCAGATTTTGCATTAAGAGCCTGATTTGAGGTACTGCATCCAAAAAACAGGATAGATAAAGTAAGCGTATAAATAATATTTTTGTAAAACACATAATTCCTTTTAAGGTTTAAGTAGTTGAGATGTTTAATCAGACCTGTAAATTAATTTTACATCGTGAAATATTAAAAAGCCGTTAAGCTCTTTAGAATGTGGCGGGTTTTTAAGGATACTCTCACACGTATTTGTGTGAGAGCAAAGCTGTTTTTACTCTATTTCAGCATCGATGACATCATCATCTTTCTTCTTTTTTGAACTATCTGCGTGAGCTGCAGTATCATCTTTTTTGTACATCTGCTCAGCCATTTTGTGACTTACTTCCGTTAAAGTTTTCACTTTTGCTTCAATCTGCTCTTTTGTAGAGTTTGTATCTTTGAGAACATCTTTTAGTTCAGATATAGCACTCTCTATCTTAGTTTTTTCGCTTGCATCGATTTTAGTACCGATTTCGCCTAACGATTTTTCAGTTTGTGCTATAAGTGCATCGGCTTGATTTTTAAGGTCAACCAACTCTCTTCTTTTTGAGTCTTCCGCTTTGTGTGCCTCTGCATCTTGAACCATTTTGTTAATCTCTTCTTCGCTAAGTCCTGAAGAACCGCTGATTGTGATTGATTGAGATTTGCCCGTACCTTTGTCGGTCGAACTAACAGTTAAAATTCCGTTTGCATCGATATCAAAAGTTACTTCGATTTGAGGCACGCCTCTTGGAGCCGCTGCGATGTTTCCTAGTTCAAATAGACCTAAAGATTTGTTATCTCTTGCAAACTCTCTCTCACCTTGAACAACCGAGATGCTAACGGCAGGCTGGTTGTCTTCTGCAGTTGAGAAGATTTGAGATTTTTTAACCGGAATCGTCGTACCTTTTTCAATGATTTTAGTAGCAACACCGCCTAAAGTCTCGATTCCAAGGGAAAGCGGAGTAACATCAAGTAGAAGTACATCTTTAACGTCTCCTCTTAAAACACCGCCTTGGATAGCTGCACCCGCCGCAACAACTTCGTCAGGGTTTACGCTTTTGTTTAGGTTTTTACCGCCAAAGTAATCAGAAACCATTTTTTGAGCAAGCGGAACACGGATTGAACCGCCGACCATGATAATCTCTTTGATATCGCTGTTTGATAAACCTGACTCTTTCATAGCAGTTTTGATATGCTCGATAGTCTCTTCAACAAGTTTTTCAATCATACTCTCAAATTTAGCGCGAGTAAGTTTGATAACCAAGTGTTGAGGACCTGCTTGCGTCATAGTGATAAACGGCAGGTTAATCTCTGTTTCAGTAGATGAACTTAACTCTTTTTTAGCATTTTCAGCTGCATCTTTTAAGCGTTGAAGTGCCATTTTGTCGTTTTTAAGATCTACGCCGTGAGTATTTTTAAACTCGCTGTTTAGGTAATCAACGATTTTGTTGTCAAAGTCGTCCCCGCCTAAAAATGCGTTACCGTCAGTTGAGAGAACTTCAAAAGTACCGTCACTTATCTCTAAAACAGTAACATCGAATGTCCCGCCCCCTAGGTCATAAACAAGTACATTTTCATCCGATTTGCTCTCTAGTCCGTACGCAAGTGCAGAAGCGGTAGGCTCGTTGATGATACGAAGAACATTAAGACCCGCGATAGTCCCCGCATCTTTTGTAGCCTTTCTTTGTGCATCGTTAAAATACGCCGGAACCGTAATAACCGCGTCAGTTACGGTAGAACCGAGGTAAGCTTCAGCATCCTCTTTTAGTTTAGAAAGGATCTTAGCCGAAATCTCTTGCGGAGTGTAAATCTTGCCCGCAACATCAACGGCAGCCATGCCGTCTTTGTTAACTATGTTATAAGTTACTTTATCGTGAGCAGCTTTTGCATTTTCCTCGCTCATCATAAGACCCATAATTCTCTTGATTGAAGAGATTGTTTTGTTTGGGTTTGTTATCGCTTGGCGTTTTGCAGGATCTCCTACTAAAACTTCACCTTTATCCGTAAATGCAACTACCGAAGGAGTCGTATTTTTACCCTCTTTATTCGGGATGATTTTCGCCTCACCGCCCTCATAAACAGCAACACATGAATTTGTCGTTCCTAAATCTATACCTATTACTTTACTCATTTTTTTATCCTTAATTTGATTTTATTTTATAAAATAAAATAAAATGAAGGGAACCTCCATCTTATTTGTCGCAAAAGGAACAAGTCCCTTTCGCTTTCGCTAGCCGCTAAGGCACTAAAGTTTGACACTTTTGTGTCAGATTTGATTTTTTATCTTATAAAACTATATGAACGAATGTTAATTCGCCACAACAACCATCGCTTCGCGAAGCGGTCTCTCTTTATATTTATAGCCTGTTTGGAAAGTTTGAACTATCTGTCCGCTCTCTACCGTGTCGCTATCTACGCTTTGTATAGCGTTATGAATGTTCGGGTCAAAAGGTTCGTCGTGAGAAACCATCTTTACGCCGTGCTTTTCCAAAGCGGTCGTGAGCTGCTTTAGCGTAAGCTCAATCCCCTCTTTTAATTTTTCTAAGTGTTCTACGGGGTCTGCTACGCTTGCAGTCGATGAGAGAGCCATTTGAAGTGCATCCATAACTGGAATCATATCTTTGGCAAATTTCTCGTTTGAATATTCGACCGCAGTATACTTCTCTCTCTCCAATCTTTTTTTGATATTATCAAAATCAGCATGAACGCGAGCATATTTGTCTTTTAGTTCAGCCATTTCGGCTTGTAAAAGATTAAACTCGTTTTCAACGGCTGCTGCTTCTGCCGCCGCATCATCTAGTTCAACTTTTTCAAGAGTTTCGCTTTGAACCTCTTCATTATTTTCTTTTGACATAGTTGTTAAATCACTCCTTTTCTAAAAAGATGACAGAATTATACATATTGAGCGTAATAATGTCAAGGGCAAGTTAAATGTTTTTTGTCAACTAACTTTAGTCCGTTTGTATCAACTATACGGTTTACAAAAAAAATCATTAATATTGTATCATTATAGAAGAAGTTTTGATATCAAATTTAGCGGTAGAGGAGACGGCGTGAAGTATTTAGCTTGGATTGGCGGAATTTTATTAATATTTGCAGCAACTGCATATGGAGTTTTTTTTTCGCCGCTAGGCAATAGCTTGATAAAGCCGATGGTAGAGAGCAAAATACGAGAGCAGACAAAATTAGAGAGCAAACTTACCAAATTTTCACTCTCTACAAGTAGTTTTGAGATAGTTTTAGAGTTAAATAGCAACAACACCATAAAGATAAAAGGGGATTACTCTCTCTTGTCGCGAGCATTTCAACTCTCCTATGAAGTAGGTTTTCAAAAATTGGAGAGTTTGGAGCCGTTTACTCTAACTGCGCTTAGAGGAACGCTTTATACAAACGGAACAGTAAAAGGCAGCATGGCATTTATGAAAGTTGACGGCAAAAGCGATATCGGAGATAGTCATACGGCTTACTATGTCGAGCTGACTGATTTGAATCCGACTTCCATTATCGCAAAAATGAAAGATGCGAAACTCTCTTCTTTGCTTCATACGGCTGCTAAAAATCCATACGCGACGGCAGATATAGATTTGGAAATAAATTTTAAAAATATAAACCCGCATACAATGGACGGAGATATAGTTTTAAAGAGCAAAAACGGAAATATAGACCCAAAATATATGAAAAGCGATTTTAATGTAACTATCCCCAAAACCTCTTTTTCTATGAATCTTGATGCAAAACTAAAAGGTGACGATGTAGATTATAAGTATGATTTTTCTTCAAATCTATTTAAAATTGCCACTTCGGGCAGGGTAGTTCCACAGCCTCTTAAAACGGATATAAAATATTCGCTAGATATCCAAGAGTTGGAGGTGCTAAAACCTATTACCGGCGCAGATATCAGAGGTGCATTGAAGCTGGCGGGAGAGGCAAAAGGAGACAAAGAGAGACTTGCAATAAGCGGTATAAGCGATTTGGCTTCATCAGAAAGTGTATTTGAGGCAGTTTTAAAAGATTTCGAACTTGCATCGCTTCGTGCTAAAATAGAAAATTTAGAGATAGAAAAACTGCTCTTTATGTTAAAACAACCGCACTATACGGACGGATTGCTTTCTATGAACGCGGATATAAGCGATGCACGAAGCGATAAACTGGATGGAAAAATTACGACTAAAATTACAAAAGGTCTTTTAAACTCAAACTACTTGACAAAAGCCTATGAGTTCAAATCGGCTATGCCGACAACGACTTTTGACTCTGCGACGACAACTATGTTAAACAAAAGTGTAGCCGATACTAAAGTCGTTTTTAACTCAAATATTGCAAATATTGACATAAAAAACGCAAAATTTGACATAAAAGATGGCTCTCTTAAGGGTGACTATACGGCTAATATCGCGGATTTGAATAAGCTTTTTTTTATTACAAATCAGCATCTAAGAGGTGCATTGGCTGCAAATGGAGAGTTTAGCAAGGCAAAAGATTTGGATTTTACGATGCATACAAATATTGCGGAGGGAAAAATAGATGCAAAACTTCATAATAATGATTTTTATGCGGATATCGGCTCCGTAAAAACCAAAAAACTGCTCTATATGTTTCTATATCCGGAGCTGCTCGACGCTACTTTAAATGCTAAGATAAATTACGATTTGACTCAAAGCAGAGGTACATTTAACGGGCAAGTTGCAAACGCAAAGTTTGAAAAGAATCAACCTTTTGATTTAGTCAAACAGTATGTCAAGTTTGATATGTACAAAGAGTTTTTCAGCGGTGATATAAATGCAAAAATACATAAAGAAAATATTTTAGCATCGCTTGACCTTCGTTCGATAGAGGCTTCCATAAAGATAAAAGAGGCTAAAATCAATACAAAAACAAAGCAGATAGATAGCGATATAACCTTGCAGGCAAAGAAAAATGTTGTGAGTGCAACTCTAAAAGGTGATATTGATGCTCCGAGAGTGTCGATAAATTTGGAAGAGTTTATGAAAACAGAAGCCGGCAAAGAAGTTCAAGAGAAAATAAGCAAAGAGGCAGACAAACTCTTTAAAAAGCTGTTGAAGTAGTTAGTTTTATTTGACTTATTTGGATTGAGTTGAGTATAATCTTTATATAAAAAATTAAGAGGTCTTAATATATGCATACTTTGAAATTGAAAGTGCAAGACAGTGTATTTGATAAAATTATGTATTTTTTACAAAATCTTCCAAAAAGTGAAGTAGAAATTGTTGAAGATAAAGTGACATTAAAAAATCAGCCGGATTTTATTGAGTATCTTTCCTCAAATCCTGTTGCCGTAAATAGTGACTTCCTTAGTAGAACAGAAGCTAATGCCAGATAAAGTTTTTTTAGATACAAATATTTTATTATATGCATTTAGCACAAAAGATATAAATAAGCACAATATAGCAAAAAATATTGTTTTGTCTCAGGCAGTAATTAGTACTCAGGTCATTAATGAGGTAGCTGTAAATCTCATTAAAAAATTTGATTTTTCTGAAGATAACATACAAAAATTTCTAAGTAGCAGTTATTCAAGATACTATGTTGTCGGGTTAGATTATGATGTTTTTTCTGCTGCTTCTGATTTAAGAAAAAAATATATGTTCTCATATTATGATAGTCTAATTGTTTCAGCCGCACTTGCGTCACATTGCACCATCCTCTACAGTGAAGATATGCACCACGACTTACTCATCGAAAATAAACTAAGAATCATAAATCCCTTTAAATAGCTTTTACGGAGTCAAAAAGCTCTTCTTTCTCAATCAAAGTAGCTTTTGGCGGGGAGATATAGTAGCCTTGCATAAAGTCGACATTTAACTCAACCAGCTTATCAAAAACATTTTTCGAGTGAACAAACTCGGCGACTGTTTGCATATTGCTCTGCGAAGCAAAGTGGATGATGCTCTTTGCAACTTTGTAATCTTTAATGTTTTTATCGATATTTTTGATTAGTGAGCCGTCTATTTTAAGGTAGTTTGCCTCTATGTCGATAATGGTTTTAAAGTTTGAGTAGCCGCTTCCAAAGTCGTCTATGGAGACTTTTGCTCCCAAAGAGTGAAGCAGATTTGTTTTGGTTTTAAAGAGTTCTACATCATCTATCTCATCACTCTCAAGTATCTCAAAAGTAACGCTGGATGCCAACTCCGGATTGCTTTTGAGATGTTTGATAATCGTCTCTTCAATGTCTGCATTGATAAGGTCTGAAAAATTTATATTTACGCTTATATTTTTTTTACTCTCTTTTAGTTTATCAAAAACAATTTGTAAAATTCTCTGAGTAAGTTTATAGTGCATATTTGTCCCTTTTATTTGAGGCAAAAACTCAAAAGGGGTAACGACTCTCCCATCGGCTGCTATTATCCTAACCAGTGCTTCATACTTGTAAATCTCACATTTTTTGTAATCATATATCGGCTGATAGTAGCATGTAACTCTATCTTCATCAAGTGCTTCTTTTACAAAACTTATGTCTTTTGAGCTGTCATTTTTTTCAGAGATTGATTTTTCATCATAAATCTCTATCCTGTTTCTTCCGTTTTTCTTTGCATTATAGAGCATTTTATCCGCTATTTTAATAGCTTCGTGCAGATTTTTTTCTAATGCCGGATGTTTATGCAGACCGATGGAGACACTTAAGCCGATTTCATTGCCCTCATAAAAATAATCTCTTGAAGAGATACTCTCCTTAATCCTTTCGCACACTTGCAGTGCAGAGCCGCTTCTGTTATGGATAAGCAGTAAAAACTCCTCTCCGCCGTATCTGACAAGTATGTCGCTGGCTCTGATGGAAGCTTTAAATATTTTACTGGCTTGAACAAGCACAAAGTCACCTGCTTGATGCCCGTAAATATCGTTTATGGATTTAAACTTATCAAGATCTAACATAGCAATACTGTAATTATTTAGATTTATGACATTTTGCAGCTCTTCGAGGTAGTTTCTGTTAAATGTATTTGTAAGCGGATCCGTAAATACTCTTTTTCTTGTAGCAAAATAGTGAAAAAGCTGCATAGCTATCATAGCCATAAAGAGAACTACGACAATTATTAAAATAATAAAAAAGTTCTCTAAAGGCTTAATCGATTGCAGAATTATATCTTGGATTTTTGTCGTGATATCGACGCTAAAAAGAGCGGCTACTTCATTGTTGATTATTATGGGATGAAGAAGAGTTATATAGAGATTTTCTATATCCTTTTGTTTTAAAATCACGGGTTTTTTAGTACTATATACATCAAAATACTCATTTTGAGTAACATCAAATTTTTGGTAAAAACTTGCTTTGTCTGTTTTTGAAGCATCTAAGATAAATCTAAATTTGTTTTTCTCGTCTTTATATAGTATATAGGCATATTTTATATTTGCCGTCATAATCAAAGAGATAATATCTTCATATTTTTTTGCGTTCTCTTCTTCCATAAAAGCATTTAGCAGTTCATCGGAATTTCTGATATTTAGAGATGTCGTAAAATCTCTCTGCACTGCATTTAGTATGGTTGAGATCTGCTCTATCTGATCTGTTTCAATGCGATTGTAAACATCCTCTTTTGTTGTTTTGATATTGCTGTATATGTAGACGAAAAATAGACCTAAAACCAGAAGAAGAAAAAAGATAAAAAAATCTTTGCTCTTTACCATATCTTATCCTCAACATAATCATCCAGTTTATCCGAGACTATTATTGATTGTGCTTTTGCTCTAGGCGCAATTATAACGATATTGGGTCTGCCTTTTTTCCAAAAAATAGCACCGAAGCTTTGCGGAACCTCTTTTAAAAGAGCATAGTCAAGTACGAAAATCGCTTTTTCATGGCAAGTTTTGTCTAGGTTTTTTTTATTTTCCAAGATAAGGAGTGTGGCATCTTTGCAATAAGCCGTTGTTGCATAAGAGCCTTTTTTATCAAACTCTTCAATCAGCTCTTTATCATCGGACCAGATAACCAGCCCTTTTTTCATAGAGATATTTGCAAATATTTTTTCTAATATCTCAGCTTTTATAGCATGCGTATTATCCGCAAAAGCTAAAGCGATTAAAAAAAATACCCCGATTACAGTTCTCATCTAAAAAGTGTACTCCAGCGTAAAAATAGCTCTTCTCTCTATCGCTGAGGTAAAGATACCGTTTATATTTGACTGGCTTGCTTTGTCAAATATATTTTCGCCCTTTATCTTTAAGTCTAAATTTTTGTCGTAATGGTATATGGCACCTGCCGTGTAGTCATATCCCGCATCTATTTTATAGCCCATCACATCTATGTATGAAGATCTATATACAAGCTCATTATAGAAGTCAAATCTACCGACTTTGTTAAATAGCTGCACTAACGCACCGTTGTCCGAACTAAGATGAGCTTTGTCTTTATCGGCAATAAAATATTCCACAAAAAGTTTATTGTCTTCATCAAATTTATATTTTGTGTTTACAAAGAGTTGCCTAAAATCGGCAGTGTCGGGATTATTTATATATCTGCTGTTAGCCCTGTCGAATGCGATACCGTTTTTGCTTTTAGCTTCACCCACTCCCAGAGTAAGAGTTAGCGCATCTTTTTTGTACTCACCCTCAATTTTTAATAGATTACCGGTAGTAGCTTCTAGGTTTGGATTTGGATAGTAAAACGGGGAGAAAGTCGTCTGTGCAAATATCGGGTAGGTATAATTTTTTTGAGCAAAAAATTTAATTGAAAAATCCTCTCTAAGTTGCCCGTTGTAAGCAAAACGAATCAATTTTTGTGTAGCTGATTCGCTCATGTAGTTTTTGTAGTAGTCAACTTTTGTGCCGAGTGTTATAGAGTGATACTTATTGAATTTATATTCATCTTCTATGTAGAGCATATAGATATCAAGATCTCTTGGTCCGACTATTACGGTTTTATCTACGCCGTTGCTCTTAAATTCGTCAAGGAAAAACTCTTTAAATCTAGCCTCTGTACCTACTAAAATATAGTTATCCCCATAAACGAATCTTTTTTCCAAAGTAGCACTGTTTGTTCGTGAGCCGTTTTTAATAAGTAAATCATAAGCTTTCGTTCTGTCTTGCAGAGTCATGCCCATGCTGTCCGAGTTGCTTACTCTTACCTCTTCATAATCGCTTCCAAAAACAAATTTTATATTATTGTCAAAATATTTTGTAAAGCTTATATACATATTTTTTGTGTCAAGATAACCGCCTCTGACCGCCGGACCAAAACCGGCAAAAATATCACTTTTTTCTCCTCCGGCGCCAAGCTCTACTAAAAAGTCATCCTCTTTTTGCAGACTGACATAAGATTGAACTCTTTTGCCGTCTCTTGAGAATTTGGCGCCGTTTGTACCTGTATGTTTATCATAGTTACTTATCCCGACATCAATATTTGCCAGATATGAGTATCCGTCAAGCTTTTTTGCCTCTATAAGCTGAGCTCTGCCGCCGCCGCTTTCTGAGTTTATAGAAGTTTGCAAGACCGTTGCATCTTCTCTTGAGGGATCTTTTGTATACATTCTTATGGTCATATTGCCGGGTTCACCGCCAAAGGAGATAGAGTTTGAAGCTTGGTATATCTCGATATGGTCTATAAAATTTAGTCCTATTTTTCCGTACTGAGTCATCGCAGTTCCGGCAGTTAAGGATTTTAGCTCATGTGAATTTATAAATATTTTAACAGAAAATGTTGTCGCTTCAGAGTAGGGGCTTTTAACAAGGGTGTTCATTCCGATTTTTGTATTTTTGAGTGTAAAGAGTCTTATTGTTTTTAAAACATCATTGAGCGTATAAGCCTGCATTCCGTCAAGGTCTGCACGGGAGTATACTATAACATTCCCTGAGTTTTCCTCTTTTGTCTCATTGTATAGTTCTCCTGCTTCCCTGTACTGAGATAACAATTCATTGAGATTTTTTTCTTCACCAAATAGTAGAGCAGTTAAAAGTATTAAAATGAGGTATATTTTCACTTATAAATTCCAATAATGTTTAAAAATAGAAAATAAAGTATATATAATAACACCTTATTTTATACTTGCATCGGCTAATGATAGACAAAAAACAACATTATGACTGTTTTTTTGCAGAGTTCCAATCGCTTGAGTAAAAGTCAAACCCGTAGTAACTATGTCATCGACTAAAATCAGCTCTTTTTCTTTAATGTTTTTTACTTCAAAATCTCTTGGATTTAACATCCTAAACTCTCTGCTTTTTCCGGAGTAAGTCACTCTGTTTTTTGCTCTAAGTTTATTAAACTCCGGTTTTATATATCTGCTCTTGAGTGCTTTGTTGAGGATTGCCGTATGAGAGTAGGCGTCTTGCACAACATCGTCAATCGCAACGGAAGTAACCGTATGTTCATAGTTAAACTCTGCAGCAAACTTTTTAAATGAGTTTTTCGCCAAAATAGTGTAGATGTAGTAGCCCAAATCGGTATGTTTGGTATGAAGCAGATTTTTTATGTCGTCATATTTGTAAAAAGAGATAACTTCGATATTTCCTAGGATTTTTCTTTTATAGATGGAGGGAGTTAAAAATGTATTTTGACATTTACGGCAGATATGCGAGAGTGACAGGCTCTCACAAAGTAAGCATCTCATAAACTACCTTTCTTTATCTCTCAGACTACCGCGTCACTTCGTTCCTCGCAGTGACGAGTGTGTGTCATTGCGTATCTCGTAATTGCGAGCGTAGCGCGGCAATCTCAATGACAAGTGCGGCAATCTATAAATCATCAGTCCATCTTCAATACAGACATAAATGCCTCTTGCGGAAGTTGAACTTTTCCTATGGACTTCATTCTCTTTTTACCTGCTTTTTGTTTATCTAGCAGTTTTCGCTTTCTGGTAATATCCCCGCCGTAACACTTAGCGGTAACATTTTTCCCCATACTCTTAACAGTCTCTCTTGCGATTACCCTGTTTCCAAGTGAAGCTTGGATAGCCACTTCAAAAAGCTGACGAGGAACTATCTCTTTCATGTTCTTTACAAGCGCGCGACCGCGATACTCAGCAGCTGAACGATGAACGATAATGCTAAGTGCATCTACCACATCGCCTGCTACAACGACATCAAGCTTAACTAAGTCGCCCTCTCTAAATCCGATAGGCTCATAGTCAAAACTTGCATAACCTTTAGAGATTGACTTTAGTTTGTCATAAAAATCAACTACAATCTCATTCATAGGAAGAGAGTACTCAAGCATAACTCTGTTTTCATTGAGATATGTCATCTTGTCTTGCGCGCCTCTTTTGCTAACCAAAAGGTTGATGATATTTCCAAGATAGTCCGTAGGTGTGATAACCGTAGCTTTTACATAAGGCTCTTCGATTCTATCTATATAGTTTACAGGCGGGAGTTCCGATGGGTTTTGCACTTCAACCATATCGCCGTTTGTAAGATAGACATTGTAGACAACAGACGGAGCAGTAGCGATGAGGTCAAGGTCAAACTCTCTCTCAAGACGCTCTTTGATAACCTCCATATGAAGCATACCCAGAAATCCGACACGAAAACCAAATCCAAGTGCTATGGAAGTCTCAGGCTCATAAGAAAGTGAGCTGTCATTTAGTTTTAGTTTATCAAGCGCATCTCTTAAGTCTTCAAATTTATCGGTATCTATCGGATAAATTCCTGCAAAAACAAACGGTTTAGCCGGTTCATATTTTAAAACCGGTTCTGCCGTTGGATTTTTGGCATCCGTTATAGTATCGCCTACATTTACGATATGTACCTCTTTTAGACCAAGAACGACTATGCCTATTTCACCGGTTTTTATAACGGAAGTTTTTTTGCGTTTAAGCGGATGAGGGTACATCAAATCAAGCACTTCATGCTCTTCGCCGTTGCTCATAAGTCTTACTTTTTGCCCTGTTTTTATCTCGCCGTCAAAGACGCGAACAAGAGCTAACGCACCCAGATATGAGTCAAACCAAGAGTCGTAAATGATAGCTTTTGTAGTTGCGTTTGGGTCTCCTACGGGAGCAGGAATCCTATCTACGATAGCGTCAATGAGTTCACGAATCCCGATTCCTGCTTTTGCAGATACGAGTACGGCGTCCGTTGCATCTATCCCGATGCTGGTTTCTATCTCTTCTGCTACTTTTATAGGGTCGGCTGCAGGTAAATCTATCTTGTTTATAACAGGAATAAGCTCTAAATTGTTCTCCATAGCCAGATAAACATTTGCGATTGTCTGAGCTTCAACGCCCTGAGCCGCATCCACTATAAGAAGTGCACCGTCACTAGAAGCCAAAGATTTGCTAACTTCATAAGAGAAGTCGACATGCCCTGGAGTGTCGATAAGGTTAAGTATGTAATGCTCGCCGTCTTTTACATAGTCAAGGCGAACACTTTGCGCTTTGATGGTGATGCCGCGCTCTTTTTCGATGTCCATCGTGTCCATCATCTGCTTGCCAAGCTCTCGATCGCTTACTGCTCCGCACTCTTGGATAATACGGTCTGCCAAAGTGCTTTTTCCGTGGTCGATATGTGCAATGATAGAAAAATTTCTAATGTTTTTCAATTAATTCCCTTAGTTACGCAAAAAGTGAATTAACACTTTCGTTATGATAAACTCTTCTGATAACCTCTGCAAAAAGAGGTGCAACGGTTAAAACTATGATTTTATCGTGCGGTTTTGACTCTAGTGTATTTGTAACGATTAGCTCATCAAGCTCGCCGTTTTCTATATTGTCATACGCTTTTCCGCTTAAAACGGCGTGAGTAGCACATGCCATAACAGAATTTGCCCCTTTGTTTTTAAGAGCAGTTGCCGCTTTTACCATAGTTCCGGCAGTATCAACCATATCGTCAATCATGATGACATCTTTGCCCTCGACATTGCCGATGATATTCATAACTTCGCTCTCGTTTGCCTTTTCACGGCGTTTATCAACGATTACCATCTCAAGCCCCATGCGTGAAGCAAAGTATCTAGCGCGCGCAACACCGCCGATATCCGGAGATGCAATAACGGGATTTTTAAGATTTTTACTTCTTATGTAGTTTTCAAAAGTCACGGAGCCGTAAAGGTTATCGACGGGAATATTAAAAAAACCTTGAATCTGTCCCGCGTGTAAGTCAATGGTTACAACTCTGTCGATTCCCGCTGCCTCATACATATCTGCAACAAGTCTGGCAGTTATGGGAACACGGGGAGCAGCTTTACGGTCTTGTCTTGCATATCCATAGTAAGGAACAACAGCCGTGATAGTAGAAGAACTGGATCTGCGAAGAGCATCCGTCATAATGAGAAGCTCCATTAAGTTGTCATTTGAGGGTGCACCGGTTGACTGGACGATAAATACATCACGACCGCGAACACTCTCGGCAATTTGAACTGAAATTTCACCGTCGCTAAATTTTTTAATATCAGCTTTAGCCAATGGAACATCTAAGATTTGACAAACCTCTTTAGCGAATTCTATGCTGGCAGAACCGGCAAAAATTTTATAACCGCGCATGGGATACCTTTTGGAAAATTTAAGTGAGATTATACAAAAATAGTGCTGAGGAGTTGTTAAAACAAATTTCCTTAATTGATAAATCAGTATGCAAGTGCTACAATCACATCAATAATAAGAGGATGATAGATGACAAATATTATTTTATGCGGCGGTAACGGCACGAGATTGTGGCCGATAAGTAGAACTCTTATGCCAAAACAGTTTGTAAAACTTTTCAATAAAAACTCATTGTTTCAGCTCACGGTTGAAAGAAATTCTAAGTTATGCGGCGGCAGAATGATTGTCTCAAATTCGGAGCAATATTTTTTGGCTAAAGATCAGTTGGATGAGTTTGCTTTAACGCCTAATGCTCAGCATTTAACATTGCAAAAGACCGATTTTTTGCTTGAACCTGTCGGTAGAAATACTGCTCCGGCAATCGCTCTTGCTTGTATGGTACTGGATAAAGAAGAGATTGTTTTAGTTACGCCCTCGGATCATCTTATAAAAAATGAAACAGAGTATCAAAAAGCGGTTAGTCTTGCAAAAGAGTCGGCAGAGAAAAGCTACCTTGTCACTTTCGGCATAAAACCAACATTTGCCGAAACGGGGTTTGGATACATAGAAGCAGACGGCGATGTTGTAAAAGCTTTCCATGAAAAGCCTGATTTTGATACGGCTACCGCATATTTAAAAGCGGGGAATTACTACTGGAACAGCGGAATGTTCTGTTTTAAGGCAGGAGTGTTTTTAGAGGAGCTTCAAAAATATTCCCCAAAAATTTATGAAGCATCAAAAATTGCATTTGAGAATTCATTAAACGTTCAAAATTCAAAATACAACATTCAATTAGATGATATGCAAAATATCCCTGAAGACTCCATTGACTATGCCGTTATGGAAAAATCATCTAAAGTAAAGGTTATACCATCGGATATAAGCTGGTCGGATGTCGGAAGTTTTGATGCACTTTATGAAGAGTTGGGAAAAGATGAAAACGGAAATACTATAAATGAAAAATATGTCCAAATAGATAGTAAAAATAATCTTATTTACGGAAATGAGAGAAAAATAGCAACCGTAGATATAGAAGATTTGATAATAGTTGACACAGGCGATGCGCTGCTTATCTCAAAAAAAGGCTCATCTCAAAAAGTTAAAAATATCGTACAAAAGATTAGATGTGATACCGAACTCCACAATATCCACTTAACGGCACATAGACCTTGGGGAACATACACCGTATTAGAAGACAATCCAAAGTACAAGATAAAACGCATTGAGGTAAAACCGGGAGGCAGACTCTCTCTTCAAAAACATTTTCACAGAAGCGAACACTGGACTGTTGTCAGCGGAACAGCCGTAGTCACATTGGGTGAAAAAGAGATTATATTAAGAGCAAATGAGTCCATATACATTCCGATGGGTGAGCTTCATAGACTCCAAAATCGCGGTAAATTAAACTTAGTCATCATAGAAACTCAAATCGGCGACTATTTGGGTGAAGATGATATTGTTAGAGTAGAAGATGATTATAGAAGGTTCTAATATGGACTGCCGCACTTCGTTCGCAGTGACTATCTCTCGTCATTGCGAAGAGCTTGCGACACGGCAATCTCCTTTGATATTTAAAGGTCTCAATTGAAACACAATATTTTACTAGCATTTTTTTTCGCTTCAAGAGATTTTAAAGAACGATATGTAGGTACGGGTCTGGGGCAGATTTGGTATATACTCTCACCCATTATTACTATTTTTATCTATACCGTAATCTTTTCAGATTTTATGAAAATGAAGCTTGATATTGTGGATAACAGCTACTCCTACAGCATCTATCTTGTTCCGGGACTTTTGGCGTGGACATCTTTTAGTACGATTTTGATGAGGTTAAACGGCTCTATTTTAGAAAAAGCAAACCTGATAAAAAAGATAAGCGTTCCTGCTTTTGTCTATCAACTAAGCATTATTATTACCGAGTTTGGCGTTTTGATGCTCTCTTACTTGCTTGCACTAATCTTTTTGCTGCTTGTAAATCATCCCATAACCTTGACTTTTCTCTATCTTATCCCTATTTTGTTTTTGCAGACACTGTTTGCTTTTGCACTTGGCGTAATTATCTCGCTGTTTACCCCGCTTTTTAAAGATTTAAAAGAGGCAGTTCCCATCTTTGTTCAGCTTTGGTTTTGGATGACACCTGTCATATATATGAAAGAGATGATTGCAGACAAATTCCCTTCTCTTTTGATCTACAACCCGTTTTACTACTTTGCGCAAATTTATCAGGATATCTTTCTTTACTCAAAAGCACCCTCTCTGCACGCTATGTCAATTATACTAGCCATAAGTATTTTAACTCTGCTTTTAGCGGGATTTTTGTATAAAAAGATGATCGGCACCATCAAGGATATTATTTAGATGAAAAAAATCTTAGAAGTAAAAAATGTATCAAAAATTTACAAGATGTATAAAAATAACTTTGACAGGTTAAAAGAGATTTTTTTAAATAAACCCTATCATAGGGAGTTTGTATCCAACAATGGTATCTCTTTTGATCTTTATGAGGGTGAAACACTCGGTATTATCGGTGTAAACGGTGCCGGAAAATCTACAATACTTAAAATAATAGCAGGAGTCATAAATCCCACAAGCGGAGAGGTGATTAGGCGTGGCAGAGTAACCGCATTGCTTGAACTGGGAACCGGTTTCAATGACGAACTAAGCGGATATGAAAACATCTTTTTAAACGGAACACTTATAGGGATGACGCAAAAAGAGTGTGAACAAAAAGCAAAAGAGATTATCGCTTTTAGCGAACTAGGCGACTATATATACGAACCTATCAAAACCTACTCATCGGGAATGAAAATGCGTCTGGCTTTTTCTATAGCCATTCATTCGGAACCGCAAATTCTCATAGTCGATGAAGCGCTCTCTGTCGGGGATGCTCACTTTGCGGCAAAATGCACAAAAGCTCTTAGGGAGAGAAAAGAGAACAATATGTCTATTATCTATGTTTCTCATGACTTAAACTCTTTAAAACTACTTTGTGACAGAGTTATTTTGCTTCATCACGGTGAAGTTGTTCAAGAGGGCAACCCTGAAGCCGTTATGAATAGTTACTACTTTTTGATATCGAAGTTAAATGATGAAGCGCAGGAGATAAAGATAAACAACTTGAGTGAAAACTCTTTTGGAAGTTTTGAGATAGAGATAAAAAAAGTGCTTATATTCGGCGAAAAATCAAAATCTCAAATTATTTCTTCCGGTGAATACTCCACTATACAAATTTATCTAAAATCATCTGCAAAGTTTGATAATATTACAATCGGTATCCATATAAGAGATAGATTCGGTCAGGATATTTACGGTACAAACACCTACTATCAAAAGGTAGACATCTCCTTAGAAGAGGGCGAATATATGTG
Organism: Sulfurimonas sp.; assembly: GCF_028714975.1. GTDB lineage: Bacteria > Campylobacterota > Campylobacteria > Campylobacterales > Sulfurimonadaceae > Sulfurimonas. The sequence goes on from NZ_JAQTLH010000001.1 coordinate 319,225, forward strand.
TAGTTTTGAGATGCCTCTAAATATAGGTGTCGGCAAATACTCTTTAGGATGTGCAGTTCATACTGGAGATTATCATACGGATAAATGTTTTCACTGGCTAGACCATGCCGCCGAGTTTGAAGTTGCAGGAGTCGAGGGAAATATTTTTATAGGACTTTGCAGGCTTGAACCAAAAATTACTTTATCTCGTCATTGAGATTGCCACGGCAAAAGCCTCGCAATGACAAGGAATCGTCACTGCGAGGAACGGAGTGACGCGGCAGTCTAAGAGAGAAAGAGAAGATTGCTTCGCTTCGCTCGCAATGACAAGTGAGGCAATTTAGTTTTTAAAAAACACCTTTAGTTAAATTTAAAAAAAAGAGTATAAACATGAAAAAAATATTTGTAGACTGCTCGTATCTTTATAATAATACGGAATCAAATACCGGAATACAAAGAGTTGTAAGAAAAATTACCGAAAATTTACTGGAACTTTCAAAAGAAAACGACAGTGAAATCATTTTAGTTGATATTGCAAACGGTAATTTTTTTAAAATCGAATCCCAAATGTTGTATCCCTCCGTTTCTGCAAATGTACAAAAAGCATCTCATTTTGACATAAATAAACTGATAAGATTTGCAAAAGAGTATCTGAAAAACATTTATAAAGCACTCAAAAATCTTATATTCGCACTGCTTCCATTTTCTGTCGTCGGTAATTTTTTACATGCGCCTAGAACAAAATTCGGCTTAAACTTTCTTATAGATACGCTAATAATAAAACCTTTAAAAGCAATTACCAGACCGCAAAAAAAAGAGACTGCAGTAGCTGCCGAGGCTGCTCCGCTTATGGTTGAGGGCGGTGATATACTTTTACTTCTTGACTCGACTTGGCATTTAAATATATGGTCAAGCGTATCATCTTTTAAAAAACAAGGCGGCACGGTAATCGGAGTTATATATGACATTATTCCTATATCTCATCCTCAGTTTTGCGATGATTCTCTCACTAAAGTTTTTAAAGAGTGGTTTTATGACTCCTTAAAATATGTCGATGGATATATCGCAATTTCTAATACTATAAATATCGGACTCAAAGAATTTCTCTCTAAAGAATTTGCAGGGCAAATAGAAGATAAAAAGTTTGATTATTTCCTGCTTGGAAGCGATTTTGAATATAAAACGCTTAGTGAACCGATTGTCAGACCGGCTTTAGAGGAGATGTTTTTAACAAACAAATCAGTTTATTTGATAGTATGTACGGTAGAGCCTAGAAAAAATCATGCATATCTGCTTGATATATTTGATCAGTTATGGAAAAATAACTTTGATGTTTCATTATGTATTGTGGGAAAAATAGGCTGGAAAATAGAAAAAACTATAAATAGAATCAACTCGCACGATATGCTTAATAAAAAATTGCATTTTTATAATGATTTAAGCGATGCTGAGCTTCAATATTGTTATAAACACTCAAAGATGTTACTTTTTCCTTCGATTGTTGAGGGTTTCGGCTTGCCTATAGTTGAAGCTTTGTCTTTCGGTTTACCTGTTTTAGCCAGTGATATTGCAGTGCATAGAGAGGTCGGAGGCAAGCAAATAGGATATTTCAACATATCAGATACCAAAGATTTGGAAAATCAAATAATAGGCATAGAACAAAATGAAATTCCGGCTTCTTATATCCCTCCAAAAGATTACAGGTGGATGAGTTGGAGAGAAAGTTCTCAAATGTTGCTTGAAAAAATAAAAAAAATAAGTAGCCAAATATGAAAAATTTTATAAAAAAATTACCGTTGATAGGTTTTCTTGGTAGATATTTGTATAATTTATTGAGAATAAACAATATCAAGCATAGATTGGTCGTATTGGAAAATCTCACTATCACTCAACAGCGGCAGATTCAAGATCAGCAACAACAGATAGATGCGCTAAAAAATGAGCTTGAAAGCAGTAAAAATATTATAGATTTTAAGTTGGCAGACTTGATGTTACATCACTCTTTATCGCTTCGCCACCGCATAGATCAGTTTGTTTTTGATGCAAATATAGAGTTGAAAAATAGTATAAATTCACCTGAAGAAAAACTCTTAAACATCGCTGCTATGGCAACAAAACTCTCAGATGAGAAGTAAAGTTTTTTCTATACATCAGTTTACCCCCTCTATCGCCGACGGTGACGGAGTAAGCGGTGGTGTTTTATGGACGGCGGATATTTTGCGTGGGTTTGGTTTTAACTCATTGGTTTATGCAAACCACATAGATCCTAAGTTAAAAGATAAAGTTCTTCATATAGACTCTTATGTTCCATCGCCGGATAATGTATTGATTTACCACCACTCGATAGGGCATGAGCATCATGAACAGATTCTTGCTTTTGCGGATAAAAAAATATTATGCTATCACAACATAACCCCTTCACATTTTTTTAACAACTCTCCTCATCTTCAGCAGGCATGTGACCTTGGCAGAAAGCAGCTTGCATCATCTGCTAAAGCCTTTGTGGCTTCTTACGCAGATTCAGAGTACAACGCTAAAGAGCTTCACGCTTTTGGATACCAAAATCCCAAACCCATACCGTTGTTAGTTGACATTACGAAAAAAAATTTAATTCGTCCCAATGAAACTATAATTAAAAATTATTCTAAAACATTTACCATACTCTTTGTGGGGCGCATCGTATCTAACAAATCACAAGAGATGCTCATAGAAACTATCTACTACCTCAAAAAGCTTCTATCTTTAAAACTAAAACTTATTTTAGTAGGCAGTACATCGGAACAGGCGTATTTTGATTATCTAAAAAAACTTGTCGTTTCGTTAAAACTAGAAGATAGCGTACTGTTTGCAGGTAAGGTGTCACAAGAGGATCTCGCAGCTTATTACTCTGCTGCAGATATATATCTTAGTTTAAGTGATCATGAAGGCTTTTCTATACCTATCATTGAAGCACTCTCTTATGATACGCTTACCATTGCTTACTCGACTTGCGCCCTTCCTGACACCTTGGGAGAGCAGGGAACTATTGATTTTAAATCGCCTGATTTGGTCGCTAAATATATATATGACATTATAAACGACCCCTCTTTGCGAGCAAATATTTTAAAACGCCAAAAGAGACATTTTTTAAAATTTCATCAGGACAATCTAAAGAAAAATTTTGCTGATTTTTTAACTGCCGTTGATATAGATATTCCAAATTATCCCTCATCCGTTAAATCTTTTTCTGATAAAACAATACGCATAGAAGGCTCTTTTGACTCCTCTTACTCTTTGGCTATCGTAAATAAAACTATCGCAAAGGCTCTTGGTAAACAAGGTTGCAATGTAAAACTCTATTCAACCGAGGGTTTTGGAGATTTTGAACCCAATTTGTCATATATTTCTGATTTGGATATTTTAGGTATGTATGAAAATACTCAAGAGTTTGTAAATACAACCATAAGAAATCTCTATCCGCCAAGAACAAATGCGATGCAAGGTGAAAATAAGATTATCGGTCCTTACGGTTGGGAAGAGTCTGTTTTTCCAAAAGAGTATGTAGATTTTTTTAATGCCCGCCTAACAACGATTTTTGCGATGTCGGAGTATGTAAAAAAAGTTTTGAAAAATTCAGGCGTTTGTGTTCCGATAGTTACAACTGGTATTGTAGCCGATGATATTATAGAGACGCCATCACAAAAGTTAGATTTTGAACTGCCGCACGGTTTTAGACTTCTTCATATATCGTCGGCTTTTCCTCGCAAAGGCATAGATAAGCTTTTAGAGGCATTTGAACTTCTTGATGAAAGTTTTTCTATTATCTTAAAAATATTTCCAAATCCTCACAACAATGCCATAGAACAACTCTTAAATATCGGTTACATTTTGACAAAAACTCTTCAAGAGGGAGTTTTTTTATATGTCAAAGAGAACAAAACTATTTTATGTATAAATAAAGATTTAAAAAAAGAGCAGATACGCTATCTTTATGAAAACAGCAATCTTCTCGTTGCGCCAAGTTTTGGAGAGGGGTTCGGTCTGCCTATGGCAGAAGCCATGCTTTGCAATCTACCCGTCCTTACAACCGGATATGGCGGGCAGACGGATTTTTGTAACGATGCAGCATCTTGGCTTATAGATTTTGATTTTGCCGTAGCTTCAACACATTTAAGTGAGCCAAACTCTATCTGGGCAGTACCGAAAGTATCTCATCTAGCATATCAGATAAAAAAGATAAGTCAAACTCTCAGCAATGAGATAAAGGTAAAAACAGATTTTGCAAGAGAGATTATTTTAAAAAACTACTCAAAAGAGGCAGTAGCCGCGAAAATCTTATCGGCTATAAACTCAAGCGATTCCCCTGTCATTGCGAGCGAAGCGCGGCAATCTTCTCTTCCCTCCACTATACTGCCGCGTCACTCTGTTCCTCGCAGTGACTGTTTCTCGTCATTGCAATCTTCTCTTCCTGTCATTGCGAGCGAAGCGCGGCAATCTGCTCTTTTGCGCGGCAACCCGTCTATAGGAGTTTTTTCAACATACAACACCAAATGCGGCATTGCCATATATACAAAAAACCTCATATCTTCATTTGTAGATAAAACCGTAATCTTTGCCAATTACACACAGGAGCCGACTGTTGCGGATGATCCAAACATAGTCCGCTGTTGGCATAGCGGTAGAGACACTTCAGACATAGAAGCACTAAAGAGCGCTATCGTTTCAAAAAATATAACAACGCTGATAATCCAATATAATTTTAGTTTCATACCCCTTTATCTTCTTGAAGAGTTACTCTTTTTTTGTAATCTTAACTCTATAGATGTACATCTCTTTTTTCACTCTACTAAAGATGTTATAACAGCGGAGTATATTGACTCTATAGGGTCAATATCAAAATCCGTAGAGAAGACGACAGCAATTTATGTACACTCCGTAGAGGATTTAAACTATTTAAAACATTTCGGTGTTTATAAAAATACTTTTTTAATTGTTCATCCTTTCAATGCGGCGCTAATGGATATGTCAAAACATATACAAAAAGTCTCAAGCGATTTTGTGACTTTAGCTACATTTGGTTTTTTACTGCCTCAAAAAGGAGTATTAGAGCTGATAGATGTAGCCGAGGAGCTAGATAAAGAAGGGATAAAAGTAAAATTATTACTTCTTTGTGCTATTCATCCTGCACCTGTTTCACAGATTTTAAAAAAGCGTATAGAAGAGAAGATATCTTCATCCCCTATAAAAAATCGTATAGAAATATGTTTTGATTTCCTTCCCGAAGAGCAAATCGTCGCACGACTATCTGCAGCAGATAAGATAGTTTTTGCCTATCAAAACACGCAAGAATCATCAAGCGCTGCACTAAGAATCGGACTCTTAAGCCAAAAAGAGATTATAGCAACGCCGCAGCCGATTTTTAACGATGCAAAACATACGGTTACCTTTTCTAGCGATTCATCGGTAGCCTCTCTTGTTAAAACTATAAAAAAATCACTTTCATCTGAGTTTGATCCATCAAAACAAATAGAGTGGATTTTAAAAAATGATATTAAAACTGTTAGTCAGAGATTTTTTAATTCGTTATGATGGTATTTGTAATTGCGATTTTTTCTGTCATTGCGACCTTCTCCGTCATTACGACCCTCTTCGTCATTGCGACCTTCTCCGTCATTGCGAACGCAGTGAAGCAATCTCTCCCTTGCTCTTTCTCGTCATTGAGATTGCCACGGCTAAAGCCTCGCAATGACAAGCATTCTAAGCTGAGTTTTAGAAGTACCAATATCTTATATTAACAATACATCGGAGTTTAATAAATGAAAAAAGTTCTTATAGATGCAGTTTCTCTGCTCTCACCGTTAACCGGAATAGGGCGGTATACTTATGAGATTTCCAGCCGCTTACAGAAGTTATCTGCAGATAAGTATGAGATTTTTTTTAACTACGGATTTCACTCAAAAGAGCTTTACGGACTATTGGATAAACAAACTACTGCAGAGCAAAAAGCCAAAAAACTGCAATCTTTCATAAAAAAATTTCCTCTGCTTAAAAAACTCAGCAGAAGTTTTTACCTATTTATTACAAAATTTTATAGAGTAGAGTACGACCTATATTTCCAGCCAAATTTTATTCCAAATTCAAATATAAAAGCCAAAAAACTTATCTGTACGGTTCACGATTTCTCATTTATGCTTCAACCTCATTGGCATACAAAAGAACTAATAGACCATTACAATAAAAATTTCTTCAAACTTATAAAAAAAGCCGACCATATTATCACTGGTTCAAACTTTACAAAGCAAGAGATCATTGACTATATGCAGATACCCCAAGATAAAATCAGCGTAATTTACCACGGAGTTAACCACGAACTCTATAAGCCGTATCCGCAAAATGAACTTCAAGATACAAAAGCTAAATTTGATTTGCCAAAAAAATTTTTACTTTTTGTAGGCTCCATAGAACCGCGTAAAAACCTCTTGACTCTGCTAAAAGCTTACAATCTGCTCACTAATGATGAAAAAGGAGAACTGCCTCTTATTTTAGTCGGTTTTAAAGGGTGGGAAAACAGAGAAATTATGCAAGAGATCCAAAAAAATAGAGATTTCATTCGCTATCTAGGGTTTGTCTCCGATAGTGAGCTTGCCCATATCTACAATCTTGCTACAGTTTTTATCTATCCCTCACTTTATGAGGGTTTTGGTTTGCCGCCGCTTGAAGCCATGGCGTGTGGTACTCCCGTAATCGTATCAAGCGTAGCGTCTCTGCCTGAAGTTTGCGGCGATGCAGCTCTCTATGTCGAGCCGACTGATGAGTTAGATATAAAAAACAAGATTTTAGTTATTGCAAAAGATGAAAAATTAAGAGAAGAGTTATCGCAAAAAAGTAAAACTCAAGCCGCCTTTTTTTCGTGGGAAAAATCAGCGGCTGAACATTTTGAAGTTTTTGAAAAAGTTTGAGATTGCCACGTCACTTCGTTCCTCGCAATGACGCGGTTCTGTGTCATTGCGCCTCTTCCGTCATTGCGAGCGAAGCGCGGCAATCTCTCTCTTTCTCATCATTGCGAGGAGCTTGCGACGCGGCAATCTTAAAAAGTAACTTAATTAGATAAGTATATACCCATCAAGCGGAACTGCTGCTAGATAGGTGTCTATTGCAGCTTGAGTATTGTTAGTGTACTCTCCGGAGTTTGCAAAACTAACAACCATCCCGCCTCTGTTTCCGGCTTGATTTATTTCTGTTACCCAGTAATCGTATCCAGCCTGATCAGCAGCACGATGTAATATGTTTTGATAAAGTAAGTTTACAAAATCATAATTATTTACTGATGGTCCATATAAGCTTTGAAATTCAGTAGAGTCGGTAAATGCTTGTGCGGCTCCTTGTATCGTATTTCCTCTTCCGCCGTAAGAAGCGTCTATGAGGTCATTTACCCAGTAAGCAAGCCCTGCATTATCAGGAAGTCTATTAAAAAGAGCATTGTAAAATCTTGAAAATTCTTCTTGATTGTCTCTTACTTCAACGGCATACCCGACACTCATGCTGCCGTCGTCAAATCCAATATACTCAATGCTATTTAAAAGGTCTTCAAGTGAATCACGATTTACCGTATATGTTCCGTTACCGTTATCTTGTATATTAAGAGTGTTTCTTATTCCAAGATAAAGAGCAGAGTCTGTACCGTCTCCTCCAAATAGCTGATTGTTTCCATAGCCCCCGACAAGTCTATCATTACCGATTTCGCCATAAAGAACATCGTCTCCGTCCCCACCGCTTATGTTGTCATCACCAAGACCGCCGTAAAGCGTATCGTTTCCGCTTCTTCCGTCCATTATATCACTAATATCTGTTCCATGTATCGTATCATTACTGTTTTCAAGTCCCATACCCGTAACACTTCCGCCGTTTACATGGTATGTCCAAACACCTGCCTCTTGAGTTCCGGCTAAAACATTATTTTCTAAGTTAAGCATAAAGTTTTGATCTCCTGAGAAATAAAACTCGTAGTAGTTTAACCCGTCACCTGCAGAAAAACCGGCTCTTGCTACAGTTCCGCCAAGACCTCCGGTTCCACCGCTTGCATCACCCGTAACCCAGTTTATATCCTCATATCTGTAAATTATGTCAAAATTCCCATTGCCTGTAGAGACAAGCTGAAGTTGAAATGCATTTAGTTTATCCGTATTTGTACTATAGTATCCGACATCATCCCAAGTCACGGTAAGCGTATTGGTTGTTGTATCTATGTCATACCAAGTAAGGTTTGAACCTTGAGAGGTGCCTCCTGAGGTAGGCGTTACATTCCCTGCTATAGTGCTGTTTGAGTAATTTCGAGTATCTACATCCGCCCAAAATGGTGCGATAATAGGGTTGGTAGAACTACCGCCTATTGCCGTAGGAGTAAAAGAGTAAAGACCGCTTCCAAAAGTCACATTTCCATTGTTGTTTACATACAAACCGGTCCATACAGTACCGAAAAAATTTATCCCACTTGGAAATATAGAACTCAAATCTATAAATGAAGTATATCCATCATCATTCCTCGCAAGATAATTTTCACCAAAACCGACATCCCCGCCAAGATTATTTACTAACGCTGCCATGTCTCATCCTTTAATTGTTTATAGTTACATTCTATTGCATATAAACTTAAAGTAAATAATTTTTTAAAAAAATCTTTTAATTTGTTGTTGCAAGCCACTTCGTCATTGCGAGCGAAGCGCGACAATCTCTCTCTTTCTTGCTCGTCATTGCGAGGAGGCGTAGCCGACGCGGCAATCTCAAAGCGCGACAATCTCTCTAAACCCTACCCAAAAAACCCTATCTCTTTTTCTCGTCATTGCGAGCAAAGCGCGGCAATCTGCTCTCTAAGGAACTACCCAAAAAACCCTATGTCTTTTGTCGTTCCGTCACTAAAAACAACACTCTCAACCCCTGTTAAAGTGGCAGCAAACCCATTCCCGACAAAAAGATATTTATCGGCAGAAATTTTTTCATACTCCACCCCAGATAACAAAGAGTTAAAAACTACTCTGTCCAACCCGCTTCCGCCGTTGACTTTGTCCCATCCGCCGTCATAAAGATAGACTATATCATCACCGCCGCCTAGAGATATATCATTATTCACTTTATTATCAAAAATGATATCGTCAAAATCTCCGCTTATGATATTTTCTATCACAACTCCATACGCTATAGCAAAGTTGTCTTCTCCTGTATATATATCATTTTCATAACTATAAAATGCATCATGAGCCCATTGATTACGCCCGTATATTCTCGCATTACTTAGCTCTTGTTGAAGGCTTGCCACCTGATCATCTATGCTCAAATAGCCGACCGTATTTACACTGCCGTCTCTCATATCTAAAAAAACGCTACCAACACTCTGCGAAAAATCAAGCGTATCTTCTCCGCCGCCGTCCCAGATAGTTTTTAACTCTCCAAACTCTATGCTGTATGTATTATCACCGATGTTTGTATTCAAATTTGCACCGTATTTATCTTGTAAAGCAAGCACATCATATACGGAGTAGAGCTGTGGGTTAATCCATTCAAGCGACACCCCAAAATTATTACCGTTTATATATGGTATAGCAAGCAGTGTTTTTCCGCTTGTGTACGACATAATAGTATGAGAAAAATTGTCAAGTTCCTCAGACAGAGTCGTACTGCCCTCAAAAGGATGTTTTAGCCCAAGTGCGTGACCTGTTTCGTGAACTATCGTACTCCAGCCGTACTCTCCCGCTTCAAGACCGTAGTTTTGCGGATAGCTATTAAAAATAGAACTTAAAAAAACATCGCCTTGATATGTGTAGTATGTACCGGGATAGAAAGCAAATCCCGCACTATCGCTCTGATGAGTTATGTTATACTGTATATTGCCGCCGCTTGCAACTTCTACAAAATCAATATCTATCAACTCTTCAAGCCCATGAAAAACATCTCTTACAGCCAATTTTTGGGCATAATTAAGTGCTGCCCAGCCATCAGTCAAGTCACCGCCCCAAGCACCTATGTAAGATGAAGGTATTGAACTGTTAAAACTATATGTTACGACGGAGTTATTCCATTTTAGAGTAGAATCGAGTGCCGCGATATACCCGTCAACCTCACTCGCCGTATATTCTGTAATTCCATTATCAACAAAGCTTCTATTTTCTGCTGCATGCGCCATCGCAGGCGAAGTGTGACTGTTTTCATATAAACCGTCCACTAAATTTTTTGCTTCTTTTACACTATTTTCTAAATAACTAACCACATTCATAACTTGATATGCTTGTGCTACATCATTAAGTCCGGTATTGGCAAAATACAACCCAATCTCTGTTTTATTCGCTAAAGCAGTCGCATCCATAGCTACGGTATTATCTTGCGCCCCGTTTACAAGAGCTATAAGCATACTGCTCTGACTGACTCTTCCGCTTTCCAGCTCATTTACCCAGTAAGTAAGTCCGGCAGTGTCACACGCTCTGTCAAATAAATTTATATAAGCCGCTCTAACTTTTGCTTCAATGCTCATACTCGGCAAATATATAGCCTGAGCTTCGGCACTGTCAAAAAAGCTCTCCGCTATCTGCTCTAAAGTAGCATTTCCGCCAAAAGAATTGTTCACCCAGTAAGAAAGACCGACGGCATCTGGAGCACGGTTAAAAGTCGCTACATACACCCTCGCCACCTGTTCTGTAGTTACCATAATTTTTTACTCTCTTTTAAGATTATTTATATACTAAAATTGTAGCACATTAATTTGTCATTGCAACCCACCCCGTTATTACAACCCCCTCTCGTCATTACAACCCCCTCTCGTCATTGCGAGCGAAGCGCGGCAATCTCTCCATCCCGTCATTGCGAACGCAGTGAAGCAATCTCTCTCTTGCTCTCCGTCATTGAGATTGCCACGGCTAAAGCCTCGCAATGACAAACACGGCAATCCCTCCATTTCGTCATTGCGAACGAAGTGAAGCAATCTCTCTCTTTCCCGTCATTGCGAGCGAAGCGCGGCAATCTCTCTCTTGCCCTTTTGCACCGCAACCCACCCCATAAACTCCCTATCACTCTCCAAAAGCCCCTCTAATTTCTTAGTATGCACGACTCTAGCCTCATCAGTTAAATGATAGTCGGTATTAAACATCATATCCCTCTCATACATAAACTCATAAGGATTTCCCAAAAATTTCACACCGATTTTATCCCTAAGTCCATTATAAAAATCTCTCTCTTTCTCATCACTTTTGTAAAATTCATGTTCCATCATTGCAGGCGGCAAGAGTATCAGTTTCGCGCCTTTTTCTCTCAGATATTCAGCATAATTTTCTATCCACTCAACCGCTGCTTTGTTTACTCCACTATCACCGTATCGTCTCGGCAGCTCTTTTAGTGTAGCTTCCATATCGTTTTTCCACTGCACGGCATCACTCTTAGAAGTTTTTATCTGATTGCCGTCCTCATCAACATTTGCATACCCGTAAGGACCTATCATTATCTTCTCTCCGCCTTTTGCCAAAAAACCGTCATAAATGCGTTTTACCTCCGTCATAAAAAGCATATAAAACTTTTCTTTTACTCCAAGCTCCCAAAAAAATGACAAATCCCTAGCCCATATCTGGTCTATCATCTGCGCTCCGGCTACCCCGTCATAATTATAAAAACTATACTCAAAAGGCGCCAAAACAATATCCCCTTTTTGAACTATCTCTCTGCTTTTTAGGAGTACATACGGCAACATAAGCCCCGCATTTACCCCGCCGTTTATGCTTTTGACCCCAAAATGCTCTTCCAACATTTTCGAGTCAACCCCAAAAAGCGCACTAGACCCGCCGACTATGATGATTCTTCCTCCATCACTTGCTTTGTTGCTAGCCTCTTTTTTTATCTCATATACATCCGCCACCCATTGCGACGAAACCGTATATCTTCCACCCTGTAGCCAAACAGCCGCCACCCACAAAAGAGATAAAACTAAAAATCCGCCAAATAAACCTAAAAAAAATCTCATATTTTCATTCATCCCTTTTTGTTATTATCATTATCATCACGACCCATCCCGTCATTGCGAGCGAAGCGCGGCAATCTCCTCCGTCATCACAACCCACATTGTCATTGCGAGCGAAGCGCGGCAATCTGCTCTTCCGCTCTTTTTATCGTCATTGTAAACCTCTCTGTCATTTAGATTGCCACGGCTAAAGCCTCGCAATGACAAGCGCGGCAATCTCTCCATCCCGTCATTGCGAGGAGCAAAGCGACGCGGCAATCTCTCTCTTTCTCTTGCCCTTTCTCTTCCCCACACCAACCTTCATAACTCATAACTCAAAACACAAAATAAACAAAACTTCTCGATGGCTCACCCATCATCATTTTAAAAGCCAAAAATAGCACGACACCGACTAAAACTCCATCCATAATCCCAAGCTTCTTTTCCGTCATTGCAACACTCTCTGTCATTGCGACACTCTCTGTCATTGCGAGCGAAGCGCGGCAATCTCTCTCTTGTTCCGTCATTGAGATTGCCACGGCTGAAGCCTCGCAATGACAAGCGCGGCAATCCATTCCATACCCCACAATCTCCGCAGCACTTCTGCCAAAAAAGATTACCGCATACCCAAGCACCAACATCCACCAACCCTCAAACAGCGCTATACTCTTATCAAATAAAAACAATTTCTTATAAAACACTATAGCCGCTTCAAAACTCTCACTTCTAAACAAAACCCAAAGAAGCATAACAGTAGTAAAAGTCATCACAAAACCACCAGCTTTTACAACCCCTCTCGTCATTGCGAGCGAAGCGCGGCAATCTCTCTCTTTCTCTTCCCAGTCATCACGACCCACTCCGTTATTGCGAGGAGGCAAAGCCGGCGCGGCAATCTCTCTCTTCCTCTCCACAAAAAACCCTCTAAAAAGATGATTCACCCCCAAAGCCGCACCGTGTAAAAACCCCCACGCTACAAAACTCCAAGCACTGCCGTGCCAAACCCCTATAAGAGTCATCGCGACCAAAATAGCCACCCCTTGTCTAAACTTCCCATGCCTGTTTCCGCCAAGCGGTATATATAAATAGTCCCTGACAAAGTCAGACAAAGTTATATGCCATCTTCTCCAAAACTCTATCATAGAAGTAGCTTTGTACGGGTTTTTAAAGTTCAAAGGCAGATATATCCCAAACAAAAGCCCGACCCCTATAGCCATATCCGCATACCCTGAAAAATCAAAATATATCTGCATCCCATAAGCCAAAACCCCGCTCCAAGCCTCAAAAAACCCGACTCCCGCACTGCCTTCAAAAACCCTATCGGCTATTTTCGCAGCACCATCGGCAAAAACCGTTTTTTTAAAAAGCCCTATAGAAAAAAACATAACCCCCATTGCTATTTTGCTTTTTTTAAAACTGTTTTCTGCCAGTTGCGGCATAAACTGTGCAGGACGCACGATTGGACCCGCTATCATATGAGGAAAAAATGCGACAAAAAGCAGATACTCTAAAAACCCGCTCGCCCTAAACCTACCTCTATATATATCTACATGGTAAGCAAGTTGATGAAATGTAAAAAAACTAATCCCAAGCGCCGACAAAACACTAAAACCTACAATATATTTTGAAGCGCCCAAAAGAGCAAGATTAAAAACCACAGCCAAAACCAAAAGAACTTTCGCATCATTACTCCATCTCGTCATTGCGAGGAGGCAAAGCCGACGCGGCAATCTCAAAGCGCGGCAATCTCTCTCTTGCCATTGCTCTGTCACTGCGAGCGAAGCGCGGCAATCTCTCTCTTCGTCATTGAGATTGCCATGGCTAAAGCCTCGCAATGACAAGCGCGGCAATCCCTCCATCTCGTCATTGCGAGGAGGCAAAGCCGACGCGGCAATCTCTCTCTTTCTCTCCTCCACCGCTCTTTGCAACCGCATACCAAGCAAAAAGTTCACGACAACACTAAAAAGAAGCAGAGGCAAATGTTTAGCATCAAGCGTCGCATAAAACCCAAGCGAAACCAAAATCAAAAACATATTTGCCACTCTGATGTTTGACCTTTGCAAAACATACCACACACCAAACACAGTAGGCAAAAACAAAAATATAAATCCAAAACTATTAAAAAGCATCAAAGCACCGCTACTATTTTTTCTAAAATTATACTCTATTAATTTTAGAGTGCTGTTGTAACCATCTCGTCATTTCTTCCCATCTAGTCATTGCGAACGTAGTGAAGCAATCTGCTCTTTTGTGCGGCAATCTCTCTCTCTTTCTCGTCATTGCGAGCGCAGCGCGGCAATCTCTCTCCCTCTCTTCTTCCACATCCTTCTCCTAAAATATGATATAATCACCAAATCATAAATAGAGGTAAATAGAGATGGTACGAGAGATTATAAAACCTACAAGCGAATTTTACAATTTACATATACCAAAAGAGTATATAAACCATGAAGTAGAGATACTAATATTACCTTTTTCATACGATAAAGAACTAAATAGTAAAAGAACTCAAAATGATGATACTTTTTCTAAAACATCAGGCTTATTAAAATCTAAAAATATAGACCCCTTAAAATGGCAAGAAGAGATAAGAAATGATAGAGAAATCTAGATACCTCATAGACTCAAATATCATCATCTACCATTTAAACTCAGAGTCTATAGCTACAAATTTTTTAAAAGACAACTTAGAAAATCTTTACATTTCGAGATTGACTTTTATAGAAGTGCTATCGTTTGATTTTACCGATGAGGAAAAAGAGCAGGTTATAGAGCTTTTAAGAAAATTTGAGATTATCGATACATCCGATGAGATAGCTCTAAAATGTGTCGAAAATAGAAAACTAAAGAAAATAAAACTAGCAGACAACATAATAGCATCAACCGTTCAAGTAAATAATTTGATTCTTGTTACAAGAAATGTAAAAGATTTCAATAACTTAGATATACAAATCTTAAATATATTTTATAATAATTAATCCCCCCTCTCGTCATTGCGAGCCCACATCCCCGTCATTGCGAGCCACATCGTCATTGCGAGCCCCATCGTCATTGCGAGCAAAGCGCGGCAATCTCTCTTTTTCTCTCTTCCCCCCCGTCATTGCGAGGAGCGCAGCGACGCGGCAATCTGCTCTTGCCCTTTCTCCGTCATTGCGAGCGCAGCGCGGCAATCTCTCTCTAGCCATGACAAGCGCGGCAATCCCTCCATCCCGTCATTGCGAGGAGGCAAAGCCTCCGCGGCAATCTGCCCTTTCTCTCGCCATTGCGAGCCACATCGTCATTGCGAGGCTTTAGCCGCGGCAATCTCTCTCTATCATCCCCCATTAACCAAACCCCCGCTAAACTACCAAAATGAAAACAGGTTACACATACATCCTATCAAACAAATCAAAAACTCTATACATCGGAGTAACAAGCAACCTCATAAAACGCATATACGAACACAAAAATAACCAAACAGACGGCTTCACCTCAAAATACAACATAAAAGACCTAGTATACTATGAGATATTTGACACCATAGAAAACGCCATCATAAGAGAAAAACAACTAAAAGCCGGAAACAGAGCAAAAAAAATCACCCTAATAGAATCCCTAAACCCAACATGGAAAGATTTATATAACGAACTATTATAAATCTCCCCATCCCGTCATTGCGTCCCCCCCCCGTCATTGCGTCCCCTCCCGTCATTGCGTCCCCTCCCGTCATTGCGTCCCCTCCCGTCATTGCAAGCCCCATCGTCATTGCGAGCGCAGCGCGGCAATCCCTCTCTTGCCCTTTCCCTTGCTCTGTCATTGCGAGCGCAGCGCGGCAATCTCTCTCTTCCGCCCGTCATTGAGATTGCCACGGCTAAAGCCTCGCAATGACAAGCGCGGCAATCCCCCCCCCGTCATTGCGAGGAGCGCAGCGACGCGGCAATCTGCTCTTAACCCGCGGCAATCTCTCTCTTAATCTTCACAAATCCACAAAAAATATAGTACAATTCATAAAAGAGATAAAAAAGGAAATCGCAAATGTATGCAATAGAATTTGAGGCAGATGTGAAAAATTACATCATAAAAATACCAAAAGAGTATGAAGAGCTAGAGTCAAAGCATATCAAAATTTTCGTAGTAGAGATTCAAAACCAAACAACATCTCTCCCAAAAGGCTTTTTAGAACCAATCCAAGTACAAAGCTATACTCAAATCGCAAAAAGAGACGATATCTATGAGAGATAAAGTATTTATAGATACAAATGTCTTTATCTACGCTCTCACGCAACCAAAAGACCCTAAAGAAAATTTCAAAAGAGACTCATCCATAGAACTATTAAAAAAAGTGATAAATTCTAATCAAATAATTATTTCCACACAGATAGTAAATGAGCTACACTTCAACTTGCTAAGAAAGTTCAATATCGAAGATAAAAAAGTATTTGAAACCATCGAATCAAATGTAGTAAAAATATCAAATATTGTACCCCTATGCCAACTCACATACAAAAAATCTTTTGAAGTTAGAGAAAATTACAAACTCTCTTTTTGGGATTCACTAGTTGTCGCATCAGCCCTTATAAACAACTGCTCAACTCTATACTCAGAAGATATGCAAAACAACCTGTTAATACAAAATACTTTACTTATAAAAAATCCAATTAATTATTAATTTTCCATTCTCCCTCTCCCCCCCCCGTCATTGCGAGCAAAGCGCGGCAATCTCAATCTCCCTCCCGTCATTGCGAGCGCAGCGCGGCAATCTCAAAACAAAGCATAAAAACTTATAGTATAATTACAAAATCGTAAAATTGGAGATTTTCAATGGTGGATATAGAAGTTTTAAAACATGAAATCGTAGAACGACTTAAGCCACTTGACCCTGATAAGATAATTCTCTTTGGCTCCTACGCCTACGGCACTCCAAACGAAGATAGCGATATTGATTTGTTTTTAGTCAAAGATGATTTAGAAGTTGATAATCTTAGAAGTTACACACTTGAATCTCAAAAGCATCTTTTTGATTTACAGAAGAAGTATCTTGTCGGAGTCGACCTATTCGCAGATTCTACATTAAGAGTAACCAATAGACTCAAAAGCATAAAAGACCAATTCTACTCAGATATTTTCAACCGAGGAGTGATTATCTATGCCAAATAAAAGTTATGCAGTTGAATGGCTCTACTTTTCAAAAAGAAACCTTGAAATTGCTCAATTACTATTTGATGTCGGTCATTATGAAGATGCTGTCGGCATAGATTTGCAACAATCACTTGAAAAAATGTTCAAAGCTATATTAGCTTGGGATAGTATCAAAATACCTAAAGATCATGATTTGGTAAAGCTCTATTTTCTAGTCGAGCAAACCATTCCACTTACCCAAGACGAGATTATATTATTAAGAAAAGCAACCAACTACTTCAAAGAAGATCGATATCCAAATCCATACTACACTTTACCCCCGCGTGAAGAGATCAAAGAGGTACTAGACTTTACAAACACTCTATTTAAAGAGATTTGCACCATCCTAAACATCTCCATAGATGAGATAAAAGCGCAATAACCACATCCCCGTCATTGAGATTGCCACGGTTAAAGCCTCGCAATGACAAGCGCGGCAATCCCTCTCTGTCCCGTCATTGCAAGCCCCATCGTCATTGCGAGGAGGCAAAGCCGACGCGGCAATCTCTCTCTTCCGCCCGTCATTGAGATTGCCACGGCTAAAGCCTCGCAATGACAAGCGCGGCAATCTAAAACCCACCCAAAAAATGTACCCCACCACCACAAACCCACAACCTCCGCCCAAAAAAACCCCATACCTATTGACATTTAAGCTAAGAGTGTAATATAATCCGTCTCAAGTGTTGTATGCATACATTTTTAAACAATACTAAATTTCAAAAAAATAAAAAGGAGTAACTATGGCAGTTACAAGACAACAAGTTGCAGAATTATATGTTGCAACATTCAACAGAGCACCGGACGCGGCTGGTCTTGATTATTGGGTAAACCTTTCAGGATTAAGTATCGAAAATATCGCTAGAAGCTTTTTCGACCAACCGGAAACACAAGCGTTATATCCAACAGGAAATACAAACACTGCGTTTGTAACATCTATCTACACAAACCTTTTTGCACGCACTCCTGATTCAGCTGGTCTTGCATACTGGGAATCAAAACTTACTAGTGGTGCTATGACTCGTTCAGTAATGATCGAAGCTATGAAAAACGGTGCATTAGGTACAGATGCTACTATCATTGCAAACAAAACTACAGTAGGTTTGGCTTATGCTGCTGCTGGTTTAACAGGTACAACTTTTTCACTTGCTTCAGTAACTGCTAGTGCTGCTACTGTTTCTGCTGCTCTTAACGATGTGGCTGATCTTTCTAACCCTGGTAATGCTACTTTGGCATTGACTACAGCTACATCAGATGTAATTATCGGTACTGCAGGTAATGATACTATCACTGCTACAACAGCAACTGATGATGCGGCTGATATGATTATTGATGCATCTACAACTGATAACGATACATTAAACTGGACGGCTACGGCAGCTACTGCAGCAGTAACTGTTACAAATGTTGAAAATATCAATGTGACAACATCTGTAGTTAATGGTGGTGTAAATACTGTAGCAGCTGGTACATTCTCAGGTGTTCACAATCTTACAATTACGGGCACTAATGTAACTGTAGGCGGCGTAAGCATAGCTGGTGAAAAAGATGTTACAGTGACAGGACTTGATGCTACTAAAGTTGCAAAAGTTACTACTGGTGCAGGTACAGAAAATGTTTCAGTTACTCAAGCAACTAAAGCAGGTGTTACAGTTGACGCTTCAACTGCAACTGGTACAATCGCTGTAACTGGTGCTGCAACTGTAAATGCTGATTTAGCAGCTAGTACTGTTGTAATGACAAAATTGAATGATACAACTGAAGATGCTAAAGCAGTTACGGTTAACGCTGCTCTTGCAACATCGGTAACAACTGCAGATACTGGTTTTACTGGTGCGGTTACATTCAATGCAGCAAAAGCAACAACTATCACAATTCTTAATGCTACTGGTGGTGCAACTGTAAATGGTGGTACAACATCAACAACAGATACTACAATTACTGTAAATAATATTGATGCAAGTGGTGCTACTATCACTACAGGTACAGGTGCTGGTACTGCTGCAACTACTGATAAAGAAATCGCAATCAACTTAGATGGAACGTCTGCAACTACGGATGTTGCAACTATTTCTGCTGCTGGTGCTATTTCTTTAGATGCAAATACTGCTGAGTTAGTAGAAACTGTTAATCTTTCTGGTAATGGTGCTGCTGTAACTTATACTATGGTTTCTTCTTTACCAACTACGTATAATTTAACAGGTGCTCAAAGTGTAACTGTAGCTAATACAGCTGAAAGCTTTGCTGGAATGACTGTAACAGATGCAACAACAGCTGGAACAACAACTGTTAAAGTAAATGTTGCTGTAAGTGCTGGTGATGATGCTACAAATGATTATTCAGCTATCGCTGCTGATAAAATTGAATTTGCTGTTGATTTGAACAATGATAGTGTTGACACTATTACATTAGCGTCAGGTGCTCATGTAGTTCTTTCAGCTGACCAAACAGATATTTATCTTGATGGTAAAACAGTTGGTGCGACATTAAATATTGCTACTGCAGATGATACTGCTGCAAATGGTACAACTATTGATCTTACTGTAGGTACATTTGATGCTGCTACAAACTTTACGACTGTAAATCTTGATGCTACTGTAGGTAAATTTACTGCAACAGCAACTACATTAGATGTTGCTGCTGCGACAGCTGCGACTTTGAATATCACTGGTACTAAAAATGTAACATTGGGTACCGCTGCGGTTAACACTGTAAATGCTGCTGCATTGACTGGTGTATTAAGTCTTACAGCAACAACTACTGCTGCTACAATGGCTTTAACTTCAGGCTCAGGTAATGATGTAATTGTATTAAATGATACAAACTCAGCGACAACGGTTTATACGGTAGATGCTGGGAACGGAAACAACACTGTAACAATTACAGCTGCAAAAGTTGCTTCGTCTATCACAACTGGTAGCGGTACAGATACTATTAATGTAAATGCTGCTGCTTCATATGTTGTTATTGCTGGTTCAGGTAACGATGCTGTTAGCATTGCAGCTGATATTGATTCAGATTCAATTATCGTTGCTGGTGATGGTACAGATACATTAACATTTAGTGACACTGATGGAAATGATTTTTCAAATAACACAAACTTTAACTTCAGTGGTTTTGAAACTCTAAATATTTCTGCGTTGACTTCAGGTGCTATTACTGTAACTGCAGCACAATTTGCTAACCAAACATTTGCTTTAACAGGTAATGCTACTGCGGATTCATTTGTAATTTCTGGTACTGCAAATGCTGATACTATTGATGCGTCAAATGTAACAGTTACTACTGCTACAATTACTATCAATGGTGCAGCTGGTGCTGATATTATTACTGGTTCTGCTGGTAATGATGTAATTAGTGGTGGAGTAGGTGCGGATACTATCAATGGTGGTGACGGTACAGATACATTCACTGCTGCAGGTACTGCTGATACAACTGAAACTGGTACACAAACTGGTATGGTAATCAACTTAAGTGCTGCTGCTATAACTAATACTACAGTATTGGGAACAGGCGCAGGATATACAGCTGATACGGTAACTTCTGTAGCTTCTAACACTGCAACTTACCTTTACGCTTCATCAGTATCTACTAATGCAGCAGTTACAGATACTCTAGTGGGTATTGAAAATGCAACTGGTACAGATGGCAATGATTATATCGTTGGTTCAGCAACTGCAAACACTATTACTGGTGGACTTGGTGCGGATGTAATGGCTGGTGGACTTGGTGCGGATACTTTTGTTTATGCAACGGGTACTACAGATACTGTGGCTGCTGCTGCTAGTGTTGCTGGTATTGACAAAATTACTGATCTTGTTCTAAATGGAGCAAGCGCCGACCTTATCGACCTTACTGCGGTTGTTGCGGCTGTAGGTACAGCTGTAACTGGTGCACTTAGTCAAGGAACATTTGTTGCTAACATGAATACACTATTGGCTGTTGGCGGTGGTGCTGGATTTGATACAGCATCTGCAGGTGGCATTGCGGCTGCATTAGTAACTGCGACTTCAGGCGATTTAATTGGTCATACTTACCTTGCAGTTGACTTAAATGCTTCAGATTCATTTACTACAGCAGATTTTGTAATTGATGTAACAGGTATTACTGCTACATCTGTTACTACTGCTTCTTTCATTTAATTTTCTTTTTCTAGCTCCACCTCTCCCGAGGTGTAATGCAGACAAAAGTTAGTTAAACTAAAGCCTCACTTTCTCTCAGGAGTCAGTGAGGCTTTTTTTGTTTTAACAATAAAAAGGAAAAAAATGTCTAATATATATTTTGTTGTACATAATATTGATACAACACCAGTGATTGTCCCTTTACTTGATTTTGTGAGATATTTAAAAGAGATAGATGTAAAAACAACAGAAGATGTAAAAACAACAGAAGATGCGCTTAAAGAGCTTAAAAGATTGGGATATAAATGTTTTTTGCAACAAACAAATGCAACGGGCAGTGAAACAATTGTTATCTATTATAAAGATTACTTAAATAAAGGGTGTCAGGCACTCCTATAATATAAAAAAGGGTGTCAGGCACCATTTTATGCTTTTTCTTATTTATTGCTTAAACTTCTCTCTTTCTTCGGTTAACCTAATGCGCATTCTATTCAAATAAATTTCTCCTATTCTTTTATATTTTGGTATAATTTCCTTATGAGTAAAATTGATAAACTAAAAGAAACAAAATCAGATTTAAAAGAAGTTTTTAAAGCATTATTATATTTCATCCTTGGAATATTAACTGCAATAGGAACTATTGCGTATAAAGTACTGATTCACGAGATTGCAGTATATATGATTTTAGTTGCTGGATTAGGTTTAATAGTTGTGTTTTTACTTGGTATTTATGCTTTAAATCTTTGGTATAAAATGCAAAAACTAAATGAGGAAATGGAAAATGCTTGATATAAATGTGATTGCAGGATTTACAATAATTTTAATTGGTAGTGCATTTATTATATGGTTTGCAAATCAGTTAACAAAAAGTATTCATTAAAAAGGTGAAAAAAAAGGGTGAAAAAAGGGTGTCAGGCACCATTTTACCATTTTATGCTTTTTCTTATTTATTGCTTACAATTATAATGAATTAAATAATCTTAAACGAGAGATAGAGGAACTTTAAATGGAAAATTTAGGATTGTTCGTATTAGCTATAGGTTTTATTTTAGCGTGGATTATTGGTACTGTTGCTAATAAGAAACATTGGAAAATAGGTAATATTTTCTAAAAAAAAAAATAAAGGGTGTCAGGCACCATTTTGCAACTTTTCTTAATCTTTCCTTCAAAAACTAATTTTTATATTTTGAATTCTTATGATTTTTTTATTTTTGTTTGTGTATAATTCTCGCATGGCAAAATTAGATGAATTAAAAGAAGAGATTGGTGCAATTAAAACTTACTTGGGTTTTATTGTTGCATTTATTATTACAATAGGTGCTGGAGTGTCTAAATTATTTTTAGACAATTCATCTGAATTATTACTAGTGCTTGGAGTAGTAGGTATTTTAATTTTTGCAATTATTTTTGCTTTTTTAGCAAGAGTAATGCACAATAAAATAAAATCTTTGAAGGATATAAAATGACTTTAATCACTATCGGCATTGTTGTAGCATTTATAGCTGTAATTGTTTCAGTAGCATATGGAGCTTATCAACTAAGTTTAAATTAAAAAAAAGGGTAAAAAAGGGTGTCAGGCACTCTTTTTTACCCTTTTCTTATTTATTGCTTAAACTACTTTAGATAACATAATGCATATTCTCTGAAATAAATTTCAATCCAATCATTTCTATTCTTTTTTTATTTTTATTGGTGTACAATTACACATGGCGAAAATAGATGAAATAAAAGCACATATAGATTGGCTCAAAGAGTTGTTTAAGATTTTGGTAACAATATTAGTTGCTGATATTGCTGGTATATCAAAACTATACTTGGATGGGGATATAAACTTGCTCTTTTATTCAGGTGTGGTTCTTGTTATAGTTTTATCTATTTCAGCATCGATAACATCTAAAAAAATAGAAAAGCATATTAAAGAATTAGGAGATTTGTAATATGGAACAATTACTTATAATAATTGCGTTAATTGCTGTTGTTTCTACATTTTCATATACTGTTTTAATAGCAAAATAAAAAAAAAGGGTGTCAAAAAAGTAAAAATGGTGTCAGGCACTCTTTTACTACCGCTCTTTTATGAAAAATCAACAAATTACAAAAAAATGATATAATTCTGACATGGAAATAAAAGATAAAATAGATATCATAAACAAAAAAGCCGATATTGCAAACAAGAAGCTTATAGCATTTTTAGCAGTAGCTGGAGGTACATGGGTTTATGGGGTAAATGAAGCAGTCGATAATCCAGTTGTCACGATTTTATCGTCAATAGCTTTTTTTATAGCTGTTTTAGGTATATCTACCAATTTAATAAAACTTGGTGATCTACAAACAAAATTAAAGGACTTATATAATGAATGATTTACAATTTCTTTTTCCGCTTGCACTTTTAATTGCACCTGTAGTTGCTTATATAGCATATAAAAAACATTGGAGAATTGCTGATATTTTTTAAAGGGTGTCAAAAAAAAAAAAAAGGGTGTCAGGCACCATTTTATGCTTTTTCTTATTTATTACTTAAACTACTTTAGATAACATAATGCAGATTCTCTCAAAACAAATTTCTCTTTCTATTTAATTTCTATTCTTTTTTATTTTTGGTATAATCTCAACATGACATTACAAGAACGAAAAGACAAAGTTGATATAATTGCTAAACAAAGTGAAGTTATAAACAAGAAGTTAATTGTTTATCTCGCTATAGCCGGTGGAAGTTGGATATATGGAACGAAAGAAAGTGGTATAATTGGTCTCTTTGCTTTTGTGCTTTTTATGCTCGTTTCAGTCGGTGTTTTTGTAAATTTACTTAAATTAAATAAAATTGAAAATGAAATAGAGGAGCTTAAAAAAGATGAATGATATTATTCCATTACTTTACCCGATTGGTGCTATTGTTGCAGCTATGTTCGCTTATGTAGCCTATAAAAACCATTGGAAAATAGCAGATTATTTTTAAAAGAAAAAAAAGGGTGTCAGGCACCATTTTATGTCAGGCACCATTTTATGCTTTTTCTTATTTATTACTTAAACTACTTTACAAAAAAGGGTGCACTAAAGTATATAGCAGATTCGAATATTGTTGGATATGTATTTGCTGTTATTTTTATATTTGTTTCGATAGCAATTGTTGTAACTTATGCAAAAATGAATTTATGGACAAAAAATCTCGAAAGGATGTCTGATGAGTGAAATAGGAATTTTAATAATACCTTTAGGTTTTGTATTTGCTACCATTATAGGTTTTTTAGCTGTTAAAAGACATTGGAAAATAGCAGACTACTTTTAAAGTTTCTCGTTCCACCTCTCCAGAGGTGTAATGTAGACAAATATTAATGGATTAATTGGGATAGGCTACTTTTAAAAAAATGGTGTTATTGCGAGCGCAGCGCGGCAATCTCTCCCTACTCTCAGACTGCCGCGTCACTCTGTTCCTCGCAGTGACTTTTTCTTTAACATAACGCATATTCTATTCAAATAAATTTCCCACTTCTAATCTTTTTTTACCGAACAATAATATTTTTAGTTATAATTTCAGGTCTAGTTGGCGGTTATGATTTGTTTGATTGTATTGCGAGGTGGGACAGGGTCAGCCTAAATAATTCATTTGTTTTCTTTTTAAGAGATTAATTAATTTAAAATGATATATTAAGTATCATATTGGTTAAATTTATATATACAAAATAAAGATGGAAGTAATAGTAAAATAAATCTAGTTTTAGGGTAGATTTAGGGTAGATTACAACTGATAAATAAAATTATAGAATTAGAAACCCTTTTTTTCTGGGGTTTAAAGGAATGAATATAATATGATTTTAATGATTGATAATTATGACAGTTTTACTTATAATATTGTTCAGTATTGTAGAGAATTGGGGGCTGACCTTAAAATTATTAGAAATGATGAGATGAGTGTTGAAGAGATAGAGGCGTTAAAGCCTGAAAAAATCATAATCTCACCCGGTCCGGCAACTCCTGATGATGCCGGAGTTACTTTAGAAGTGATAAAACATTTCAAAGATAAAGTACCTATTTTAGGGATATGTTTGGGGCATCAAAGTATTGCACAAGCGTTTGGCGCAAAAGTTGTTCGAGCTAAAAATATGATGCACGGCAAAACTTCTACTATGAAGCGAACAAAAGAGTGCGCGCTGTTTAATGATATCCCAAAAGAGTTTATAGCAACAAGGTATCACTCGTTGATAGTAGATAAAGAGTCTCTTCCTAACGCAGTAGAACCAACTGCATTTAGCAGCGATGATGATGAAATAATGGCTTTAAAGATTAAAGACAAAGAGATCTACGGTGTTCAATTTCATCCGGAATCGATTATGAGTCAGTACGGGCATGAGATGATTGGAAATTTTTTAAAAATATGAGTATTAGATACATCTTCTTCTTAATTTTAGGATTAGATGCGCTGACGCTTATATTTCAGAGCGGTGAATTATCTATATCTTACAGTGAAACATTGCTGCTAAACGGTGATTTTTCATTTTTACAGGCTTTGATAAAATCTTCAATTTTTATTTTTGGTCAAAATGATTTTGCTCTGCGATTTCCTATGATAGCAATGCATCTATTAAGTGTGATACTGCTGTTTGAAATATCTAAGAATTATCTAAAAATTGAGAGAAACAGGCTCTGGTTATTGCTAGTTTTTATCCTTTTACCGGGGGTTATGAGTTCGGCCATTATAGTAAATAGTGCCGGTTTAATCCTATTTGCTCTGCTCTTATTTGTGTATGTATATGAAAAATATTCTATAAAATCTACTTATTTTTTACTTACTTTTTATATGCTAATAGACGGCAGTTTTGCAATTTTATTTATGACGCTTGCTCTGTTTTCTTTATATAAAAAAGAGAGAAATTATTTTCTATTTAATCTGATACTGTTTTTAGCTTCGCTATTTATCTATGGAATCGATACGCATGGTTCTCCAAAAGGCTATTTTATAGACTCTATCGGAATATATGCTGCTATATTCTCTCCCCTAATATTTATTTATCTTTTTTATGCACTTTATAGAAGATTCTTAACAAAAGATTTCGATATGTTATGGTTTATATCAACCGTAGCATTTATTTTTTCACTGTTGCTCTCATTTAGACAACGCATTAATATAGAGTATTTTGCACCTTATGTGATACTTGCACTTCCTCTTGTCGCCCAAACTTTTGAACACTCATATATGGTTCGTTTAAATATTTTTAGAAAAAAGTACAGATGGGCTTTTATCATCTCTTTATCGTTTTTATTGGTAAATAGTTTGGTCGTATTTTTTAATAAATACCTTTACCAAGTAGTAGAAGCGCCAAAAAAACACTTCTCTTATAAAATGCATATTGCCAAAGAGCTATCTAAAGAGCTTAAAAACAGAGGTATACATTGCGTTGATACCGATACGAAAATGCAAAAAAGATTAGAATTTTACGGTGTAACCAAATGCAACAATTTTTTACTTAAAGAAAATTCTTTAAATTTTGCAAAACCAAGTGATGTAACAATAAGTTACATAAATAGAGCTGTTTATAATGCTAATGTTACAAAAATAAACATAAATTAAATTTATGTAATACTTAATTCGTACAAATGCCACTAGATTGGTATACATATGATAATATTTTGTAAATATTAAAAACAGGGAGTTGCAATGGCTCAAAAAGCGATTAGAGAATTTGACGCAAAGTCAATTTTGGCTAAGCATTGGGATAAATATTTTCCAAACTTTACTTATGCATATGAAACGGTTATGGTTCAAAATGGAACAGAACTAACAAATGCTGCAAAAGAAAAAACTTGGTTAAGCAAGAAAACGTTGGTTGCTAAACCGGATATGTTATTTGGTAAAAGAGGAAAAAACGGTTTAGTTTTATTTAAAGACTCTAAGCCGGGTGATGTATCTTTAGCAAAAGCGTCATCTTGGATTGATGAAAAATCAAGTTCAAAACAATCGGTTTACTTCTCTTTTGAAGGCGATACACCGCACGGTGAAGCAAAAGTTGATATGCTGACTCACTTTATCGTTGAGCCGTTTACTCCACACTCTCAAGAAGAAGAGTACTACATTTCTGCTACATGTGTAGGCGATAACGATGTTCTTTACATGTCGGCTGAGGGCGGTATGGAAGTTGAAGAGAATTGGGACAAAGTTATAGAAGTAGCATTTCCAATTACGGCAACGGAAGAAGAGATTGCAGAAAAAATCAAAAAAAGTATTCCAAAAGATGTAGCCGCAAAAGATAAAGACGCATTCGCAGAGTTTGCAATAGGATTTTTCAAAGCATACAGAGAGTTGAATTTTGCATATCTTGAAATCAATCCATTTGTTTTACAAGGCAAAAAAGTTGAACTTTTAGATATGGTTGCTAAACTTGACGATACAGCTGGATTTATGATGAGAGACGAGTGGGGCAGTGTAGATTTCCCGACTTCATTCGGTATGGAAGAAAAATCTCCTGAAGTTTTAGCTATCGAAGATGCAGACAGCAAATCAGGTGCGTCGTTAAAACTTACTATCCTTAAGCCGGAAGCGAGAGTATGGACGATGGTTGCAGGCGGCGGAGCTTCTGTTGTTTATGCGGATACTATTGCTGATTTAGCAGGTATCGAAGATCTTGCCAACTATGGTGAGTATTCAGGCGGACCGACTACTAGCGAGACAAAATTTTATGCTGAAACTATTTTAGACCTTATGACAAGAAGTAAAGACGCTAAGGGCAGAGATAAAGTTTTAATCATTGGTGGAGCTATTGCAAACTTTACGGATGTTGCAAAAACATTTACAGGAATTATTCAAGCTTTTGACAATTATGCTGATAAAATGAAAGAAGTCGGTATAAAAATTTATGTTAGACGCGGTGGACCAAACTATGAAAAAGGTCTAAAAGATATTAAAGAGGCTGCTGATAGACTTGGTCTTTATATAGAAGTTTACGGACCGGAAACACATGTTACTGACATCGTGCGTATGGCACTAACAAAGTAAGGGGAATATATGTCACAATTATTTACTAGAGACACACAAGCAATTTTTTGGAATAACAACACAACGGCTATTCAAAGAATGTTGGATTATGACTATACGATAAAAAGAACTAAACCTTCAGTAGCGGGTATCGTCGCTCCTACAAGCAATAGCAAATTTGATAAGTTTTTTTATGGTCCGGATGAAATTATGATTCCGTTGTATAAAAATACTGCGGAAGCTAAGGCTGCTCAGCCACAAGCTGATGCGCTCTTAAACTTTGCATCTTTTAGAACTGCATATGATGTAACTATGGAAGCATTAGAACTCGGTGGTTTTACTTCTATTATGGTTACCGCTGAGGGTATCCCTGAGAGATTAGCTAGAAAAATGAACGCAACGGCAAGAGCAAAAAATGTAACTGTAATCGGGCCTGCAACTGTTGGTGCTATTGCTCCGGGAGCTTTTAAAATTGCAAATATCGGCGGAACGATTGAAAATATTGTTCAGTCTAAACTTCACCGTGCAGGTTCATGCGGTCTTGTAACTCGTTCAGGCGGTCTATTTAATGAACTATCAAACATAATCGCAATCAATGCTGACGGTATCGCTGAGGGTGTAGCAATCGGTGGAGATAGATTTGTCGGTTCGGTATTTATTGACAACTTACTTAGAATGCAAGAAAATCCGGAAGTTAAATATATGTTGCTTCTAGGAGAAGTAGGCGGAACTGAAGAGTACAAAGTTATCGAAGCAGTAAAAGACGGCAGAATTACTAAGCCGATTATTGCTTGGTGTATCGGTACAATTGCTAAGTATTATGACAGCGGTGTACAATTCGGTCATGCAGGAGCATCTGCAAACGGCGATATGGAAACGGCTGAAGCTAAAAATAGAGCTATGAAAGAGGTGGGTATCCATGTTCCTGCATCTTTTAATGATTTACCGGAAATAATTAGTGCTCTTTACCATGAATTACATGCAGAGGGTATAGTTAAAGATATTACTGAACCTGCAATGAATACATGTCCAAAAGTTAGAAAATCTAAAGAGTTTATCTGTACGATTTCTGATGATAGAGGCGATGAGGCTACTTATGCAGGTTTTCCAATCTCTTCTCTTGCAACACCTGACACCGGTAAAGGAATCGGTGATGTTGTTTCACTTTTATGGTTCAAAAAACAGTATCCAAAATGGGCTACGGATTTTATTGAAACTGTAATTAAAACTGTTGCAGACCACGGTCCGGCAGTTTCAGGTGCTCACAATGCAAAAGTAACGGCAAGAGCCGGCAAAAGCGTTGTTGAGTCACTTGTAACAGGATTACTTACAATCGGTCCGAGATTTGGCGGTGCAATTGATGATGCTGCTAAATATTTTAAATATGCAAACGATAACGGTATGAATCCGGCAGAGTTCTTAAATCATATGAAAAAAGAGGGTATTCCAATTCCGGGAATCGGACATAGAATTAAATCTCTTAAAAACCCTGATTTACGTGTAGAAGGACTTAAGAAGTATGCTGCTAAATGTTTTCCTGCAACACCGCTTCTTGATTATGCACTAACTGTTGAGCAGTTAACTACATCTAAAAAAGAGAATCTAATTCTTAATGTTGATGGAACAATCGGTATTTTAATGGTTGATATGTGGAGAGCACTCGGTTATACGGAAGAAGAGATAAATGAGTTTATATCAAGCGGAACTCTAAATGCATTCTTTATAGTTGGAAGAAGTATAGGATTTATCGGTCATGTACTTGATGAAAAAAGACTTGCTATGCCGATGTATAGACATCCGATGGATGATATATTATATGATGTTCAAGTAGCAGAAAAAATATAATCTATTTGTTTTAAATTTCAAGGAGAATTATCTCCTTGAAACCTCTTCTATAAACTCTTCATACTACTTTTTATATAAAACATTTTTAACTTTCACTTCTTTTTTGATATACTTATTGCAAATATATTTAATTGGACTATTATGAAAAAAGCTTTTACTATGTTGGAACTTGTATTTGTAATCGTTGTAATTGGGATTTTAGCCGCAGTCGTAATTCCAAGAGTAGGATCAAATAGCTTACAGGAAGCCGCAACTCAAGTCCTATCGCATATTAGATATACACAGCATTTAGCGATGGTTGATGATAAATATGATGCAAATGATGCAACATGGTATAGAGAGAAGTGGCAAATACGATTTAGAAGAAATAGCGGCAGTAGTGGATATGTCATTTTTTCTGATTATATAAATACGCAAGGAAATGTTAATAATGGAGAGCGTGCAATTGATCCTTTAAGTGGTGAAGGAATAGATGGATTTTTAAACTATAAAAAAGCGGATTTAACAAGAACCTATGATATAAAAGGAGATGATACAGGTATCGTTCAAAGCTGTTTTACCGCAGATGGCAGCTTAGTAACATCAAATAGAGGAGTTTTTGCATTTGACCACTTAGGACGACCTTATTCCGGTTTAAGTAATGCTAGTTCGGCAACTCAATATTTAATAACTAGCAATTGCGACTTGAGACTTACAGACAATAGTGGAGCATCTGTGAGGATTCGTGTTCATCCTGAAACAGGGTATGCTTGTATTATAAATGAAGCAACTGGCGGGTGTATTTAGAAAATCTTTCCAAATCCCCCTAAAATTTAAGCCTCTCCTAAGAATCATTTGTCTATAATTCCCATCCACAAACACAGAGACCTAAAGTTTAGGACCTGAAGAAGCCTTAAGTAGAGGTTTTTAGAT
>NZ_JAQTLH010000002.1 GCF_028714975.1 Sulfurimonas sp.
TCTACTATGCAAAATTTGATATGGCAAAGTATAACGGTTACACATACGATAATGCAAGCGAGAGCGGTTTTGACATTATCTACAATCCAAGCATAGTTAAAAACTTACAGCTTCGTCTTCGTGCAAACTATGCAAACGACTTCAATGTAAATGCAGCAGGTGCAACTACAAGTTGGGATGAATATAGATTTATCGCTAACTATAATTTTTAAGGGAAAGTTTAATGGTAAATAATCTGAATGTACAAAAAAAGCTGGCACTTATAGCAATATCAACATTAATATCGGTGTTGGTTTTGAGTGCTTTGCTTCTTTTTAATGAAAAAGAGACCATGCTTGATGAAAAAAAGGCAAAGCTGGCAAATGTGGTTGAACTTAGTTATAGTTTAGTCGATGCAGAATACAAAGCTTTTAAATCAGGTCTTATTGATGAAACAACAGCAAAGCAAAATGCTATCAATGCTATAAAAAAACTAAGATACAACGGCACCGATTATATTTGGATAAATGATGATACGCTGCCTTATCCAAAAATGATAATGCACCCGACTGCTCCGGCTCTTGATGGGAAAGTCTTAGATGCCGACAAGTTTAACTGTGCTACACATCTTCAATATGGAATTAATAACAACGATATAATAGCAACTGACGGTAAGAAAAATCTTTTTCAATCTTTTGTTGAAGTCACAAATAAATCTAATTCAGGTTTTGTAACATACAATTGGACAAAACCGCTTGCAAACGGAGGAGTAACTACAGAAACTTACCCTAAGCTTTCGTATGTTAAAAAATTTAGCGAGTGGGGATTTGTAATAGGAAGCGGTGTCTATATAGATGATATTGAAGTACAATTTTATAAAAATGTAATGCATGCAGCTCTTTATATTTTAGTGATTATTGTTCTGCTCTCACTCCTTTTTATTACTGTTATGAATGATATTGTCCACAAAATAAACGGCTTTAAAGAGGGATTGCTCTCATTTTTTGCCTATTTAAGCAGAGAATCATCACAAGCAAATCTTATAAAAATAGATTCTCGTGATGAATTTGGAGATATGGCAAAACTGATTAATCTAAATATTGAAAAGACGCAAAGAGGGGTTGAAGAAGATAGAAGATTAATAGATGAAACCATAGCTGTTTTAGGTGAATTTGAGCAAGGTGATTTATGTCAAAGACTTGAGTTAAATGTTTCAAATCCTGCTTTAATGCAATTAAAAACCGTACTTAATAATATGGCTTCCAATCTTGAAAAAAATATAAGCAATGTGCTTATAATTTTAGAAGAGTATTCTAGTTATAACTATATGGGTAAAGTCGATGAGAATGGATTAAAAGAGCATATATTAAAACTGGCAACGGGTGTTAATACGCTTGGAGATGCCATAACACATATGCTTTTTGAGACGACTACCAACGGTCTTACTTTGGATGAGAGTTCGGATCTTTTACTCTCTCATGTTGACAAACTTCATAAAAGCTCCATAGATTCGGCACACTCCCTAGAAGAGACATCCGCTGCAATGCAAGAAGTAAGCATTTCAATTGATTCTATTTCACAAAAAACACAAGAAGTGGTTGTACAATCTTCAGAGATTAAAGCAGTCATAGGAATTATAAGTGACATAGCAGAACAGACAAATCTTTTAGCGCTCAATGCTGCCATAGAAGCTGCAAGAGCAGGCGAGCATGGAAGAGGATTTGCCGTTGTTGCGGATGAAGTAAGGAAACTTGCAGAACGAACTCAGAAGAGTTTAGGGGAGATAAATGCAAGCGCAAATCTACTGACACAATCAATAGACGAGATAGGCGATGCGATGTCTAAGCAAAACCATAACATTTCATATATGAGCCAAACGATTGCGGCAATAAGCGAGACTGTTCTTGGCAATACGACAATAGCCAATGAAACATATGATGTATCCTATGGCATTGATAAGATGGCAAAAGAGCTTATCGCCGATACAAGTGATAAAATATTTATCGGTAAAAATGAGTGTAGAAGCAGATTTGATTATCCAAAAACTAGTAATAATAAAAATTATATGCGGAAACAATCCGTATAAAAAGCTTGATTTATATTACGCACTTTTTTATAAAAGTGCGTAAATGTTAAGTTGTCGGCAAAGAGAATTTTTGAGTAACCAACTCTCCCTCATTATTGAAAAAAAGATAGTAAAGTTGATTTTTTTTAACACTTAAACCTGTCAAATATCTAAGTGCCAAATTTGCTTGAAGAGAGGCAATATGCATAACAATCGGAGCAGCAATTCCTGCAGGGGTTTGCAGAATGATTTTAAATGCATCTTTAAACGATGAGTGTTCAAAAAAACAGACCTGACCGTGAAACGCCTCTACGCTTCCATATATCCAAGGCAGATTTTTACTTTTGCAGTATTCATCTATCTCTGCGCGGGTAGGGAGGTTATCGGTCGCATCTATAATCAAATCAACGGTTATATTTTTTTTAGCAAACTCCTCAAAATCACACTCGTGAGAGACTGCTTTTACAAAAGGGCATCTCTGCTCAATCAGCAGTGCATTTAAAGTAGCTTTGTTTTTGCCCTCGTCTCCCACTTTAAAAGCGATTTGTCGGTGGATATTGTGGGTTGAAACTTCATCAAAATCAATCAGATGAATTTCGCCTATACCGCTGGCTCCAAGAGCAAAGGCAAGTGAACTGCCAAGTCCGCCTGCACCTATTATGGCTATTTTTTTGTTTTGAAGCAGGTTTTGAGTCTCTTCTCCCCAAAGCTGTATTTGACGATGAAAGTAGTTTATCATTGCAAGGTTCTTTTATGTATCATCTCTTTAAAACCCCAAGATTTTCTTGCTCGTATGATATCTGAGTGGCTCATATCTACAATCATAAGTTCCTCTTTATTGCCGAGATGTTCCAAGAGTTCACCGTTTGGAGAGGCTAAGAGTGAATCTCCGTAAAAACTCCAGCTGCACTCTTTATCTGCATATTCACCGATTCTGTTTGCTCTTAAAATATAGCAGTTGTGGGTAAATGCACGGGAGAGTATAAGCGCTTTCCATCTCTCATATGAATCAAAAGTCGATACGCTCGGAACTAAAATACAATCAACGCTCTTAGCAGATATTTGAGTAAACATCTCGTCAAAATGGAGTTCAAATCCGCTCATAATAGCAAATTTAAAACCGTCTACTTTGAACATTAGAGGCGCTTCGATTGCTTTTTGTTCATTTGCAAAAAATTTCTCTTCGTTCCAGTGCGGATAATTTATAAGAAGCTGCTGTTGATAGTAAGAGCAAGAAGTAGGAGAAAATTTTGCGATAGTTTTATAAATTTTGCCTTTTTTTACAATTACAAGAGGTGCTACAATTGTCATTTTGTAGCTATTTGCCAACTCTTTTAAAACTTTTATCTGATGATCTGCCTGCTCTTGTATCATACTCGCAGAGAGGGTTTGCAGCTCTTTAAAAAATGGATTTAGCGTATACTCTCCTAAAAGCAAAACTTTTACACCCTGTTTGTTTGCAATTCTGATATAGTTGTAGAGTTTTGTCGAACTCATTCCCTGTGAGCTGAGTTGAAGTACGGCCGCTCTCATTATTTGCCTTTTATCTCTGTAATTTTTATCTGTGCATCTTCTAGTATCTTTTGCGCTTTGCTAAGTTCGCTCATTCCCGTCTCATATGCTTTTACACTCTCATTTAGCGTGATTTCCGGATTCATCAGGGTTTCTAAAACTTTTTTTGCACTTTCCAGTTTTGATTCAAAGCCTTCGGCTTTTTCAGTAAAACTCTCAGTTTTTTTAGCCATTTAAAATATCCTTCACATAATTCTCAAATTTATCAACTTCAACCAAAAAAGCGTCATGTCCGTAATCGCTGTCTATATCGATGTATGTATGATTTTTGTTACCGATTTTAGTAAGCGTATCGCTTATCTCTTTCATTTCAATATTTTTAAAGAGTAAATCATTGCTAAAGCTCATTAGGTGCAACTCGCTGCTTACTTTTTGCAGAGCCTCGCTTAGTGAATCAAATCCGCGTGATAAATCATAAATATTTATAGCTTTTGTAATGTAGAGATAAGAGAGCGGGTCAAACCATTTTGTAAAGTTGTAACCGTTATACTCCAAAAACAGCTCCACTTGAAACTTGCCGAATAGCTCATAAAGTCCGTCCGTATTTTTGTACTCTCTGCCAAACTTGCTCTGCATTGACTCGGGTGATAAAAAGCTTATATATCCCGCCATTCGACCTACTGCCATACCTGAGAGCCCGTTTTGTTTAATTGTTTCACTCTCATAATAGCCCTCTTTAAAATCCGGGTCTTTTAGGATTGCTTCTTGCGATATTTTATTAAAAGCGATTGCCCAAGGCTGTGTTGCATGAGTCGTTGCCATAGAGATTATTTTTGATGCAAAATTCGGGTATGAAATGGCAAACTGAAGTGCTTGCATACCGCCCATTGAACCGCCGATAATCGCATATACATTATGTATGCCGAGTTTGTCAAAAAGAATTTTTTGAGCTTTTACCATATCTTTTACGGTAATGACGGGAAATTTGTAGCGATAAGGATTGTGATGCGGATATTGCGGGCTCATAGGACCCGTTGAACCAAAACAGCTGCCTATTACATTTGTACAGATTACAAAATATTTGTCCGTGTCCACCGCTTTGCCTGAACCGATAAAACTATCCCACCAACCGGCTTTTTTGTCATTTTCATATATTCCAGCGCAGTGATGAGAGCCTGTGAGTGCGTGGCAGATGACGATGACATTACTCTTCTCATCGTTAAGCTCGCCGTATGTCTCATAAGTTATATCATAAGGCTCTAAAATACGCCCGCTTTCTAAATAGAGCGGGTTTGTAAAATGCTCGGTATATGTTTTTAGGTTCAGTGACAACTTTTAGACTCTTTTTTAAAAATAGTATTGCAATTTTAGCGAAAATGGCTTAAGGACACCTCTAACTATTTGTTGTTTTTTATAACTTCCATCCGCTCATAATCTCCAATGCTTTATCATACTCCAACTCTTCTATCTCTTTCTTCCACTCTGCCAACTCGCTTGTATCTACAATTGCGGTTAAGTTTTTAAAAAGAGAATCTATTTTTTTAGATTCTAGTATATCGGATTTTGAAATTGTCTCTTTTGTATCGTAAAAGAGTTTTTTTAGTTCCTCATCATTTAGCTTCTCAAATAAAGTATCGCTCTCTTCATCCAAAACAACCTCTTTAAGTTTCTCTTGCGTATTCTCTAGCGCAACTTTTAATTTTTCTATGTCGCTCTTGGTTATCTCTTGCTTTAATTTGTATTTTGTATCTATATTTTGACAAATCTCATAGAGCAGATTTGCTCTTAGGTTACCGCTTAAGCCTTTAAGCGTATGAACAAGAGAAGGAGCGGTGTCGTTATTGTCCGATATAAGCGTTGTTATATCTTTAAATTTACTTCCGATTTCTTGCGAGAAATTTTTTAAAAGTTTATTTATTAACTCTTTTGAGCTGAAAATTTTCTCCAAATACTCCATATCAAGAATACCGTCTACCGTTTTTAGTGTTGATGGTGTATATTGGATTGTAAAATCAACTTGGCAAAATTTTGCAACCGTTTTATAAAGCTCGTTCATATCTATGGGTTTTCCTAAATGGTCATTCATACCTGCGTCCATAGCTTTTTGTTTATCCTCTATCATAGCCGCCGCCGTAAGCGCTATGATAGGTATCTCTTTATCACTCTCTCTAATGATTTTTGTCGCTTCATAGCCGCTCATAATCGGCATCTGCAGATCCA
The DNA here is from genome assembly GCF_028714975.1 of Sulfurimonas sp. GTDB lineage: Bacteria > Campylobacterota > Campylobacteria > Campylobacterales > Sulfurimonadaceae > Sulfurimonas. The sequence continues at coordinate 5,777 of NZ_JAQTLH010000002.1, forward strand.
TAAGAATCAGGTTATAGTGAGAAGGATTTGCAAAGTACTTCTCAACCGCCTCTTGCCCGTTATTTGCCATATCTACCTCTATGGATACACGGTTTAACATCATTGATGCAACTTCTTGATTTATTTGATTGTCTTCAACGAGTAGTACTTTTATGCCGTTAAAATTTGGAAGTTTTTCTCTCTCTTGTGGTATAGTTATATTAAAAGCAGCTCTATCCCAAGATGCTACTTCAAATTCCAGTTCAAAACTAAATGTCGTTCCTACGCCCACTTGGCTCTGCGCTCTTAATACGCCACCCATTGCTTCTATAATTCTTTTAGATATAGTAAGCCCAAGTCCAGTTCCGCCATATTTTCTTGTGGTTGATGTATCAGCTTGAGTAAATGGAGTAAATAGTTTTTTTAGCTGTTCTTCGCTGATACCTATTCCGCTATCCTTTACGATAAAGGAGATAATTGCTTTTTTTTCATTAAGCTTCTCTTTTAGCTCAATATCAAGTGATACGCCTCCGCTATGGGTGAATTTTATCGCATTGCTTATGAGGTTGGAGAGAACTTGAGTAATTCTAAGTTTATCGCCTATAATTACGGAGGGCGCATTATCTTTTAATTCACAATGCGTATTAAGAGATTTTTTTCTAGCACTCTCTAAAAACATAAATTTAAGCTGCTCCATAACATCTTCTATTTTAAAACTTTTGTGTTCCAATTCAAGTTTTCCCGCTTCTATCTTAGAATAATCAAGTATATCGTTTATGATTCCTAGAAGCATCTTTGAAGAGCTGTTTACCTTAAGGAGGAGATTTTTTTGTTTATCGTCAAGTTTTGTATCAAAGAGCAGTTCACTTAAACCTATAATGGCATTCATCGGAGTTCTTATCTCATGGCTCATATTTGCTAAAAATTGGCTCTTTGTCTTGTTGGCAAGTTCGGCTTTCTCTTTTGCCTCTTTGATAGCAATCTCTGCCTCTTTTAGTCCTGTTTGGTCAAACATATAGCCTCGTATAGAGGTTAGATTGTTTTTTTCATCTCTCATGAGGTGTGAAAAGTCATAAAACCATCTATAACTACCGTCTTTTAATCTTAATCTATAAGATTGCTCAAAGTTGTCTATTTTGTTTTCTATATAATAAGTAACTTCTTTAGAGATTCTCTCTATATCCTCAGGATGAATAAGATCTGCATATAAAAATGAGTCACTTTGCATCTCACCCCTTGAATAACCCAGAATATTTAAACAGTTTGACGATATATATTTTATAGGCCAATTTTGCGACGGATCCCACTCTACGGTCATAACAGGACCGCTTGAGAAGAGTTTTCTCTCCTCCTCAAGAGCGTTTAGTACCATTTTTTTCTCTGTAATATCCCTAAATACGACTATAGCTCCTCCGTCGTTTGTCGGGGATACCGTTAAATTGACAGCAAAAAATGAGCCGTCTTTTCTTATAAAATAGTCTTCAATCTCTTTAATTTGTCTATCTTGCATGATTAGATAGATAGGGCACTCTTTATGTGAGTAGAGTGAGTTATCCGGTTTATGATGATGAAAAAGGTCATGTTGATGTGTGCTTAAAATTTCCTCTTTTGTAAAACCGAGTAAATCAATAGCACTTTGATTTACAAAAGTGCACATTCCGTCTTTGTCGACGCCGTAAACTCCATCACCTATAGCGTCTATCATAGTGGCTCGCTGCATAATGGATTCACGCTCTTTTTGTGCTATTTTTGACTCTGTTTCTTGAAATTGTTTATAAGATTTTATGATATAGACAATATTTCCTAAAATGAGAAAAATAAAAATAACGCTAAAGACAAAAAGGATAAATATAACTTCTCTTTCTAACTCATTTTCATGTTTTTCTACGGTAGAGAGCAGCTCTTTTATTTTTTGTTGCAGCAGCATATATTTTTGTAGCGAGACTGCATCGGTCTCTTTTGCTTCGGCTGTTCTTTTTTCAAGTGAAATTGATGTGGCGATGACGGCATTTTTAAAAAAATCTATATAAATCTCTTTTAGCTCCTCTGTCGCAAAACCGTGAGTATTTAAAAGATTAAGAGTGTATAGAGCTTTTTTTGATGAGATTGCCGCCTCCGCCAAGTAGTCATCATTCCCGATATGAGCGCTTCTATAGAGGTTTGACGCAACCAAAACTATCTCTTTGTCAAACTGATTTACATAATTTCTATGCAGTAAAATATCTCTGTTTCCCTCATGTATAAAATCATAAGTTATAAACATAGCGATAAAAGAGATAATTAAGACAAATAGATTTGAGATTACGATTTTTTTACTTAGAGATATTTTCATCATCGTACTCTTATAAAAAGATTTTCTTCAACACTGTTTTGTCCGTACTCTTCAAGCATCCAATAGACAAATTTCTCCGCTTCTTTATTTGTCTTTAAAAAAACCAAGTTTAGTTCTCTTCTTATCGGATAGCTTTGATTTTTGATATTCTCTTTGGACGGCTTGACATTTTCAAGTGCTAAAATTTTTATAGGCAGACCGTGTTCCACAATAGCATTAGCAGACCCCGCAGATATGTAGCCGATGCTATTTGGAATTCCGCCGACCCAAACCATCATGTCGTTATTTGCTCCGGCTTCCCACGCCGAGGCATCTATCATCTTTGACTTGTCGCTGTTTTTTGGATTTTGAGGGTGAAAAAGACCGGTATATTTTTCAAAAACAGCTAGCGTTCCGCGGTCTAGCCTTTTTGAAAGCAGATGAATTTTCTCATTTTTGCCGTTAAATTTTTTCCAGTTTTTGACTTCTCCAGTGTAAATCTCTATTAAATCTTTTTTTGATATATTTTGAAGAGGATTGTCGCTGTTTACTAGAAAGGCTAAAGTGTCATAGCCGATTGTTACATGGGAGAGAAGGTTTTTTTCTTGCGGGGTTAAATCTCTGCTGACCATACCGATTTCTATCTTACCAGATAGAAGAGAGTCAACCGCATTTTGGCTACCGCCGCCGGATATGTTTAGTTTTATACCGCTCTCTTCTTTGTATTTTTGAGCAACTTGTTCAATAATAGGCTGTATAGTAGTGGCACCGACGCAGTTTAGTACCGTCTCACCAAATAAGAGACTAAAAGGCAGTAAAAAAACTAAAAAATATCTCATTTTTTATCCAATATATTTGTTTCTAACTACAAGTATTTTAAAATGTAATCACTTTATAATCGCTTTGAAGAGCATTTGTAAGCATCTCTCCCGTATGAGTTAGTTCAACTCCAAGTGCGCTTAATTGCTCCGACACACCGTAATCATCGCTGCAAACAACGCAAACATTAAACTTCACACCTGTTTGCATAACTGTTTTTACTCTCTCTTGAAGCTCTTCATTTTCGGCTAAAAGCTTAGCCGATGGTCCCCAAATCATGATAGTAGCCTCATCCCAGTAACCACGAGGAAGCATCACCGAACCGTATAAAAGTATAAGTTTTTTTGCTACCTCTTCATCGGCGCTTGACCATACTATAAGAAGTTTATTTTTCATTTTATGCCTCCAACGCTTGTTTCATATCGGCTATTAAATCTCTAATACTCTCTAATCCGCATGAGATGCGAATAAGACCTGACGGTACGCCGCAAGCTTTTAGCTCTTCATCGCTTAATTGCTGATGTGTAGTTGAAGCCGGATGAGTGATGATAGACTTGGAGTCGCCTATATTGACTACCAAAGAGTAGAGCTTTGCAGCATTTACTATTTTTGTCGCCTCTGCCAAAGTTGCAACTTCAAAGCTAAGAAGTCCGCTGCACGCACCGCCATCAAAATATTTTTGAGCATTTTTATAGTTTGCGTTGCTCTTTAATCCGGGATAGTTTACTTTTTTAACTTTTGGATGAGCTTCTAAAAACTCTGCAAGTGCGAGTGCGTTTTTGGAGTGTTCACGCATACGAAGAGAGAGAGTTTCCATCCCTTGGATAAATAGCCATGAATTAAACGGAGATAAAACGGCACCCAAATCTCTAGCAAGTGATAGTCTTGCTCTAAGAGTGTAGGGCGGTAGGTTTGTATCGACATATATAAGTCCGTGATAAGATGCATCGGGTTTGTTGAAATGCTCATAGCGTGGATTTGCGCGAAGCTTTTCAACCAAACCTTTTCTCTCGACTAAAATTCCTCCGATTGCAAGACCTTGACCTGTCGTGTATTTGCTTGCGCTATGAACTGTGATATCGGCTCCATGCTCAAACGGACGACACAAAATAGGAGTTGCAACAGTGTTGTCTACTACTGTAAGGATGCCGTATTTGTCGGCGATTTTAGTAATTGTCTCAATGTCTGCTACATCAATGCTTGGATTTGTAAGGGATTCAAAAAAGATAACTTTTGTTTTATCGTCTATGAGAGCTTCAAGTGATGCCATGTCATGAACATCAAAGTATCTTGCCTCAATGCCAAATCTCTTAAGTGTGTGAGTGTTTAGAGTCAAGCTTCCGCCGTAGAGCTGTTTTGCACAAACTATATTGTCACCCGCTTCGGCAGCATTTACGATAGCAAAAAAGATAGCGCTCATTCCGCTTGAAGTTGCAAGCGCAGCCTCACCGCCCTCAAGCATTGCAAATCTTTTTTCAAAAACATCCGTAGTCGGATTATTAAGACGAGTGTAGATATTTCCCAACTCTTTAAGCGAGAAGAGATCTGCGGCATGCTGTACATCGCGAAATTCATAAGCCGTTGTTTGATAAATAGGTACAACCATTGTCCCTTGCGAATCTTTTGTGTAGCCTGCATGAAGTGCTATCGTTTGTAAATCCATCTTTTGTTGCCTTTTTTAGTAATATTTTATCAAAAGATAACTAAAATTATTTTGTTAGACCTTTTGCCCACTCTTGCATGATTTGATGAATCTCCTCTCTTGGAGCTTCCATAAACTCTATCACAAACTTATCTTCAAATTCACAAATACCGATGCTTCTAGGTCGAACGGCTAAAACTTTCGTATTTGGAATTGAAGGTCCAAAGCAAAAAATTATATTTCTAGCATCCAGTATCCCATCCGCAATCTCGCCGTTTAACGCTTTTGTATGTGCGTAATGGTCAAAAAGAGCTATAAACTTTGCTACGGGATGTTTCTCAATTTTATCTTTAAAGTATGCAGCTACTTCATCCATACTTGAGACTCTCATCTCATCTTTTAACAGCTCTAGGCTGTAAATCGGGTATCTATCCATAAAAATTATTTTTTTCATTTTTTTCCTTTATATAATAAAATTAACTCTATTCCCCAATACAAATCTCTTTTTTTCTTATATGCACTATCGTTTGATAAGTTACGATAGATACTATAATAGTTACTACCGCCACCATTATATATGAAAAAATTAGCAAAGACATCTCTTTACTCTGGTTATACATAAGCATAGCGCTAATCGCCATTGCCGCAACAGGAAACACAAATGCCCACCAAGATATAAAAAACTTTATTTTTATAAAATTTTTGTACATAAATGCAACTAAAATCGTAAAAAACAGGGCTAAATTAAAAAGCATAAGAGCAAAAGTGTCAATTACTCCAAACATTTTAAAATATGCTATAAAACCGACAGCCGGAGGGGCAATCAGTATAAAAAAAGTAGGCATAAATTTAACAGCTATTTGGTTATGAAATATAATTCTATTTAAAATAATAGCGAATAAAATTATCCAAAAAAACATTCCGACGCTAAAAAAGTACATAAGCAGACCCAAATTTGCAAAGCCTACACCGCCGATGGGCACTAAAACATTGCCAACTATGGGTATAAACCACGCCGGATTTGAGTGGTCTAGCTGTTGATTTTGATTTATCCAAAAAGAGATAGTGTGCATTGTTAAGTAGAAGTGCAGGGCAGTTCCAAGATACCAAAATATTGCACTTACAAATGTAAAATTTTCTTTGTAAATGATAGAGAGCATTAGCATAGATATAGATACGGCGGCAAAAAAGTTGATTCTCACGGGATGTAAAAACTCATTCTTAACCGCCGTTTTGTACTTTGAAAACTTTCTTATGTAAACGGATGAAACAACGATAAAGACAATCGTAGTAACATACATAAGTACTTCGCCTATTATGGAGGGAAAATTAAGCCAAATAGCGGCTTTTTGATATGTAATCGTAAGCCCGCTCAAACCCATAACAACCGCATACATCATAATAGGAAAAAATTTAAGTCTGCTTTTTTCTTCCGCAATTTCCATATCAGCCTCTTATTATTAATAGTTATAATTTTTATAAATTTTACTATTTTCTATAATAAAAGTCAATAATTTTTATAATGAAAATCAATAATATACAGATTCTATTTGTATGGTACAATTTTAAAAATAAGATCGGAGGAGAAATTATGAAACCTATTCGTTTATTTGTAGCCGCTTTGATGGCAAGCAGCATTATACATGCAGGTGATATTGACGGGAATGCGGTGTTAGGCGGTGCACTCGGTGCTGCAGCAGGTTCGGCGGTAGGTTCTGCCGTCGGCGGAAGAGAAGGTGCAATTATAGGTGCAGGCGCCGGCGGTGTCGTTGGAGCGGCTATTGCAAGCGAAAGAACGCCAAGAAGAGATGATCGTGGAAGAGTCATCGAAAGAGAAAGAATTATTGTGCGAGATAGAGGTGATGATCCTAATGTACATTATGATCAGGGAAAACATAAGGGATATTACAAAAAGAAACATAAAAAGAAATATAAATATGAGCATGATCATGACCGCGACTATTATCGTGACTACGACCGTAATCGTGAACGATATTATGAACATGACCGCTCTCGCGGAAGAGATTGGTAAAATAATTTAACTTTGCGAACAAACTATAGATTGCTTCGTCGCTTAGCTCCTCGCAATGACGGTTATTGAGATTACCGCGCTTGTCATTACGAGCGAAGCGCGGTAATCTAATTTATATGTGGTAGTTTGGTGCTTCTTGCGTTATGATAACATCGTGAACATGACTCTCTTTTAGTCCCGCACTCGTTATCTCGACAAACTCTGCTTTATCCCAAAATGTAGGTATATCTTTGCTTCCGCAGTAACCCATAGATGAACGAAGTCCGCCCATCATTTGATGTACTATGCCGGCTATGCTTCCTCTAAAAGGCACACGACCCTCAATTCCCTCAGGTACAAGCTTATCTGCCGCCGTTCCTTCTTGGAAATATCTATCGTTTGACCCTTTTTGCATAGCACCGATACTTCCCATACCGCGGTATGATTTGTACTGGCGGCCTTGAAACATTATAGTCTCACCCGGTGATTCTTCAGTCCCTGCTAAAAGTGAACCTGCCATAATACAGCTTGCCCCTACTGCTAAAGCTTTTGCTATATCGCCAGAGTATTTAATCCCGCCGTCTGCTATAACAGGAACGCCATGTTTGCGTGCAGCATCAGCACACTCGGCAATAGCAGATATTTGAGGCACGCCGACACCGGCAACGATGCGTGTCGTACAAATAGAACCCGGTCCGATTCCTACTTTTACGCCGTCCGCACCGGCTTCAATAAGTGCTAGAGCTGCTTCAGCCGTTGCTATATTTCCTGCAATTACATCTACCGTTAAAGTTTTTTTAATCTCTTTAATCGTATCTATAATTCCTTTTGAGTGACCGTGCGCAGAGTCAAGAACCAAAACATCACAGCCTGCATCAACCAAAGCTTTTGCTCGGTCTAGTTGCCCGACACCGATAGCCGCACCTACTATAAGTCTGCCGAAATCATCTTTGTTTGAGTTTGGATACTCTATACGTTTTTTGATATCTTTTATCGTTACAAGACCTTTTAAAAATCCTTCATCATCTATAATAGGAAGTTTTTCAATCTTGTTTTTGTGCATAATGTCTGCTGCTTCGTCTAACGAAATCCCGCTTTTTGCAGTGATGAGAGGCATCTTTGTCATAACTTCATCCGCGCGTTTATTCATATCTTTTTGAAATCTCATGTCGCGATTTGTAAGAATTCCTAAAAGTTTATTGTGTGAATCTATTACGGGAACACCTGAGATTTTAAACTCATTCATAAGCTCGCTTGCGTCAGCCAATGTAGCTTCAGGGTAGACATAAATAGGATCTATGATTATACCGCTTTCGCTTTTTTTAACTTTTTTAACTTGTTTGCATTGAGTTTCGATATCCATGTTTTTATGGATAATCCCGACTCCTCCAAGTCTTGCCATAGCAATAGCGGCTTGATACTCCGTAACCGTATCCATTGCAGCAGAGACCATAGGGATTTTTAGTGAAATATTACGTGTTAATTTACTCTCAAGAGAGACCTCTTTAGGCAATACTTCAGAGTATTGAGGTACAAGCAGAACATCTTCAAATGTTAGGGCGCGTTTACGAATTTTCATGATAATCCTTTTAAGGGTAAAAGTTATAAATTCTTTGGATTATAGCCTTTTTGTGGTTAAAAAGAGGTAAAGCAATTTTTAATAGAGCTTTCTTTAAGAGATTAAGTAATAAAATCGAAATAGAAAAAGTGTATAATAGAGCAAAAATTGATATTAATTAGGGCTGTAAAATGGAATCAAGAGTACTGTTTGTATCCATAGAAATACCGATAATCATAACTAAAAATGATTTGGAAAAAGAGTTTCCGGGGCTTATTTTAACAACAATAGAAAAGTCGCTAGTAGGAGAGATTGCAAATGATAAGTTTATATTTACCACTTCCTTTGGAGTTATCACATTTTGCAATTTCAGTCATGATGAGATAAAGTCGTTTTTACAGAGACTTAAAATCAAAGAGGCGCCACACTATCAAACCGCACTTGTAAATCAAGACTACCCTATGATTATAGATGCTCTTTACGAAAAACCGCTTATAGATACTCACACCATAAAGTACAATAAATTTAACAAATCCGTAGCCTCCATAATTTCTCTTGCACTCTCTCAAAGCGTCGGACTTGAGATAAGAGAAAAATCACTTGAAAATAAGATGCAAGAGAGCAAAAAACTATACGAAAAGATAGAAAATATCAAAGCAAACGATAGAAAAAATCTTATGAGTTTTGCCGGTAGTATAGCAAAAGAGAGATTTGAGATACTTAGTCAGCTCTATTTGTTAGATAAGCCTGACATCGTTTGGGATGATATAGAACTTGAGTCGCTTTACAATCAACTTGCACTTCAACTTGAACTAAAGTCAAGATTTGAAGTCATAGAGTATAAAATATCGTTTTTAAAAGAGTCTGTAGAGTTTATAACGGATAGAGTAAACCAAAAGTCGAGTGAATTTTTGGAGTGGATTATCATCTGCTTAATCGTAATAGAGATACTTTTTTCAACTTATGAGTACATTATTAAGCCGAATTTTTAATTTTCATTTATTTTTCCGATAGCGCATGAGATGAAGCTTTTGGCTTTAAGTCCGCTCTTTGTAAATGTTCCTAACTCTTCGTCTTCAACGGGATAGCCGAGAGATCTTATTTTTTTGCGAAAACTGACCTCTGCTTCTTCGTCTTTTATCTCAAGTATGATAACTCTAGGCTCTTGCATCAAATTAACAGCAACCTCGCCAAATTCATCTTTTAAAGACTCTTTGATGGTATTTGCACATCCGCCGCATTTTACATTGAGTACTTTGAAACTTTTTTGCATAGTTGACCTTTTTTATAGTATCCGTCTATTTTTGATAATTGATAGCTCTCTCCAAACTAAGCGCTCCGTCAAAAAGTGTCTGCTCTTCGTACGCATTTGCTATTAACTGAAGTCCTATCGGCATACCTTCAGAGCTTTTTGAAACAGGTACAGAGATAGCAGGAAGTCCGGCAAGGTTTACGCTGATGGTGTAGAGGTCGCTTAAGTACATCTCCATCGGAGTTGATAGTTCTCCAAATTTGTTTGCGGTTGTCGGTGCAACTGGAGATAGTATCAAGTCTACATTTTCAAATATTTTTGAGTATTGGTCTTTAATGATGTGTCTAGTTTTTTGCGCTTTTACATAGTAAGCTTCATAGTATCCGCTTGAGAGTACAAAATTTCCAAGTAAAATACGGCGTTTTACTTCATCACCGAAACCTTGACTTCTTGTTTGAATGAAAGTGTCGTTTAGGTCTTTACCCGTAACTCTGTTTCCATAGCGTATGCCGTCATATCTTGCCAAGTTTGTCGTAGCTTCGGCAGTTGCCGTTATGTAGTAAGCCGAGATATCATACTTTGCGTCCATTAACTCAGCTTCTACTATCTCATGTCCGGCACTCTTTAGCGCATCTACTGCCAGTTCGTAAGCTTTTTTTACGTCTTCGCTTGCATTTTCTATATGCTTTGGAAGTACGGCAATTTTGAGTTTTCTTGAAGCGTCTAGTTTGTCGCTTACCTTGTCATCTCTGGCAGCACTTGTTGAATCTTTGTGGTCGTGTCCGCTGATAATGTCATACAAAATTGCCGCATCTTCTACGGTTTGCGTCATCGGTCCAATTTGGTCAAGTGATGAAGCGTAAGCTCCCAAACCGTAACGGCTAACTCTACCGTAAGTCGGTTTCATTCCGACAATTCCGCAAAAAGAAGCGGGCTGACGGATACTTCCGCCCGTGTCGCTCCCAAGTGCAGCAATGGCAAGACCAGCCGCAACTGCCGCCGCACTTCCGCCTGAACTTCCACCCGGAACGCAATCTTTGTTGTGGGGATTTAGAGTTTTGCCGTAAAAGCTTGACTCAGTCGTACTTCCCATAGCAAATTCGTCCATATTTGTTCTGCCAAACGGGCTGAGTCCGCTAGCTAACATTTTTTCTATAACAGTAGCATTGTAGGGAGCTATATAGCCTTGAAGTATGTTTGAAGCAGATGTTACCGACCAATCTTTTACCTGAATATTATCTTTTATAGCGATAGGCACACCCTCACCCATATTGTTAACATCTATATAAGCGTTTAAATCCGCGTTTGCTTCTATTTTTGCTTTTAACTCATTTTTAAAGTTTGCTAATTCATCTTTTGATAATTTTAATGCTTCTTTTAATGTAATCACTAGATTTCCTTTTGTTTTTTTACTGCTTTTACTGAAACTATTCCAACGGCAATGATGATAAATATCACAGCTACGGTAACTGCGATAAATGTAAAAGATACAGGTTCGGCAAAATTAGGCATCTAATACCTTTGAACATCTCTGGCAAGTTGACTCTTCATCTGCTGATTGGTACTTCCAACATCTTGGACATTTTGCGTCAGTTGCTTTTTGGATTACAAAAATGTCTCCATCAACCTCAAATTTTCCAAGTTCTTCAACTACATCCGCATGAGATATGCCTGAAACTACAAACCAATCTTCAGCGGCGGTTTTATCCATTTTAGCTATTTTGTCAGACTCCGTAATTATAACAAGCTCTAAAGTATTTTTTATAATTTTCTCTTTTTTAAGTCCGTCAACTATTTCAAAAAACTTCTCTCTTGCACTGTTCATATACGCAGCATCAAAAGTTGACTCAACCGACTCTATGCTCTCATGTACAAAGTCAAAAATATCTTCTCTCTCGCCTTTGATGATTGTAGGGAGATGCTCTACAATCTCATCTGCCGTGTATGTCAAAATCGGAGCGATTAGAGTCAGAAGCGATTTTGTCATAATAGCCATTGCGCTCTGGCTTGAGTTTCTTCTTTGGTCGTTTATCGCGTCACAGTAGAGGCTGTCTTTTGTGATGTCGATGTAGATACCGCTTAGTTCGTTTACTATAAAGTTGTTTAACATACTCATACCGTTAACGAAGTTGTAGTTGCTAAATGATTTATAAACATTGTCAAATACGGTTTTTGCTTCGCTAAGTATCCATTTGTCAAGCTCACCCATCTCATTGTAAGGAGTGATGGCTTTTAGGTCGTTTATATTTGCTAACATAATTCTAAAAGTGTTTCTTAGTTTACGGTAGTTTTCGGCACTCTGTTTTAGAATGTTTTGAGAGATTTTAAGATCTCCTTGATAGTCGCTTGACGCAACCCAAAGACGAAGAATTTCACTGCCGTACTCTTTTAAAACTGCATCAGGTGCGACGACATTGCCCTTTGACTTAGACATTTTCTCACCCTTTTCATCAACCGTGAAACCGTGAGTAAGAACCATTTTGTACGGTGCTTTGTGTTCAACTGCTGCACTTAAAAACATAGAAGACTGAAACCATCCGCGGTGCTGATCGCTTCCTTCAAGATATAAGTCTGCTTGATACTCTCCTGCATCATAATTGCGAGATTTTAAAACGCTATACCAAGTTGAACCGCTGTCAAACCACACATCAAGTATGTCCGTTACTTTTTCAAGCTCATCGGCTTTATATCCAGACCCTGGATACAAAAGCTCTTCTGTTGACATTGAGTACCACGCATCACTTCCGTGCATCTCAAAAATCATAGCGACAAAATTTAAGACTTTCTCATCAAGCAGAACTTCGCCGGTTGCTTTTACTCTGAAAAATGCTATCGGAACCCCCCAGTCTCTTTGTCTTGAGATACACCAGTCAGGGCGGTTTTCAACCATAGAACGAAGTCTGTTTTTACCGCTCTCTGGAAAGAAGAGAGTTTTTTCAACTTCACTAAGGGCTATCTCTCTTAGTGTTTTATCTTCACCTTTTGGAGTTCCGTCAACTGAGATAAACCACTGTTTTGTCGCTCTAAATATAAGAGGAGTGTGGCTTCTCCAACAGTGTGGATAGGAGTGTGTAAATTTACTTACTTTTAGTACGCTCTCACCCATCATCTCGATTAACTCATCGTTAGATTTAAAGATGTGGCGACCGACAAAGTTCTCACCGTTTGGAATTAGTCCTAAACCTACAACGCTCTCATCAAAGCATCCTGTTTCATCTACCGGCATAATAACTTCCAAATCATAAACAAGTCCGATACGGTAGTCATCCTCACCGTGCCCAGGAGCCGTATGTACACATCCGGTTCCGCTGTCCATAAGAACATGCTCTCCCAAAACGATGCGGGAAGTTCTGCCGTTTAGCGGGTTTAGGGCTAAAAGATTTTCAAACTCTTTAGCGTGAAAACTCTTTACGATCTCTCCGCTTAAAATATTTTGCTCTTTTAAAGAGTCCAAAAGCTCTTTTGCAACGATATATCCTGTTGTGGTAAGCACATACTCTTCATTTGGATTGATGGATATTCCCGTATTTGCAGGAATCGTCCAAGGTGTCGTTGTCCAGATAACAAGAGCCGCTCTATCCGTTATAGCGAGTTTTAATTTTGCATCATCGCTTAGTTCAAAAGCTACAAAAATAGAGTGTGACTCTTTATTTTCATACTCTACTTCTGCTTCGGCAAGAGCGGTTCTCTCAGCCCATGACCAAAATACGGGTTTGCTTCTCTCGATTAGAAGTCCCTTTTTAGCGACATTGCAAAGCGTACGGTAGATGTTTGCTTCAAAGTTAAAGTCCATAGTAACATAAGGATTTTCCCAATCGGCTACAATACCCAGCTTTTTAAACTCATCTCTTTGGATATCTACAAATTCAGCTGCATGAGCACGGCAAAGCTCTCTGATTTTTGCCGTCTCAAGCAGTTCTTTTTTCTGCTTTCCGCCGAGTTTCTTCTCAACTTGTTGTTCAATCGGCAGACCGTGGCAGTCCCAGCCCGGAGTAAAACGGACGGATTTACCGCTAAAATAGTTATGTTTTATAATGATATCTTTTAAAATTTTATTTAAGGCATGTCCGATGTGCGTGTGACCGTTTGCGTATGGAGGACCGTCATGAAGCGTAAAACTAGGCGCGCCTTTGCGATTACTCTTCATCTTCTCATATATTTTTTTCTCATCCCAAGAAGAGTATCGCTTAGGTTCGTTGTTTATGAGATTGCCTCTCATTTCAAATTTTGTAGTAGGTAAAAGCAGCGTGTCTTTGTAATCCATATGTATCCCAAATTGTATAAAATTTTTGCATTATATCCCTTAAGGGTTTAAAAGCTACTTTAAGGGCACATCTAAAAATCCTTAAATAGTGTTATAATAAGCAAAAATTATTTTTATTAAAGGCTATTTAGGATATGAAACTTCATCTTTTATTGATTGGCAATAAATTTATATATAACTCTCCTTTAAGAGAGTATGTAATAAGAAAAATTGAGCAAAAAACCGATTTTATAGATTCTATAACTTTCTTTAAAGAGAGTGACAATTCGTTGTTTTTATATTTAGAAAAAGAGCTTCATTTATCAAACAAGCATATTATAGTAACTACAAAACAGCACTTCTCTACCATAGGAAAACTAATCTGTACGGTTACAAGTGATAACCAAATCTTAAAAGATGATATGCTTATACCATCAAACAGCTCAGTATTTGAGAATAGAAGTTATCTTTTAGAGTATAAAGATTCCATCACAAATGTTTTACATGTAGATGAGATGGAGATGTTCCCTGAAATATTGCTAAGTTTTGAAGACTCTAAAGCTACACTGCACCTTTTTGAAGAGGATAGAGAGAGTGCAGTTGCCATGCTTACTCCGATTGCACAAATGTATGATGTAAAACTTGATATCGTAAATCTTGTCGATGGATGGTTAAGAGTTGACATAAGAAGCAAAAAGTATGGAAACATATCTAAGTTTATAACATCTACAAAGCAGCTATTGCCGAAAAAAATTATAGCAGCGTCAAATGTGGTAAGTTATATTATAGACAGATTATCTACATATAATAAAAAAATTGCTTTTGCAGAGAGCTGCACAGGTGGGCTTTTAACTTACTATTTTACAAGAAATAACGGTTCTTCAAAAATACTGGAGGGTTCGTTGGTAACTTACTCAAATACTCTAAAAGAGAATTGGCTTGGAGTAAATGCTGCTACGATTGAGAAGTACGGTGCGGTAAGCAGTGAAGTTGTTCAAGAAATGAGCGAGGGCGCTATGAATGTCAGCAGTGCGGATTATGCCATATCTATCAGCGGAGTTGCAGGCGAGGGCGGAGGAACTGAACATAAACCGGTAGGCACTGTTTACATAGGGGTAAGAAGTAAGAATGAGCATAAGGAAATTCGTTTAAATCTTAACGGAGATAGAAATTATATTCAACATCAAAGTGTACTTTTTGCCGTTAAAATGCTGCTTTTGATGGATAAAGAGATGTTTTTATAAATTTGTCCTATTTTGTCTTGACAATTAAAACCTATTTGCCTATAATTTCGTCCTCTAAACAAATAGAGGGTATGTCTTGTTAGCTCAGCCGGTAGAGCATCTCACTTTTAATGAGGTGGCCGATGGTTCGAATCCATCACAGGACACCAGTTTTTTATATGCGCGGTGGTAGTTCAGTTGGTTAGAATACCTGCCTGTCACGCAGGGGGTCGCGGGTTCGAGTCCCGTCCACCGCGCCACTTTTAGTTGATTTAAAAATGGGCGTTTAGCTCAGTTGGTAGAGCGCTACCCTTACAAGGTAGATGTCACAAGTTCGAGTCTTGTAATGCCCACCATTTTTTTGTCAAAACCTTTTGTTTAATGAAAGTGACCCTTTCGTCTAGTGGCCAAGGACACTATCACTTCATGGTAGGGACAGAGGTTCAAATCCTTTAGGGGTCGCCATAAATTGGTGTTATAAATGTAAAAATGGGCGTTTAGCTCAGTTGGTAGAGCGCTACCCTTACAAGGTAGATGTCACAAGTTCGAGTCTTGTAATGCCCACCATTTTTGTTTTATATGCACAAAGCTTTTGACTCACATACTTAAAGTATGCTTCGCCAAAACCTTAGCACATCTAAAATCAAAAACAAGTTTTTTGATAAATATTTCAATTAACAACTTCTTTTATATGCGCGGTGGTAGTTCAGTTGGTTAGAATACCTGCCTGTCACGCAGGGGGTCGCGGGTTCGAGTCCCGTCCACCGCGCCACTACATTTTTTAAATCCATAAAACATCCATTTTTTAAATCTTAAAAATCTTTTTTATAATTATTGTGCATTTTCTATTATTTTCTGCCTTTCTCTCGCATTTATGCGAGTAGCTTTAGGGGGTTATAAAAAGCTTTTTGTTCCTCGTCCGTCATACATATCTTTATATCTAAAAGTTATTAGGTTTTGCATAATGGCAAAAAGAATCATAAAGTTAATAAAACTGCTTCCCCCGTAACTAAACATGGGCAGCGGAACTCCAACGACGGGGGCGTATCCTATGGTCATAGAGACATTTACGCCCATATAGATAAAAATCATAAAGGATATTGAAATAGTTACGACTTTTATATAGTAATCATCGTTATAAATACTTAAGCTCATAAGGTGCAAAATAAGCATAATATATACGAATATGATTCCAAAAGCTCCTAAAAATCCGGTTCTCTCAACAAGAAAAGCAAAAATAAAATCACTCGTGGCGATAGGAAGAAATCTCATTTGTGTTTGTGTCGCATCCTCTTTTGATTTGCCTGTAAATCCGCCTGAACCGATTGCAATTATTGACTGTTGAACATGATAAGAGGGTTTTTCGCTAATAAAATCTTGAATTCTTGTTCTTTGATAATCGTGGAGTAAAAATTCATATGCTATCGGAGAAAAGAGTAAAACCGAACCGATAATGACTGCCCATATTTTCCAGTAAACACCGATAAAAAAAAGTACCCCGAAACCGATAAGAAGAAGAACTACCGCCGTACCTAAATCAGGCTCTTTTGCTATTAAAATAAACGGTAAGAGTATATAAAAACTGATTTTAAGAAACTCTTTTATTCTATAACCTTGCATTGGCGGAGGGCTTTTATTTATCAGGTATGCAAGCATTAAAATAAGAGCCGGTTTTACAAATTCCGAGGGTTGAATCGTGGCGTTTATAAAAGGGATATCTATCCATCTTTGTGCGCCTAATCTGGCATGACCAAAAAATTCAACTGCAAAAAGCAGTGCTACGCTTGTCCAGTAAATAAACGGAATAAGCCAGTTCATTCTTCGAATCGGGAGTAAAAAAATGGCTAAAAAAGTTAAAGCCGCAACTCCTACATAAGCTAGCTGTTTTTGAGCCAAGGCAGGTACAGCCTCGCTTATGAGCCAATTTGATGTAAGAACGAGAGGAATGATTAAAATAATAGAAAGGAAATCAAATTGTGCTAAAATACGTTTATCAATTCTCCACAAATTTGAAACTCCCTAAAAATTTAGAAATTGTATCATAAAGGTTAGAAATATGAATAAGATAGAAAGTTATATTTGTGATGATGCCCAGCGTCTTGATACATTTTTAGCAACACAAATCGGGCAAAGCCGCTCACAGATTGCACAACTGATTAAAAAAGAGTGTGTATATGTTGATGGAAAAATAGTTTCTCGCAGCGGAGTTAAACTAAAAGAGAACCAGATAGTCAAAGTCGAATTTCCTCCTGCAGAGACAAAACCGGCACTTGATATTGAATTTAACGTTGAGATACTTTATGAAGATGATGATGTTTTGGTCATAAATAAGCCAAGCGGACTTACGGTTCATCCTGCTCCAAGTGTAAAAGAGGCGACTCTGGTTGATTGGTTAAAGCACAAGGGAATCAGACTCTCTACTATAAGCGGTGAAGAGAGACACGGGATTGTTCATAGACTAGATAAAGGTACAAGCGGTAGTATGATAATAGCAAAAAACAATGAAGCGCATGAGTTTTTGTCTACACAGCTTCAAGATAAAAGCATGGGAAGATACTATTTGGCAGTTGTAAACCCGCCTCTTAAAGATGATTTGACGCAGATAGAATGTCCGATTGCCAGAAGTACGCATAATAGGCTTAAAATGGCATGTTTAGAACACGGCAAATATGCTAAGACGCTCTTTAAAACATTGGCATCGTCAAATGATGAGAAAAATCAGCTTTTAGCTTGTAAACTTTTTACAGGAAGAACACATCAAATCCGTGTTCATTTGGAGAGTATAAATCGTCATATCATCGGTGATCATATTTATGCCCAAAACCCTAAACTTGAGAATGCGGAACGAATTTTGCTACATGCGTACATGATATATTTTATTCATCCGACGAGTAAAGAGAAACTCTCGTTTGTGGCACTTCCCGATAGACAAATGATGGATTATTTAGATAAAAAATTTGATATGGAGCAGATAAATGAAGTTATTGACCCTAGTTACATTGTGCACGGCTTCGCTACTAATTCTTAGTGGCTGTAGTGTAAAACCGACACCGAAAAAAGATTCGACTATTGATGCATCGCTGCCTACCGTAGTTCTTACCAGAAACGGAACTATTGCAGATATGAATTCAATAGCTCTTGAATGGGAGCCTATAGACGATAAAAGAGTAGAGGGAGTTTATATCTATAAGGTTGAGCTAGATAAGAAAAACAGCGGTACAGACGAGTATTACGATACTGTAATCAGCCGTTTCTCTACTCACTATTTAGATACAAAAA
Source organism: Sulfurimonas sp. (assembly GCF_028714975.1). GTDB lineage: Bacteria > Campylobacterota > Campylobacteria > Campylobacterales > Sulfurimonadaceae > Sulfurimonas. The sequence goes on from NZ_JAQTLH010000002.1 coordinate 24,094, forward strand.
TAGAACCCGGTACAAGATACGGTTACTATTTTAAAACATATAGTGCTAGCGCTGAATCAAAAAAGAGTCAAATGACTACAATAACTTCACTTGCGCCTATGGAATCAGTATCGTGGATTCACGGTGCTCAGAATATGCCAAAAAGTGCAAAAATAATATGGCGTCCGCATATAAATGAAAAAGTAAAAGCATATGTACTTCAAAGAAGAACTTTGCAAGAGAGCGAGTGGGGCGATATTGCAACGGTTAACGGTAGACTTAACGCAGAATATATTGATAAAAATTTAAAAGATAATTTTACATATAAATATCGTGTTCGTGCATTAACATATGACGGTATGCTCTCAAAACCGAGTCAAGAAGTTACCGTTGTAACAAAAGAGTTGCCTGTTGAAGTAACACAGATATCGGCTTCAACAAATTTACCAAAAATGATAAAAGTTAACTGGCAGAGCGTTGAAGCCAAAGATTTTTTACTGTATAGAGTATATAGATCTCATAGTATTGACAGCGGATATGAAATGGTTGCCGATACGACAAAAAATTCATATGTAGATACTATTGATGAAGACGGCAAAGAGTATTTTTATAGAGTAAGCGTTTTTGATAAAGATAAATTAGAGAGTGTCAATAAAAATTATTCAGCACTCGGCAGAACATTGGTAAAACCGATTTCTCCTTCACTCAGTGAAGCAAGATTTGCTGATGGCAGAGTAAAACTCTCTTGGACTAACTCTGATCCTAGAGCAAAAAGTTATATAGTTCAAAAAGAGTATAAAAAAGGCTTCTTTGAGACAAAAATAGAAGATTTTGAAAATTTAACCTCTCTTGAATTTAGCGATTCAAACGTTGTTGCAGGAGGGACTTACTACTATAAGATATTTTCTGTTGATTCAAACGGTATAAAATCAAAACCGAGTGCAGAAGCTCTTATAAAAATAGAAGAGGGTGCAGCAGTTAAAAAGACGGCGCCTGTTAAAACAGAAAGAAGATTACAGCAATCTGTTCCCGCTCCTGCTACAGAGGTAGTTGATGAACCGGCAGTAAATGTAATTGTTCCGATAAAAGATTTTAATTAAAACGAGAATGAATGCCACACCTACACATAGCAGAGTTTAAAGAGATAGAGTTTCCATCACAAAATGATGGAGTCTCGTTTAATTTTATAGCGGAAAATGTAAACCAAAAGGAAGAGAAATTAATTTCCGTTACTGTTGATGAAGATGAGTTTTTTTTGTTGGTTAAAGATGAAGAGGGAAAAAAGCTGCTCAAAAGTGATAAGCTCACAAGACCTGCTTCCATCTACAATGTTCATAAAGCGCTTTTGTCGTATGCAAAAGCGTCCGATATGACTATACTCTCATCTAATGTCGTACAAAATCAAAAAAATATTCATCTTCAAGAAGTTAAAGCACTCAAAGACATAAATTATTTTGCAACAAACTTTCCTAAAGATAGAGAAGTTAGAATTGAAGTAGGTTTCGGTTCCGGAAGACATCTGCTTCATCAAGCATTAAACAATCCTGACATCCTTTTTATAGGTATAGAGATTCACTTTCCATCAATTGAGCAGGTTTTAAAACAGATAACTATTCAAAATCTTGATAATTTGCTTATTTTAAACTATGATGCAAGGCTTTTTATGGAGCTTGTCCCATCAAATATAGTTGGAAAAGTTTATGTTCATTTTCCGGTTCCATGGGATAAAAAACCGCATAGAAGAGTAATATCTACTACATTTTTAGAAGAAGCTAAACGAATTTTAAAAGTCGGCGGAACGCTGGAGCTTAGAACAGATAGCGAGAACTATTATGCTTACTCTTATGAGACATTTATAGCTTTTAATAAAACTACGCTTCACATCAACAAAAACAAAGATATTGCCGTTACAAGCAAGTATGAAGATAGATGGAAAAAAATGGAGAAAAATATTTATGATTTGACTATGATAAATGATGAAGAGTCTCCTGCGTTAAATTTAGACGGAGATTTTTCTTTTTTAGAAGTTAAACGCTCCAATGAGGAACTCTTAAAGCTTTATAAAGAGATAAAAAGATTTGATGGCGGATTTGTTAATTTTGAGAGAGCCTACACTTTAAAAGACGGGATTATGTTTCGTATGTCTATGGGCAGTTTTGATAGACCTGAGCACCTTTATGTCATCGTAAAGAGAGATAATATATTTTATTATCCTGCCTTACCGCTAAAATCAAAAAGCAATCTTAGTGCACATCAACTCTTAAGCAGGGCTCTTTATGAATAAGGTTATAATTGCTAAAGAGCTCTCTTTATCGTATTCAAACAATGAAACTATTATAAATAAGGCAAATTTTTCCATAAGTTCAGGCAGTTTTGTATTTATTACAGGAGCAAGCGGAAGCGGAAAATCAACACTTTTAAAATCTCTTTTTGGAGCATTAAAGCCTAAGCAGGGTTCTCTTGTAGTCGGCGGTGTGGAACTTAACGGTGTTTCGCGTTCAAAACTAAATTTATTAAGAAGACATATCGGAATCGTTTTTCAAGATTATAAACTCATAAAAGAGTGGACGATTGATAAAAACATTATGCTCCCGCTTCTTATTAACGGATATGTAAAGAGCGTTGCAAACGCTCAAGTGGATAAACTTTTAAAACACGTAAGATTAAATCATCAGTCCGGTAAATATCCGCTTGAACTCAGCGGCGGGGAGCAGCAAAGAGTGGCAATGGCTAGAGCCCTTTCCCATAATCCTATCTTAATTTTGGCAGACGAACCTACAGGTAATCTTGATGACTACTCATCGCAACTTATTTGGAATTTGCTTGAGGGTGCCAATAGTCAGTTAAAAACTACGGTTATAGTAGTAACGCATCATATTCCAAAAACTATAACTACGGATTATAAGCATTTTCATATTGAGTATGGGAGCATTAATGAAATCCGTTAAAAATCATCTCTCTCTTGTAATTGCGCTTTTGAGCATAATATTTTCAATGCAAGTCTTTCTTATAGTTGATCGTTCAATTGAAGCGTATAAGGTAAATCTTGCGAGCAGTTATTCTATTATAGCAGTTAGTAAAAAACAGATAAATAGCACTGATATTTTAAAGATAAATAAAATAATTTCACATGTACAAGAGTTATCGCCCGATTCTGTTATAAAAAGATTAAGCAGTGATATGAAAAATACAAATGTAGAGCTTTTAAAACTTACTTTACCGAAATTTTATAAGCTTACTCTTGCATATTATCCGACTCCGCAAGAAATTAAAGAGTTAAAAAGCAATTTATTTGAGAATAATTCAATAACAAAAGTAGAGGATTTTTCTCATACGCATGACACGACATATAAACTTCTGCTTTTATTTAAAAATGTTGTTTCGCTTTTTGCTCTTGTTGTAGTAGTGGTTACTGTTTTACTTATATTTAAAGAGCTTAGAATTTGGCAATACAAGCATAACGAGAGAATGACAATTATGGGACTTTTCGGTGCAGCCTTGTGGCTTCGTTCGGCAGTACTATTTAGACTTGCAATCGTTGATGCGCTTGTTGCAAGTTTTTTGGCTTTTGGAACCTTTTTATACCTCTCATTGCATCCTTGGGTAAAGGAACAGTTCGACAGCATAGGAATCAATATAGTTATCTTTAATCCTGTAGATGATTTTTTAGCAATTCTTGGAGTTGCTATATCTATCTCAATTATTTTAGCAACTCTAATAGTTTTAGGACATAAAGAAGAGGCATGAGTCGTTTACTGATAATATTTATATTGGCAAATTTTATTTTAGAAGCTAAAACAAGCGTTGATACTAAAATAGAAAAAACAAGTTCTGAGATTAGTTCTATCTCTAAAAGTCATGAAGATATAAATAAAAAAATGGATGAAACGGCAAAGGCAATTATATTTCAAGAAGAAGAGATCCAAAAACAACAAGGATATCTTAAAAAGTTAAAAGATGAACTTCAAGATAAAGAGAGTAGTTATGAAGAGAATGCTAAGGAGTTAAAAGGGCTAAAGAGTTCTCAAGATAAACTCAAATCAGATGGAAGCAAATTAGAAGAAGAGTTGGTTTTTACGATAGCTCAAAGTGTCTCTTTATCCATAATACTCGAAGCGGAGTATAGTGCTAACGAGGAGTCGCTTATCGAGTATGAAGTTCTTGAACTTATGCTCAAAGATGCCAAAAGTAAAATAAAAGGGTTAAATGAAAGTTTTCATAATAACTCTAAAAATATAGATATCCTAAATCAACAAGTAAGCTCCCTAGAAGTTGCGATAACAACTATCGATACAAAAAGAAAAGAGATTACCAAAACCCAAGAGGCAAACAAAGAGTCACTAAAAAATTTAAAAATTGCAAAAGATTCATATAAAAAAGAGCTTCAGGATATTTTAGGCAAGCAAGATTTGTTAAAGAAAACTTTGGCACAGTTAAATATTATTAAGGTAGACGAGATTAATAAAGCCAAGGAAGAGTCCGAAAGAGCACAAGCTTTTAGTGCTAAAGATAAAGTTTCAGACGACAATTTGCCTAAAGTAAAATCTGTCGGAAGCAGTTATCAAGCCGTAAAAACAAAAGAGTATAGCGGTGAAAAAACAATAGCACCGTTTGAGTCATATAAGATTACAAAAGCATACGGCAATTATACCGACCCGATTTACGGTATAAAAGTTTTTAATGAATCAATATCTTTAAAACCTACCGAAAAGGATGCAAAAGTAAAAACAGTCTTTAACGGTAAAGTAATATATGCCGATAAAACTCCGGTGTTGGATAATATAGTAATTGTCGAGCATGATGACGGTTTGCATACGATTTATGCAAATTTATCTCAAATTGCGCCTGATATAAGCAAGGGTAAAAGGGTAAAAAAAGGGTATACGATAGGTCGTGTCAATGATGAGTTAATCTTTGAAGTTACACAAAAATCTTTTCATATAAATCCTGTTAGATTGTTTCAGTAAATTTATTTTATTTTTTGAACTGTTTTAAAATTATTTTCGTTATAATTTATTCAAGGTTTGTCACAACTTGATTATCAAGGAAAAAACTATGGATACCAAAAGAGATTTTGATAATAATAGAAATAATTTGATGTATTATAATCAGATGCTCAGGGAGAGCGAAATCAAAAAAAATTCTAAGAGAAGGCACGATATCGCTTCAACTTCTTTTAGCTCCCAAGAAGTTGAGTTTAGTAACTATCTTTTAGCACCAAACGGCTATGAAGGCATTTTTTACACTATCTATTTTTTAACGATACCTTATGCCGTGGGTACCGTATTTCTGTTTTTCTTTATAGCCGATGCCAGTTACGGTAATTTTAAACTTTTAGATATGAGTTCATTTTTGATTGTCTGGTTAATGGGATATGAAATTGTTGCGACTTTACTGTTAATAGCCATTTTTTTATCATTTTTAAGACATGACGATAAATCTAAAAAAAAGCATAGACATCATAATCACCGTTAATTTTTGATATAATTTCAAAAAATTTTTTAGGTATGTAAAAATGAACTTTATTCAAACTCGCGGATGCGATAAAAACAAGCCCCAAAGCGTTACATTTTCAGAAGCTATTCTAAGTCCGATTGCCTCTTTTGGCGGTCTTTATATACCGGAGAGTTTACCGGTATTGGGTGAGGAGTTTTTAAACAAACATTTAAACTCTTCATATAAAGAGCTGGCTTCGGATATGTTAGGTCGTTTTGAGATTGATATTGAAAAAGGCGTAATAGATGAAGCGCTTGCTCTCTATGACAAGTTTGACAACCCATCAAATCCGGTACCTGTTGTAAAAGTAAAAGAGAATCTTTATGTAAGTGAACTCTATCACGGACCAACTCGCGCATTTAAAGATATGGCGCTTCAACCTTTTGGTGTTGTACTCTCTTCAATCGCACAAAAAAGAAACGAACACTATCTTATTTTAGCTGCAACAAGCGGTGATACCGGTCCGGCTGCGCTTGAGACTTTTAAAAATCGTGCGAATGTTCAAGTGGCATGTCTCTATCCCGATGGCGGAACAAGCGATGTTCAAAGACTTCAGATGGTTACGGAAGATGCAAAAAACTTAAAAGTTATCGGTATAAACGGTGTTTTTGATGATGCTCAAAATGCGCTAAAAAGACTTTTAGCTTCAAATGAATTTAAATCAGCATTAAAAGAAAAAAATATACTGCTCTCAGCTGCAAACTCTGTAAATTTTGGACGAATTATTTTTCAGATTATCTATCATATTCATAGTTATTTAGAGCTTGTTCGTCAAGATGCGGTAGCTATGGGAGAAAAAGTTTACTTAAATGTTCCAAGTGGTAATTTCGGAAATGCTCTTGGTGCTTACTATGCTTGGAAAATGGGACTGCCGGTTGAAAAAATTATTATTTCGTCAAATGAGAATAATGTTTTAACAAAGCTTATAAAAACTGGAAAATATGATTTAAGGGATTCTCATGTTGTGAGTACAACTTCGCCGGCAATGGATATTTTAAAATCCTCAAATGTCGAGAGAGTTCTTTATGATATGTTCGGGTATGAGAGAACTAGAGAGCTGATGGAGAGTTTAGAGAGTAAAAACTTTTATGAACTGAGTGCAGATGAGTTGGCACAACTTCAAAATAGTTTTGATGCTGATTTTTGTAACGGTGATGAGGGCAAAAAATATATTAAAGATACATTTTACAGCCACGGTTATTTGATGGATCCGCATACTGCTACATGTATGAAATCTTATGAAACTTGTTCAGATTCAGCGATAAAAACTATCGCATATTCGACTGCTGAGTGGACAAAATTTTCTCCTGTAATTGCAAATGCGTTAACAGGCGAAGTTGATGCACAGGATATAAAAGCTTTGGTTGCTATATCTAAAGAAGCGAAACTTGAAATCCCTGCTATGATAAAAGAGCTATTTTCTAAAGAGATAGTTCAAAAAAGTGTTATAGAAAAAGAAGATATAGAAAAAGAGATATTGAAGTTTTTATAAAAACTAGAGCTTATTTTTATATGCAACTTTCAATAGAGACTCTTTGTAAAAAAAATAGAGATGGTTTTGATGAGTTTTATGCCATTTATTCCATCTCTTTTCCTCTGAGTGAGCAGAAATCAAAAGAAGAACTTTTGAAAATGTTACATTCTCCTTGCTACACGATTTTTATCTCAAAAAACAATAATAAAACTACCGGCTTTTGTATCATTTTTCACTCTTTGCAGACTTCATTTTACCTTTTAGAGTATATGGCAGTCGATACAACCAAAAGAAGTTCAGGTATAGGTTCAAAGCTCTTTTCTTATGCCACTAGCCAAATATTTAGTAAAAACGGTATTAAACCTTTGCTTATTGAGATAGACTCATCTGAAGAAAAAAGTGATGAACATGCAATAAGAGAAAAAAGAGAGCAATTTTATAAAAAACTAGGATGCAGAAAAATTAACCCGTTTGATTATATTTTAGCAATAAAAAATGACAAAACAGCACCGCCTATGAAACTTTTAGTGTACCATACCAAGATGCAAAATGTTTTAAAACCGCAACTTCAAGAGTGGTTGGAAGATATCTATACGCTTGTTTACGGATGCGCTAGAGATGATGAACGCATAGATAAAATGCTTTATCATCTACCGCAAACTTTAAATTTTGAAGCTTATTAAAGTTCAGTCGCTCTTTTATAAGCTTTTTCGATAGCATTTATACATGAAGCTCTGACACTTCCATTCTCAAGAGCTCCATATCCCGCAGCGGTTGTTCCTCCGGGGCTCATTACGGCATCTTTTAGAAGTGCAGGGTGAATATCTTGTATAAGTTCGCCAAAGCCGCCAAAAAGACCGCGCATAGTCGCCATTGCATCGGCTCTTTTCATTCCTTGCTTAACAGCCCCGTCAGCCAGTGCCTCGGCGATAAGCGCTAAGTAGGCAGGCCCGCTTCCGGCAAGCGCCGTTGCGATATCAAGCTCTTTTTCGCTGCTCAGCCAAAGTGTCGTGCCTATTGTTCCCAGCAGCTCCTCTGCTTCACTCTTAAACGCCTCATCTCCGGTAAGCGTAGTCATAGATCTGCCCACACTTGCGGCCAAGTTTGGCATACATCTAACAACCGCATGCGGGTTTAGATACTGTTTTAATTTTTGCACCGCCGTTCCCGCAAGGACAGAGTAAATAACTCCTGCTCTTCCTTTTATTTTAGCGGCAACATCTTCAACATTTGCAGGCTTAACGCACAAAATAACTGCTTTACCTTCAATATTAAATCCATCTAATAGTGCTTTTTCTACTCTAGCGCCGAGTTCGTTTTCAAATTTATTAAGCTGTTCAAAACTTCTACCTACAACTTCGATTTTATAACTATTTTTTAAACCCTTAGCTATGCTAAGCGCCATATTTCCGTTTCCGATAAAAGTGATAGTTTTCATAAAGTACCTTAATTTTTTTTATGATAGTATAACATTTAACTGCCAACTTTTAGTGATTTAGGCATTGACTATACCTTTTTTTTAAAAACTCTAAACTCATCTTTCATTTTTTATATAATTAGATTTTTGGTAAACTATCGGTCTTAAAGGGTTAAAATGAGATACATTATAGATATGATAGATGATATGCGTGAGAATATACATAACTCCGAAGACTATACACTTTTGGCTATGCTTTTAAAAGAAGACGATTCAAAAAACTTTCAAAATGCAGGTGAAAAAGTTATTACATCTTTATACATTGACCATGACGCTAGAGAGTTACGACTAGGGTTTTTAGATGAAAATGTTACGACAAAAAATTTACTTAATTCGGTAAACTCTTTAGAAATGCAAGCTATGATGTATGAAGTAGTGCTAAAAATCTCAAATGAGCATACTCTTATGCCTATTATTGGGTTTGGTGAAAATCATGAACAAAAACAGTATATTTTTTTTGTGACGACCTGATTTGTATCAATTATACTTAAATATAATAGTTCTATTAAATTGTTCCAAAGCTGCCCAAAAATACACATAGCAAATTTTACTCTTTCTCAAGAGCTTCTAGAGCTTTTTTAGATTGAGACTTCTGCCACCCAGCCGAGTCATTATTATACGAACTCTGTTGAATATTAGAACAACCATTAACAATTAGCGTAAACAAAATAATCGTGCTGATATATATAATTTTCATATAGAACCTTACAAAAAGAGAGTTTTATGGACTATTTTACAATTAAAGTATATAAATCTCTATAAAATTTGATTGAGATAAGGTTTAAAATATATGACTGCCACTTTGTGGTAGTATAACATCATCAAAATAAATATTAATATATAGGGTAAAAAATGGAACAATTTTTAGCGGAGGCAAAGCATTCAAGCAGGGTTATGGGTACTATAAGCGGAGCAGAGAAAAATAGAATTTTAAGAGAGATGGCTAACTCTCTAAGAGCAAACAGTATGGATTTGCTTGAAGCCAATGCTCTTGATATGTTAGATGCAGATAAAAACTCTCTAAGCTCGGCTCTAAAAGATAGATTGCTTTTAGATGAGAAACGTATTAACGCTATGGCTGTGGCGGTTGAGGAGATAGCGGCACTTAAAGAGCCTGTCGGGCGCGTACTTGATGGTTGGGTGACGGAAGACGGGCTAAAAATCGAAAAAGTATCTATTCCTATCGGCGTTATAGGTATTATTTATGAATCTCGACCGAATGTTACAAGCGATACTGCCGCACTCTGTTTTAAAAGTTCAAATGTCTGTGTTTTAAAGGGGGGAAAAGAGGCTGAAAATTCAAATAGAGCCATAGCAAAAATACTCCAAAGTGTTTTAGAAAAAAACAATCTGCCAAAATCTTTAATCTCTCTAATTCCCGACTCTTCAAGAGAGGGAGTCGCAAAACTAATCAAGATGGATAAATATGTTGACTTGATTATTCCTCGCGGCGGAGAGGGGCTTATAAAGTATGTATGTGACAATGCAACGGTGAGTGTCGTTAAGCACGATAAAGGGCAGTGCCATACTTACATAGATAAAGACGCGAAACTTGATGATGCGATTAAAATTGCCATAAATGCAAAAGTGCAAAGACCGGGTGTTTGTAATGCAATGGAGACACTTTTGGTTGATAGCGCAATAGCAAAAAATGCACTCCCTCTTTTAAAAGCGGAATTTGATAAAGCACATACGGAGTTAAAAGGATGCATAAATACTCAAGCGATAATTGATGTAACGCTTGCTACCGAGAAGGATTATGACACCGAGTATCTGGCAAATATTTTAAATATAAGAGTAGTTGAGGGCGTAGAGGGCGCAATAGAGCATATAGTTAGATTTGGTTCGGGTCACTCAGAAGCGATTATTACCCAAAATATAACTTCGGCAGAGATGTTCTTAAATGCGATTGATGCGGCAGCCGTTTATGTAAATGCTTCAACTCGTTTTACCGACGGCGGAGCTTTTGGTTTCGGTGCAGAGGTCGGAATAAGCACAAATAAACTTCATGCCCGCGGACCGATGGGAATAGAGGGTTTGACTACTTATAAGTTTAAAATCTACGGAAGCGGACAAATTAGATAAAATAAGATGATTGTTGATACAAATCAACATCATCAATCTCTATATTAAATATAATTTAGTTACATAAATTAAAAGGAGTTTAAATGTCACTTATCCCTGTAGAGGCATCTAAGATAGATGTTGCCGGTGCAACCGTTGATTTTTTTAAATTAGAAAAAGATGGGCAAAGTACTTATTACTTTGACACGTCAAAATGCGGACCGCCGGAGCCAATGGTAAATGCGGTAAGCGGTTTAAAACTTATAAAGGGAACAGACGATAAACTGGTTATGATTAACCATAAAACTCCCGGTGGATTGTTTGCTAAATTGCAAGATGATATCTCGTATGAGATACAAGAGACACAAGAAGGCTTGGTAAAAGTAATTTTTTCAAGTAATAATTCTTCGTCTGCAGATACAAATCTTCAAAATATTAAACATTAGTAATTAAATGTTCTCTATTTCGCAAGATTTTGCACCACCGTTTAAACTCATCTCCCCATATTTTATCGCGGGGAGCATATTTTACTTCTTATCGGTTCTTTTTCTATTCTCTTTTTCCGTAGAAAATATCTCTGTATTAGATCAAAAGACACTAAGTTTTGTTCATCTCTTTTTACTTGGTTTTGTAATGATGACGATTTTTGGTGCGATGGCACAGTTGGTACCGGTTGTTTTAGAAGTAGGGCATTTCGGTGTTGAACTGTTTTATGCGATTTGGCCGCTTCTTGCCGTCGGAACAATGCTGATGGTATTAGGATTTTATAGCTATCCGATGCTGCTTCCCTTTGGCGGAGTAGTTGTTTTGATTGCTATGATGATATTTGTCATGGAGATATTTTTAACTATAAAAAAGGTTAAAAAGCTAAACCTTGTGATGAGCAGTATGCTTAGTGCAAATATATTTCTATTTTTTGGAATTATTTTTGGTCTTGTTATGGCACTCGGATATGCAGGGATGATAGATATAAATATAAATTCTTTGCTAAGAAGTCATGTCTTTTTGGTTATTGTCGGATATATAACAGTCACAATTATGGGGCTATCCGTTGTTTTGCTTCCTATGTTTGGACTCTCTCACGGTTTTTCTATGAAGCCCTTAGAGAGAGCTTTAAAGATTGTTTCTTTGGCGGTTTTACTGGTGGTACTTTCATCATTTATCGAGTTTAAACCTTTAGAGTATACCGGTTATATACTCGCTTCAGTCGGACTTTTTATATATTTTTATTTTATAAAAATCATATATAAAACAAGAGCTAGAAAAGAGATAGATATTTATGCAAAATCTCTTATTTTTTCATATTTTTCTTTGATAGCTTCACTGATTTTAGGACTTATGTATTTAGTTGTCGGTTATGAACCGCTGCTTTTAACTTCTGCTTGGATGATGTTTTTTGGCTTTTTCTCTTTTATTATAACTGGACATATTTATAAAATCATTCCGTTTCTTGTCTGGTTTGAGAGATTCTCCCCGCTTGTCGGAAAGCAAAAAGTTCCAATGCTGGCAGATATGCTGCCAAAAAAAAGCTCATCGGCGCAGTTTCTTTTTTGTGCCGTCGGTACCGTGATTATAGCTATTGCTATATTGTTGCAAAATGATATTTTTATAAAAGCAGGTGCTTCATTTTTGCTTATGGGTGCCTTGGCTTTTGTAAGAAATGTTTTTTATATGATAAATTATAAATAAAGGAGTTATAAAATGTACACAAAAGAGGAGCTATTTTTAGCTATTTCGACTGTAATAGACCCTGAGGTTGGTTTTAATCTTGTAGAGATGGGACTTATCTATGATGCATCATGTGATGATGAAGGAAATGCGTATGTAAAAATGACGCTTTCAACAAAAGCATGCCCTATGCATCAGCTGATTCAACAGTGGGTAAAAGAGGCTGTGAAAAAGATGGCAGGAATCAAGGAAGTAACAATTGATTTGGTATGGGAGCCGGAGTGGAATATCACCATGGCTGATGAGCATGTTAAAAAAGCACTAAACAGAGCTTAGCTCTTAGCTTGATACTCTTTTATTGCTTCACAAACTTGAGTTAGAGATCTTTTATATTTTTTCAAGTTGTTTATATACTCCATATCCGCAGGGTGGGCAATACTATCTTTTAAGTCAATAGCAATTTGGTGTAGGTTATCTGCACCGATATTTGCTGTTACTCCTGATATGTCTAGTAACATTTTATCTGCGCCGATACTATCTCCGCTATTTATCAGATCTTTAAGTCTATCTGCAGAGTCGGAGTATTTTGATATAAAATCATTTAGTATTTCAAGGTAAAAACTTTTATCATCTCCGCATATCTCCAATCCTTTATTGCTGTTAAATTCTGCAGTGATGTGAGACTCCATAGAATTATTTTTAACTTCATCCCCGCTTGTATAGATGTAAATAATATCGTAAAGATTATCCATCTTTAGGGGTTTTTCAAGATGTCCTTCCATTCCTGCATTTAACATATTTCTAATATCATCCGATGCCGTATCTCCGCTAAGAGCAACTACCGGTATATGGTCATACTTTGGATTTTTCCGAATAATTTTTGTAGCCTCAAAACCATCAATTATGGGCATATGGGCATCCATCAGTATTACTGAAAAATTAACATCTTTTTCTAAAATGTCTAATGCTTCTTGACCGTCATTTGCAATAGTTATATTTATACCGGAGTCTGATAGTAGAGAAGTTATTACTTTTTGATTTATTATATTATCTTCGGCAATTAAAATTTTTACATTTTTAAATGCTGTAAAATCATCTTTTGAGATTTTACCGTGAGGAAGAAGTTTGCGTTTTTTTCTATCTATTGTTTTGGTGATACTTACTTCTTCTAAAGGTTTAATCTCCTCTTTTACTTCTAATCTTTTATATTCAACTTTTTCAACAGTTTGAGCCTTGGATTCTTGTTTATCGCGAAACTCGATAAATTTCTTATTTTGTAATATTTTAAAAATAATATACAACACAATTAGAGTCAGAGCAACAGTTCCACCGATTAATTCTAAATAATTCATTTGTGTATCCTCTCATTTTTTTCTTTATCATACACTAATAAAAATTAAATTAATGTATAATATAATAAAAATATTATAGGCTTTGTATGCAAGATATTCCACATATTCCAGTTCTTTATAGGGAAGTTTTAGAAATTTTCAGTGATATAAAAAGCGGAGTTATTATCGACTGTACTATGGGATATGGCGGACACTCTTCGATGGTTCTTGAGGCAAATCCGTATATAAAACTAATTGCAATAGACCAAGATCAGAGTGCAATAGATTTTTCCACCAAAAGACTTGAACCTTATAAAGATAGAGTAGTTATTAAAAAAGGTCGTTTTTCGTCAGTGATTAAAGATATGTTAAAAGAGTATGACATTAAAGAGATTAAAGGTATTTTAGCCGATATCGGTGTTTCATCTCTTCAGCTTGATCAAAAAGATAGAGGCTTTTCTTTCTCAAGCGATAACCTTGATATGAGAATGGATAAAGAGGCTGCTCTTAGTGCGGCAACTGTAGTAAATGAGTATAGCACGCAGGAGTTAGAGAGAATACTTTTAGAATACGGCGAACTTAGAAACTATAAAAAAATAGCATCTTTTATCGTAAATAACCGCCCTTTTTCTTCCGCAAAAGAGTTAAGCGAAGCTACAAAACATTTGATGCCGATTGGTAAAAAAATTCATCCTTCAACACTTCTTATGCAGGCAATCAGGATAGAGGTAAATAATGAGCTTGGCGAGTTAGAGTCACTTTTAGATACAATAGAAGAGGCGAAGTTTCCAAATGCAAAAGTGGCTATTATCTCTTTTCATTCGTTAGAAGATAGAATCGTAAAAGATAGATTTAACAAGTGGAGAGAGAGCTGTATATGTCCGCAGGAGGCTATGAGATGTATATGCGGGGGTAATCATTCATACGGCAGAGTTTTAACAAAAAAACCTATAACGGCAAAAGAGGATGAGTTGAAACAAAATCCAAGAAGCAGAAGTGCTAAGATGAGAGTGTTTGAAACGGATAGCGGTAATGAGTGAAAAAATAGAGCTGTCGGAAAAGGTAAATATAACAATTACGAGTGAAAAAACAGAGTTGCTAAGTGAAGTTGATTTAATAATTACGAGTGAAAAAACAGAGCTGCTTAACGAAGTAAATTTAGTTTTAAACCCAAAAGAGAGTTTAGATTTAAATTATCTTATATATATTTTGCTTAGTATCATTTTTGTTTTGGTTGTGTTATTTCCAAAGATATATATTCAGCAGCAAATCTATTTTATGAGTAGAGATGTATCAAGATTAAAAGGGGAGTATGATACGCTAAAAGAGGAAAACAGGCTTATAAGAAGTTCGGTTGAATCTATACGATTTAAAAACCAAGTACTTGATACGCTTTTTTAAAAAGGATATTGAAATATCAGAAAAATATAAGGTGAGCTAAAGTATAATTCCGACCTGCAAACAGTGGGTTCTTAGCTCAGTTGGTTAGAGCCCCCCGCTCATAACGGGGTGGTCGAGTGTTCGAGTCACTCAGAACCCACCACTTACAAACTTCCTAAAATACGAACTTTCAAAGACTTCGCCAATTCTAATATCAAGTGCAATTTTCACCTAAAATTAACTAGCTAACTTTTTACTCATTTCACTGAAAAATACTTCATATGGAGTTTTATATCCAAGCACTTTTCTAGGTCTATGGTTAAGTCTATTCTGAATCATAAATTTAGTGTATAATGCAATTTACACATATCATAAAAAAGAGGGTATTGCTATGAAAAAATTAATTTTGCTAACAGCTTTTCCAATTTTAATCTTTGCATCATCTGCACAAGATATTGTTTCAAAAGTCTGTTCTGAATGTCACGGTTCAAAAATGAATGAAAGTTGTATGGGCGTATCTAAACTTCCAAATAGTTTATCGCAGCCGGAAATATTAGCTGCTTTAAAAGGTTATAAAGAAGGAAAAAGAAGCGAGTATAGTATGGGTAGTACAATGACTGAAAAAGTGTCAAATTTTAGCGATAGCGAACTTGAAGAATTATCAAAATATATACCGACTTTAAAATAAACTTGAATTTTAGTAAATAATTTACTAAATGTATTAAAAAACAGTTCTTAATTCTAAAACTTAGTTGTATTTAAATTTTCCGTATATTCTAATATGTTATTATACATTTTTAATTTTTTGAACGAGTGAAAATACATAAGAATGTATAAAAAGATGTAAAGGAGAATGGATGGGTAGAGCGTTTGAATATAGAAAAGCATCAAAATTAAAAAGATGGGGGGCAATGTCGACATTGTTTCCTAAATTGGGAAAAATAATTACTATGGCAGCAAAAGAGGGTGGGACGGACCCCGATATGAATGCCAAACTCCGTACGGCAATTCTTAATGCAAAAGCTGAAAATATGCCAAAAGACAATATTGAAGCGGCTATCAAAAGAGCAACTTCTAAAGATACGGCAAGTATGTTAGAGGTGAATTTTGAAGGAAAAGCTCCGCATGGAGTTCAAATTTTTATAGAGTGTATGACTGATAACAATACAAGAACCGTCGCAAATGTAAAAAATATACTTACTAAACATGGCGGAGAGATGCTTACAAAAGGTTCGTTAGAGTTTATGTTTGACAGAAAAGCGCTTTTTGAATTTCCGTTAAAGAGTGGTATGAATTTAGAAGAACTTGAATTGGAACTTATCGATGCAGGACTAGAAGAGATAGAATCTGAAGACGGTGTTGTTATGGTAACGGCGGATTTTACAAGTTTTGGTACGATTAACAGTGCTTTAGAAAATATGGGAATCGAAATTACAAAAGCTAACTTAGAAAGAATGCCAAATTCTCCTATTTCAATTACAGAACAGCAGCAAGCAGATATAGATAAGATTTTAAATAAGCTTGAAGATGATGAGGATGTTCAAAAAGTATTTACCAATATAGCATAACGGCAAACATATTTTTTAAACATACTAACTGATGTTACGTACTTTTAGTGCGTAAGGTCAAATACTAATAAACATAAGAAAGATAGAGTAAGTTTTACTCTACTACTTTCTTCCGTGAACTGCATTTCCCATATCCCACATAGGCAAGAAAATACCAAGAGCAAGTAAAAGAACCATAGAAGCAAGAATAAGCAACATAATAGGTTCAATCGCCTCTGCGAGCCCCTCAATAATTGCATCAAATCTCATTTTGTAGTACTCGGCAACTTTGCCTACCATGGTATCTAGTGTACCGCTATCCTCACCTGCACTAATCATTTGAATAATCATATTTTCAAATAGCCCCGTCTCTTGTAAGCCCTCATGTAAAGATGAACCTTTTTCAACAGCCATTCTTACAGAAGAGAGTCTCATTTTTAGGGGAAGACTATCTATCATCGAGATTGAAGTATCAAGTGCCTCTGCAATCGGAATTCCTGCTTTAATAAGCTCAGAAAATACAAGTGTAAAACGACTAAGTGTAGCAAACATAATAATATTTTTAATAAGATATGTTTTTAATAAAACTTGATGCCATCCATATCTAATGTCTTTATAGTTATTTATCAGATACTTAAAGATTGAAAATGATATAACTAAAACAGCGAGTACATACAATCCGTAATTATTAAATAGATGCTCTAATTTTAATAAAATTTGTGTTGGCAATGGCAGCTCAGCATGAAGTTCTTCAAAAATTGTCTTAAATTGAGGAACAACATAAGATATTAGAACAGTAAAAGCAATAGCCATAGCTATCATAACATTTCTCGGATATGCCATTGCTTTTTTAAACTTAACAACATTTGCACGAATTTCTTCAAGCATATCGGCAAGAGAGTAGAGCGCATCATCCAAATTACCGGTTTTTTCACCGAGTTGCACCATTGCAATTGCTAAATTGCCTAATTCAAAACGGAAATTTTCCATAGATTTTGAGAGGGAGTGTCCAGAGTTAATATCTTCTGCCAGTTTGCCAAAAACTAGTTTTAAATTTTCATCAGTAGTAGATTTTGCAATTTCGTTTAGCGAATCATAAATTGAAATACCGGCATTCGTCATAACGGCTAGCTGTCTAATAGAAGCTATAAGAGCATCCGGTTTTATCTTTCTTTTTTTAACATTGCTAAGCAAATCTACTTTAAATCTCCTCCACCTTGCCTCTAGCGGTTCTTCTCCCTCCGCAATTTTAATTATTATTCCCGAATGTTTTAGTTTCATAAGCTCATTGGCTTGTTTTCTATCATCGGCATATATCCCAACTTCTTCTTTTTTACCTTTAGAAAGTATAGTTGCTATAAAGTATTTCATTATTTTGCCACCCTTAAAATTTCTTCTAAACTTGTAATGCCGGCAAGAGCTTTGCTGATACCGTTTTCAAAGATTCCTACAAATCCATCTTCAATCGCCTGAGCATGTAGAGCTTGAACCGATGCATTTTTTGCAATTAGAGATGATATTTTTTCATTTACAACTAAAACTTCACAAATCATCTCTCTGCCCATATATCCGGTCTCATTACACTCTTTGCATCCTTTCCCAATATAAAATTTACTATCCTGAGGAACTAAATGTTTTAGCTCTTCAAGTGAAGAAATAGAAATTTTTTCCTCCGTTTTGCAATGTAAGCAAATCTTTCTAACAAGTCTTTGAGCTTGTATAGCAACTAAAGAACCGCTAATAAGATATGGAGCGACCCCCATATCTACCATACGAGTAACGGCGCTAATTGAGTCGTTTGTATGTAGCGTCGATATTACTAAGTGACCAGTTAGTGCGGCCTTTACTGCTATTTCCAGCGTTTCTGAATCACGAATTTCACCGATCATTATTTTATCAGGATCTTGTCTTAAAATAGATCTAAGTGCAGCAGCAAAAGTTAATCCGACTTTCGGATTTACTTGTACTTGTTGAATAAGATTCATTCTATATTCTACAGGATCTTCAACCGTAATAACCTTGTCTTCAACATTTCTAAGTTCATTTAAAGCACCGTAGAGCGTTGTTGTTTTACCGCTTCCAGTAGGACCGGTAACTAGTATGATACCGTAAGGAGTTTTAAGCGCCTTTAAAAATTTTTGATAACTCACGCTATCCATTCCAGCATCTTCAAGTTTAACAAGCGCTTTTTGTTTATCAAGCACCCTCATAACGACAGATTCGCCGTATAAGATCGGAAGCGTAGATATACGAAAATCAAACTCTTTAGAACCGACCAATGTCGAAAAACGCCCATCTTGAGGCTTTCTTTTCTCGGCGATATCAAGATTTGCAAGAAGTTTAAGCCTAGAAGCAAGCGGGGGATAAATATCTTTTTCAAAGATGAATATCTCAATAAGTTTTCCGTCAATACGAGTTCGAACAACACAATTTTTCTCTGTCGGTTCGATGTGAACATCGCTAGCACGGGCTTTAATGCAGGCATTTAAAATAACATCAATTAAAAGCAGGATAGAAGAAGCTTCTTGTTGTTCTTCTATTGAATTGATAGAGTTTAGCTCATCTCTGATTTTTTTTACTAAACCTTTTACGCTATCTTTTAGTTCTACTTTAAATAGATATGATTCAATCTGTTTTTTTGTTGCTACTGCTATTTTTATCGGTTTTTTTGGAAAAAGCCTTTGTACGGACTCTTGGGCTTCAATGTTTAGCGGATCGCAAAAAGCTACGGTAATACTTAACTCATCTTCAGATATTGGCAGGGCATTATATTTTTTTAGTTGAACAAGCGATACTTTTTCCGTAAGTCTATAGTCCATATCTATCGAATCTAAGTCAAGGAATGGAACATTTTGTTTTTGAGCTAATTTTAAGAGTACATCTTTTTCTTGGATATAGTCATAATTATTAATTATAGATAAATCATATTCACCGCTTTGTATTTTATCGACAATGAAGCGCACAAGTCTGTCCATTGTCATAAATCCGGATATGGTTATATCTCTTAGAATTAGATTTGTATCAAGACCTTTAGCAATTAATCTATCAACTTGACTCTTCATTATAGAGCCGTTTGCTAGTAAATCCGATGTTATCCTATCCATAATGTTTCCTACCAGTAAACATGTTTTTTAATGCTTACCGAATTATAAAATTCTTCGATAATCATTTTATCAATTTTATCATCTTTTATAAGATAAAGTTTATATTTTAGTTTATTATCGTTTTTATCTTCAAAAATATAGAAATCTTTTCGCTCCCCTTTTTTAAGCTTAGAATAGAGATCAAAAACTTTTGATAAAACATAATCCGTAGTCGGAAAATTTAAGGAGGATATATCATAATTATCCATTAGGGCGTGATATAGAAGTTTTTTTTGCATAAGTATAATAGAAAAATATGAAGCATTTGAGCGTGCTTCTTGTGAAAATTTCAACGTCGTAATCGGTACGGATAAACGATCTATGTGATCAACATTTAAACAGGAGAATGCATATAAAGATACATACTCTTCATCCTTTGAATAAGCAATAAAATTTTTAAAACCAAGTTCGCAGACATTTTCATACTCTTTTTTTTGGTAAAAATCAAGCATCTCCTGCTTTATATCTGCATATAAACTGATTGCAATTAGCGCTGCTAATAATATTTTCATTTAAATTTTCCTAATTGAATCTCATCAAGTAACTGTTTTGCTTGCGAAGATTGTGAATGACTGATATACTTTTTAAGAGTTTCTACTGCCATATCTTTTTTGTTCATTTTTACAAGTGATTTTGAAAATATAATCCAACTCTCTTCCATATTATTATTTATTTCATTTGTTGTTAAAGCATAATTGTAAGCTTTTTCGTATTCACCTAATTGATAATATCTTTTAGCGACAAAAAGGCTCAAGGCAGGGTTGTGATTGACATTAAATCTTTTTATAACGTCTTTAATATCATCTTCATCATTATTTTTTCTTTTTATATCAATACTATTTTTATTATCCGCTTTTGATACGGGTTCTAAACGTTCTTCTACTATTGTTGGCGGTGCAGGTACTACTACTTCTCGCTTATTTTGCGGCTGCACGGAAGTTTTTTTTACCTCTTGCACTACAACAGGTACTACTTCTTCTTGTTTTTTCTGAGCTTCTTGAATACTTTTTTTTACCTCTTTAGGTGGAGGTGTTTGTGACTTTATATTATTTATAAAATTCAGTGATGGAGAAAGTACAACTTTTTCTTCTGCTTTTTCTTCCGTTGGCGTAGTTTTGATATCTTCTTTAACAGCAGGTTCCTGCTTTGCTACTGTTTGTTGAGGTGTTGCAATATTCTTAGCAGCAGAATCTTGAGACGCTGCTAAAACATCATCTTTTTTAGCCATATCATTTTGAGGTGTTGGCTTTTCGATTTGTGGTACGGATTTTACAGTGCTTTCTTGTGTAATCAGTTGCTGTTGCGGCTGATGTTCAATTTTAGAATCAAAATCGTATAAAACAAAAAAAGCGATAGAAGCTGTAACAACTAGTGTACTTGCAGATATAGCAATATATGGTATTAATAACTTCTGTTTGTATTTTTTATGCCTAGTCTCTAAATCATAAATATCAAGCATTGATTAATCCTGTGTGAATTGCGGACATCTCTATAATTGTAGTTGAAATTTCGCTTCCTTTTATTTTGATTGGATTGTTTTCTTCGTAGTGCATATATATATCAAATAGTGAATACAGCAACTTGTTTGTGTTTCTGTAGTTCCCGTTTGTCAGTTTATGAATTAGATTTACTGATTTTTGAGTAAACATATTTGCGGTATCCAAGCAGTTTGCCTTCATCAGTTTTTTTTGAATATATATTTTTAGCTCTGAAGTTGAAGCATTGTCTAGTTTTATGCTTTCCCAAATTCTAGTTTGAAAATGTTCTTTTGCAATCAAGTCTTCTTTTTCTGTTTTATGAAGAGCAATTACAAATTTCACCTTTCTCGTATCTGAAAGGAGTCTAATCTTTTCCATCATTGTGGTAGAGTAGAGTTGTGCTTCATCCAAAAGTATAAGTGGAGTTGCCATCTCACCAAGTTCCGTATTTTCTACTACTTTCATAAATTGCGTAAAATTCAACTCACTATCGTATTTCATATTGTATAAATCTTGAGCGAGTGTTTTGAAAAATTCACTTTCGTCCAATATGGGTGTTTTATATAAATAAGCTTTTTGGGTAGATATAAGAGTCTGGTGCAATTTTGATAAAAACATGCTCTTACCCGTACCCGGCTTACCGTACAAGAGTATCATCTTTAGCGGCTTTTCAATCGAATTTTTCAAAGATTGATAGATGCTAGATACTCTTTCAAGCTGTATGTAATCATTAGCGTTTACGGTATCTAAAAAAACATCCCTTGAGTTTTCATAGATACTCGGTTTCAATTTTCCTCTTTTTTGCTATCTGTAGTAATCATAATCGCATCTTTAGCATTAAGCATAACTTTTTCAGAAAGACCTTGATAACCTAAATCTGATAAAGATAGGTCTTTTTTGTCTTTTCTAATAATGTGCGGTTCTATTACAATAACAAGCTCTTGAGTAATTTTTTGTTTATTCTCATATTTAAACAGATAGTTTAAAATAGGGATATCACCTAAAATAGGAACTTTATTTTTGTTTATATTATTACTTGTGTTAATTAATCCGCCTAAAATAATACGGTTTCCGTCTTTTACGGTTACAACAGACGATAGTTGGCGACGGCGAAGGTCAGGCGGCATAGTTCTATCTGCAGCTGCAACACTAGAAACATCTGATGTCGTTTCAGACAAAGAAGGGTTTATTTTTAGCGTAATGGTATTATCACCTGAAATTTCAGGAGTAATATCTAAAAGAACACCGGCAAAAACCGACTGAAGATCTTCACTTGTACTTTGCGTTCCGCTTGTTCCGGTTGCCAAAGTTTGTGTACTTATTATTTTATAAAAGTACTCCGTACCGGCAGTAATAAGCGCCGGTTGATTGTTTAATGTCAAAACTTTTGGATTTGAGATTGAAGTTACATCTCCTTGAGTTTTAAGAAATTTTATAACTTCGTTTAATTTCCCGCTAGCGCTCAGCTTTATAAGGTGAGAGTTTTCAGCAGCTCCGCCGCCCGCGATTGCCGTCGTAATCTTATCATCTTTAAATTCTGATACATTTTTATGAAACAGCTTATCAATACTCATATCTATATCTTGAAGTTTATATAGCTGAGACCAATCAACACCGGTAGTTTTACCGTCACTAAGAGTTACAGAGAGCAGTTGAACATCTATTAAAACTTGAAGTTGTACTTTGTCTTGAAGTTTTTTAAGATATTGTTCAAATCTCTCCATCTGTTTAACTGTTGCCGTAACAGTGATAATACCGGCATTTTTATTTATTATCGGAGCTTGTGCTTTGTATACATCTTGCGGTCTGTTTAAAACTTCTTGAAATTCCAAATCTAGCTGATGCCAAAATGCTACTTCATCTTTGCTGTCTATTTTCATGCCTGATTTACCTGCGGCTCCTCCGCCAAGCTCTTGAGAAGCAGTTGTAGTCGTTGTCGTTCCTGTTGTAGAAGTTGTTTTACCGGCTCCTTCTGAGGAGAGTGTTATGTTTGTCTTGGATTCACTTTTTCTTTGCGAAAGAATATAGTCAACATTAAACATTCTAGTTTCAAGATATGAGATTTTTAAAATGTTGTTTTCAAGAGTGTATGCAAGATTATTCTCTTTTAAGATAAGGTGAAAAACTTCATCTACAGTTAAGTTGTTTAGATTTGTTTTATTCAAATTACTGTTTAAGAACTCTTGAGCATCCGGATCGGTAACGATAATACTAAATTGACACACATCACTAAGTTGTTCTATGAAATCTATTATTTTAGTGTTTTTCGTTGAGCTAATGCTAAATAGTTCATAAGAACAATCGGCCGCAAAAGTATTGCTTGAAAGTAGAAACGCTAAAAGCGTTGAGTACATTGTTGTTTTTATAAGTTTCATGAATCTGCCCTACTTATTTTTGAATTTTAGAGTTGGTGTTTTACTATATGTTGATAAGATAAGCTCTTTATCACCTTTTTTTAGAGTTACGGTAGTTTTACTAATGTCAACTATCGTGTAACTGCTAACTTTATCACTTATTTTATACCAATTGCCGTCAATCATAGCCGAAGAATTAATGATTGTATTTAAGCTTAACTCATCTTTTTTGGTACCGCTTTTATCAGACTTGGAGGTATTGGAGTCGACACAAACCGGTTTTAAAGCGGGAGCTGCAATTTGCGGTGTAGCAGCAACCGCTCCCTCTTTTTTGTCGGCTCTACTCTTTTGCAAGAAAATAAAAGGATCCTCAATATTTAAAATCTCCACGCCTTTTCTCGGCGGTTTAATTGCTTCTATTTGTTGATCAACCCACTCCAGCTCACTAACAGCCAAGAGAGTAGTGCTTAGAAAAAGTGCAACCAGCGTTATTAATGTTGTTTTCATCGGTAAGTAATCCCCCAAACTGAAATGTTAATATCACTGTTTAGCGCATTTTGTGCTTTTATACTAAAGTCATGTATATCAACAACTAATTCACTCTGTTCCAGAGAGTTTATAAACTTAACGGTATCTAAATAATTACCTTTGACTTCAAGAGAAATATCTAAAACATGACCAAAAGCAGAGCTGTTATTCTCCGAATAGCTATTTGCAAAGTTAATTATATGAATATCGTGTTTTTTTGCATTTATGGATATAGAGTTAAGATATGCTCCCCATGCTTTTTCATCATAGATAAGTGAAGATATCGTTTCTATTTTGTTCTTTATATAGCTGTTTTTATTTTTTTGAACTACCAATTCAGCCTCAAAAGCCTTAATCTCTTGATCTAGTTTAGCCACTTTTGCTTCAGTGTTTACATTTAAGTAAATTTTATCTTCATTTATCTTTGCAGTAATATCGGTAACTTTTTTTCTTGCGTCGTTAAACTCGTTAAGAGACAAGTTATAAAACGGATAAGCTGCAGCAAAGAGAACTGCAGCCACCATGACATATATCATATAAATATCTTTTTGAGATTTTTCCTTAAAAAAATTATCGATTTTATGTAAGGTATTTTCTATCATCAGTTTGAAATTCATAATAGATTCACTTTCAACTCACCAAGGTATAGTTTCGTTTTCTCTTCATATGATATATCATCTATAGAGAAATGAAACTTTCCTTCATAAGTTTTTGTAAGATATTTAATCATATCTGTGATTTTTTTATCATCAGATGATGCCAATTTTAGACTCAACTCTTTCTTTGTACCACTTTTATTTGTCTTTTCTGCATATAAAGCTGATTCCAACTTTACATTGAATTTATTTAAATCTTTTGTAAGCATATGTATAAGATCTGCTTTCATCGGATAGTTAACTTTAACATCATGAATTTTTATAAGTGTATTTTTCTTTTCAACATACTCTTGTTCTTCATGTGCTACTAATTTTGAAACTCTATCTTTGTCTGCTTCTTTGCTTTTTAAGGTAGCTTCTCTTACTATTTTAGTGTTATGAAGAGTTCCATACTCATCTTCGAGAAGCTTGTATTGCAGTGATTGAGCATATGTAAGTGTCCAATAAGAAACCGGGTATGCAAAAGCAAGCACAAGTGAAGCAACGGCAAGTAAGATGGCACGACCGCTCTCTCTCTTCGCAAATTCAGGTGGACGGTGATAAGTCGTAAAGTTACAATCATAACCGTCTTTTTCTAAAATAGTAGCATAGACGTGCATAAGAGAATGAAGATGATCGATATGATTCTCTTTGTTTTCAAATCCGTAATCAAAATCGAAACTTCTGCTTCTGATGCTTAGCTCTACTTCCGCCATTTCATCTAGTTTAGTTGTGGTATGAAGTTGAGAATCTATAAATATACAATCTATCTTATCTATATTTAAAGCTCTTTTTACATATGTCAAAATATCATTGATATTTGCAAATATCTCTTTGTAGAGCTTGATTATGTGTGTTTTATAGTTGCTATCGGTAGTTTTTAAATCTTCGCGCGATAGAAAATTGATAAAATCTTCATATTCGACCATCTCACCGTATATTTCACAAAATCTCTCATGCATTTGCGGGAATGAATAATTTATAGACTTAGTATATATGAAGTTTTTTTCATTATAAATAGTAATAAAAGTGTCATTTTCCTGAAAATAGATGAAACAGTGAACACCGCTTTCTACTAAAATCTCTTTTGCGTAAAGTGATTTAAAAAGTAACGGCGAAGGTATGATGTAATCAATATATTTAACTTTTTCAATTGCATTTTTAAAAGTATCATCAACCGTTAAAGGATCAATTATAAATATATGAAAATTTCTGTTGTCTTCATCGAATTTATTGAAAGTTTCAACAAATTGCATCTGATACATTATGGCCTGATCAAGTCCAAGTTCTTCATATGCTTTATTGTAAATAGCATCATATAAATCATCTTCTGGAATATTTTTACTTATAGCAATATAGCTATTTATAAAACTTTTTGTATTCAGATAAGAGATTACATACTGCTCTTTAGAGTAGATTGGGGATGTTGTTTCATTTAAAAAATTTGAAACCGCATTTACATATGTGTTCTTGTATGGATTGATAGAAAGCACACTGGAGAAAGAGTGTTGTTCTTTTTTACTCATTTTTCATAATCCTATCTAAAATGAATTTTGGACATAAAACAAAATTCATCATTTTTGTAAAACTCAACCCTGTAAACTTTGTCGTGAGTATCAATTGCGTATCTTTTGTCGAAATCTTTAAGCTTTAAGCTTATACCGCTTTCGTCAATAGAATCTTTTGCTTTAAACCCAATTACATTTACACGATAACCATCTCGCTTAACAATATTAAAATCGTCATTTACAACAATATCTGAAGTTTTATTTAAAGAAACTTTATTTCCGTCAATAATAACATCAAATTTGTTTTGACTTTCACACAACTCTACCAATTCAAAGTATTGCGGAGTAAGTGAAGTGATTTTTTGGTTACCTACGTAAACAACAAAATTTTCACCCTCTTTAACAACGCTTCCCAGCGGATTAGAGAACTTAAATATATTACCCTTTGATTTTATCGGAATAAAGCTTAAAGATTTTTTTATATCAGTTAAATCGATAGATATATTGTCATTAATGGTTAAATTACCGTAATTTTTTAGTAATGCATCTATATTTTCTTCGGTTAAATCAAATTTTCTTGAAAAAGATATATTCATTATATTCATAAATTCTTCAATTGCCAAAAGATGATAAAATACTTTTTGAGATAAGGAGGGCAGATTTTTACTGCTCTCTATTGCAAAAGCCGGTTTATTGTTAGTAACGGCAAAATATGTAAGCGAGAGTTGCATCGCTTCATCATCAAATTTAGTATTAGTATTTTTTACATCGAAAGTATGATGCTCTTTGATTAGTTTTTTATTTATTCCATCTTTAACATTAAGAGCAATTTTGCTTAAATCACCAAACGGTTGGCTTTTGTTTAAGTCACATTGATCAATTACACATGTTTGACCCCAAGCATTTGCATTAAAAATACTTCCTTTATCTGTTTTTCTATAAAATCCGTTTCCGTCATGCAGATTTAAAACTAAAGATACATTTTTTTGGAGAATTATTTTTTTGACCTCTTGGATAACCTCTTTATCTTTATCCTTATCCTCAATAATAGAGAATTTTCTATTCATATCTCCATGAATACCTCTGGCATTTTTTTGGATACTCTCTTGATTTAGGTTCGGTACTATCCAGACATTTTTTGAATTTATCTTATAATGAGTTGCCAAAATTGAAGCGGAAAAGTACCCACCCGGTTCATCTCCGTGGATACCTCCAATAACAAGAAGTGTCGTATTTGAGTCACTGTTTTGTTTTTTAATTAATTGAACATCTGCATACAAAGAGATAAAAGAGATGCTCACTATAAAAAAAATTTTTATTAAAATCCGGTTCACAAAAAATACTTTTTATTTTTCTGTAAGAATACGAATCTTGTTACTTTTATCAAGTTCTACGATAAGTGTTTTATCGCCTTCAAATTTAAAGGTATCAGATTTATAAAACTCTTTAAAGTTAATTTGATAAATATTTGAAGTGTTAGGGTAGGGGAAAATATTTATATTATTAAAAACGATACTTTTTCTCTCATTCTTTTGAAAGATTCTAGCTTTATAGCTCTTAAAATCTTTGAAGTTCATCCCGTCATCTTTTACAAATTCATTTGAATAGAAGCTGAGATATCCGTTGATATCATCATATATCCAGTTATATCTCCATGCATATAGTTGTGCCAGTATAGTTGCTAATGCCTTTTTTGATACATCCTGCTTTACTTTTGTATCATTTATAATAAGTATAGTTTTTGAAATATCAATATTTCTATCCAAGCACTCGATACTTGAGTTATTAATCGCTATGCATCCTCTTGTAAAATCATCTCTTGATTGATTGGTTGGAAGTCCGTGGATCCATATACCATCGCCGTCTCTGCCTCTGTAAGAGTCATAAAGATTTGGATAAGATGTTACAAATGCCAAGGGACCGTAAAACGAATCTAGCTTAGTATTTTTAGAGAGTTTTTTAGTTATTTGATAAATTCCGATTGGAGTTTTTAAATCTCCCTCTTTTATTTTATCGCCTTTGTGTTTTCCGGTAAAAGCATCGTATGCTTTTTTATGTTTAAAGTCCTTATTTTTATCAAGCGAGTAGAGATCAAGCTTTGATTTTGACTTATCGCATGTAAGAATATTTGAATATGCTTCAATATAACCAAAAGTCGTATCTTTATTTTTTAAGATATCGTTCCAATACTCCTCTTTTGCCAACTCTTTGTCCATCTGCTTTTCAATATCTGCAATCCCGTTAATCCTATAGTTTGTGAGAATATTATCTGCAAAAATATTTGTTAAAATAAGTAGTAGTAGTATATATTTCATGAAGTGTAACCTATCTCTTGTAAATATGATTTATCTTTGCTCCATCCTTTTTTTACAACAACTTGTAAATCAAGATAGACTTTTTTACTGCTTAGAGCTTCTATCTTCTCTCTGGAGTATTTCCCTATTCTTTTAATCGCTTCGCCGCCGCGACCGATGATAATACCTTTTTGGGAATCTTTTTCTACAATGATAGTTGCTATAATTTTATCTATATTTTTCTCTTCATATATTTTATCAATAATAACATCAGATTCGTAAGGTATCTCATCACTTACATTTTGAAATATGCCTTCTCTTATAAATCCGGCATATATATCACGAACAAGTTCACTTGTTAAATCCTCGGGATCATAAAGAAACGGGGACTCTGGTAAAAGTTTTGATATCGTCTCGAGCAGATCTTTATGACCGACTTTTTTAGGTACCGCCATTGGAATAAGTGCTTCAAAGCCGTCTGAAAATTGATTGTACTGCGCTATTTTTTTAAAAAGTTTTTCTTGCGATACCTGATCTATTTTACTTAAAACTATTATGTGTTTAATTTTTGAACCGTTTAGTTTTAAAAATTTTTCATAGTTTTCAACGCTATCCGTAACGGGAGCCAAATAAACTATCAAATCACAATCACCCATAGCTTTAAGCGCTTCATCAAGCATAAATTGATTTAAAACTTTTTCTCTCTCATGCAATCCCGGAGTGTCGACAAAAATAATTTGAGTATTATCATGCATCACTATTGCATTTGATCTTTTTCTTGTTGCATTGGCTTTTTGGCTTACCATTGCGATATTTTCACCTAAGAGTGAATTCATAAGTGTACTTTTTCCTGCATTTGGACGGCCTATCAATGATACGAAGCCTGCTTTAGTCATATTTTTTTCCTATAAGATATATCTTGAGAGGTCATTGTTCTCAACAACAACATCAAGTTTTTCATGTACTAGCTCTGCGGTGACGACAAACTCTCTGTCCTTGTACTCATCCGCATTAAAACTTACATCTTCTAAAACTTTTTCAATTACGGTATGAAGTCTTCTGGCACCTATATCTTCCGTAATTTCATTTGCTCTATGAGTTAATTTTGCAATTGCTTTGATTGCTTCATCTTCAAATATCAGCTTCATTCCCTCTGTGCTTAAAAGGGCTTCATATTGATTTAGCAAAGAATTTTTTGTTTGAGTAAGTATTTTATATAGTGTATCTTCCGTTAAAGATTCAAGTTCAACTCTTAGCGGAAATCTGCCTTGAAGTTCGGGAATCAAATCGCTTGGTTTACATAAGTGAAATGCGCCTGCTGCAATAAAGAGAATATGGTCAGTATTTATAACGCCGTATTTTGTACTCACGCTGCTGCCCTCAACGATAGGAAGCAAGTCGCGCTGCACTCCCTCTTTGCTTGGGTCGTTTCTACCTTGAGATTTTTCGCTTATAGCGATTTTATCAATCTCGTCGAGAAAAATTATTCCGCCGTTCTCGGCTCGTCTTAATGCTTCGGCATGGATGTTTGTAGAGTCAAGAAGTTTTGCGCCGGCTTCAGTTCTTAAGATGGATTTTGCATCCCTCACCGTTACATCTTTTTTGTTATCCTCTTTGCTCATTTGAGAAAATACTTTAGAGAAAGATTCCTGAACTTTTGCCATTTCGGGAGGAAGATTTGTGTCGTTAAACTCTACATGTATCTTTTGTACTTCAAGCTGTATGATTTTATCGTCCATCTCACCTGAGAGAACTCTATCTTCCATCGCTTTTAAAAGTCTTTGATAATCATCTTTTTTAGATTCACTTGCACTCTCAGGAAGAGGCGGGAGAAGTTTTTCAACTATTTTGTTTAAGACATAGTTTTCTATTTTTTCTCTATTTTCTTCCTCTTTTTCAGCCTTGACTATAGTAATGGAAGCAACGACTAAATCTCTAATCATAGATTCGACATCACGACCGACAAAACCGACTTCAGTGTATTTGCTTGCTTCAACTTTGATAAAAGGAACTTTCATCATTTTTGCAAGTCTTCTTGAAATCTCTGTTTTACCGACGCCCGTTGAGCCTATCATAAGTATGTTTTTTGGTGTTATGTCGTTTTGAAGTTCTTGACTTAACTGCATTCTTCTGTATCTTGTTCTAAGAGCAAGAGCAATGGTCTTTTTGGCATTGTGTTGTGAAATAACATATTTGTCTAAGTACTCAACAATCTCTTTTGGCGTTAAATTCACTTACTGTCTCCATCTAATGTAAGAGTTTTGATGTTATGGTTGGTATATATACATAAATCGGCCGCTATGTGTAAACTCTCTTTTACAAGTTCTACTTCATCCAAAGAGGCATGTTTTTTTAGAGCGCGTGCCGCTGATATAGCAAAATTCCCGCCACTTCCTATTGAAGCAATTTCTCCGTCCTCGGGTTCAACCACATCGCCGTTTCCGGTAAGTATGAAAATATGCTCATTGTTTAAAACAATCATCATAGCTTCAAGACGGCGAAGCACTTTGTCTTTTCTCCAAGCTTTGGAAAATTCAACAACAGATTTTAAAATATCGCCTTTTTTTGCTACTAAAAAATCTTCAAACATATCAAAAAGGTTAAATGCATCTGCCGTACTTCCGGCAAAGCCGGCTAAAATTTTGCCGTTATAAAGCGTTCGAATCTTTGTGGCATTTCCTTTTAAAACGCTATTTCCAAAAGTGACTTGCCCGTCACCGCCGATTACAGCCTTATTTTTGCCTTTGTATGCGAGTATAGTAGTAGCGTCAAACATTATTCGCCTACAACATCCACATGTAAAACGGCATGAATTCCGTGACCTAGTTTTAGGTCTAGTTTATGTTCACCGACGCTC
This sequence comes from Sulfurimonas sp., assembly GCF_028714975.1. Classification (GTDB taxonomy): domain Bacteria; phylum Campylobacterota; class Campylobacteria; order Campylobacterales; family Sulfurimonadaceae; genus Sulfurimonas. Next base: position 55,307 of record NZ_JAQTLH010000002.1, read on the forward strand.
TTGATAGAGAGTTTGTCCGTAATATGCTTTTTGTCAATTTCAGTGTTATATTGCTCTAGCAGTGCATGAGCAACTTCATCTTTTGTTATCGAGCCGAATAAATGACCGTTTTGACCGAGTTTTTTTCTTATCAAGATTTTAGCTTTATCGAGTTTTGTTGCCAACTCTTTTAGAGATGCTATCTCTTTAGCCAAGTTCTCTGCCGCGATTCTCTCTTCTTCTTTATGCTGTGCTAAAATCTCAGTCGTTGCATGTTTAGCGAAACCTTTTGCAATGAGGAAATTTTGACCGTAACCATCTTTTACCTCTTTAACTTCGCCTGCTTTACCTAATGTTTTTACATCTTTAATTAATAATACTTTCATAAATATTTCCTTATCTTTCTATTTTTCCGCCATAGGAGACTATACCGTAAGATAAATTTCCGATTTTTGCATACCCCATATCTCGAAGGATTCTAGCACAGTGTGCACTGCGGCTTCCGACATGGCAATAAACAATTATATTTTCATCTTTTTTAAGTTTTGCATCCTCAAGTGCTGCAAAAAAACTGCTTGTCGGAACAAGTTTATCGGCACCTTTGATGTGACCCATCTGCCACTCCATATGCTCGCGGACATCTACAAGTTTAAAGTTGACCATACCTAGTTCTCTTGCTTCAAGAAGAGAGATCAGCTCATCGCTGTCTAGTTCTTTTTGATTTAGCAATATTTGTGCCTCATCTTTTGTTAAACCGCGAGAATGTGTATGAACTACCTCCTCGATGCCCATTTGCGCTTTTTTATTTGCTGCATACTCAGGAGTACAGTAAATCCCGCAATGACACACTCCCTCCTCGGGAATCTCTTTTTCGATTGCCGGTTTACATGGGCAGATTCTATCGTCAACGCTTTTTGGTTTGTTGTCTACAACTTCAACCATAAAACATGGGCAAAATCGTTTACCGTACATCATCTTGTTTCTGGCAAGACCCATCTGTACGCCTTCGTTTACCTCTGCTTGAGGATTATAAACCCAGCCAAACTGCTTATTTACTTTGTCTGTAAACTCTACTGTTTTTTGCATCTCCGCCTGAAACTCAGGCGAGTTGATATCTATCTTGATAATGCTCATGATACCTTCCTTTTAAGCGTTACTATTTTCTAGCTTTTCCCGCAATGATAAATCTTAGAGCATTGAGTTTGATGAAACCTTGAGCATCTTTTTGGTTATAGACTTCATCTTTTTCAAATGTACAGTATTCAGGATTGAAGAGTGTTTTTTTAGACTCTCTTCCGACTACGCTAACATTTCCTTTGTAGAGTTTAAGTCTAACACTGCCCTCTACATGCTCTTGTGTTTTATCTATTGCCGCTTGAAGCATCTCTCTCTCAGGGCTAAACCAGTATCCTTGATAGATGAGTTTTGCATATTTTGGCATAATCTCGTCTTTTGCATGTGCCGCTTCACGATCTAGTGTGATAGACTCAATCGCACGATGAGCTTTAATCATAATCGTTCCGCCCGGAGTTTCATAACATCCGCGGCTTTTCATACCGACATATCTGTTTTCAACGATATCGGCTCTTCCGATGCCGTGCTTGTTGCCGTATGTGTTGAGCGTTTCAAGAATTGTTGCGGGACTCATTGCTTCACCGTTTATAGCAATCGGGTCGCCGTTTTTGTACTCTATGGTGATGTATTCTGGAGCATCGGGAGCATTTTCTGGTGAAGTTGTCCAAAGCCACATAGACTCTTCAGGCTCTGCATTTGGATTTTCTAAATGAAGCCCTTCGTAAGAGATATGAAGAAGATTTGCATCCATAGAATATGGAGAAACTTTCGGGTTGCCGTTTTCGTCCATATGTTTTTGAGAGATTTCAATGCCATGCTCTTTTGCGTATTCTAGAAGCGACTCTCTTGAGTTTAAATCCCACTCTCTCCAAGGAGCTATTACAGTGATATCCGGATTGAGTGCTAAATATCCGAGTTCAAATCTTACTTGATCGTTTCCTTTGCCTGTTGCTCCGTGACTTACCGCATCTGCACCGACTTTTTTTGCTATTTCTATCTGTTTTTTTGCGATAAGCGGTCTTGCTATCGAAGTTCCAAGGAGGTACTCGCCCTCATAAATAGCGTTTGCGCGAAACATAGGAAATACATAATCTCTAACAAACTCTTCTTTGATATCTAAAATAAAAATATTTTCAGGTTTAATTCCCATTGCCAAAGCTTTTACTCTTGCAGGTTCTACCTCTTCGCCTTGCCCAAGATCGGCAGTAAAAGTTACAACTTCTGCATTATAAACATCTTGTAGCCATTTTAATATAATACTTGTATCAAGTCCGCCTGAATATGCTAAAACTACTTTTTTAACTTCTCTTTTCATAATAAAAATCCTCTTAAGCAAAATAATTGCGGCGATTCTACTATAAAATAGATTAAAAAGCGGTTAGTGAGATGATTTGACGGAGACTAAAAAGATTAAAAAATAGATTCAAAGGGTATTTAATTACCCTTTAGAATCAAATAGAATTCCCGTTACTTCTTGCATTTTTGGTAAGAAGTCGGCAGCTTGTTCTGCAGGAAATCTTCTTATCATTTTACTTGTCTCAGACTCTATAACTGAAACATAAAAAATATCCTGCTGATCTACGCCAAATTTTATATTTGTACTCATAGGAGCCAATGCCTTGTTTAGCTGTTCCACTAAATCTTGAACTTGCTCTTTAGAATCTATTTTAACTGAACCGCTTGTATTCTCTTTTTGCATCTCTTTAACCAAATCAACCTGCTTTGGCTGCTGAACCTGACTTTGAGCCTGCTCCGCTTGCGCTGATCTCATTTGAGTTTGTTGTTGCTTTGCAACATTTGCTATGCCATCCATGACTAACTCCTTTTGTAAAGAATATTATAATTAAACACCAAATCGACATAAGAAAAAATAACTTTAATAAAAAAGTAAATTTTTTACATTATTTTTATGATAACCTTGCATTTATGAATGAATATATAAATTTAATAAAATCAGAGCCTGTTTTTAGACGATTATCTGCCGTGCAGCTCATTGCGTATTTCGGTGCATGGTTTAGCAATATAGCTATCTATACGCTCCTTTTAGAGATGAAAGTTAGTGCTGAAGTGGTGGCATTTACTGCGATGCTTCATTTTCTCTCAGGCATCATCCAAGCACCTTTTTCAGGTTCTATCATAGACAACATGAAACCGAAAAAACTTATGCTGATTTTAATCACATTTGAGATATTTGCAACACTTTTTCTTATTTTTGTAAATGATATTTCCGATTTATGGCTTTTATATACTCTTATATTTATAAAAATGGCGGCTGCTAGTTTTTACTTTACGACCGAGATGTCGCTTTTGCCAAAACTTCTTAGCGGAGAGAAACTACAAAAAGCAAATGAGCTTCACTCGATAATATGGTCATTTTCATATACTTTAGGGATGGCACTTAGCGGATTTGTTGTTTTTTGGTTTGGAATAAAGGCCGCATTTATCCTTGATGCATCTATGTTTGTTATAGGTTTTTGGCTGCTTTATAGTTTAGATATAAAAGTGGATTTTATCAAAAGCCAAGAGAGTTTATTTCAGATGATGGGTGATACATTTAAGTATCTTAAAAAAACTCCGCATGCTATTCATTTGATGTTGATGCATGCTTTTGTGGGTCTTACGGCATTTGATGCTCTGGTTGCTTTAATGGTAGACAGATATTACGCTTCAATCATCGCAACATCGCTTGCACTTGGGCTTTTGCATGCTTCAAGGGCTGTTGGATTGGTTATCGGACCTATAATTATCGGCAAGTTTATTAATAACAAAAGATTGGTATATATTTTTATCTCTCAGGCATTAGCTATCTGGTTATGGGCTGTTTTGATGAGAGATTTTTATTTGTCGATATTTGCAAGTGTCATTGTGGGGCTTTTTACGACAACGCTCTGGTCATATACATATACGCTTCTTCAAAAAAATATTGATGCAAAATACTACGGCAGAATAGTGGCATATAACGATATGCTGTTTTTAAGCTCGGCTGCGTTTGTATCTTTTATGATTGGTTTTTTTGCTACCAATAATTACTCATTAGAGTTTATAACATTTTTGATAGGTTTAGGATTTGTTGTCGGCGGAGTCTATTTTCGTTGGATAATAAAAACGCAAACTATTCAAGATATAAAAAGCTGAGGTTGCTAGGAAAATATAGATTGCTTCGTCGTAAACTCCTCGCAATGACGGTTATTGTGGTGCGGCAATTTAATTATTAATGCAAAACCGCAAGAAGTCTTCTGCCTCGAAAGAGGCAAGCTTTAGTGCCACAGCGGCTAGCGTAGTTAAATGGGCTTTGCTCATTTAGCGTGTAAAAATAAGGAGAGATAAATGGCAGCAGGGATTTTTTTACTTTTAGACGATATCGCGATGTTAGCGGATGATGTTGCGGTTGCGAGTAAAGTTGCTACTCAAAAAACTGCAGCTATTTTAGGAGATGATTTAGCCGTAAATGCACAGAAAGCTACGGGATTTGACCAATCACGAGAGTTGGCGGTTATTTGGGCTATAACAAAAGGTTCACTAAAAAACAAGGCTATCATCTTGCCCATAGCATTTGTTTTAACGGCAATAGCTCCTAGTTTAATTACATTAATTCTTATCTTGGGTGCTCTGTTTCTTCTTTATGAGGGAGTTGAAAAGATAGAAGAGTATCTTTTTTATAAAAAGCATGAAGAGAAAAATGAAGAGTTGCTTCATTCAACTAAAGATACTATTTTAGAGATAGAAGAACAGAAGATAAAGTCAGCGATATTAACAGACTTTATACTCTCTATTGAGATAGTGGTTATCGCACTTTCTTCCGTTGCAACTCAACCTTTTACGGTTCAAGCTTCATCTACCGTAATCGTTTCACTAATAGCTACTTTTGGCGTTTACGGTTTTGTTGCTATGATTGTAAGGATGGATAATGTTGGTTTTTATTTGATAGAAAAAGGGCATGAAAAAAGCGGTAGTTTTCTCATAGATGCCATGCCGAAATTGATAAAAACTTTGGCATTAGTCGGAACATTTGCTATGATTTTAGTAGGCGGCGGCATACTTGCTCACAAAGTAGAGTTTTTTCATTATTACTTTATAGAGAGTGTTCCTGCAATTGTTAATGAACTGCTTATCGGTTTAGTCATGGGAGCTGTTGTATTGTTAGTTGTAAAGGTGGTTAAAAGATGATTTATAATTCGACGATAGGCGATATTGACCTAAGTAAAGTGGTTCGCCTCTATCCGGCTGCGGTTGTAGAGGTAGATGGAGATGTTGTTCAGATGAGTTTGGAGTGGGCAGATATGAATGCTCAAAGAGTAATGATAACGGCTTTTGTTTTAGTTTTTGATTTTACACAGCCCAGTGAGAAAGTGCGAGATAAAAAAGAGATCTATTTTAAGACGAAAGATGAGCTGTTTAAGGCGATGCAAGAGGTAGCACAATTTTTTCAAAACTAATTTCAAACGATACACGCAAAGTATTTTCTATTGCAATTCCCTCTGCACTTAAACATTTAGTAGACATTCTTCAGATACTAATCGATATGTTAATGGTCGGGACGGTGAGTATCTCGGCTCTTGCCGCAGTGGGTATGAGTATGCAGTTTATGATGATAATCAATGTGCTGATGACACTCTATGTTGTGGGCGGAAATGCTCTTATATCGAGATTTATCGGGCAGGGGAGGAAAAAAAGAGCTTCTGCGCTTTTGTATTCGCTTGGGATTTTTGCCGCTGTTTTATCGGTTTTTGTCACAATCGGCGGCTACTTTGGAAGCGAATATATCTACACTATGATGGGTGCACAGGCTGATGTTGTAGAGCAGGGTTCACTTTATTTTAAGATAATTTCACTCGGAATCGTAGTTATATTTATAGATACGCTTCTCTATAACGCACTCTCTGCCGCAGGAGATACAAAAAATTCACTCTATATCAAACTCGTATCATCGGCAATCAACGCTTTTTTAAATTATCTCTTTATTTTTGGTCACTTTGGTTTTGATGCTATGGGTATAGAAGGTGCAGCGTATGCGACGGTCATATCTTACTGTTTTAATGTCGTGGCGTACTATATACTTCTAAAAAAACCGCACTCTAAGCTAAATATTATCCCCATAATCAGAATCAAGGATTTGGTAAGAGCTTGGCATGTAGGGTGGAGTGCGGCACTTGATAGAGGAGTCTCAAGTGTTTCATTTCTCTTTTTTGTAGCAATAATAGCCGCATACGGAACAGCCGAACTTGCCGGCTATCAAGTGGGGCTTCGCATAGAGGGCATCGCTTTTATGCCCGGTTTTGGTTTTGCGATAGCCGCAACGGCGCTTGTGGGGCAGAGTTTGGGTGCAAAAGATAAAGAGAGAGCTTACAATATGGGCGTAATAAGCGGGCGAATCGCTTATATATTTATGGGAAGCGTGGGATTTGTTCTTATCCTTTTTCCTGAGTTTTTGGTAGGTTTTTTTACCAAAGATAAAGCGACGATTGCAGTTGCTTCATACTATCTTATACTTGTTGGACTCTCTCAAATACCGCTGGCAATAATGTTTGTCTATTCTGGTGCATTAAGAGGAGCAGGGGCTACAAAAACCACGCTTAAAGTCAATATTGTTTCATTATGGATTTTTAGAGTTATCCCATCTTACATAGCTTATAAAATGGGATATGGGATTATCGCTATTTTTGTCATAATGAACATAGAGACGCTTATAAAAGGTCTTATCTATGTTTACATCTATAAAAAAAGAGTTTGGTTAGATACTAAGGTTTAGTTTAATTTTTTGGACACATATAGATTGCTTCATCGCAAGCTCTTCGCAATGACGGTTATCGCAAGCTCTTTGCAGTGACGGTCATTGCGAGCCTATGAAAGAGGCGTGGCAATCTAATCTTAATTCAATTATATAATCTCATTTTGCTCTTCATCCAACTTATGAAAAACAATGCCCCTATTTTCTATCTTCATAATTTTGTCAAAATATGGAAGGATTCTATCGTCGTGCGTAACGGTGATGATGGCGACATTTTGCTCTATTGCGATTTTTTTAAGCATTTTTATAACGCTTATTGATCTCTGTGCATCAAGTGCGGCTGTCGGCTCATCCGCCAAGATAATCTCCGGATTGTTAGCTAATGCTCTTGCGATGGCAACCCTTTGGTTTTGTCCGCCTGAGAGCTGCGATGACATACTGTAGGCTTTGTCCGAAATTTCAAGATACTCTAAAAGCTCCATCGCTTTTTGTTTTGCCGCTTTTTCGCTTACTCCGTTTGTTTGCGGAAGAAGCGTTATATTTTCCATGATATTTAAAAAAGGTATAAGATAGTGAGATTGAAAGATAAAACCTATCTTTTCTCTACGGATACGGCGAGTGTCTTTTGCCGTCCATTTGTTATCGTAAACTTTCTCTTCGCCTAACCAGATCTCTCCGCTTGTAGGCTCTTGTACACATCCTATCATCATTAAAAGAGTAGTTTTACCCGCACCGCTTGGAGCGATAAGGGCTACAAGTTCGCCTTTTTTTATCTCAAATGAGGCATTTTCAATTACTTTTACGAGACTTTCATTTTTTCCAAAATTTTTAACCAGATTTTGAACTCTTATTGCACTCTCTTTACTCATCTCATCCTCCGATTGCCGCTGCGGGATCAGCGCTTATAACTTTTTTAACACCTACAAAAGAGGCTAAAATGGACGCGATGACAATTATGCCAAAGAGCATCCAAGCATCCGGAATCTCAAGTACGACTCGTTTTGGAAATTTGTCATAAGTTAAATGTGAAAAGATGTTTCCAAAGATAAAAGCAAAAACACCAAGAACCAGAGTTTCTTTTACAATCATTGAGACTATAAGGCTGTTTGGCAACCCCATCAGTTTCATAATGGAGATCTCTTTCATCTTCTCCAGCGTCATAGTGTAGATGATAAGCGCGATAATTATTGTTGAAACAACAACTAAAATAACAGTAAAAAGACCTATCTGTTTAGCAGATTTCTCAACTACATTTTTTGTAAGTATCTCTTTTTGCTGCTCTTTGGTATATACGCTTTTGTGCTGCCATTTTCTAATATTGCGTGCTACTTCATCTATATCGTAACCGCTTTTTACTCTTGCAACGATAGTATTGACCATATGAGATTCAGAGTTTTTCACCCCTCTTGCTTCATTGTTTTGTATCTCTTTGTTTGAGTACGAAAATTGCAGATCTTGTGCGTCTTTTAGGCTTATGAAGACTAGAGGATCACCGCTGTTTGACACTGTATTATGTGTGATGCCTACAACCGTGTAAAAATTTCGCCCAAGTTTGATTTTGTCGTCTAACCCAAAGCCTGTTTTGTCTGTTACAACAATTTCATAATGGTCACTTTTTAAATCCCGTCCGGCTATTATCCTTTTAGGATTTATCGGATTTATAGAGCCGAAAACATCGTATCCGACTGCAACAACACGAATAGGTTTCTCATAATGAGGAAGTTGGATATTTTGAAATGTTATAGCTTCGCTTTTATCTATGCCGTTCATTACATAAATGATGTTTTTAAAATCTTCATAAACTCTTGAAGATTCTGCAAAAGGTCCCATTGTGTTTTCTTGAACTATCCATAAATCTGCATTTATATCATCTAGTAAAACTTCAGCTTCAAGCATCAAACCGCGATAAACTCCAATCATGATGAGAACAATCCCAAGCAGCATTCCAACACCCATAGCCGTAACTATAAACTTGCCTAGAGTATGCTCGATATCTCTTTTTGCTAAATTTATCATCTAAATATCTTCATTCCATCGCTAAGAGGTTTGTTATTTATCGCAGGCATGAGCAACTCTGTATTTGCATCCAAGCCTGAAGCAACGGCTGCTTCTTCATCGTTTTGAGCCAAGATAGAGACAGTAATAAAATTGGCAGTTGTGTCATTTGCTGCCCAAACGCCTTTCTTACCCTCTTTTGTAACAACAAGGTTAAGAGGAATTTTTAAAACATTTTTATAGTTTGCTACTTCAATGTTAACTTCGGCTTGCTCGTTTATGTAAAATTGATTTGGAATAACATCAAAACCGATATTTACTTCTCTTTCTAGTGTTACGGCATTGCTCATGGCAACTACTCTTTGGAGAGTCCCAGCGATTTTTAAATCTGCTTGTGATCTAAGTTTTATAGTTGCTTTTTGCATAACTTTTACCTGATTTGCAAGTCTCTCGTCAATGTTTGCTTTAACCCATAGTGTTTTTGGGTCTACTATTTTAAAAATCACGGCTGAGGGCAGTACATACTGATTTTTCTCTGCTTCTTTTGCTATAACATAACCGTCAATCGGTGAGTAGATTTTTAGTCTGTCTAATTTAGCGCCTATGGCTTCTATGCTCTTTTGCAGTCGTGACTCTTCAGATTTTGCAGATGCTATTTTTGATTTTGAAGAGTTAATCTGTGCATTGATATTTTGCAAATCGCTTTTTGCTTTGTCATACTCTGCAAGGGATACAAACTTTTGCTCTAATAGTTTTTCATAACGGTTGTAAGTGGCTTGTGAAAGTACCTTTTGAGCCTCCAAACTTTCTAAGTTATCTTTTGCCGATGCGGCTTCATGAGAGGCTTTTTTTAGAGATAATTTTGCTTCATCAAGAAGCATAGGCGTATCAACAGGGTCTATACTAAGAAGAAGATCTCCTTTTTTTACCCACATCCCCTCGTCAAATAAAATCTCTTCTATCTTTCCGCCGCTTTGTGCCGTAATGGCATATATATTTTTTGCATCTACATTTCCTATACCGCGGATAGTTACATTTAAATCTCCGCTTGAGGGTTTAGTTACGGCGAATGTTGATTTTACGACATATACTTTGTTATAAAATATAACTCCGCCAAGCGCGATAAAAAGTGCAATTATTGTATATTTTAGCCATCTGTTCATTTCGTTTCTCCTTGTAGATACTCTAATCTATTTATGATTTTGTTTACGGCAAATTTTGCCTCTAGCAAGCCTAGTTCAGCTTGTAAATTTGTGGAAGTCGCATCTAAAATCTCAATGTAAGTAGACACTCCCTCTTTATATCTTGCTTCAACTACTTCTTTGGTAGCTTTTGAAGATTCTATCAAAGCCTCTTTTGCTTTAACGGTGTGTTTGTATCTATCCAAATCAATTATCAAACTTTGGGCTTCTTCTTCCAAGAGGAGTTTTTTTGAGTTGTATGCTTCTTTTGTTATCTCTTTTGATATACGGGCTTGTTCGGTTTGCGCCGAGATTCTTCCGCCGCTGTAAATCGGAACCTTAACACTGACTCCGACTAGTGATGTATCGTATTGGTTTATCGAATTTTGATGAGTGAATGAAGCTACCGCGTCAATGGAGCCGTAATTTTGCGCTTTTGTCGCATCATATACCAAGCCGTCTCTCTCTATCTCTTCTTTAAAGCTTTTTAGTAAAAAGTTTTTTGCGAGCATATCTTCAAGAAGAGATTTTTCATTTTGTATGTTTTGTGAAGCCGTGTTATCCACAAGCGCCGTGTCAAAATCAACTTTCTCTCCCATGTATAATGAAAGTGTCAACAGTGCTTTGTTTAAATCTGCTTTTGTTACTGCAAGGGCATCTTCGGCTACATAAAGTGCGCTTAATATACTTGTTGCATCCGCTTTGGTTTTTAATCCCTCTTTTACTAACGCTTCGGCTTGTTTGTAAAGTTCATTTTTTGTTTGCAAATCTTTTTGCCTAACCTCTAACGCTTTAGTTTGAAGAAGAGCCAAATTGTACTGATTTTTTACATTGTAAATCAGAATAGCCTTTGCATCGTCCAAAGAGAGATTGGCGATATTTTCATTTTTTTCATAAGCTTTTATGGTTGAAGTAGTTTTTGAAAAATCATATATTTTTTGATTGATTTGGGCATCTACTTGCCAATTATCATGGGTTATAGTCTTAAACTCGCCATTTTGCGGCAGGGCAAAAGTGTTGTGCGGATTGTATTGTGCACCGACATTTATCTGAGGCATATAGTCGGCTTTTGCAACATCCACTAAAGATTTGCTTTGTGCAACGCCCAAGGAGAGCTTTTTGATATCCGGATGGTTTTTGAGTGTTTTATCGATACACTCATCAACTGTAAGCGCCTCGGAACTTAGTACAAAAACAAAAATATATAAAAATATAGACTTCATCACATTAAAATCCTTTGTTTAAACAGAATAGATATTGTATAGAAAATTTGTGTAATTAATGTGGAGAAAGTGTGGCAATTTTAATTTTTAAGATTAAGATGGGTACAATCTTGTAAACGATAAAAAACAATTGAGTAAAATATAATGAATCTTCCAAGTCAAACCAAACGAAATACGCTGAGTTTAACTATAATCATATTGGTTTTATCATGGGTCGGTATATATCTTCTTTTAGAACAACAACTAAAAAAATCAATTCATGAAGAGTTTCAAAGAATATCAAACGGTACGGAAAATCTCTTTAAAATAAATGTTGAAAATAATAAAATAGAGCTAGGTTTTAAACTAGATAGAATAGTCGCGGCAGAGGGTTTGGCAAAAGCTATTGCAGAGAGTGATTATGAGCAGATAAATTTTATAGTTACTCCATATTATGAAAATTTGAAACTTACTCAAAAGGCAGTAAATATTCTCACTTTTCGTTCAATTGACGGTGTGACGCTTTTTCGTGCGCATAAACCGGAATATTTTGGGGACAAGTTAAATGAAAAAAGAGCATTAATACTAGATACGAACTCTCTTCATCGCTCATTTTGCGGCTTTGAAGTGGGTAACCTTGAGATGACATTCCGCATTACAAAACCGATTTTTTACAATAATATGTATGTCGGAAATGTTGAACTCGGAATCAGCCCTACAAATTTTTTACAAGAACTAGGTTCAATTTTTAAAACAGATATCGGTATTGCTGTGGATAAATCACAGCTTGCCGTTTTACTTGATAAAACAGCTACAAAAATAGATGATAAACTTATGCTTATAAGAGGTAATGAAAATTTAAAAAACTATTTTTTACAAAAAGATGACGCAGACCAAATCTCTTATAAAGTTGATATGAATATTCCTCTGCAAAATCACCTCTCTCAAACAATGGGCTATTTGGTTGTAGGCTTTGATATATCGAGTATTGTAAAAAAAGATACCGAGTTTATGCATCGTCTCTTTTTTATAATTGCAGTTATGATGCTGATTTTGGTTGTTGTGCTGCAGCAGGCTTTTAGTAAGATATTGAAATACTTCTCAAAACAGGTTTATATAGATCATCTAACTGGTTTGTTAAACAGACATGCGTTAAATGATGCTCTTTTTTCTAAGCAAAGCAAGGTACTTATTTTAAGCAATATCAAAGAGTTTAGTCTTTTAAATGAGCTTTATGGGGTGGATGCAGGGAATGAAATTCTCATAAATGTAGCAGAGATTTTTAGAAATTTTGCAGATGAAAATGGGTTTGATGCGTATAGAATCTCATCTGATGAGTTTGTACTCTTAAAAAAAGAAGATAGTTTTGATGAAGAGGGTTATTATAGGGTTGTGGAGAAGATTCAAAGCAAGATAAATTCGCTTAAAATATTGCTTCACGGTGTAGATGAAGCTATAGGCGTAGAGATATATTCAGGAATCGCATTTGACCACGCTCACTCTCTTGAAGATGCCCAAATGGCAATTAAAAAGGCAAAAAAAGAGTCTCTCTCTTGTATGACTTACTCAAAAAAAGTAGATACAAAAGAGCAGTCTCAAACGGTTATGAAGGTTAAGAGAACTATTAAGTATGCGCTTGAGCATAAAAATGTCCTCCCGTTTTTTCAGCCCATAACAGACAGAGGCGGAAAAATAGTTAAGTATGAAGCCTTGATGAGAATGGTTGAGTTTGACGGCGGCGAGAAGAGGGTTTTATATCCAAATGAGTTCTTAAGTATCGCTATGAATAGCGGCTTGTATATAAAAATGGCAAAAGATTTGTTAGAGGAGAGTTTGGCTTTTTTTGCAAAGAGAGAGGAAAAAGTTTCCGTAAACTTTTTACCGAATGATTTTTTCAACCAATCAATTATGGATGCGTTGATGAGCGGTATTGAGATGTTTGATTCGCCGGCTAGAATAGTAGTTGAGATAACCGAACAAGAGGGTGTAGAAAATTTTGGAAGATTGCTTAGAGTTGTCAAAAAACTAAGAGCGATGGGTGTTTTAATCGCAATAGACGATTTCGGCAGCGGATATGCAAACTATGTACACATTCTAGAAATCAAACCGGATTATCTAAAAATCGACGGTTCTCTTGTTAGAAATATTTTAACGGATACAAACTCAAAAATTTTAGTAAAAAGTATCATTCGATTTGCGCAAGAGTTAAATATCACTACCGTTGCCGAATATGTCGAAAACGAAGAGATATTTGAACTGCTTAAAGAGTACGGAGTGGATGAGTTCCAAGGCTACTATTTCGGTCGTCCGGTTGATTTGATAAATAAAAATTAACTTTTAACTTCATTCTAGCGAACTGTTGGTAAAAATTTAAAAAAGTTTTGGTTGAAGTAATTTAATAAGTTTAAGATAAAATTTCGGCATGAATTTAGAACAATATAAAAAAGCAGTAGAGCTTTTAAACCTCTACTCATATCATTACTATGTCTTGGATAATCCTATAACAACCGATGAGGTATACGACAAGCTCTATCACGAAGTTTTGGAGTATGAAGAGAGTCACGAAGACGATATTTTAGCCTTTTCTCCTACGCAAAGAGTCGGCGATATTATCTCGGAAGGGTTTTCAAAAGCCTCACATCTTAGCCGTATGTGGAGTTTAGAAGATGTTTTTGACAGTGAGGGCTTAGAAAAGTGGCTTACTAAAACATACAAATTAGATAAACATATAACATTTTACTGTGAGCCTAAGTATGACGGAGCAAGCTTAAACCTTATATATGAAAACGGTGAACTAACTCAAGCCATCACTCGCGGAGACGGGGTCGAGGGAGAGCTGATTACCCAAAATGTAAAGACTATCCGCTCAATTCCGCTCACAATAGCGCACAAAGATAAAATCGAAATTCGCGGCGAAGTCGTAATATATAAAGATGAATTTGCCAAAATAAATAAAGACCGAGTTTTAAGAGGCGAAGCAGTTTTTGCAAACCCGAGAAATGCTTCCGCAGGAAGTTTGCGTCAACTTGATTCTGCAATTACGGCTTCAAGAAATCTGGTTTTTTTACCTTACGGGGTCGGAGAAAACACTTTAGAGCATAAACTTTTAAGCCAAAAGATGGAGTATATCTACTCCCTTGGTTTTAAAAAGCCTCCGCTTCGCGGTGTATGCAAGGATTTTACAGAGATTGAAGCTATATATGAAGTTATGAAGAGAGATAGAGACAGCTACCCTATGATGCTTGACGGGATGGTGGTAAAAGTAGATGAAATCGCCTCACAGATAGATATGGGTTATACCGTTAAAAACCCCCGTTTCTCTGTTGCGTATAAATTTCCTGCAGTTGAGAAGATTACGACTATAAAAAAGATAATCCTTCAAGTAGGCAGAACGGGCGTGGTTACTCCGGTTGCTATTGTCGAACCGACAAACATCGACGGAGTCGTAGTTGAGAGAGCAACGCTTCATAATTTTGACGAGATTGATAGAAAAGATATCCGACTAAAAGATAAAGTGATAATACTTAGAAGCGGTGATGTCATACCGAAAATCATAAAAGTTTTAACTCACGAGAGAGACTCAAGTGAAGTTAAAGTGCAAAGACCTAAAAACTGTCCGGTTTGCCAAAGCGAGCTTTTAGATGAGGGTGTACTCTTAAAGTGTCAAAATCTTACATGTGAAGCAAGGGTTATAAACTCCATCATCTATTTTGCTTCAAAACCTTGTTTAAATATCGACGGTCTGGGCAATAAGATAGTTGAAGCGCTCTTTGATGCAGGCGTCGTAAAAAGTGTTCTTGATTTATTTGATTTAACTTTAGAAAAACTTTTAGCGCTAGAGGGTTTTAAAGAGAAAAAATCACAAAATCTGCTTGATTCACTTGAAAATGCAAAAGGGTGTGAATATTGGCGATTTATAAACTCCTTAGGGATTGAACATATAGGTGAAGTTGCATCTAAAACACTTAGTGCGCGTTTTGGAAGCGGTTTTATAGATGCCGCAAAAGATGAGATAATTGCGTTAGAGGGTTTTGGAGAGGAGATGGCGGAGTCCGTTTTGGAGTTTGTCAGAGTAAACAGAGATACGATTTTAAAACTGCAAAATATTTTGCGCCCGCTAGAACCAAAGCAAAGAGAAGAGGCAAGGGAAAATCCTTTTAAAGGTAAAAGCGTGGTGCTCACGGGAAGTATGAGCGAGTCAAGAGATGTTATAAAAGAGATGTTAGAGAGTTTGGGTGCAAAAGTTGTAAGTTCAGTTTCTAAAAAAACTGATTTTGTCATTTACGGCGAAGATGCGGGAAGTAAGTATGACAAAGCCATGAGTTTGGGTGTGGCGTGTTTAAGCGAAGAGGAGATGAGAGATGTTGCAAAGATTGGATAATTACCTAGTTGACGAGGGTTTGGCTACTAGCAGAAATAAAGCTCAAACTCTCATAAAAGATGGATTTGTTAGCGTAAACGGCGAGCAGATAATTAAGAGTTCTTTTGTCATAAAAGAGAGTGACAGAGTTGTCGTAAACGAGCATAAAGAGTTTGTATCTCGCGCGGCTTTTAAACTGAGCAGCTTTTTAGATGAGTTAGGGCTTGACCTAAAGGGCAGGGTGGCACTAGACATCGGCTCTTCAACAGGCGGTTTTACGCAGGTTTTACTTGAGAGCGGCGTAAAAGAGGTAAGTGCGGTTGATGTAGGGCGAGAACAACTGCATATAAGCTTAAAAAACGATGAGAGAGTCCACTCATACGAAGAGTGCGATATAAGAGATTTTAAGAGTGATAAAGAGTTTGACATAGTAGTAAGCGATGTGGCTTTTATATCGCTGCTGAATATTTTGGATGCCGTAGAAAGACTTTCAAAAAAAACTATAATTTTGCTTTTTAAACCGCAGTTTGAAGTAGGACGAGAAGCAAAAAGAGATAAAAATGGTGTGGTTACGGATGAAAAAGCCATCTTGCATGCTATGATAAAATTTGAAGATGCATGTGCTTTGTTAGGATGGAAGCTAGTTCTAAAATCCGCTTCAAAACTAACAGGCAAAGAGGGCAATCTGGAGTACTGCTACTGCTTTGAGAAGTAAAACAGGACATGACATCAAAGCAGGTTATGTAAGGATAAGATTATGATGCCTTTTAATTATCTGGGATTTGTTTTTAAACATTTCGGCTCACTTATATATCCTAAAGAAGTTTTGGAAGAACTCTGTATATTTTTAAAACCTTTTTCTCATCAAGAATCTGTTTTGGATGTCGGAGCAGGGACGGGTGTGCTTAGCGAATTTGCTTATAAATGCAATAATAAATTAAAATATGTAGCCGTAGATCCGGCAGAGGGCATGCTTAAATTTGCTTTACCTTTTATAGAAACATATGTTGCAAGTGCAGAAAAACTTCCTTTTAAAGATGATAGTTTTGATGTCGTGCTTATGGGAGAATCACTGCATCACTTTTATAATCCGAGTATTGCATTTCAAGAAGTAAAACGGGTTTTAAAAAAAGATGGAAAACTTTTTATTTATGATTTTGATGTGAGTACATTTCAAGGAAAAAGTATCTGTATGATGGAAAAACTCTTTGGGGAGCCTGCCCATTTTTATAAACCGAGTACATTAAAAGAGATACTTGAAGAACATGGCTTTTGCGTACATATCGTTAATCATAAGTGGCGATACACAGTGAGTGCTTCCCTATCTTGACTAACTTATCGTATTGTGATAATATGCTAATATGATAAAATCTTTTAAATGCAAGTATACGGAAGGACTTTTTGACGGTAAATATCAGAAGAAATTTTCTGTATCCGTTAATAATGTCGGAAAAAGAAAACTAGATATGTTAGAAGCCTCTTGCAGCCAAGAGGATTTAAAAGTTCCACCCTCTAATTGTTTTGAATACTTAAAAGGTAATTTGAAAGATTTTTGTAGCATTAGGATAAATGAGCAGTTTAGACTTATTTTTAGATTTGAAAATTCTAATGCCTATGATGTATATATTGATGATTATCACAAATAAAGGAGAATATAATGCAAGTAATTAGACCTAGTACTCATCCCGGTATTATTTTAAGAGAGGAGTTCGTTCTGCCGTTAAATCTAACTCAAGCCCAGTTGTCGCATGACTTAAATGTCGGTATTAAAACACTAAGTGAACTCTATAATGAAAAAAGAGGCATAACATCTTTGATGGCTCTAAAACTCTCAGAGTATTTCGGCACAACCCCGCAGTTTTGGTTAAATCTACAAAATAATTATGATTTATACAAAACTTATGAGAAAGAGAAAGAAAATATCCAAAGTATTGCTCATAGAGTTGCATAGATAAGGTAATAAAATGAGATTAAGCGAATTTGAAATTGAGACTATTAAAAAACATTTTAAATCTTTTTTTCCGCATGCCAAGCTTTATCTTTTTGGAAGTAGAGTAGATGAGAGTAAAAAGGGCGGAGATATAGACCTCTACATCGAAACTAAGAGTAATGAGTATAGTTATGCTAAACTTTTGGAGTTTAATTCATCTATTCAAAAAGATATAGGTGAGCAAAAAATAGATATAGTCGTAAATAAAATAGATAAAAATTTAGACAAACTCATATATCAAAATGCTAAAAAAACAGGAGTTTTTCTTGGATGAAGTAGAGTTGAAAATTAAAAGTGCTATTGATGAAGAGGAGAAACATTTTAAGAGATTTTTCAGTGCTTGTGAAAAATTAAAAACAAGTTTTCCTTTTAATGAAAAAACCTTAGAGGATGAAGAGAAAGTTGAACATCTTGATCAGATGACATGGAGATTTATAAAGATTCAAGATAGCATGGGTAGAAGGCTTATTCCTTATGTGGTGGAGTATAATTTTGACACGATTGACGGTTTGACTTTTAGAGACATGCTAAATAAACTTGAAAAACTAGAACTTTTAAATTCGCAAGAGTGGAATATTTTTAGAGTGCTTAGAAATGATATAACTCATGTTTATCCGGATGATGATAAGCTATTGGAGACTTTAAACGAGGTTTATTTAAAAAAAGATCTTTTGTATACAATTTATAAAAATTTGAGAAATTCAATATGAAAAACAGCACATCTATCGCAATCGGCGGTTTTGACGGAATGCATATCGGGCATCAGAGACTCTTTGGCGCATTAGATAAAAGCGGTACCATCGTTGTTATAGAGACTGGGTATGCAAATCTGACTCCAAAAAAAGAGCGCCAGAGGTTTTCGCACTATCCTATCGTCTATCTTGAGTTAGATTCTATTCGCCATTTAAGCGGAGAGGAATTTATACTTTTTTTAAAAGAGAAGTTCCCAAAACTAAAAAAAATAGTTGTCGGCTATGATTTTCACTTTGGAAAAAACAGAAAATACTCATTCAATGATTTAAAAAATCTTTTTGACGGAGAGGTTGTTGTTATAGATGAGGTGTCGCTTCACGGGGACTCTGTTCACTCTCATAAGATTAGGGCAAAGCTTCAAATCGGAGATATTAAAGGAGCCAACGCTTTTTTAGGGCATAATTACACTATTAGAGGAAATGTCGTCTCAGGTCAGGGAATAGGCAAAAAAGAGTTGGTTGCGACTATAAATATAGAAGCGGAAGATTTTTTGATGCCAAAAGAGGGTGTTTATGCAACGCTGACAAGAATTGACGATGAAGAGCATTTTCATCCGTCAGTCTCTTTTGTAGGTCATAGAGTGACTACGGATGGGAGTTTTGCGTTAGAGAGTCACATACTTGACGGTGAAGTTTTTTGTAAAGAGAGAGCTAGTATAAGTTTTGTCTCATTTATTAGAGAAAATCAAAAATTCGACTCAATCGCAGAGCTGAAAAAAGCGATAAAAAAAGATATATTAACCGCTTCAAAGGAGCTAAAATTTTTACAGATATAAAAGAGTTAGATAGAGAATATCTACAAAGCACGCAAGATATAAATTTTAAATTTTATCAAAACGAGAGAGATTTCGTAGTTGATGAAGTACCAAAGGAAGAGTTCTTAGGCAGGGGAAACTACCTGATTTTAAAGGTGCAAAAAGTTGAGCTTACGACTTGGGATATGATAGCCGTATTTGCAGAGTTGCTTGATGTTCCTGCCCAAAAGATAGGCTACGCAGGACTTAAAGATAAACATGCTACTACAACGCAGTATATCTCCGTAGAGTCAAAATATGAGCACGCGCTTAAGAATTTTCAACATAAGCAGATAAAAATTTTAGAGAAAATCAGACATTCGCACTCCATAAGAATGGGCGATTTAGCCGGAAACAGATTTAGTATAAACCTTTATGATGTCGATGTAATGGATGCGGGCAAAATAGAAAAAGTTGCCAGAAAAATAGCAAAAACGGGACTTCCAAACTACTTTGGATATCAGAGATTCGGACAAGATGCTTCTAGTATAGATCAAGCAAAAGAGATGATAAAAGGCGAGCTTTTTATCGAAGATGCAAAATTAAAGAGCTTTTTGATTTCTGTTTATCAGAGTTACTACTTTAATGAGTGGCTAAGAGAGAGGGTTATTTTGAGCAGAGAAAAAAATTCTTCTGAGTTTTTACTTTTAAGCGGTGATGTTTATGCAGCAAAAGACGCTAAACTCTCAACTTTAAAGTTGATTCCGACTAAAGAGTTTGCATCTAAAAAATTAGTACCGACTGGGCTTCTATGCGGTAGAGATACCTTTCGTGCAAAATATGATGCAAGAGAGATAGAAGAGAAGTATGATGATGAGTTTTTACAGGAGAAGGGGTATAGAAGAGAGGCTCTTATATACCCTAGCGACATTGATTGTAAGTTTGTTAAAAAAGAGACAATGTTAAATCTCTCTTTTACGCTTCCAAAAGGCTCTTATGCAACCGTATTTTTAGAAAGCATTGCAGGGAAAAACTATAGCGCAAAAGATGTAAAACAGGAAAAAAGCAGAAAAAATAGATAAAAAACTTTTTTTATTATAAAAGTTTAATCCAATTTTTACTATAATTGCGCAATTTATTTGAGACAGGGAGTACACCTATGGGTGAATTGTTCACATTTTTCGGTCTAATTTCTCACGAAAAGACTTTTATCTATATGACACACATGTTATTAGCTGCAGGTATCGCTTTAATGCTTGTTAAGATGGCTATGTCAAACTTGAAAATAGTTCCAACCGGAGCTCAAAATGTAATGGAAGCATATATTTCCGGTGTTCTTAAAATGGGAACGGATGTTATGGGGCAGGAAGCTGCTCGTCGTTATCTTCCTCTTGTCGCTACTATCGGTCTTTTTGTCGGTATCGCTAACTTAATCGGTGTTATCCCGGGGTTTGAAGCTCCTACTGCATTTTTAGAGTTTGCATTTACACTGGCTCTTTCAGTATTTATCTACTATAACTATGAGGGTATCCGTCGTCAAGGTGTAGTTAAGTACTTCAAACACTTTTTAGGACCTGTTTGGTGGTTATACTGGTTAATGTTCCCAATCGAGATAGTTTCTCACTTCTCTCGTTTAGTATCACTTAGCTTCCGTCTTTTTGGAAATGTTAAGGGTGACGATATGTTCTTGATGGTTATCTTGATGCTTGCTCCTTGGTTGCTTCCAATGATACCGTATGCATTATTAACATTTATGGCATTCTTACAAGCGTTTATATTTATGATGCTTACTTATGTTTACCTTGGTAGTGCAATAACTGTTGAAGAGCATCACTAAATAGTGATATTAATGCAAAAAGATAGATTCGAGAGGATTATAAGCTTTTTGCTTGGAGCATCATGGGCGATTGTCGTCTTTGGTGCTCTTATAACTTTCCAACTCTTCTTTTTTTTAGGTCTTTCCCTTGCTCTTTTTATCACAATAATCTTTATAGTTATCTCATTTTTTTTGATTTTAGCACTTGATGCTTTTAGAGTAAACAGAGAAAAGCTATATGAATCAAAAAAACAGACAGAGCTGCTAGAAAAAATCTACTCCAAACATACAAAATAGTTTTTATGAAAAAACAGTTTTCACTTCTCTTAACCATTGTTGCCGTAGTTTTATATTTTTTATCTCAAAGTGATATCCCTTTAGAAAAAGAAGATAATGTAAAACGAGATGAAAAGTATTATCAAACTAAAATGTGCAATGAGTTTGGTGGTAAGACGGAGTATATCTTATTTGATAAAACTAGAGTTGATTGTTTAACGGACGAATATGCCATTGAAGTTGATTTTGCCAAAAAGTGGGCAGAAGGAATCGGTCAATCGCTTTACTATGCAGAGATAACAAAGAAAAAACCTGCTATTGCGCTTATCGTAGGCGATGGCGATGAAAAATATCTAAATAGAGTTAAAACAGTTGCAGATAAATTTGATATAAAAATTATTGTTTTAGATAAGTAACTCCCCCACCTAACAACCTCTAACTGCCATGAAAAACTCCATATAGGTAAATCAAACACTAATCAAACACTCCTGCTTTATACTTTCGCCATAATTATTAGACCGCTATTACAATAAAAAAGGAAGTATATTATGAAGACTATGAGTATCAAAAAAAGGTTATTTCTGATTGTGGTTATTCCTGTAGCTATTATTTTAAGTTTTTCTATAAACGAAGTGTATTCAAGTATTCATGTCAAAGAGTCTCTATTTTTAGTAAAAGAGCGCATTTTAGAGGTTGAAGCAATTGCAGAATGTGTTCATTTCCTACAAATAGAAAGAGGTCAAAGTATAGGATTTCTTATTAATAAAGATAAAAAAAATAGAGATGCTTTAGAACAGACAAGAGTGAAGCTAAATAGTTCTATAGAGAAAATGAAAAAAATTTATGCCATAACAAACGGAGATAATTCTTGTTTAAATAGCCTTAGCGAGCTTACTCAAATAAGAGCATCTATTGATTCACTTTCTTTGGCTATATCTGATGTAGGAACATACTATACAAAAATTATTTTCTCATCCATTGATATCGTGAGTGCTATTCCTTTGACAATAGAGGATAGAGACGGCAGAAATATTATACAGGCATATTCACATCTTATTTCGGTAAAAGAGCAGCTTGGACAAATAAGAGCAAATCTTAATGAAGTATTTAGCAAAAACAGGCTCTCTTTTGATGCAATAATAAACCTTGGAGGGAGTATAAAAACAAAGGATGTAAACATTCGCAAATTTAAAATATCTGCTTCAAATGATTTGAAAAATATTTTTGAAACTCTCTATAATGGAGAAATAGTAGAGAAAGTAGATGCTATGATAGAAACGGCACTCACAAAAGACAAAGATGGGAATTTTAACATTGATGCAACCCTTTGGTTTGTAAATGCAACCGCTGCCATAGATCTTTTAAGAGAGGTAGAGATTAAGATTTTTGAACAGATATACAAAGATATTGATACAAAGATAGAACGCGCTTCACTTACTATTACGCTTTTATCTGTAGGTTTAAGTGTTGGAATTATAATTTTTGTATTATTTATATTATATTTTATTAAACTTTCTATAACAAAACCTATTGAAGAGTTTAAATCGACACTTTTAGATATAGGAAAGAATAAAAACTTAACCATAAAAGCAGACGAAAACGCTCCGCTGGAACTCTCTCAAATGGCAAACGGTTTTAATGCTCTTATAAAAACATTAAAAGAGCTTATAGAGACTTCAAAGCAGAGTTCAAGCGAAAACGCTTCCATCTCACATGAACTCTCTACAACGGCTATGGGAGTAGGAGAGAATGTCGAGAAGTCTGTTGTGGTGATAGATGAAGCTACCAAAAAAGCAAGCGAGATTAAAGATGAGATTCAAAGAGCAATTTATGAGGCGCAAAACAGTAAAAAAGATATCATCAGAGCAAATGAAAATCTAAATCGTGCTAGAGACGAAATAGTTAATCTTGCTGCTAAAGTTCAAAGCAGCGCACAGCTTGAAGTGGAGCTTTCACAAAGAATGCAAACACTCTCACATGATGCAAATGAGGTTAAGAGTGTTCTTGAAATTATCTCAGACATCGCAGACCAGACAAACCTGCTTGCACTTAACGCCGCAATCGAAGCAGCAAGAGCAGGCGAACACGGAAGAGGATTTGCAGTTGTTGCAGATGAAGTGCGTAAACTTGCGGAGAGAACTCAAAGAAGTCTTACGGAGATAAACGCAACCATAAATGTAATAGTCCAATCTATCGTAGATGTAAGCGGACAGATGAGTTCTAACTCAGATGATATTCAAGAGCTGGCAGATAGTGCCGCAGATGTTGAAGAGAAGATAAACGAGAGCGTATCGATAGTAAATGAAGCAGTTCGTGCAAGCGATAGAACGGTAAGCGACTTTGAAAAGACGGGAAGAAATGTAGAGTCCATAGTATCTCAGGTTTCTCAAATCAATGAAATATCTTCAAAAAATGCAAGAAATGTTGAAGAAATTGCAGCGGCAGCCGATCATCTAAACTCTATGACTGATGAACTGCATGCAAAGCTTGAGATTTTTAGGACATAAAAGTACTTATAAAGTAAGTATAAATAAATCAAACACTAATCAAACACTATTGTTTTATACTTCGCTTTTATTATTTTTTAATCAAAAGTTTTTCATGATAGATATTAAAAAATAGAAATAGAATATGTGATTATTGAGATTGGAAAAAATCATTTGAAAAATGAAATATTGGAATTTTTTGATGCAAATACAAAGCAGATAGAAGCACTTGTTTTTACTATAGAGATAAGGGATGCTTATACGCAGGGGCACTCTAAACGAGTGGCTCGGTATGCTGCACATCTTGCAAAATGGATGCAGATGGATGAGTATTTTATAAAAGCTATTTATGTGGTTGGAATGCTGCATGACTTGGGTAAGATAGGAATTCCCGATGAAATTTTACTAAAACCGAGTGCACTCACTGAGATAGAGTACAATCTTATCAAACTCCACAGTACGCTCTCGGAGAGAATTATCCAAAAACTAGAACTTTTCCCAGAGCTTCTCTTAGCAGTGCGCCATCACCATGAAAATTTTAACGGAAGCGGGTATCCTGATGGTTTGATAGAAGAAAATATCCCTTTGATGTCAAGGATGATTTGCATAGTGGATGTCTTTGATGCACTTACTACAAGAAGAGTTTATAGGGATTTGATGTCTATGGAGATGGCTATGGAGGTTATGGAAGAGGAGTTTAAAAAAGGGAAGTTTGACCCTAAGATTTATGCAATTTTTAAAAAAAACATCTCTAAAGTCGGAGTTTTGGATTTGGGTCATCTTTTGGAGTTTAACTACCCTGAGCTTGAGGAGAGACGCAACACTTTTTACTTTAAAAATCCTATTACAAACCTGCTGAACAAAACAGCACTATTGACCTTTTTAAGCAAGGGTGCAAACAAAAATGAGTCTGCATTTTTAGCAGAGATAAATATTAGCGGTTTTAGTGAATACAACAGAACATACGGACTATGCAGAGGAGATGAGCTGCTTAAAAAAATCGGAAATTTATTGACTAGAAAATTTGGAAATTCTCAAGAGTTTGAAATGCCGCTAAAGCACAAAATCTATATTTTTCATGGATATGCAGATAAGTTTTATCTTTTAGAATTTGGTTTTAGAGATGCTTACCTTAAGGCTAGATTGGACAAAGTTATTAAAAAAGCGCAGGAGGAGATAAATACTCCGCTTTACTACAAAGTGTTGCTTCATGGTGAAAAAATTCCTAGCAATATCCATAATAAAGTGGGTTATCTCCTATGAAACGCATCTTTAACTGTGCCATAACCAATCAAATTGAACTTCTATATGCAAAAACGAGTTTGAAAAATTTTTTAAAAAGCTACACTACGCCGGATACCCATTTTTTGGAGTTTGCAGTTATGGAGCTTGGTACAAATCTTATCAAGTATGCAAATGGAGGAGAGTTATGGTTTTTGCTTATTAATGAGAAACTTGCACTCGCTTCCGTTGATTTTGGAGTCGGTGCAGACGACATAGATACGATTGTGCAAAGAGGTTACTCTTCATCGGCTCAGGAGTCTTTGGGACTTGGTCTTTTCTCTTTGGTTTCTCATAAATCCTATGTTTTTGAGATAGCATCTTTTTCTAAAAAAAACAGTACCTCCATGGCGGGAAGCATTTTTGTGTTATATGAAAAACCCCACGATAAGAGCTCTTTTTGTTCTATGAGCCTCCCTCTTTACGATACGAGACACAATGGAGATTTTATCGTACAAAAGGGGAAGTATGTTTTTTTCGGAGACATTGCAGGACATGGCAAAAAGGCATTTTTGAGTGCATCTGAGATTATCAAACAGTTCTTTGAGAGTTCGATTGTCGAGGGTTATATTGACGACTATTTTCAAAAATTGCACTGCTTTATCATTGAAAATTCACTTCGCAGTTTTGTCGGAGCTTTAGTAGAGTTAAACCAAAACTTCTGGAAGATTTACGGTGTGGGAAATATATCTTTGGTAGTGAAACAAAAAGAGAGTTGTAGACTCAACTCATTTTCACAAGGGATAGTGGGAGAGACTTTTAACAATGTCTCCTCTTTTGAGTTTTTCAAAGAGGAATGCTCCATGGTTATCCTTATGACGGATGGAATAGATGCAAAAAAAGCTATAGAGATAGTACAAAAATTCGGCAATCTCTCAAAAGAGTCTTTAGCGATTGCGATAACCCATTTTGCAGGCATGCATGATGATAAAACGGTTGCTATATTTATTTAAACAGGAGAATGAAAATGAATCAAAAAATAAAAGAACAGTTACAAGATCTCATCAAAGTACACTCATCGGAGCTGATTGAAGAGTGGGTTAAGTTTTTTAGCGAGAGTGAAAAAGAGGTGCAAAGCCGCTACTACGATGACTTTTTAGGTTTTTTTGAGGAGTGTGTAGAAGAAAATTTAGATGTTAAAAGTGAATCGGCTCAAACAATGTCAATGTTTTTAGGTAAGTTATATGAGATACTCGGTGATGACTACTTTTTTAACTTTCAAGAGTCCGTATATACTTGCTATATGAAGTTTCCTCTCTTCGCTGTTTTAGATAAAAGAGATGAGTTTCATTATGAGATTGCAAAAATGCTTACGGCATTTTTCGAGTCAATGACTTCAAAGATGATTATAAAATTGCTGCATAAAAATCAGGAGCTTGTGCGTTCAACTAACTCTGAGCTTGAGGAGAGAGAAGCTCCCATGAGTGAGATATCCGAGGGTGTTTTAATGGTTACTCTTGTGGGAACGCTTGATTCAAACCGTATCTTAAAGATTATTGATAAGGTTTTAAAAAATTTAGAAAATGTAAATATTACGGATGTTATCATTGAGATAAATTCTATCTTTGATATCAACAGCGAAATAGCACAGCAGATTGTCAAGCTAAACAACGCCATCCATTTTATGGGTTCTCGCTCTTATATAAGTGGTGTAAATGCAAATATTGCCAAAAATCTCACTCATCTTGGGATTTCTTTGGGTGATGTAAAAACATACAGAACTACAAAGGAGGCTATAAAGAGCATTCAACTTTCTAAAAGGGTTGAGGCAAATGCTTGATTTTATAGCTGCAGGAGCGCTCTTTGATGCCTCTACAAAAAAGATATCGGAATCGACGCAAACTTTTAACTCTCTTTTTACAAAAGAGGTATCTCTAGATGAACTTCTAGCAAATCTTGAGATAGAAGCAACTTCTGATGATCTTCCATATGCGCAGTGGATGATGATTGGGGATGAGAACTATTTTTTTACTATAAGATTTTTGCAAAGTACGATAGCCGTGATTTTGTATCGTGATCCGCTTATCGAAGAGCTCTATGTAACACTGAAAAACGAATCTCTTTATGATTCTTTAACGGAAGGGCTGCATAAAAACCATGGAGAAGCGCGCATTTGTAATGAGTTAAAGCTCTATACAAGATACTCCGAAAATGCGTTTTGTGTTTTGATTTACGATATAGATTTTTTTAAAAAAGTAAATGATACTTACGGTCATTTGGCAGGTGATTTTATACTCAAAGAACTCTCTTTGAGAATTAAAACTATTTTAAGAGATACGGATGTGTTTGTTCGTTTCGGAGGAGAAGAGTTTTTGATACTTCTTCCTATGACAAAGATAGCAGGTGCTATGGTCATAGCAAAAAGGATTTTGAGTGTTGCTGCATCAGAACCATTTCTTTTTCAAAACTACAAAATAGATGTCACCATAAGCATAGGGATAACATCTCCACTTAAAAGCGACACTATAGCAACATTGATAGCAAGAGCAGATCAAGCGCTTTACAAAGCAAAAACAAACGGTCGCAATAGGATTGAGTATCTCTAGTGCAGATTTCAAAAACATAATTTTTTAATATTAAAGGAGACCTTTTTAACAATGTTCCATATTGACTTTAATAGAAAAATCTTTTGGGTTATTGCTATTCTTGTAGTTTTTTCCAATACTCTTCTTACTTACACAATGTATAAAAAAAATCAAGAAACGATTGAAGTTATGGCATTATCAAAAGCAGATAATCTTAAAAACTATTTTATTTCCATGAGAAATATATATCATCATCAATTTTTAAATAGCGGTCTAGATTTAAATGATACAACTATCGGATTCTTGCCTGCTCATGCTTCTACCCTTATAAGTGACAAGTTTGTTGAACTCTCCCGAGATGGAACAGCAATTAGAAATGTAACAGATAGAGCTAGAAACGAAAAAAACAAAGCAGATAAGTTTGAACTTGAAGCGATTGAATATTTTAAAAATAACCCACAAAAAATTATGCTTATGAAAAAAATAGAACAAAACGGAAGAAATTTTTTTAACTTTACCTCACCGCTCATTATAGAACCTTACTGTATCTTATGCCACGGGAAAAAAGAGGATACTTTGCCATCTATCCAAAAGATGTATGATAATGCTTATGACTATAAAGTAGGTGATATCCGCGGTGTTACAAGTGTAAAAATCCCTTCAGAAGAATTAACAAATGAAAGTATGCAAAGTTTTTATAGTATTGCGATTTTTAGCTGGATTACCACACTTTTTTTGCTAATCATTATCTACTATGCCATCAGAAAGCTTACTATTAAAGATGTTGAGCAGAAGATGCTCCTTCAAAGTGAAGTAAAGATAAAAACAGCCAATCTTGAAGAACAAAAAAATGAGTTAAAAATTGCCAACACAAAACAGCAATATCTACTCTCATTACTTAGAACTGTTGCCGATTGCAATCAGATTCTTATAACTGCAAAAAACATCAACGAACTCATACAAAATACAACCATATCTATGTACTCAAATACTTCATTTGCAAGTATTAAAATCTCAATTTTTGAAGATGGTAAACAGCGAGTAAAAAGCTCTGTAGGACTTGATGAGGAGATGGAGGTGCTGCCGCTAGAAGAGGATGTTTTTAAAAATAATCATAATCTATTTTTAAAAAGTTTTGACGACTCTATGCCGCAAGAGTGTTTGAAAAAAGTAAAAAGACACAACATTACAGAAGTGTATGCTCTTCCGCTTAGAAAAGAACACTATGCCAAAAAGGCTCTTGGAGCTATGGTAATATATTCTATTAAAGAAAATGGTTTCTCTATGGAAGAGAGAGATATGATAAATGAACTTGCTGGTGATATTGGTTTTGCAATCAACTCTTTGTATCAAAAAGATGCAATCAATCAGCTCTCCTATTATGATCAACTGACAAACCTTCCAAATCAAAATCTTTTTGAGCAGCATTTAAATCAAGCCTTTTTAAAAAGTAGTGCAAGTTTAAAATATGGTGCCGTTTTATTGTTGGATTTTGATGATTTTAAAAATGTAAATGATCTTATGGGCAAAGATATAGGTGATGAAGTTTTAAAAGAGATGGCAAACAGGCTTGTATCTAAAATAGATAAGACATCTATGATCTCAAGATTTGGAGGAGATAGATTTTTAATTTTAGTTGAAGATCTCTCAAGCGAGGAAAAAGAGTCTGCAATTATCTTAAAGCATATTGCACAAAAAATAGTAGCACTGGCAAAAGAGCCTTTTATCTTAGATAGCAAAACTTTTCATCTAACATGTAGCATAGGAATCGCTCTCTTTTTTGATCATAAAACTTCATTAAAGACAATTTTAAATCAAGTAGAACATGCTATGAGAGTTGCAAAAGAGAGTGGAAAAAATCTTATAAAATTCTATGATCAAGCACTTCAGGATATGACAAATTCAAGGTCTTTGATGTTACAGAATCTTAAAGAGGCGGTTTTAGAACATCAATTTGTTCTTTACTATCAAAAACAAGTTGATAGCAATGCAAATGTTATAGGTGTTGAAGCGCTTATAAGATGGCAACACCCTAACTTAGGATTTGTATCTCCAAGTGAGTTTATCCCTGTTGCAGAAGAGAATGATATTATAAAAGAGATTGGTGCTTATGTGCTAAATGAAGCTACAAATCTCATCGTAAAGTGGGCTAATGATGAGGTTAAAAAAGAGTGGAAAATCTCGGTAAATATCAGTCCAAAGCAGTTTAGAGATGAAAACTTTGTGGACAATATTAAAAATTTAATAATCTCAAAAAATATAGATTCAAAGAAGCTAAGAGTTGAGCTAACTGAGAGTGTTGCGATAGATAATCAAGAGAGTGTCATGCAAAAAATTAATGAATTAAATCGATTTGGTATTTCTATCTCGATTGATGATTTTGGAACTGGATATTCAAGTTTAAGATACCTTAAGCATCTGCATATTGATGAACTCAAAATAGATCAATCATTTGTCTTGGGATTAGGTAAGAACTCTTCAGACAAAACCATCATAAAAACTATTCTTACAATGGGAGAAGAGTTTGGTTTTGAGGTTATTGCAGAGGGCGTTGAGACAAAAGAGCAGTTTGAGGAGCTTAAAAATCTTGGGTGTAACTATTTTCAAGGATATCTGTTTGCTAAGCCTTGTCCCGAAAATGAGCTGTAAATCCAACTGTTGTATCAAACACTTCAAAGCTACAATTTTGTTTTATAACTATAAAATTTGAAGCTTAAAAAATATTGTAGTCATGGAAGAGAATAGCAGTTTACTTTTTGAGCTTTTAGATAAAATGGTAGAAGAGATAAATATGCAGATGTCGTTAAAAAAATGATAGTGACATTGCAAAATATATAAAATTTAAAACAGAAGGAATATCGCATTGGATTATTTAATACTTATCCTGCCTCTCTCTTTGTTGCCGGTTTTTTATTATAGAGATCTTTATAAAAAAGAGAAAAATCAGAGGCTAAATATTGCAAAAGATCTCGATATCTTAAGTAAACAACAAATCTTTTTTATAAAAAAAATGATTCATGAGATGAAAACGCCCCTAAGTGCCATAGAGTTACATCTTTCTATAATGGCAAAAGAGCATTGCTGTACAAAAAGTGTTGCCATGATAAAAAGTTCTACGCGTACGCTAGCAACGATTTATGATGATATTGCCTTTCATGCTGGAAAAGAGAAGATTTGTTATCCGGCGGAGTGGATAGAGCTGGAGGAGTTTGTTGCCGATAGAGTGCTTTACTTTGATGCGATGGCAACTATTAAAAATATTTTTTTAGATTTTCATGTGGAGAGTGATTTTTATATCTGCATGAGCAGAGTAGAGCTTCAAAGACTCATCGACAATACGCTCTCAAATGCCATAAAATACTCAAAAAAATCATCTGAAATAGTAGAAATTATCATCACAAATGATAATGAAGAGTTAAATCTTATCTTTAGAGATAAGGGTATCGGGATGAGTGAGGCAGAGGTTCAAAACCTTTTTAAAGAGTACTATAGAGTGAGCAACAATATTCAAGGACTCGGTCTTGGAATGAGCATCATCAAAGAGATTTGTGACGACTATGGTATTTCTATAAAGATTCAAAGTATTAAAAAAGAGGGAACTACTTTTATCTATAAGATTCCAAAAGAGATTGTTAAAAGAGAAGTGAAAAACAGAGGTGTAGTATGAAAGTTCTTCTTTTAGAAGATGATTTTAGCACCAACGCTGCCATAGTGCATGAGCTTGAAGCATTCGGGTTTATAGTTGATTCATGTTTGGATGGGGAGTGTGCTATGGATATGGTTCACCAAAAGCAGCACGATCTCTATGTGCTTGATATCAATGTTCCTAATTTTGACGGTTATGAAGTTTTAGAGTTTATTATAGAGAGATATCCAAATGCTCTGACTATTATGATCTCAACTCATATAGAGATTGAATATCTTAAAAAGGCTTTCATACTTGGAAGTAACGATTTTTTAAAAAAACCCTTTGAGATAGAGGAGCTTCTGCTTCGCATAAGAAATATCATGCGGCTGGCAAATCCTCAAGGAAATAAAGAAGTGATTGATTTGTCGCAAGGGTATACCTACTCGCTTCTTACCGGTGAGCTTCTTTATTATGATTTGTGCGTTAAACTGACAAAAAAAGAGTCTCTTTTGCTGCGTCTTTTGGTTCAAAATTTGGGTAATATCGTAAGTTTTGAGAATATAAAAAATTATGTTTGGGATAACGAGGAGGAGGTCTCTTTGATTACAGTTCGTTACTGGATTTGTGCGCTTATAAAAAAGTTAAAGAACGGGATGATTGTTAATGTGAGAGGCGATGGATACCGTTTAAGAAAATTATCACACTAATAAAGATTGGTAGCAAACAACCTGATTGCGACCGCCGCCTTTTGCTCTGTAGAGTGCTTTATCCGCGTTGTCTATAATTGATTGTGCACTATCTTGGTCTGTGCAGGTTGCTATACCAAAACTTGCTGTTTTTTTGCCTGCCGTAGTAAAATGAGACTCTTCAATTTTGCTTCTTAAATGTTCAGCCAAAGAGAGTGCTCCGTTTTGATCCGTTTGCGGGCAGACAATTATAAACTCTTCACCGCCCCATCTACCTACATAGTCGGTGTCTCTAATACTCTCTTTGAGAATATCTGCAAACTCTTTTAAAATCGAATCACCGACAAGATGACCGTGCGTGTCGTTGACAAGTTTGAAATAGTCTATATCGATTAAAATCACTGAACATGTATGGTCGTATCTCTTTTTCTTTTTAAGTTCAGTGTCAAGTATTTCATCGATTTTTACTCTATTGAAAACATTTGTAAGTCTATCCGTAATGTAAAGAGCATCTAGCTCTTTTTTTGCATCGGATAGCTCTTCATGGCTTTTATGAAGTTTATTAATAAATATATTTATTGATTTGACTATTTGACCAAGTTCATCATAAGAAACTATGCAGAGTCTCTTTTCAAAATCAACATCTCCTCTAGCTATCTCTTTTGAATCATCGACTATTCTTTTTATCTTATATTTTATATCTCTGTAAACTAAAAATATAATTAGAGTAGATATAAAAAACCATATAGAAAATATGAAGTTTCCGTTAAATAAGATAAAATTTGTATTACAGTAGAGAGAGTTGAAATTTTTTTCAATATCATTTTTTATTTGTAATTTTAAACTTTTAAATAAGCCGTCAATTTCATTATAATTTTGAACTAAAACTTTTGTATCATTTTCAATATTTGTATAGCATTGATTATTTTGTATTATTTTAGCAGAGACCTCTTTTACTGTTTGATAGTAGTTGTTAAAGGCGGTTATACTCTCTTTTATCTCTTTTTTATAGCTGCTGTCTATATATATGTTTAAATTTTCTCTTATTTTATCGGCATTTTTATTAGAATCATCTATCCATTCTACCTCTTTTGCAGATACTGCACTATTCATTTCGTTAACAATTTTTTCTAATAATAAAATATTATTAAATGAAATTTCTTGCAGCGGCATCAACTCATTGTTAACACTGTTTACGGATTGTTTCATCTCTAACATATTTAAAAATATAAAGATATAAAAAGGCAGGACTAAAATTAGACCAAACAGGGGAGCTAATAAAAATTTTTTAAGAATAGATAGAGAGTGGTAGCGAAAAACTATATTTCTAATAGTTTTTTTAATTTTCTTCATAGATAATTTTCCACTCATTTCTTAAGTCATTCTTATCTATATAAGCGATGGTGTTTGGAACTTGAAGTTTTTTTACAAGATCTTGCCAATCTAATCTTTTTGATATCGGTTTTCTGCCCGTAAAGACAAGTCTAGCCCAGTAGCTATTGTATTGGGATTCGCTTTTGGACAAAATATGATTGCAAAATTCATTATGTAGATTTTTATCATCCGATAAAATGGGTTCTACTTTTATGCTCTCAATTTTGTCTATTTTTGCCAGATAGATATATTGAATTATCTCTTTTGGGATATTGTTTAGTTGAGAATTTTTATTTGTTACGACTACTATTTGCGCATTTAAGAGGTGCATACCAAGCAGTAGTGAGAAAATGATTTTCATGCGCCAAACCCTCTCAAAATATAAAATCCAAAGCAAATGAGAAGACATTTAACTCTTGCGGCTTTTGCAGGGTGCTTAAGTGATAGCTTCCGTAGTCACCTTTTGGAA
Organism: Sulfurimonas sp.; assembly: GCF_028714975.1. Taxonomy (GTDB): domain Bacteria; phylum Campylobacterota; class Campylobacteria; order Campylobacterales; family Sulfurimonadaceae; genus Sulfurimonas. The sequence continues at coordinate 88,843 of NZ_JAQTLH010000002.1, forward strand.
CAACATGCTCATATTGAAATTTTATGTCAAAATGTTCATTTATATAATATTTCATCCCGATTGTTTCTGATGATTGTGCCAAATTTTGGGCACGAAGCAGAGCATCTAAGGCATATACGCCGGTATTTGCTTCGTAAGTTGCTACATCCATTTTACTTTTTGCGTATGTTGCAAAAGGAATTAGTTTATCAAAACTATATCCCAAAGTAGCGGAATAGCCGTGGACATTTGCAAAAAAACTAGGGATTTTTCTATGTCCGCATTCACCGGAAAATATAATATTGTTATAATCTAAAAAAAGTCCAAATCCCAAGTATTCAGATTTTTTGTCTTTAAATTCATACTTATCTGCCAACTCGTTTAATCCGTATGCACGCAAACCCCCAAAGAGTTGGTCTAGTGATAGGCTTGATGCGGTTATATCGGCATTTAGATATGTAACTCTTGCCTGCAGGGCAGTCGTGCCGAATGTCAAGTTTACTGCATATAAATCATTAACTTCTACATTTGCTTTTTGATTTAGTGAATGGATGGGAACCGTTAGATTTTCTTTTCCGTAGTTTGCCTGAAGTGTATAAAAATATTTATCTATGATGTTTGAATAGATTGCTTCGATACCGTTGTACGATGAGAAAGGAACTTGACCGTAAACTTCTACACTCTCTCTTATCATAAGGTTTGAGTAGCCTACATTCAGATTGTCTGAATTTTTATAATAAGGCGTTCTAATTCTGCCGACTTTAACGATAATGTTTTCGCCTGAATCATACTTCAGGTATCCCCAATCGATTTTTGCTTTTATTTCGTCGTTATAGTCGTTGTTTACTATGCCTTGAAGCAGCAGGGAAAATTTTTCATTGATGTTTAGCGTAGTCTGCAGACCGATTAAAGTATCGGTTTTAAAACTTAAATTACCTGATGAGCCATCTTTTTGAAAGATGTCTTTTCTATATATATAATTGCTATTATCGTTATATACACCGCCGATTGTTCCAAAAGTTTTTATATCAAACTCATTTGAATAAGCAGGTAAAGTCGACAATAAAAAAATAGTAATTTTATGTAAAATATTTTTGATTTTCATGGTCAATTATTATACAGCAAAACATGACTTTTGTATTATTTTTAATTATGTTTATGAAAGTTAAAAGCATAATTGGGTAAAATCTACTGTAATTTTATATTTTTTAAGGAACATTATGTTTGAAGTAGTTATCGGTCTGGAAGTTCATGTTCAATTAAACACAAAAACTAAACTCTTTTGCTCGTGCCCGACGAGTTTTAATCATAAACAAAATACAAATACATGCCCGACTTGTTTAGCACTGCCCGGGGCACTTCCTGTACTGAACAAAGAGGTGCTTCATAAGTCCGTAATGCTTGGAACCGCGATTGAGGCAACTATAAATCAAACATCATATTTTGATAGAAAAAGCTACTTTTATCCGGATAGTCCTTCGGCTTATCAGATTACTCAGCTTTACACGCCGGTAGTCGAGCACGGAAAACTACGCATAGACTTTGAGGACGCTACGCATAAAACTATTCGTATCAACCGTGCTCATATAGAAGCGGATGCCGGAAAAAACATACATGACGGTCCTATCTCTAAAGTTGACTTAAATCGTGCAGGAACACCGCTTTTAGAGATTGTAAGCGAACCTGATATGAGAAGTGCACAAGAGGCTATCCTTTATCTTAAAAAACTTCACTCAATTATACGCTACATTGATATCGGTGATGCAAATATGCAAGAGGGATCTTTCCGCGTCGATGTGAATGTCTCTATCCGTCCAAAGGGCGACGAGAAGCTCTATACTCGTGTAGAGATAAAAAATATTAACAGTTTTAGATTTATCCAAAAAGCCATAGAGCTTGAAGTTGAGAGACAGATTGAGGCTTGGGAAGACGGTGTTTACGATAAAGAGATAGTTCAAGAGACAAGACTTTTTGACCAAACTAAGCAAGAAACCCGCTCTATGCGTGGAAAAGAGGAAGCGGCGGATTATCGTTATTTTCCTGAACCTGACTTGTTAAAAGCAGTCGTAACGGATGAGATGATGCAGGAATTTTCAAAAATTCCTGAACTTCCTGATGAGAAGATGGCTCGTTTTGTAAAAGATTACGGCATGAGCGAATATAACGCGATGGTTGTTACTTCATCGGTTGAAATGGCGCACTTTTTTGAGGCTATGATGGAAGAGGGCATCAGTGCTAAAAATGCTCTTACATGGCTTACGGTTGAGTTGCAGGGCAGATTTAAAGGGGATGTAAATATTACAAATTCTCCCGTAGATGCCAAAACAATCGGATTTTTAGTAAAAAGAATCGAGGACGGCACTATAAGCGGAAAAGCGGCTAAAGAGGTTCTTGATTATCTGATGGATAAGGGTGGAGATGTAGATAGCGCAATCAATACGCTAGGGCTTAAACAAGTAAGCGACAGCGGAGCATTAGAGGCAATCTGCGATGCCGTCATTGCTGCAAACGGCGATAAAGTTGCAGAGTATAAAAGCGGAAAAGATAAGCTTTTCGGTTTCTTTGTCGGTCAAGTTATGAAAGAGTCTAAGGGTAGTGCTAACCCACAAACAGTAAATGACATTTTAAAAGAAAAGCTGGGGTAGATGAATTTTTTTACTCGCTGGGTTGTTGATTTTGCATATTTTTTAAACACATCGGAAGCTTATCAGCATAAAAAGCGATTTGTTTATGATATCTTAGAAAACGATAAATATCAATACAAAAGATATTTTGATATTTTTATGATAACGCTTATCTTTTTAAGCGTTGCAATTTTGATAGCTGAAGTTAAATCTGAGATGAATATATATCTAAAAATTTTAAATGTATATATTATCTCTTTCATTTTTTTTATCGAGTATTTGCTTCGGTTTTGGATAAGCAGCAGTGTTAGCGAAATTATTATAAATAAAAGCGAACATGCTACGGCACTTGGTAGGGAGTTTTATCTTTATCGAGCGTTAATAAACGCTATGAAAACAAAACTTATTTTTGTTTTTTCCTTTAAAGCAATAATAGATTTGCTTGCTATTTTACCTTTCTTCCATGAGCTGAGACTGCTTCGTCTATTTGTTCTTTTTAGAGTTTTTAAGTTATTTAGATACACAAAGAGCTTTCAAACTTTTACTTCGGTGCTTTCTACAAAAAAATTTGAATTTTTTATTTTATTGATGTTTTCATCAATAGTTATTTTTGTCTCATCGGTACTCATTTATGTAATGGAGGCGCATAATCCAAAATCACCGATAAATACACTTTTTGATGCCGTTTATTGGTCGGTAGTTACAATAGCAACTGTGGGATACGGCGATATCGTACCCGTGACGATGGAGGGTAGAACGGTTGCTATTTTTGTTATTATCGCAGGTGTTTCGCTTTTGGCTTTTACAACCTCAATCGTCGTCTCTGCTTTTACGGAAAAGCTAGATGAGATAAGAGAGATAAAAACGATTGACAATATTAGAAAACTTAAGCACTTTTATCTTATATGCGGATATCAGAATGTGGCTCAAGAGGTAGTTAAGAAATTAAAAGATTCAAAGATAAGCATTATCGTTTTAGATGAAGATATACATAGAATAGAGAACGCAAAAAAAGATGGACTTATTGCAGTAAATTATGATCCGGGAGATATAGAGAGCTATAAAAAGCTAGGTATTGATATAAATGTGCAAGTTAAGTCAATATTGTGTCTTAGAGAGAGTGATATAGAAAATGTATATACAACCTTAACGGTTAGATCAATAAGTAAAGATGTAAATATCATATCGCTGCTTATGGATGATGCAAATAGAAATAAACTTAAATTCGCCGGTGCAAATGAGATACTCTATCCAAAAGGTATAGTAGGAATGATCTCTAAAGAGTTGATAGGAAGACCTGTGGCTTTTGAAGTTATACATGCACTTAGAAATGATTACTACGGCGTAGATGTCGAAGAGATTTTAGTGGATGACAGAATGAGTCAAAATATACTATATGTAAGTGAGTTAAACAATTCCAAATTTAGAGTTATTTTGCTTGGAATATATAAAAAAGATACTAAAAGATTCTTTTTTAATCCGCTTGAGAGCACTCTTCTTGAGAGTGGGGATTATCTTCTGGCTATAGGAAATTCTGCTTTTATGAGAGAGTTTGAAAAACATTTACATAAGAAGATTAGAAAATGAAAAATAGAGCCGCTTTGATTTTCGGATATAACGATTATGCTTTGGAGATTGCTAAAAATGTTACATATGAGTATGAGAATGTTTACCTGTATAGTTTAAATAGTGAGCAAGATATTTTAAGAAACAGGTCTTGTTTTGAAGTAAAAAGTTTCGATTTAAGCGATAAGTGGGATGATTTGAATGAAAATATCGATATTGAAAATTCTATAGCATTTTGCGTTTTAGAAGATAGTGCAGAGAATATTTTTTTAACAATTTCGCTGAGGTCTTCATTTGTCAATCTAAATATCATAGCCCTCTCAAACAACAAGCAAACGGCAAACAAATTACAAATGGCGGGTGCAAACAAGGTTATACCTCTTGTTCAAACGACGGCAGAGATGATTTCAGAGATGTTGCAAAAACCTATTGTTAAAGATGTTTTTCATAAAATTTTATTTGAAAGCGGTGCGTTAAAAATTGCTCAAGTTAAGGTAAATGAGAGTAATTGTTATATAGGCAACTCTGTCTCGGACATAGATTGGAGTAAAAGATACGGCATCGTGGTTTTAGCAATCGTAAATGAAGATATGAGTAGCGAATTTATATATTCATCCAAAGTAAAGCATCATATAGTAAGTAAAGATGATATGTATATAGTTGTCGGATATGAGACGGATATAAAAGAGTTTGAAAAAATGACTGGGAGTACATGTGACTAAAGTAGGAGTAATCGGAGCCGGTAAATGGGGTTTGGCTTTGGCTTTTGCATTAAGCCAAAAATGTGAAGTTTATATAACTTCAAGAACGCCTAGAGATATAAAAAATTTTGTCTCTCTTGATGATATCTTAAAGTTAGAGTATTTGATTATTACCATTCCTGCGCAGGAAATATCTTTATGGCTTGAAGAAAATTTCAGATTTACGAATCAAAAAATTTTAGTAGCATCAAAAGGGATAGAAGCGACAACCGGAAAGTTTTTAAATGAGATATATGCTTCGTATATTCCTGATGAAAATATAGCATTTCTCTCAGGTCCGTCGTTTGCGGCAGAAGTTATGAAATCCCTGCCGACTGCACTAGTCGTTAATTCTAAAAATGAAGAGTTAAGCACTGAGTTTGCCTCATTTTTCCCCTCTTTTATAAAAACATATATATCAACCGATGTTGTAGGCGCGGAAGTTGCGGGGGCTTATAAAAATGTTATAGCTATTGCCGCAGGTATTTGTGAGGGTTTGGGTCTTGGTAAAAATGCCGCAGCTTCACTTATATCAAGAGGTTTAGTTGAGATGCAGAGATTTGGCAAAGTATACGGTGCAAAAGATGAGAGTTTTATAGGACTTAGCGGAGCAGGGGATCTCTTTTTAACCGCATCATCGACTATGAGCAGAAATTTTCGCGTCGGTTTGGGTATCGCAGAGGGGAAATCAAAAGAGCAAATAGTAAAAGAGATTGGAGAGGTTGCCGAGGGTATAGGAACTACTTACGCACTCTATGAAATTGCAAAGCAAAAAGAGTTGTATCTTCCCATTGCAAGAGAAGTATACAATATGCTAGAGGGGCTTGACCCGCGTGTAAGCTTAAGCAATTTTCTTGCAAATTGATAGCCAAAAAGCCGGCTATCGTAGTTTTAAAAAGATTTTTCTTCTATTATATATTCAGCAATTAGTTTAAGTTCGTCTTGTGTTACTTTACCCTTTTGTGAGGGCATAACGCCAAATAATTTTACGGTGTCTTTTGGAAACAGCATTTTATCTTCACTAGGACTGATTGCATAATCAATTATATATTTTATTTTGTCTTCTTTATTTTCATAGCTCTCTCTAGCTTTTCTAGTTATTGCCCAATAAGGCGGTGCTTTCATGTTTTTTAACTTCTCTGCAGATACTACCCCCATTAAATGGCATTCCCCGCACTTTTTAACAGCTAACTCTTCTGCATCCGTAGAGGCAAACAGCACTGTAAAAGAAGCAGCTAGCAGAGACAGACTTACTAATTTTTTCATGATAACACCTTTTTTTATAAAATAAGATAATCAAAATTATAACATATGTTTATTGCAATTGTATGAGTGTAAAAATTATAATTTAAGATTTTTTCATGGTTTTATTGCACCTTTTTAGCTAGAATTGCATCAAAAAAATAAGGCTTATAATGATAGTTCATATAGTTATGTTTAGGTTTAAGGATGAAAACAGAGGCGCAAATATTGAAGAAACTAAAAAGAGATTGAATTCTTTGGTTGATTTGGTTCCAACTCTAAAATCAATGGAGGTCGGCGTGAACTTTACGGTTGCAGATAGAGCGTTTGACCTCTCTTTATACTCTACATTTGATACAAAAGAGGATTTGGATGCTTACGCTATTCATCCTGAGCATTTAAAGGTTGTTGAATTTATAAAATCAGTAACTGCCGAGTCAAAAGTAGTTGATTATATTTTGTAGCAGATAAGGCTTTTGCATATCATAATTTTGATATGCAAAAAGGTACGCCGTTATGAGATTTTTATCTGGCAAACTCTACGGCTCTGCTCTCGCGAATAACATTGACTTTGATTTCACCCGGATATTGAACTTTATCTTCTATCTCTTTGGCTATCTCTTTTGCCATTAAAATGGCTTCATCATCGTTTATAAGTGATGCATTGACAATAACTCTTACTTCTCGTCCTGCATTAATAGCATAAGCTTGTTTAACGCCGATATGTTGTGATGCTATCTCTTCTATCTCCGTTACTCTTTTTAAGAAGCTCTCTAAAACTTCTCTTCTGGCTCCCGGTCTTGCCGCAGAGAGAGCGTCAGCGGCACAAACTGCGCCACACTCTATGGAGTTAATCTCTTCATAGCCGTGATGAGCGTAAATAGCATTTAAAACTATGCTATGCTCGTTATAGCGATTGCAAATAGCCGCACCTAAATCTACATGATTGCCTTCGCTGTCATGAGTAACCGCTTTGCCTATATCATGCAGTAGTCCGGCTCTTTTTGCAAGTCTAACATCTCCGCCCATTTCAGCAGTCATAATTCCGGCTAAATGAGCAACTTCAAGAGTATGAGCAAGAGCATTTTGTCCATAACTCGCACGATAACGAAGCTTGCCGATAAGCTTGATAAGTTCAGGATGCATAACACCTACATCTAAATCGGCTACTATCTCTTCACCCTCATTTAGCGTATTTGCTTCAAATTCATCACAAACTTTATTATAAATCTCTTCAATGCGAGCCGGTTGAATACGACCGTCTTCTATAAGCAACTCTATTGTTTTTGTTGCAATTGCACGCCTATAGAGATTAAAGCTGCTTACAAGAATCACATTCGGCGTATCGTCTATAATAATATCTACGCCCAAAAGAGTCTCAAGAGTTTTGATATTTCTGCCCTCTTTGCCGATTATGCGACCTTTTAGCTCATCATCGGAAAGATTTATAATATTTGTCAGTCTCTCGGCTGCAAATTCACCGGCATACCTGCTTGTGGCTTGAGCTAAAATATAATTTGCTCTTTTTTTAGCTTCATTTTTAGCTTCATTTTCATATTTTCTGACAATGTGAGCTATCTGCGCACGAGATTTCTCTTCTACTTTTTCCAGTAAAACAACTTTTGCTTCATCTTTCGTCATACCTGCACAATACTCAATTGCATTAAGTGCTTCGTCTATTTTCTCTTCATATCTCTTCTTAAGTGAGCTTAGAGACTTTTCATTTCTTTTTAAATCAACTTGTCTAGCTTTTAAAGTAGCAACTTCATCTTGAAGTTTTTTCTCTTCATTTTGTTTATAACGCTTAAAGCTTTGCTCTTTTCTCATAATATCATCTTCTCTTTGCAGAAGATCTATTCTAGCTTTTTCTTTTGCACTTTCATATAGTTTTGTAGCTTCTAACTCTATCTCTTGAGATTTGATATTAGCTTTATATAAAAGCAACTGTGCTTCATTTTCAATAGCACCTGCTTGAGCTTTGGCTTTTTCGACATAAATATCAAAATTAGCACTAGTTATTTTTTTAGAGATGAAAAATCCAATAAGTCCACTAACGACGGCTGCTGAGCCGCCGATTAGTACCTCATTTAGCATTTTACTTCCTCTTTATAGCCATATTTTTGTTTTGCACTTTAATATGCGGTGTGATAATTAAATCGCATGTGATGTCATAATCATCACAAATAAATTTTTTTGTAAAACAAAATTCTGATTGTATAAAAATTGTGTATGGTCTCTTTTTAAACTTTGCAAAGAAACGATCATACATCCCTTTTCCAAAACCAACTCTTTGTAAATTTCCATCTACACCGACTATCGGTACTATGGCTATATCTATTTTTTTAATTTTTCTTAAACTGTTTCCCGCTTCATAAATACCAAACTTTTTTTTCTTAAGCGGTAACCTAAATGGTACCATCTTAAAACTTTCGCCTTCCATAAACGGTACGAAAATATCATATTTTTTTCTGAGTATTTTAATCGGTTTTGCCGTATCTGCTTCAAAAGGCAAGGATGTATAAAAAAGTATCTTCTTATTTTTAAATTTTTTAAGTTCTCTAAGTAATAAAGAGCTTATTTTTGCATTTTTGTATATACGATTATGTTTTGGACTATTTTTAATTTTATCTAGACAATTTTGTCTAAAAATTGTTTTTGTAAGAGGCATATAAAATCTTTATGGTTATAATTTTGTTTATTTTACTCAAAAAACAGAAAACAAGGCAGGCAAATGTTTAAAAAATATATTTTACTTATATCGATATTATCGGCGATTTTATTTCAAGGTTGTTCAAATAACAAAGAAAAATCTAGCAGTAGCGCAAATGAGATGCTCTCTGGTCCCGAATATGTATTAACGGGTCTTGATAAAAAAGAGTATGTCGTAAAAAAAAGCGCCCAAGGCTTTGTTTTAGAAGGTGCAAAAGATAAAGTAGTTATTTTTGACATATTTGCAACTTGGTGTCCGCCTTGTCGTACAGCGGCTTCTCACTTAACTTCTCTTCAAGAGAAATATAAAGATAAACTTATAATTATCGGGATTACTATTGAAGATAAGGTAGAGAATGCAAAATTAGAAGAGTTTGCACAAAAGTATAAAGCAAAATATATTTTAGTAAATTCGGATCAGAACCGCCGTCTAAGCGATGCAATCGTAAAAGAGTTGAAACTAGGTGAGAGATATCCTATCCCTACTATGGCAATGTATAAAAACGGAACTCTCATAAATCATTATGTCGGTGCAACGCAAGAAGAGTTTGTAGACAGTGATATTAAAAACGCTTTGGGCAAATAGATGTTTGGATTTATAAAAAAATCGCTTAGTAAAACCGTAGAGGCTATAAAAGCGGTAGTTCCAAAAAAACAGCTATCATTTTCTAAAAGCGAGATTGAAGATATTTTACTCGAAGCCGATGTTGAGTATGAGTTAGTAGAGATTATTTTAAATGAGATTTATCAAAGCAAGGTTACTCGTGATATTCTTAGACCAAAACTGCTCGCTACGCTTGCGCATACAACTTACAAGGAACCGGAATTTACACCTCCGTTTGTTGAGTTGATTGTTGGAGTAAACGGTGCCGGAAAGACAACGACCATATCTAAACTTGCGCTAAAATATAAGAATGATGGTAAAAAAGTTATGCTTGGTGCAGGAGACACTTTTCGTGCCGCTGCCATAGAGCAACTTACTCTTTGGGCAAAAAAATTAGATATTCCCATAGTGGCTTCAAAGCAGGGTCACGATAGCTCGGCTGTTGCCTATGACACCATAGATTCTGCCAAGTCAAAAGGATTTGATAATGTCATTATTGATACTGCAGGAAGACTTCACACGCAAACAAATCTGGCAAATGAGCTAAAAAAAATCAACCGTATTTGCGATAAAGCTCATAACGGTGCACCTCATAGAACCATTCTTATTATTGACGGAACACAAGGAAACTCGGCGATTGCTCAAGCAAAAGCATTTCATGAGATGATAGGTATTGACGGGATTATTATTACAAAACTTGACGGCACTGCAAAAGGCGGAAGCATCTTTAGTATCGCTTATGCTCTTGGACTTCCTATTCTCTTTGTCGGAACAGGCGAAAAACCAGAAAATTTAACTCCGTTTGATAAGTATGAGTTTGTTGACGGTCTGCTTGATGCTATATTTGAAGAAGAGCATTAAGGTCACCTTTGCCATCGCTTTTGGGTACTGCTCATTTTAGTGCGTGACATTAAGTAAAATATGACAATTTGTCATATTTTACTATCTACAACACTATATTATATATAATCACTCAAATCCTTTTAAGAGGTTAAAAATATGTCCAAAAAAAAGATTCTTTTTGAGTGCCAACACTGCGGATTAACAACTCCTAGATGGATGGGTAAGTGTACAAATTGCGGAGCTTGGGACTCTTTTGTTGAGTTAAATGAGCATCAGCAGGAAGTTGCAAAACAGACAAAATCAACTTCAGGCTCATCTACAAAAGCACAAAGCATTAATGATATAAAAGAGGAAGAGATTTTTAGGTTTAGTTCCGGAAATATAGAGTTAGATATGGTGCTTGGCGGCGGAGTGGTTCCCGGTTCACTGACTCTGATCGGCGGAAGTCCGGGTGTAGGAAAATCAACTCTGCTTTTAAAAGTAGGCGGCGATATAGCTTCTAGCGGACAGAATGTTCTTTATGTAAGCGGCGAGGAGTCAAGCGGACAGATAAAACTTCGTGCAAATAGGCTAAAATCAAATCAAGATTCGCTTTATCTGCTTAGCGAAATAAGATTGGAGCAGGTTATTATTGAACTTGAACATCGTGCTTATGATTTTTTAATTATAGACTCAATCCAAACTATGTATTCTGAAAATATCTCATCGGCTCCCGGTTCCGTAACCCAAGTAAGACAGATTACATTTGAACTTATGAGAATTGCAAAAGAGAGAAACATTGCTATTTTCATTATAGGACATATCACAAAAGAGGGTTCAATCGCGGGTCCAAGGGTTTTGGAACATATGGTAGATACGGTTCTCTATTTTGAGGGCGATTCTTCGCAAGAGCTTAGAATACTTAGAGGTTTTAAAAATCGTTTCGGACCTACTAGTGAAATAGGTGTTTTTGAGATGAGAAGTGACGGTTTGGTATCTGCAACGGATGTTGCATCGAGATTTTTTAACCGCAACTCAGAACAATCAGGCTCGGCTTTGACTGTTATTATGGAAGGCTCTCGTCCAATAATACTTGAGGTTCAGGCACTTGTCTCAGAATCTCATACGGCAAATTCAAAAAGACAAGCTACAGGATTTGATACAAATAGACTTAATATGCTCTTGGCACTCTTAGAGAGAAAACTTGAAATTCCTTTATCCGGATATGATGTATTTATTAATATTACCGGAGGAATTAAAATAAGTGAAACATCTGCCGATTTAGCAGTTCTAGCGGCTATTATAAGTAGTTTTCGCAATCGTGCCATATCAAAACAGACTATTTTTATAGGTGAAGTTTCGCTGGTGGGAGATGTAAGGGAAGTTTTTGGAATGGATGCAAGGCTTAAAGAGGCTAGTATGCAAAATATTTCAAAAGCGCTTGTTTCAAAAAAACCGTTAGAAAAATCGGCTATTAAAATATTTGTAGTAGACGAAGTTACAAAACTTTTAGAGTGGTACTGATTTTTGAGATATTTAAATCTCTTTTATCGTATTAATAGTATAATCGCCCTATTTAAATATTTTTAAAGGAAACTGATAGATGGATGCCAAAGTAAGAAGTGAAGAGAAATTTGTTAAATTATCAATAGCGTATGAAGGAAAAGAGGAAGGTGAATTGGTCTGCTCTACGATTGATAAAATTGTTTCTAAGTATGATATAAAACCTGAAATGTATACTTGCAATCTATCCAATAAAAAAGATGTAGTCGTCATCGAGTATCATGATGATGTTGAACGCGAAGCGGGTGATATATTTGAAGAGATTATAAAAACTTTAAATATAACTATTTGTGATTGATTATTACAAAATAGTACTTATTAAATTTTGATATATTAATAAACCAAAATCAAGGAAGAATTATGTCTGAGAAAGAGACTAAAGAAGAAGCTGGTACAGAAAAGAAAAAATCCGGTAATACATTGATGTTAGTTATCATTGTTGTTTTATTGCTAATCATCATCGGTGGTGGATTGGTCGCATTTCTCTTATTGCATGGAGATGAAAAAGATGCTGCGGCACATGGTGCGGCTCCTCAGGCTCACGAAAAAGCTGCACCCGCACCTGCACCGGCGGCACATGCACCTGCACCGGCAAAAGCTAAAGGTGATGGAGATGAAATTGCTTCAAGAAAGTTAAGTGAAATTGGAGTTTTATATCCATTGGACACTTTTACCGTCAATTTAAAAAGTGATTCAGGGCGTCGTTATCTTAAGGCTACCGTTTCATTAGAATTAAAAGGTCCTGAGTTAAGTGTAGAGCTTGATAAAAAAACGGCAGTTATAAGAGATAGAATTATTAGAATTTTGACATCTAAGACATTAGAAGAGATTTCTTCTGCCAAAGGCAAACAAAAAGTAACTGAACAAATCGTTGAAGTTTTAAACTCTATGCTTGCTGATGGAAGTGTAAAAGGTATCTATTTTACAGAGTTTGTTATACAGTAGATGATTGGTATAGATCTTATAAAAACATCTCGTATGAGTCGCTTTATGGAGCGATTCGGAGATAAAGCCCTTTATAGATTTTTATCTAAAGATGAAGTGTCACTCGTTAAAAACTACAAAACAGCTTCCGGATTTTGGGCGGCAAAAGAGGCTTGTTCAAAAGCTCTTGGTGTCGGTATCGGTTCAGAGTGCAGCTTTCATGATATAGTTATATACAAAACAAAAAGCGGCGCACCGAAACTAAAATTATCAGAGAAGCTTTTAAATAACTTTAATATTTTAGATTTAAGCATCTCTATTACCCATGACGGCGAGTATGCGATAGCAGTAGTAGCTATAGAATCAGCCCCCGCCGACAAAATCCAACAACTCTAACTTGTCCATCTCTTTTAAAGAGTAAGTTGCCCAATTTCCTTGTTTGACTATCTCCATATTTACGGCTGCTGCCATTACCTTGCCTGTTAAACCCAACTCTTCTAAAAGATGCTCAAGGGTAATATTCTCGTTAAACTCTTTTGTTTCGCCGTTAATTATAAGTTTCATTCTTTCTCTTTTTATAAGTTTAAAATCTTGATTAAAGTTAGGTTGTTAATTATACAAATCCTCACTCTCGTTTATCTGTGAATCATCGTAAGGATCCATATGTATAAGAACGTGTACTTTTTTTTCTTTAAAAAGTTGTTTTAACTTTGCTTCTAACTTATCTGAAATCAGATGCGCGTCATATAGCGATATGCTGACATTAAAAACAATATGTACGGATATAAAAATATGCGAGCCTGACTCTCTTGTTTGTAGATGATGATAGTTTGTCGTCTCTTTTTGACTCTCAATAACATCCGTAATTTTTTTAATGTCACTTTCACAGAGTGCGGCATCAAGAAGCATCAGAATACCCTCTTTAATAATAGGTATTGCCGAGTAGATCATATATATGCCGATACCAATACCAAGAATTGAATCAATTAAATCTTCACCGGTTAATGAAACAAGACCAAGTGCTAAAAGAACCGCACCGTTTGAAAAGATATCGGTTTTATAGTGGAGCGCATCAGCTTTAATGACCATATTACCTGTTTTTTTAGCAACTTTGTTTAGGAACAGAACCAGTATAGATGTTATTAATATAGAAGCTAACATTACAAAAATAGATACACCCATAAATTCCATCTCTCGCGGATGGGCTATTTTTATAAGTGCTTCATAAAGTATAAAAAGTGCCGAGAGCGATATTATAGTGCCTTCTATAACCGCTGCTAGAGGTTCTATCTTACTTCTTCCATGGTGAAATTTATCATCAGGATCTTTTTCAGAATTATGCAGCGCAAAGTAGTTAAAAAGAGAGACTGTTAAATCGAGCAAGGAGTCTATGGCTGATGCTAAAACAGCGATAGAACCGCTTAAAATACCAACAGTCATTTTCATAATAACAAGCAGTGTAGCTACGGATGTAGATATTACGGTCGCTTTTTTTTCTAATCTCATTTTTAGTCCTGTATGTTTTAAGGTACAATTATAGTAAAATTAATATTAAAATTATAGATTATGGTAATTATGATGAATAGGGCGGTTGTGTAAATGAATTTACAAGAGTTGAGAAATCAAAGAGAGAAGTGGATGAGATGGAAAAATATAGCTCCGCTTAGAGAGGCACTTGATAGTTTACAAGACGGTTCTTGGGAAGTGAAACTCGGTGATGCCGTTACAATTAGCGGTGAGATTAATGACCCTTTATATGTAGAGAGTGTAGCTAGAATGATGATGCCTTGGAGAAAAGGTCCGTTTGAGCTTTTTGACACGTATATAGACTCCGAATGGAGAAGCAATATAAAATACAACCTTTTGCGAAAACATTTTAATTTAAAAGATAAAAGAGTTGCCGATATAGGATGTAACAACGGATACTATCTTTTTAGGATGCAAGAAGATTCTCCTAAATCCCTTGTCGGTTTTGATCCGTCGCCCTTATATAAAACACAATTTGATTTTATAAATCATTTTGTAAAGAGCGATATTGTTTATGAACTTTTGGGTGTTGAGCATTTGGAATTTTATGAGGAAAAGTTTGATACCATCTTTTGTTTGGGTGTTCTTTATCATAGAAGTGATCCCATCGGAATGTTAAAATCTCTTTATAAGGGGCTTGACAATGAGGGTGAAGTAATATTGGACACTTTTTATATTGATAGTGATGATGAGATGTGTTTGTGTCCCGAGTCGTCATACTCCAAGATACCCAATATCTATTTTGTACCGACTATAAAAGCTTTGAGAAATTGGTGTTTAAGAGCGGGGTTTGATAGTTTTGAGGTTTTAGAAACTTCTACTACGGATAGTAATGAGCAAAGAAAAACTTCTTGGATTGAGGGGCAGTCGCTAGAGGATTTTTTAGATAAAAACGACAATACTAAAACGGTTGAAGGTTATCCGGCACCTGCTAGAGTATATGTAAAATTGATTAAGGATAAGAGATAATGGGTAATGCAGAAGATCTTTTTGAAGATGATGAAGGGTTAGATATAGATGGATATAAAAACAAAGATGATGTTATATTAAAAACGCATGAGAGAATAAATCAAGATTTATGCGGAGAGATAGAGAAACTAGAAACAGGGTATATAGAATTAAAATTGGTAACAAATCATGACATGATTGCCGATTCTAAAAATCTGATACACGGCGGATTTATTTTCAGTGCCGCCGATTATGCCGCTATGGCTGCCGTTAATGAAAAAAATGTTGTTTTAGTGGCAAGTGACTGTCAGTTTTTATCACCAGTAAAATTTGGCGATATAGTAAACTTTGTCGCTAAAGTCCGTCATAAAGAGGGTAGAAAAAGAAATGTGCATGTAACGGGACATGTATTAGAGATAAAAGTTTTTGAGGGCGAGTTTAAAACTGTCGTAACTGATAGACATGTTTTAAAGTTAAGGTTGACCGATACGGAAGATGACGATGAATAGGTAATCATTAAAGATTTCCTATCCAATAATCACTATACTGTTGCTCCTGTCTGATAGTCGTAGTTCCTCCGTGCCCCGGATATATAGTTTTATCGTATGGAATTTTCTTAAATTGTTCAAGAGACTCTCTCATCTGCTTTGGAGAAGAGTATGGAAAATCTGTGCGCCCGATAGAGCGTTCAAAAATGAAATCACCGCTAAACATCGCATCTTCAATTTCTATCGTTGAACATCCGGGAGTGTGTCCGGGAAAGTGAGTAAATTTAACTTTAACTCCTCCAAAATCAAGCTCTTGATTGGGTTCCACTTCTACATCAGGTTTTGACGGCGGTAAATCTGGCATCCATGAGCTGCTTGAGAGTAACATTGTGTCCTCTTTTGGGGTGTAGAGCGGAATTTTTAGTTTCTCTTGTAATTCGGCATTGCTCCAAACATGGTCAAAATGACCGTGTGTATTTAAAATTGCAACCGGATTTTTAACATTATCCATAACCCATTTTGTAGCACCCATTCCCGGATCTATTATAAAATCTTTTCCATTAACCGTTACTATGTAGCAGTTTGTTTGATATTCACCCATAGGTTTTACTTTTATATTCATATGTAATGCTCTTTTTCGCAAAATTATAACATTGGTTACCAAAATTTGATATAATAATTTTTCTTATGCCCTTGGGCACTTCGAAGTTTCTCAAAGGTTTATGATGAAAAAGTATGAGCAAATAACAGAGTATTTGTGCTATTTTTTAAATGATGAAGTTCGCAAAACAGGATTGGGTAATGTTGTGCTTGGTCTGAGCGGCGGGATAGATTCTGCCGTTGTAGCCGTGCTCGCTCATAGAGTGTTTAAAGATAATCTCTTGTGCGTAAAAATGCCCTCACACTACTCTTCGCAAAATTCTCTTGATGATGCCGATGAGCTTTGTCGTGATTTTGGATTAAATGTCATCACGGCTTCAATTGAACCTATGCTAAGAGCTTATGAAGAGTTAAATCCCGATATGGATAATCTTAGACGCGGAAATATCTCTGCACGGCTTAGAATGGCTACTATTTTTGACATTTCGGCAAAACAGAGAGCTTTGGTTTTGGGTACCAGCAATAAAAGTGAATTGATGCTCGGTTACGGAACGCTTTACGGAGATTTGGCGAGTGCGTTAAACCCGATAGGCGATTTGTATAAGAGTGAAATTTATGAGTTGGCGGAGTATTTGGGTGTCTCAAAAGCTATTATAAAAAAAGCTCCTTCTGCCGATTTGTGGCATGGACAGAGCGATGAGGCTGATTTGGGGTATAGTTATGCCCGACTTGATGAAGCGCTTAAGCTTTATGTTGAAGAGAGACTCACTAAAGAAGATATAATTAAAAGAGGATGTGATAAAGATATGCTGGAAATGATTATAGAGCGGATTTTTCGCAATCAGTTTAAGAGAAAAATGCCGCTTATCGCAAAACTGACCTCAAGAACTATAAACCACGATTTTAACTATCCAAGAGATATAACACTATAAGGAGCAAGGGATGAAAATTGCATTTTGTAAATATGAAAGCAGCAGAGAGGCACACTCAAATGTTAGTGATGTTTTAGACGGTGAAGAGATAAATCAGGTAGCGGAGCTAGAAGAGGAGTTTGCCGCATATATCGGTGCAGATTATGCACAAGCTACTTCACATGGAACATCGGCGCTTCATTTGGCTATGTTAGCGCTTGATTTAAAACGCGGTGATAAAGTAGTTTGTTCCGTAAATGCACATCCGAATGTTCCCGAAGTCGTCCGCCACTTTGACGCAGAGCCTGTTTTTATAGATATAGATTCGCAAACTTACAATATAAATCTTGATAAACTAGAGGCATATCTGGAAGATAACAAGGCTAAAAAACTAAAAGCCGTTATTGTTACGCATATAGCAGGACAGTGTGTTGACTTGGATAGACTTTATAGAATGGCGACCATTTATGATGTAAAAATCGTAGAAGATGCGAGCGAAGCATTAGGGGCTACATACAAAGGTGACAAAATAGGCTCGACAGGAGCGGATATAACATGTTTTAACTTTTCGTCTCATCTGAAAAAAGATGTTTGTAACGGCGGTATGATTGTTTCAAACTCACAAGAGATTATGGAGCGTGCAAAACTTTTAAGTTCTCACGGAATGAAGAGAGACGAGGATTCTTTGGAGTACATATATGATGTAGTCGATATAGGGTTTGATTATTCGATGAGTCAGTTGGATGCGGCGTACATAAGAGCGCAAATTAAAGAGCAGGATAACAATCTTGTAAGAGTAAAAGAGATAGCTGAGATGTATAACAAAGCTCTTGCAGGAGTAAATCATATAACTATACCTAAGCCGATTAGCGATGAACATCCTTACTCTCTTTATATTATAAAAGTAGATAAAAATAGAGACTCTTTTGCACTGGAGCTAAAAAAACATGGTGTTGAGGTCGGAGTTCACTATATACCTCTTCACTTTTTATCGTACTATAAACACAAATATTCGCTAAAAGTAAATAATTTTCCGGTTGCGCTTACAACTTATCAGCAGGTAATGTCGCTTCCGATTTATCCTAGAATGCAAGATAAAGAAGTGCAGTATGTTATAGATAAAATCAAATCCGTAGCATCGACTAGGGTATAAGTTTATGTTAGATAATCTGCCGCTTTATGCGGCTAGCTTCAGTGCCAAAGCGGCTAGCGTAGCATTGACGGACTTGTTCGTTAATGCGTAAGATGGTAGTCTTTTGGGTTGAAGAGTATTTCTACAACCCAAATTTCGTTCAAAAAATTATCTCTCTTTTGCTTCTGCCTCTTAGTTTTATTTACTGTTTTATTATGTATATGCGATTTAAAAGCAAAAAACCGCAGGATTTCGGCGTTGATATCATCAGCATCGGAAATCTTAGTGTCGGAGGAAGCGGTAAAACGCCGCTTGTAACCGCTCTTGCATCAAGATATGAAAATGCGGCGGTAGTTCTTCGCGGATACGGACGAGAGAGCCGCGGACTTTTTGTGGTAAGTGACGGAGAAAAAATATTAATCGATGTAAGTACTAGCGGTGATGAGGCTATGATATACGCAAAAAAAGTGCCAAATGCCATAGTTATAGTAAGCGAAGATAGAAAAAAAGGTATTATAAAAGCCAAAGAGATGGGTGCAAAAATTATATTTTTAGATGACGCCTACTCAAAGCACGATATAAAAAAGCTTGACATTCTCATAGATGTACAAAGTAAAAATTCATCTTGTCTGCCATCAGGAGCTTTTAGGGAGAGACTTTGGAAAGAAAAAGAGGCTGTTGTCGTAAAAGAGGGGATTGATTTTAAAAGAGTAGTTGAACTTAAAAATAAAAGTGATAAAATGTCGCTTGTAACTGCCATAGCAAGACCGCAGCGCCTTGATGGTTATTTGCCTCAAGTTGTGAGTAAAAATTACTTTGAGGACCATCACTCGTTTACAAAAGATGAGATTTCCAAGATTATTCAAAGAGACAAGGCAAGCTCAATTTTGGTTACTTACAAAGATTTTGTAAAATTAGAGCAGTTTGATTTACCGCTTTCACTACTTGATTTACATGTGGAAGTTAATGAAAATATTTTTAAAATAATAGATAATTATAGAGGAAACAGTAATGCAAAAAAAGATTGAAACAGTTCAAACGCTTCTTGAAGCTCTGCCGTTTATAAAAGAGTTCAGAGGTGAAACGATAGTCATAAAATACGGCGGTTCGGCACAAGAGTCACCGCAGTTAAAAGAGAAGTTTGCCGAAGATATTCTGCTTATGTATCTTGTAGGCATTAAGCCGGTTATCGTTCACGGCGGAGGCAGACAGATAAACGAGATGTTAGATGCTCTAAAAATTGATACTAAATTTATAGACGGTCAGAGAGTCACTTCAAAAGAGGTTATGAGAATTGTCGAGATGGTACTTAGCGGAGAGATAAACAAAGAGATAGTATCACTCTTGAACTCTCATGGCGCAAAAGCGATAGGCATCAGCGGAAAAGATGCTCATTTTATCTCTGCAAAATCCAAAGACTTCGCAAAATGGGGACTTACGGGAAATATTACGGATGTAAAAGCTGAAGTTATCTCAAATTTGATAGCTGAAAAATTTATCCCTGTTATCGCACCAATTGCAGCAGGTTCAGAGATGGGACATCCGGGATTTAACATAAATGCGGATTTATGTGCTTCGTATGTTGCAAAAGCGATAGGTGCGAACAAAATCATATTTTTAACGGATACAGCCGGAGTTTTAAACAACAACAAAGAGCTCTTTAGCACGCTTACAAAAGCTGAAGTTGAAGCACTTAAGGCTGATGGAACTATCCACGGCGGAATGGTACCAAAAGTCGATGCTTGCCTTGAAGCAATCGAGGGCGGCGTGCAAAAAGCTCACATCATAGACGGCAGAATAGAACACTCGATGCTGCTAGAGCTTTTCACATCGGCAGGTATAGGAACGCAGATAGTTGTATAAATCTATATTTAGTTCTTTCTAGCCGTTTTATAAAAGAGTTTCTCGCTTGATAGCTCCTTTGGCATAGGTGTATCATTTAGAATATTTTCACCCAATATTTTTGCCAAGTATGGAGCGAGAACAAAACCTCTTGAGCCCAGAGCGTTGATGATGTAGAGATTAGGATAGTACTCTAACAGGTTCGGCGGGATTTTTGTGCCGTTTTTGATTGAGGGATATTTTTTTAAGCTCTCATTAAAGTTTACAACTTTGCCTATTACTGGAAAATAGCTCTTTATCGTCGCTCTTGCACCTCTGTAAATTTTTACGACTTCTAAATTTTCTAGTTTTATCAGCTCGTCTGCTTCCCTTAGGAGAGTTTCGATTTGTCCCTGCTCGCTATTTACATAAAAAGCACACTTGTCACACGAGGTAATGCACTCCATTTTTGCGGTGTCGTGTCTCTCTTTTGTGGCACCGATAGCAACCGTGCCGTCACTTTTGTTTGTTGAGATAGAGATGGATTTGTGTATGTTAAACGGCACTTTCGTTGTTGTTTTTACATCTATTTTAACCCCAAAAATCGGAGATATCTCTATGTATGGAGTTTGAACTAACGGTTTTATAACACCTTGAGCCAGTATGACGGTTTTTGCTTTGAAGTTTTCAAAAATATAAAATCCATCTTCAAAGATTAATTCGCTTACATCTTCTTTATAAAAATCACACTTTTCTATGAGTTTTTTGCAAATCTCATTTGGATTTAAAATAGCTGCATTTTCGTAAAAATACCCATCAATTTGGGTAAAGTTTTGCGATATCTCTTGCAGCTCTTTTGTATTTAGATATCTGCTTTTTATACTGTTAGATTGAAGTTTTTCACTCTCAAAGTTATTATTTGCAACTCTTAAAACACCTCTTTTGTTGAGCGCTTGGGGTGCAAACTCTTCATAAAATTTAAGGCTATACATAAGGGCGCTGTTTACAAAACTGTTATAGGGATTCTCTTTTCCCGGAAGCGGAGATAAAAACGCACCTGCAGCTCCGCTGCCGCCGCCGGCAATGCCCTCTTTATCTATAACAGCAATTTTTTTACCATTTTTTTGCAAGTAGTGGGCAATATTGCATCCGGCACTTCCGGCTCCGATAATTAAAAAGTCATATATTTTCATTTTGGAATTATAGAAAAATGTGACTTAATGTCAGGCGTTAAGACATTATTAGATTAGTGATGTTATAATCGCGTCATTATTAAAACTATAGGATATGAGATGTACGGACTATTTGAAGACGAAGACGATATATTTATGGGCTCGCCAAAGAGTAAATTAATGGATGTAATATTTAATGCAAATAACGACAGAGTAAGAGCCGAATTGCAAAATTTTATCGACAGAACGGCTGCTATGGAGCTTATGATGACAGAAAAATTCGGTGAAAATGTAGACAGAGATATTCAAAGATTTATGCTTTCAAGTAGAGATGAAGTTGATGAACATTCAAAAAGTCTCTATATCGAACTAATGGGTACTATACTTTCACAGAGCGAATAGTTGAAAATTTTTTTGCGACTGTTTCTTTTTTTAGCATTTAGTTTTAGTTTCATATTTGCAAGTGATGTAACAGAAACTAAGGAAATATTACTAAAAAAAGATGAGCAAAAGAAAATTCTTGTAAAATACGCAAATAAAGAGAAGTTATTTCAGTTTAGATGGACACTTTATAAAAACGGCGGACTTGTTGTTTTTAGGTCTTATGATAAGATAGTTGCCCAGAGTATGCTCTATTTAAGACATGAAAATCAAAGTTTTAGAGTAGAGTTGAAGACAAAAGGTGCAACTTTTCATAACGCACCGTATATATTGGTTAAATTTAAAGAGTTTAAAGAAGATTCAAAACAGGCTCTATTTGAGATTTTTTTGTTTGATGAAAAAGAGCAAATATACTTAGAAGAGTTAAAGAAATAAATTTCTTGCAATAAAACGAAGTTTTCTGCCTCAAAAGAGGCAGACTTTAGTGCCAAAGCGGCTAGCGTAGCAAAATGGGCTTTGCTCATTTTGCGTGTAAAAAGAGAGAATATGCAAAGAGTTGAGAGAGAGATTGAGAGATTAATTAAAGAGATAAATTATGATGAAGTAACTCGTCTTTTTGAGATGCTTCAAGGCGGAAAAAGGCTTCGCGCAAAACTAATTTTAAAGATAGCTCACTCTAGCGAAAAAGCTCCTCTGCTTGCTGCAATCGTTGAGCTTATTCACGGAGCAAGTCTGCTTCATGATGATGTAATAGATGAAGCTACGCTTAGACGCGGAGTGGCTTCGGTAAATGCAACGGATGGAAGCAAAACAGCCGTAATGCTTGGAGATATACTCTACTCAAAAGCATTTACGGAACTCGTTTCGTTTGAGAGAGATATCGCAAAAATAGTCGCATCTTCCGTTACCGCTCTTAGTAAGGGTGAAATGATGGATGTTAAGATGGCAGATGAGTTTAACGGTGATGAAGAGAAATATCTTGATATGTTGTACCTTAAAACTGCTACTTTAATTGAAGCGGCCGCAGAGTCTGCCGCTATTTTAGCAGGTAAAGATTCTGCATCCCATGCGTTATATGGAAAAAATCTCGGTCTCTCTTTTCAAATAATAGATGATATTTTAGATATCACAGCCGATGCGGCAACTCTTGGAAAGCCTGCTATGAACGATTTTGTAGAGGGTAAATGTACACTGCCTTACATCTATCTTTACAAAGTTTTAAATGACGATGATAAAAAAAAGTTAGTCAGCTTACATGCAAAAATGTTGGATGAGCAGGATGCTCTTTGGATTAAACAAAAAATGCAAGAGCATAAAACCATTGAAAAATCTTTTGAGTTGGCACAAAAACTCTCAAATGAGGCTATGAGCGTAATGAAAGATGATACCGAGCTGGTAAATATTTTACAAACTATGATAAAAAGAAGTTATTAATGCACTATTTAAACATAAGCTTTTCACATAAAAACTCAACTCTGGAAGTCAGAGAAAAGCTCTCTTACAAAGATGACGATGCTCTAAGGGCATGTCTTGCAAAATTAAACTCCGGTGAAGCAATCAACGAGTCCGTTTTAATATCTACATGCAATCGCATGGAGGTGCTTTGCAGCTGCAGCGATATAGCTCTGGCAACACAGCATATTTTTGAGATGCTAGCAGCAAGATCCGGAATCTCAATAGAAGAGCTTGAAGGAAGGGCGGACATATATGATGACAGCAGCGCAATCCATCACCTCTTTAGTGTTGCATCATCACTCGATTCAATGGTTATTGGTGAGACGCAAATTGCAGGACAATTAAGAGATGCTTTTAGATTTTCATATGACAATGGATTTTGTGGTCAAAAATTGGCTCGCGCAATGCACAATGCTTTTAAATGTGCCGCAAAAGTTAGAAATGCAACGGATATATCTTCAAAACCGGTCTCCATCGCCAGTGTTGCGGTTGCAAAACTAAAATCGGTTTTAGATAGCGTAGAGGGTAAAAAAGCGTTAGTTATAGGCGTAGGAGAGATGTCTGAGATAACGGCTAAACATCTTGCATCAAACGGTGCCGATGTTTATATCATGAACAGGACAAAATATAAAGCCCAAAAATTAGCCGATGAGTGCGGGGTAAAAGTTTTAGATTTTAGCGAGTTGCCAAATGCAGTTAATGAGTTTGAGATTCTTTTTACCGCAACTTCAGCACCAGAGCCTATAGTTACGGACGAGATTATAAAACAGTGTGATTTTGAGAGATATTGGTTTGATTTGGCACTCCCAAGAGATATAAACTATCATAAAGGTGAGAAGATAAATCTCTATGTAATTGATGATTTGAAAAATATCGTAGATGAAAATATGAGCTTGCGTGAAGACGGTGCAAGAAAAGCTCACGGTATTATCGGACGAAGTACGGTAGAATTTTTTGAATGGCTGGATACTCTAAATATTGAACCGATGATTAAAGAGATTTATCAAAAAGCTTACGAAGCGGCAAAGGTCGAGAGCGATAGAGTTATAAAAAACGGCTATATACCAAAAGAGTATGAAGCTCAAGTTCATAAGATGAGCCAGCAGGTTATGAAGAGGTTTTTACATGATATGACTTCAAAGATGCGCAGCGTTTCCGAAGAGTCAAAATCCGATATGGTAACGAGTGCTTTGCAGTTTTTAATAAAACAAGATAAAAATGACATGCCTGACAAATACAAATGTGAGCATGCCCTAAATATTTTAGAAGGAAGATAATGAGAAGAAGCAGAGCTTTTATACCTACGACAAAAGAGGCGCCATCAGATGCAACGCTGCCGTCGCACAAATTTTTACTTAGAGGCGGTTTTATAAATCAACAGGGCGCCGGACTTTATAATTTTATGCCCTTAGGCAAAATTGTACTGGAAAAAATTAGAGCTATCGTAAAAGAGGAATTAGACAGTGCCGGCTGCTTGGAAGTACAGCTTAGTTTTGTTACTCCGATCGGTTTGTGGGAGAGAAGCGGTCGCTGTGAAGCTATGGGAAAAGAGATGCTTCGCATAAAAGACAGACATGAAAACGAGTTCGTGCTAAGTCCTACAAATGAAGAAGCTATGGTGGAACTAGTAAAAAACAGAGTAACAAGCTATAAAGATTTGCCTCTGAATCTGTATCAGATAAATACAAAGTTTCGTGATGAAGCAAGACCTAGATACGGGCTTATGCGCGGTAGAGAGTTTTTAATGAAAGACGGATACTCTTTTCACTCTTGCCAAGAAGATATGGTAAGAGAGTTTCACCTTATGGAGGAGACTTATAAAAAGATTTTTACAAGACTCGGTCTTGATTTTAGAGTAGTCGAAGCAGACAGCGGAGCAATCGGCGGAACAGGAAGCAAAGAGTTTCATGTTTTGGCAAACAGCGGTGAAGATACTCTTGTAGTATGTGAAACTTGTGACTATGGTGCAAATATAGAGACAATATTTGAGAGTGAAGAGGAGATTGATGCACTAAAGGCAACATCTTATGAGGAGCTCTTAGAGTCAAAAATCTCTAAAAAATGTGAATGTGGAGCTGAGCTTCATTTTAGAAAAGGGATTGAAGTAGGGCATATCTTTCAATTAGGCACTAAATACTCATCTGCATTAGAAGCGCATTTCAATGATGAAAACGGCAGAGCAAAACCTTTTGAAATGGCAACATTCGGTATAGGCGTAAGCAGGCTTGTAGCAGCTATCATCGAGCAAAACCATGATGAAGAGGGATGTATCTGGACAAAAGCGACTGCTCCGTATGTGGTAAATATCATGATTTCAAATATAAAAGATGTAAATCAAGTTAATTTGGGCGAAGAGTTGTATGAGAAACTCAAAGCTTCAAATGTAGAGGTTATGCTTGATGATTCAAAAGAGAGATTCGGTTTTAAAATGAAAGATGCGGAGCTTATCGGGTTTCCATACACGATTATCATAGGCAAAGAGTTAGAAAACGGTTTAGTTCAAGTTTACGATAGAAAAACAAGAGAAAATATCTCGGTCGGTGCAGATACTATTTATAGTAAAATAATGGAATTGATTCAGTAATGATTTATTTTCTTATTTACCTATTTTTAGAGGTTATAATTTTTGTAAATATATCATCGGCGATAGGTGGATTGGCAACATTTTTTGAGATAATCATAAGTGCGTTTTTGGGATTAATCATATTGATTAATTTTAAAGCGACGCTTACAGAGAATCTCAGATCAGTCTCTTATAACTGTATTGATTTAAGGCAGTTTCAGAGTTTAAATTTATTTACGATTTTAGGAGCAATTTTACTGATTCTCCCGGGATTTTTAACGGATATTATAGGTATTTTGTTGCAGTTTAGCGTATTTACGACTATGCTTGTTAATCGTTATAATATAAAATCAAATAAGTGTAATACAAAATATGAAAAAAATAATAGAGAAAAGGATATAGATGTCATTGATGTTGAAATTATTAGCGACAACAGCACTTCTAAGTAGTTTATTGGCGGCGGCAGATAGCTCATATGAGCGTGTTGAGGAGTTTTTAGAAAAATCATTTAGTAATAACCAAAATATAAAGTCGATAAATATCAAGGTTACAAATAAAATCGCAGTAAAAGAACGCAGCGGTTGGAGTGCATATTTTGTTGAATTGGATGCAATATTGAAAAAAGACAATCGTCAAGTAGTCCAAAAAATGATTTGGTTCTCAGACGGTAAAGTCATAACTAAAGAGTTGTTTGACTTAGAGAGCGGCAAGGATATGGGTGATTTTGTTTCGCTGCCGTTTAAAAATGAGTATTACAATAAAGCAAATTTGGTTTGCGGAAATGAAAATGCAAAGCATAAAGTAGTGATTTTTTCTGATCCTCTCTGCCCGTTTTGTAGACAATTTGTTCCTGAAGCAATAGAGTATATGAAAAAAGAGCCTAATAAGTTTGCAGTCTATTATTACCACTTGCCTTTAGAATCTCTTCATCCATCTGCGGTTGAACTTATCAAGGCTGCAATAGCATTGGAGCTAAAAGGTGCAAAAGATGTTGTTTTAAACCTTTATAAAGTAAATGTAGATCCAAAAGAAAAGAGCAATGAGGTGATTTTAAAAGAGTTTAATAAAGTTATGAACTCTAATATTACTATGGCTGATTTAATCTCATCGGAAGTATTGAAACATTTCCAAAATGATTTAAAAGTAGCCGATGCGCTTATGGTAAACGGAACTCCTACCGTGTTTTTAGACGGAACGGTAGATAAAACAAAAATGAAATATAAAGAGGCAAAATAGATGAAAAAATTAATAATCGCAACAAGAGGTTCGCAACTCGCACTTTGGCAATCAAATCACATTAAGGCTGTTTTAGAGGAGCAAAATCCGGGTCTTGAGGTTGAACTCAATGTAATCATTACAACCGGAGATCGTATCCAAGATAAAGCATTGTCAAAAATCGGCGGTAAAGGTCTGTTTTTAAAAGAGCTTGAAGAGGCTATGCTAAGAGGCGAGGCTCAAATAGCTGTTCATTCACTTAAAGATGTTCCTACCGTAATGCCCGATGGTCTGCTTTTAGCGGCTATTACCGAGAGAGAAGACTCAAGAGATGCTCTTTTATCTGAAAAATATCCAAACATAGATGCTCTTCCAAAAGGTGCAGTAGTAGGTACATCTTCGCTTCGCCGTCGTATGCAGATAGAGAAGCTTCGTCCGGATTTGGTTATAAAAGATTTAAGAGGAAATGTTGACACAAGAATCAGAAAACTTAAAGAGGGTCAGTTTGATGCCGTTATTTTAGCTGCCGCAGGCATAAACAGACTATCGCTTTTAGATGCAGTAAAACATGTTTATCCGATATCTCTTGAAGAGATGGTTCCGTCAATGGGGCAGGGTGCGCTTGGTATTGAAGCCGTAAATGATGATGAAGTTTTAAAAATTGTTGCAGGACTTGAAGATGAGTACAGCAGAATCGAGACGACTATCGAGAGATCTTTTGTAGATGAGCTTGAGGGCGGCTGTCAGGTTCCAATCGGAGTAAATGCATCTGTTTTAGAAGATGGAAGCGTTAGTATCAAGGCAGTTTTAGGACTTCCGGACGGAACAGAGATGTTAAGTGATTCAAAAATAACATCTAAAAGAGATTACCAAAATATCGGTAGAGAGATGGCTGCAGAGTTTATTGCAAGAGGTGCTAAAGAGCTGCTTGCCCGTGCCGAAGCTATGATGGAAAATAAGTAGTTATGAAAAGAACTATTGAGTTACTCAAGAAAAATGATGAGTTGAGAGTAATTGATCAAGAATTGGATATTTATCTTGAAATTCCTCATTTAGCTTATGCAGAGGTAAAGAAAAAAGATGGCGGCAAAGCTCTTCTTTTTACAAATGTCGTAGATAAAAAAAGCGGCAAAAAATTTAGTGAGCCGGTTGCTATGAATCTTTTTGGTTCATATAAACGCTGTGAACTCCTCTTTGGCAGAACTATAGAATCTGTTGCCGATGAAATAACAAAGCTACTGCATTTGAAACCTCCTGTGGGTTTTTTAAATAAACTCTCAATGGCTAGTGAACTCTTCTCCCTAAAAAATATATTTCCAAAGAAACTAAGCAAGAGCGGAGCGTGTCAAGAAGTAAAATATTTGGATGAAAATGTAGACCTTTATAGACTTCCGGTTCTTACGACGTGGGAGCAAGACGGCGGTCCATTTATCACAATGGGACAAGTTTATACACAAAGCTTAGACGGCGAGATGGTAAATCTTGGTATGTACAGACTTCAAGTGTATGATAAAAATCATCTAGGAATGCACTGGCAGATTCATAAAGACTCTTCACACTTTTTTGACCAGTATCAAAAAGCGGGTAAAAAGATGCCTGTTAGCGTTGCAATCGGCGGAGATCCTCTCTACACATGGTGCGCAACTGCTCCTCTTCCTTATGGTGTCAATGAACTTTTAATGTATGGGCTTATAAAAAAACAGCCTGCAAAACTTGTAAAATCTTTAACGACTCCTCTTTATATTCCGCAAGATGTAGATTATGTTATTGAGGGTTGGGTCGATACCAGTGAGATGAGAATTGAGGGTCCTTTTGGAGATCATACGGGCTACTATACTTTAAGAGAGCCGTATCCGGTTATGGAAGTTAGCGCTATCACAATGAAAAAAAATCCTACTTTTTTAGCAACGGTTGTCGGTAAGCCCCCACTTGAAGATAAGTATATGGGTTGGGCGACCGGAAAGATATTTTTCCCGCTTTTAAAGACCACCGCACCGGATCTGCTTGATTATCATATGCCGGAGAATGCGGGTTTTCATAACTTAATTTTGGCAAAAATGCAGCCTTATTATAAAGGTCATGCAAAACAGTTTATGCACGCTTTTTGGGGTGCTGGGCAGATGAGTTTCGTTAAACACGCTATATTTTTAGATGAAAATGCTCCTAAGTTGGAAAACTATGAAACTCTAAGTGCTTATATACTTGATAGATTTACGCCGAAATCTCTTTTTGTAACCGAGGGAATTTTGGATGCACTAGACCATTCATCTGCCGAGAGTTTGGTGGGTGGAAAATTAGGAATCGATGTAACGTCAGCGCAAAAACAAGAGGCTCCTGAGCTTCTTGGGGATGAGGAGTTGCTATTAAGGGTTAAAGAGGCTATCCCAGAAGCTGTCAATCTGCATCAGTTTATGAGAAGAACTAAAAATCCTATAACGGTAATATCCGTAAATAAGATTAAAAATTTAAAAAATTGCTTCGAAGCTCTTGTGAAGTTAAGCCCGCATATCAGGATAGTTGTATTTGTAGATGATGCTAAAAATGATATATTTAATCCTTATATGTTAATCTGGAGAGTTACGAACAATATAGACGCGACAAGAGATCTTTTTGTATCAGGATTGATGGTCGGTGTGGACGGAACTAAGAAGAATGCCTTAGACGGTTTTACCAGAGAATGGCCCGATGATGTAGATTGTACGCAAAGCGTAGTAGACTCTTTAAAAAGTAAAGGTCTATGGGATTTAGAAGACAAACTGTACAAAAAGTATCAATTATAGCTATCTTGTTTTAAAATGTGTTATTTTTTATTCAATGTAAGGTAAATATAATAAAGTGTAATGTAGCATAAGTAAACACAAGGGGTTTCTTTATGGGTAAGTTTTTTATTTTTTCTTTATTTATGGTTGTTTTTGCTTTATCAAATGCAGATGCTGCATTGCATAAAGGGCAAAAAGAGTATTTGAAACAGTGTTCTAAATGTCATCCGGGCGGACAGACGTTTATCTCTAAAAAATATATTAGAGAGTGGGAACAGATTATGAAGAACAACGGTGAAGAGTTGGCGAAAGTACATTTAAGCAGCAGTGATGAAAAAGCTAAGCCTTCTCATGAATATTTTAAAAATAAAGAATCAAAAGATAATGCAGTCCATTTAATGCAATTTTTGATGGAGTACGCAAAAGATAGCGGTAAAGTTCCTGCTTGTAATTGAAAATACCTCTAAAAACTCTTAACACTATTTTAGATAGATAGAATAGTGTTGCTCTTATTTACGCTACTTTGTAAAATCACTTAATTTAGCTAAAATACCAAACTTTTTTAACAACTTATAAAATAAAATTAAGGAAATTATCATGGACAAAATGTGGTCGGGTCGTTTTTCTGCAAGCGCATCAAGCCTTTTGGATCAGTTTAACGCATCTATTATGTTTGATAGAAAACTTTATCGCGAAGATATTGAAGGCTCTCTTGCTCATGCTGCTATGCTTGCTAAACAAGGTATCTTGACGGCTGATGAACTCGCTCAAATAAGAGATGGGCTAAATCAAGTTAAAAATGAGATCGAGTCGGGTGAATTTGAATGGAAAATATCGGATGAAGACCTTCATATGGGGATTGAAAAACGCTTAACCGCTATTATTGGAGAAGCCGGAAAAAAACTTCATACGGCAAGAAGCAGAAATGATCAGGTTGCAGTAGATTTTCGCCGTTATGTTCTTCGTAAAAACTTAGAAATAGTTGACGCGCTTAAGCTTCTAATGAATGAGATACATGTCGTAGCAAGTAAACATACTCAAACGTTACTTCCCGGTATGACGCATCTTCAACATGCTCAACCGATTAATTTTGCTTTTCATTTAAGCGCATATTTGTCAATGTTTAAAAGAGATATTGAGAGATTTCTTAGTTCACATGCAAGAAATAACATCTCTCCTTTGGGATGTGCGGCGCTTGCAGGAACTCCGCATAAAATTGACAGAGATATGACGGCCGAACTTTTAGGCTTTAGCGGCGTAAGCGTAAACTGTTTAGATACGGTAAGCGATAGAGATTTTGCGTTAGAGATTTTATTCAATATTTCAACCATGATGATGCACATCTCCCGTTTGAGCGAAGAGTTGGTTATGTGGTCAAGCTATGAGTTTAGATTTATTGAGCTTAGCGATGAGTACTCAACAGGCTCGTCAATAATGCCTCAAAAGAAAAATCCCGATGTTCCCGAACTTCTTCGCGGCAAAACGGGGCGAGTTTACGGTTCATTAATGGGACTATTAACCGTTATGAAAGGTCTTCCTTTAGCTTACAATAAAGATACGCAAGAAGACAAAGAGGGTGTTTTTGATGCGGTTGAGACAGCTGAAATTTCATTAGAGATACTAAAAGAAGCTATTAAAACTATGCAGGTAAAAGCACACTATATGAAGAGTGCCTGCAAAATCGGACATTTAAGTGCTACCGATTTGGCAGATTATCTAGTTCAAAAGTGTGATATCCCTTTTAGAGAAGCTCATTTTATTACCGGAAAAGCGGTAGCTAAGAGTGAAGAGTTAAAAATTGATTTGAGTGATATCGAGCTAAAATATCTTCAAGAGATTGATAGTAGAATAGGCGAAGATGTTTTGGCGTTTTTATCGATTGAAAACTCTATGAATGCCAGAACTTCAGCAGGCGGAACATCAACCCAGAGAACTGAAGAACAGCTGGCGTATTTTAAAAATTTTTTAGTAAAAACTAATGCGGAGTTGTTTATATGAGAGTGACAATATCACACTTAAACGAGATGAAATTTGAGGCAAAAACAGATAAAAGCAGTTTTATTATTGATTGCCCTGTTATAACTCCGATAGAGTATTTTTTAGCGGGAATTATCTCATGCAGTGCAACAGATATGGTTATGATGCCTAAAAACCAAAATAAAACCGTTACAAATTTAGTAATTGACGGTGATGCAGTGAGAAATGATGATTTTCCTAAAAAGTTCAATACCTTGCATCTTGATTATAGATTTGATTCAGATGCCGATGATATAGTGGCTGCTAGATGGGTTATGGCTTCGTTAGAGACATACTGCTCGACGATTAATACTATCAGAGATTCCGTAGCCGTATCATATTCTGTGACTCATAACGGAAAAAAGATTAAAGAGAATGAAAAAATTATTTCAGGCGGCGGCTTAAAAATAGATATGGGAAAAATTGAGAGTTGCCCGTCATAGGGCAACTTTAAATCATACTCTTTGGGTCTGCGTCGCTTAAATGCGACCATGCTAGTTTTGCTCCGCCAAGCAGATGAAAATGGAGATGTTTTACCTCTTGCCCTCCGTCTTCTCCGATGTTTGTTATAACTCGATACCCGCTTTTGTCAATACCTAACTCTTTTGCAACATCTTGCATAAAAAGAGTCATATCTTTCATAATTTGAGGCGTTACTTCATTAAAACTATCTACATGAATTTTTGGAATAGCCAGTATATGTACGGGAGCTTTTGGATTTATATCGTGAAATGCCAAAAAATTCTCATTTTCTAATATAATATTTGAGGGTATTTCATTGTTAATTATTTTACAAAATATGCACATTATGCTTCCTTTTTTTATTTATTGTAGCATATAAAATGCTAAATGAAGCTATATATAAATTATATTTGACTATAATCCCTTTAAAATTTAAGAGGGAATTTCCCTCCAGTACGGGTGAGTCTATTGAAAGATTGGTATGACGCAATAAAAGAAGCACAAAGTGTTGATAAAATCGAAGAAATTCGTATATCCGTGTTTGGAAAAAAAGGTGTTTTGGCGGCAGAATTTGCTAGAATGAAAGAAGCACCGGATGAAGAAAAATCAAAAATTGCACAAGAGCTAAACATTCATAAAAATGCACTTATGAATGAATTAACTGCAAGAAAAATAGTTCTTCAAACATTAGAGCTGCAAGCGCATATGAAAGCACAAGCAGTTGATGTGACCATGTTTAGCTCCCATTCTGAAGCAGGTGCGCTGCATCCCGTGATGGAGACTATGGATAGAATAGTAGAATATTTTTCATCTATGAATTTTGCCGTAAGAACGGGAACGATGGTAGAAGATGATTTTAATAACTTTGAAGCTCTAAATCTTCCAAAATATCATCCTGCTCGCGATATGCAAGATACATTTTACTTTAAAGACGAGATGCTGCTTCGTACACACACATCGCCTGTTCAGATAAGAACAATGATGAGCACAAAGCCTCCTATCCGTATGATAGCGCCGGGAGCGGTTTTTAGAAGAGATTACGATATCACCCATACTCCTATGTTTCATCAAGTTGAGGGGCTTTTGGTTGATAAAGAGGGAAAGGTCTCTTTTGCAAATCTGAAGTTTATTTTAGAAGATTTTTTAAAGTACATGTTCGGTGATGTAAAAGTTCGTTTTCGTCCTAGTTTCTTTCCTTTTACGGAGCCTTCGGCAGAGGTAGATATCTCATGTGTATTTTGTAAAGGCGAAGGTTGCAGAGTTTGTTCTAAAACCGGATGGCTGGAAGTTTTAGGTTGCGGAATCGTAGATCCTAATGTCTTTAAAGCAGTAAAATATGAAAATGTGAGTGGATATGCTTTTGGTCTCGGTGTTGAGAGATTTGCAATGCTGATTCATCAGATAGGAGATCTTCGTTCGCTTTTTGAGGGAGATATTAAGTTGCTGGAGCAGTTTCGATGATAGTTACTAGAAGTTGGTTAAACGAGTGGATAGATTTAAACGGGGTATCTACGGATCAGTTGGCAAAAACATTTAACTCTATCGGTTTAGAGGTAGACAGTATCTCAACTTATAAAGTTCCTCAAAAAATAGTATTCGGTAGAGTCTTAGAGTGCGAAAAACATCCTGATGCCGATAAGCTGAATGTTTGTAAAGTAGATGTCGGAGATGCTGTTTTACAAATTGTTTGCGGTGCTTCAAATGTTAGAGCCGGACTTGATGTAGTTGTTGCAACCGTCGGTGCAGTTATGCCTGATGGAATGGTTATCAAACAAGCAAAACTTCGCGGCGTTGAGTCTGAGGGTATGATTTGTTCGGCTAAAGAGATAGGTTTGCCGGATTCAAAAGATGGAATAATGGAGCTTGATGGCAGTATCGGAAAATTCAAACTGGGTCAAGAAGTTTGTGAAAACCCGATATTTAGCGATGATGTCATAGAGATAGAGCTAACCGCTAATCGTGGTGACTGTTTAAGCATTAGAGGTATTGCAAGAGATTTGAGTGCAGCCTTTGATAGAGCGCTTAGAGAAAGAAATATAAAAGAGAGTGAAGAAAAAAGAGTCGGAATAGGGCGAATCTTGGCTCTTTCGCATGAAAATAATTTAAATGTAAATATTCGCTATAAAGCTGTGGATTTAAAAGAATTGAAATTGTCTTTTGTCGTTAAACTTAGACTTTTACAAATAGAAGAGAAAAAAGAGACTGATATAGAATCTGCTATAGCCTATGCAACACATAGCAGCGGAGTTGTTTTAAGAGCATATAACCATGGCTTTTTCTGTGCTAAAGATGAGATTTTGGCAAAAGCATCATTATGTCAGGATGAGAATGGCTTTGCATCAATAATGGCAAGAGAAAATAAGAAAGCTTCCACTATAGGAATAACTCAAGAAGATGCTTCTAAAGCAACTAGCGATGAGGGAATTGTCTTAATTGAAGCTAGCTATATTCCGCCGGATATTATCTCTAAAAAAATGCAAAGTAAAAAAATGGCTGCGGGTCATAGTTATTATAGAGCTTCAAGAGGAAGCGAGCCGGATTTAGATCAGGGTCTAAATTATTGTATCGATTTTATTGAATCAAACTCCGCTTCATCTGTTTTTGGCGGTACGATTGAACTTTACGATATGCACGAAGATAAAATCATAAGCGTTAGCAAAAAAGAGATTGATGAAATTGTCGGCGCTAATATCGATAAAGCTAAAATAACAAAAATATTGAAAAACTTAGGTTTTGAGACTACAAAATTATCAGCTGAAGATTTTGTTGTTTTAGTTCCGAAATTTAGACACGATATATCAAACAGACAAGATATAGCCGAAGAGATTGTTCGTTTAATCGGTATTGACAATATCCCTTCAAAACCTTTTACTTTTACTGAAGACAACAGACTCGGGGATGATTATTTTAGGTATAAAAAAAGACAGACATATAGACATAAAGCTGCCTATAGCGGATTTTTTGAGTCTGTCTCTTTTGTTTTTGACGATAAAAAAATTTTACAAGAGTATGGATTTGAAACCCTTGATGAGAGCAAAGAACTGCTTAATCCTATCGTAAATACGCTAGATACTCTAAGGTCTACACTCTTGAGTGGATTGCTTAGAGCTGCATCAAATAACTCTAAAAACGGATACTCGTCGGTAAAACTTTTTGAAATTGGTTCCGTATTTAGCTCACAAAGAGAGGAATCTTTGAAGATGGCAATGCTCTTTAGCGGAGATAGAGAGTCTCAAAGTTTGTCAAACTCCGGGAAACCTCTAAAAGTTGATTTTGGATTTTTTGCTCAAAAGGTTTCAAATATTATAGGAGAGTTTGAACTTCGTGAGTTTAAAACGAAACATTCGCTCTCACACCCATTTCAGTCTGCTGCCGTAGTAATGGAAGGTGAAGTAGTCGGAGAGCTTTTCCGTCTTCATCCAAATGTTGAAGATAGTTATGATTTAGGTATAACATATATGTGTGAGCTTGATTTTGAAAAACTGCCGAGCGGTTTAAAAACTGCAAAAAAAACCTCAAAATATCAGGCATCATATAGAGATTTGAGTATTGTAATGCCAAAAGAGATGAGTTATGAAAAAGTAAAGAGTGTGATTGAAGAGTCTGCAACACTAGAGCTTGTTCGTTTTTATCCGGTTGACAAATACAGTGATGAATCACTAGGTGAAAATATGAGTCTATCTATTCGTTTTGTTCTGCAGTCAAATGATAAAACACTTGAAGAAGAAGATATTACAAAAGCAATGGATTCTATCTTAAATGCACTTAATAATAAACTAGGAATTGGTATTAGATGAGCAGCGTAAAAGTTAGTAAAGCGGCAAAATTTTCACTTCGTATTTCTGAGATAGCACCGGATAAATCAATATCTCACAGATGTGCAATGTTTGCTATGCTAGCAGACGGAACAAGTGAGATAACTAACTTTTTAAGAGCGGAAGATACGCTAAATTCTCTACAAATTGTAAAAAATCTAGGTGCAACCGTAGAAGATGACGGTATGACTATCAAGATAAGTTCCGACGGGATAAAAGAGAGTAGTGAAATTTTAGATTGTGGAAATTCAGGAACGGGAATGAGGCTTTTTTGCGGACTTTTGAGTTCGGCAGAGGGACATTTTGTTTTAACGGGAGACGAATATCTTCGCCGTCGTCCTATGAAGCGGGTAACTGCTCCGCTTCGTGACATCGGTGCAAAGCTTGACGGCAGAAATAACGGTGATTTGGCACCGATTAGCATAAGGGGAGCATCTCTTAGAGCGTTTAATTATGAGAGCAAAATCGCTTCTGCACAAGTTAAGAGCGCTATGATTTTAGCGGCTCTTAGAGCTGATGGCGAATGTAGCTACAAGGAGCCTGAACTTAGCAGAGACCATACGGAGAGAATGTTAAAAGGTATGGGTGCGGAGATAGAAGTAGATGGTTTAACTACTAAAATAAAACCGATGAAAAAACTTCTCTCACCTCTAAAAATAAGAGTTCCAGCTGACCCTTCAAGTGCATTTTTCTTTGGAGTTGCAGCTGCTATAACTCCAAATTCCGATGTTGTTTTAGAGGGCGTTACGCTAAATCCGACACGCATTGAAGCATTTGAAGCACTGCGTAGAATGGGTGCTGATATAAGATATGAGACGACGGATAATAAGTATGAACCTATCGGGAATATACATGTAAAGTACTCTTTG
This sequence comes from Sulfurimonas sp., assembly GCF_028714975.1. Lineage (GTDB taxonomy): Bacteria > Campylobacterota > Campylobacteria > Campylobacterales > Sulfurimonadaceae > Sulfurimonas. The sequence continues at coordinate 125,750 of NZ_JAQTLH010000002.1, forward strand.
CTTAAAGCTATAACGGTTGAAGATAATATATCTTGGCTTATTGACGAACTTCCGGCACTCTCTATCGCTTTTGCGTGCGCAGAGGGTGTAAGTGTGGTAAAAAATGCAGAGGAACTTAGGGTTAAAGAGAGCGATAGAATCTCAACCGTAGTAAACGGACTTAGAGCTTGCGGGATTGAAGTAGATGAAGTTCATGACGGTTATAGCGTAAAAGGCTCAGAACTTAAAGCCTCTACTATCAACAGCCATGGAGATCACAGAATAGCTATGAGTTTTATGATAGCGGGTCTTAAGTGTGGAATGGAAGTAGAGGATGTTGAGTGCGTAAATACCTCTTTTCCAAACTTTTTTGAACTTTTACAAAAAATTACAAAAATACAAACAGTATGAAAATTGAACTTGCCGAGAGTTACGGATTTTGTTTTGGGGTAAAGCGAGCTATAAAAATAGCAGAAGAGAATAAAAATTCTGCAACATACGGTCCGTTAATACATAACTCCAAAGAGATTGAGCGCTTAGAAAAAGATTTCAAAGTCGGTCTTACCGATGATCATAAAAGTTTTGCTTCAGGTGATAAAGCAGTAATCAGAACACACGGAATACCCAAAAATGAGTTAGCCGAGTTAAAGGCAAATAATGTAAATGTTGTAGATGCAACATGCCCCTATGTTACAAAACCGCAGCAAATTTGTCAGGAGATGAGTAAACAAGGGTATGAGATAATTATTTTCGGTGATGATGCTCATCCGGAGATTAAAGGCGTAAAAAGTTATGCCATGTACGGTGCGACGGTAGTTACATCACCAAAAGATCTTGAAAATCTAAAGTTAAAAGAGAAAATTGCTTTAGTTGCTCAAACAACAAGAAGAGTTGAAGATTATATGGAAATTGCAAACTATCTTATCCCAAGACATAAAGAAGTCAGGGTTTTTAACACGATATGTAATGCAACTTTTGAAAATCAAGAGGCTGTTAGAAAAATTTCTGCTAAAGCCGATATCATGATAATCGTAGGCGGAAAAAATTCTTCAAATACTAAAGAACTTTTTAAAATATCTTGTGATAATTGCAGGGACAGCTATCATATAGAAGATGAAAAAGAACTTGATTTTTCTTGGTTTGACAATAAAGAGTTTTGCGGTATTAGTGCGGGTGCTTCAACGCCTGATTGGATTATACAAAATGTTGTTAATGCAATCGAAAATAATTTAAAAAATTAAAAAATAATCTGCTTTTTATAGTTCTATTTCTGCATAAATTAATCAATAATTAGGTATAATCACGAAATTTTTATGTAACAGAGGATAGGTAATGGCGTTCGATAACGAATCATTTGAAGAAGAGAATTTTGCAGAAATGTTTGCTGCAAGCGAGAAGCAGCAAGAGACAAGTCGCATTGTAGAGGGTGAAATTGTTGAAATCCAAATGGATGAAAATAGAGCATTAGTAGGTGTTGGCGATAAACTAGAGGGTATTCTTAGTTTAGACGAAATCAGCGAAAATGGTAAATTGAAATTCAATGTTGGTGATAAAATCAAAGTAATGGTTACGGGATACTATAATGAGCGTCCTAAAATATCATATAAAAAAGTTTTAGAGCAACAAAAAACTATTGATTTTATTGATCAACACAAAGAAAACTTCGAAGATATAATTATTGATGGTGTTATTACTAAGAAAAATCGCGGCGGTTATGTAGTTGAAGCTGACGATGTGTCATTCTTTATGCCTCGTTCACTAGCTGCTTTTAAAGATAACGATGAAGTTGTCGGACGTAAAATCAAGGCTCAAGTAGTAAAGATAGATCCGGAACAAAATTCAATCGTTGTATCTCGCCGTAAACTTTTTAACGATGAGCGCAAAAAGAAAAAAGAGATTATTGACAAACTAATGGAAAATGATGCTCTTGTTGAGGGTACTATCAAAAAAATCACTAGCTACGGTATGTTTGTAGATGTAGGCGGGGTTGACGGTTTAGTACACTACAACGAAATCAGTTACAAAGGTCCTGTTAATCCTTCTAAGCTTTATAAAGAAGGTGACAGCGTAATGGTTAAAGCTATCTCTTACGATAAAGACAAAAGACACCTTTCATTATCTATTAAAGCTGTTCAATCTGATCCTTGGGCAGAAGTTGAAAGCGAGTTGGATGAGGGTGACACTATTACCGTAACCGTTTCAAATGTTGAAGCTTACGGCGTGTTTGTTGACCTAGGAAACGATATTGAAGGTTTCTTGCATATATCTGAAATTTCTTGGGACAAAAATGTTAAAAATCCTAGCGACTACTTAAAAGTCGGTCAAGAAATTGATGTAGAAGTAATTGAGATTAATCCAAAAACTCATAAACTTCGTGTTTCATTAAAAAGACTTTTACCAAAACCGTTTGATGAATTTATGAAAAATCACCATGAAGGTGATGTGATTTCAGGAACTGTTACATCTTTAACTGATTTTGGTGCATTCGTTCGTATTGACGGTGTTGAGGGTTTACTACACAATCAAGATATCTCTTGGGATAAAAATGTTAAGTGTAAAGACGTTTTAAAAGCAGGTGATAAAGTTGAAGTTAAGATTGCTAAAATCAATGCAGAAGATCAAAAAATATCATTAAACAGAAAAGCTCTTTTAGAGAGTCCGATAGATGCATTTGCAAAAGCTCACAAGTTAAATAGTGTTGTAACCGGAACGATTCGTGATATTAAAGATTTCGGTGTATTTGTATCTTTAGGAGAAGGTGTTGACGCACTTATCCGTGATGAAGATCTTGCTCCGTTAGAAAAAAGCGATTTAGCAGTAGGTCAAAAAATAGAAGCTGCAATCGCAGTCGTAGATACTCGCCGTGATCGTATTCGTCTATCTGTTAAAAAATTAGATTATATAAAAAGCCAAGCAATGCTTGAAGAGATTAATGATAATCACTCACACTCTTTAGGTGATTTAATTAAAGACAAATTTAAGTAAAAATTGTGCGAAAGATTCTAAAATGGCTTACCCCACTTATTGCGGTGGGAGTGGCTATTTTTATCGTTATTTTTCTTATTTCAATTAACTCAAACGAGACTTCTTTTAAATTAGCCCCTCTTGAGCATAAGAGTGAAACTGCTGTAAAAGAGCCTGAAAAAATTTGGTTAGACCATTTTTCAAAAACTGAAAAATCTGGATATTTTTATCCGGTAAATGAAGTTTTGATTCAAGTTGATTTAAATGAGAAAATAGCAAACAGTACCGTATACAAACTCTCAGCTCCACTGTTGGATCCATATCAGCTCTTCTGCTTAAAAGAGGAACTAAAACGACATCAATTAGAATATTATCTTAAAAAAGATAAGAGTGGAACGGAGTTGCTCATTTACTCAAAAGACAGAGATAAGTTAAACTCTCTTGTTGAAGTGTTAAAAAATTATCAAATTTCAGCCAATGTCGGGCTATACAAAGAGGATATATAATGCAAAAACATACCATAGTAGTTTGTGACCATATACATGAAGCCGGTTTAGAGATGCTTCGCAATGACGAAAGCATAAATTTTATAATGGCAGCCGATGAAGATAAGGTAAAACTTTTAGATATTATCGAAAAAGCTGATGTTGCGATTACGAGAAGTTCAACAGATGTTGATGATAAGTTTATTGCGCATGCTAAAAATATGAAAGCAATAGTTCGTGCAGGTGTCGGTGTTGACAATGTCGATATTCCGGGATGTTCAAAAGAGGGGATAATCGTAATGAATGTCCCGACTGCAAATACTATTGCTGCGGTTGAACTTACGATGGCGCATATGCTCTCTTGTATGAGAATGTTTCCATATTCACACAACCACTTAAAAGAGCAAAGAGTCTGGAAAAGAGAAGATTGGTACGGATATGAGTTAAAGGGTAAAAAACTCGGAGTAATCGGTTTTGGTAACATCGGGAGCCGCGTAGCAAAAAGAGCTCAATCATTTGAGATGGATATAGTTGCTTACGACCCGTATATCAATCCGTCAAAAGTTACCGACCTCAATATGGTTTACACTAAAAATTTTGAAGATATTTTAGCGTGCGATATTATTACTATTCATACGCCTAAAAATAAAGAGACTGTAAATATAATTAATAGTGCAGAGATTGCCAAGATGAAAGACGGCGTGGTTCTAATCAACTGTGCAAGAGGCGGTCTTTATAACGAAGAAGCACTATATACAGGTTTAAAAAGCGGTAAAATTCGTTTTGCAGGTATTGATGTTTTTGTAAAAGAGCCGGCAACAAACAATCCGCTTCTTGATCTTGATAATGTTACGGTTTCTCCTCATTTAGGGGCAAATACTTATGAATCTCAATACAATATCGGAGTTCAAGCTGCAGCAAATGCTATAGCTGCAGCAAAAGGTATATCATATGCACATGCTATGAATCTGCCTATAGATGAGAGTAAAATACCGTCTTTTGTTAAACCGTTTTTAGAGATGGGACAAAAAATCGGTTTCTTAGAGTCTCAGCTTAATAAATCTCAAATTGTTGCTATAAAAGTTAGCGGACAAGGCGAGATAGCTAAATATGTAGATTCGCTTGCTACTTTTGTAGCGGTTGGCGCAATGAGCCAAATCAGCGACGATACGATTAACTATGTAAATGCTGATTTTATAGCAAAAGAGAAGGGTATTAAAATAGAGTTTGAAGCTCTAAACGACTCATCTGTTTATAAAAATTTAATCACTATAAAGTTGACTACCGCAGAGGGTGGAACTACAACGATTAGTGCTACAATTTTTGATGATAATGTTTTTAGAATTGTTTCAATCGATGGATTTGATATAGAAGTTGCGATTAAAGGCGATATGATAATACTTAAAAATCAAGATGTTCCGGGTGTTATCGGAAATATCGGTACGACTTTAGCAAAACATAATGTAAATATTGCCGATTTCTCATTAGCTAGAAATGATAAAAAACAAGCGCTTGCAGTTATCTTGGTTGATAGCATTATAAGTGATGCTACTCTAAGCGAACTTCTAAAAATTGATGCTTGTTCAAGCGTTCAGTACGCTAGACTTTAAGACTGCATAAACTGGATTCTGGGTCAAGCCCAGAATGACGAAATTATACTATTTTCGTCACCCTGAATTCAATTCAGAGTCTAATATAAATTCTTTCCTACTTTAAATCAAAATGTCTTTTTAAATCCGCATTATATAGAAGTATAGGAACGACTATCAACGATGCAACGACTGCTGCAATCGTTCCAAATATAAGAGCAACTCCAAGACCGCCAAATACTGCATCTCCTGCTAAAAGTGTTGAAGCCAGTATTATTGCCGCAGCAGTTAAGAAAATAGGTTTTGCACGCGTTGCCGTTGCATAAGCGATAGCTTCGGCTTTATTCATTTTGCCGTCTCTCATTAAAGAGGCCGTAAAGTCTATCAAAAGAAGCGAATTTCTTGAACTTATCCCTATAAGGGCGATAAAGCCTATAAGCGAAGTAGCCGTTAAGAAGAATGTATCAGTGCTAAAGAGATTCATAATCCAGTGCCCTACAATGACACCTATAATCGATAAAAACGAACCTAAAAGTATAATTCCGCTTAGCGTATAGCTTTTATAGTATATTACCATTAGTAAAAATATAAGAACTAAAGCAGCTATAAATGCCGCACCTAACTCGACAAAAGTATCAAGCGTTACTTTCATCTCTCCATCCCAAATTAACTTATATACATCTTTAGAATTTTTATCGGTAAGCATAAGGTTGAATAGCCCGATTTTTTCAATATTATATCTGTCGCTAAATGTGTTTAAGATTATATTTCTTGCCTCCATAAGAGGGTAAACTTGTGAAACCATATCGGTCTCAGCCATGATATTTGTCATTTTATGCAGATTTTTGCTCATAATCATAGGATTTGATTTTTTAGGCACTATTTTTACCAGTTCCGTAATGGATGTCATCATTCCTGTATGACTCATAAGTTTTAATGATGAGAGTTTTGCTTTTATTGCATTTATATCTTTTGATGAAAATTTCTTAGATTCATGGCTTAAAGATAGATATATAGGGATTTGATCATTAACTACATCGGAGTTTTTAACTGCAATCTGCATACCCTCAAACGCTAAGTAGAGTATGTCGTTTAACTGCTTTACATCTACGCCGGATAGTGCAACTTTGATGCTGTCTACTTCAACTTCAAATTTGTCGTAAATCTCATCTTGCATAACTTCTATATCTACTAAACCTTTAGTATTTTTAAATACACCCTCAACTCTAGATGATAATTCTCTCATACCGTCTATATTGTCTCCATATACTTCTGCTACTATTGCTGCTAAAACAGGAGGTCCTGCAGGCGGTTCTACAAATGAGATTGTTGTTTTATCATGTAGCGAAGCACACTTTTGTACAATGTCTGGTCTCATTCTTTGTACCATTAAGTATGAGGGCTCTTTTCTATGATGTTTTTTTGATAGATTTACTACCATTTCGGCTACATTTTCGGAATTTTTAAAGTGGGAACCTTTAATGAGCCCCGCAAAATCAAGAGGTGCTCCCATGCCTAAAAATACCTCAAAATCTTCGACTTCTTTCTCTTTTTTGATAAACTCTGCCACACACTCCGTCACTTCTTTTGTCTGCTCTATTGAGCTTCCTTCGGCTAATGTCGTATAAATTGTAAAAGTATCGTTGTTTTTTCCCGGCAGCATTTTTGCTAAAACCATCTTGCTTGGAGCTATCATAAGTACCGATAAAACAAAGGCAGCAAAAGTTGCCCCAAGAATTAGATTTCTCTTGGCAGGACTTTGGATACCGTTATAAACGGCATTTTGAAATTTTTTAAACATTAATGTTTCTCCTTGTCATGGAAATCCGGTCTTTTTAACATTCTGGCTGCTAGATACGGTGTAAAAATGTACGCGACAAAAAGTGAAGCGATAAGAGCAACAGGGACATTCGCCGGAATCGGTTTCATAAACTGCCCCATCATCTGCCCGACAAAAGCCATAGGTATCATAGTCATAATAATCGCTAAAGTTGCGATATTTGTAGGCGGTCCAATTTCATCCGTTGCTTCAACCATAATATCATCCACGCTTTTGTTCGCAGACTCTTTTGAATGGAAATGTCTATGGATATTTTCAATTACGATAATTGCCGCATCGACTAAAAGCCCGAGTGAGAGCAAAAATGCAAAGAGAGTTATACGATTTATGGTCTGTCCGGTTAGATAAGCGACAAAAAGCGTAATTGCAAGAATTGCCGGAACCGTAAATGTAACGATAAGAGACTCTCTCCAGCCAAGAACTAAAACAAGCAGTATTGCAATAATTACGATAGATAAAAGAAGATGATAAACCAACTCATTAACGGCTTCATTTGCCCTCTCACCGTCATTTCTAGTAATAGCATAGTTAATTCCGTTGTTATGCAGATACTCTTTATAACTTTCAAGCTCCGTTTTAACGGCATTTGCTATAACTACCGCATTTGTACCTTGAAGCTTTGATACGGTAAGTGTTACCTGATTTTGCAGAGGTGAAAAACTTCCGCTTTCATCTTTTTTGCTAATCGTTGCCGATTTAAAGTTTTGTATATCGTGCGAGTACGCAATTTTTGCAACTTGTTTTAAGTAAATCGGTGAACCCATATACTGCGCAACTATAATATTGCCGATATCATCCGCACTCTCTATCGCATTTTTAACACCGAGCATAATTATCTCATTATCTTTAGTTCTGTTTTTAACGGCGGGAACACTGTATGAGAGTGATTGAACGCCTTGGACTATTTGACCCATGGATATATTGTAACCTGAGAGTTTGTTTAAGTCTACTTCAACATTAAATTGATGTTTGTTTCCGCCTTTTAATTCGGTTACCGCAACATTTTGCAGTCCGTTTATGCGGTGTTGTATATCTTTGACTTTATCATAGAGTTCTGTTTTGCTCATATTTTCGTCTTTAGAGTAAAACGCAACGGAGACGACGGGAATATCTACATCAATGTCAAGAGGCTTGATGATCGGATTCATGGCTCCTTTTGGAAATATGTCGTAATTTTGCATAATCTTGTCATAAACTTTAAGGTTGGAGTCCTCTTTTTTCTCTCCGATGAAAAATGCCGCATTGACGATTCCTACATTATCCATCGCCATAGACGAGATATTTTCTACACCTTTTACCTCTTTTAGTTTTCTCTCTAACGGTTTTACTATTACTTTTTCAATCTCTGCGGCACTGGCTCCCGGAAGTGCAACTATGACTGTCGATCCGCTTACTACCATTTGAGGATTCTCTTCTCGCGGCATAATGCTTAGAGCTAGATAGCCGATGGAGAGTAAAAACACACCAAGAACAATAGTAAGGGGATTTCTTAAAAAACCTGCTGCCAGCTTTCCTGCAATATCTGTCGGTTTATAACTATTCATGCTTTAAACCTTACTCAATTACAACGGTAGCATACATACCCGGATAGATTGAGCTATATACATTTTTAAATGAAATTTTTATCTTAAACGAGTGTGTCATCGGATTTGAGCTAGGTATGATAGCGCTTATTGTTCCTGTCGTATTTATATTTTGTGAAGGTATATTGATGACTACTTTTTTCCCCTCTTTTATGAGATTTAAATTATCCTCTGAGATTTCGGCAGATATTTTTAGGTTTGTTAAATCTGACAGTTCAAGTGCAGGCATTCCCGGCATTGCCATTTCACCGACATTTATATTTTTACTTACGATTACACCGTCATTTGGTGCCGTAATATTTAAGTAGCGGTACTGATTTTTTACTTCCAGTAATCTAGTCTCTGCTTGAGCAACCTGTTTTTTTGCAATATCTATCATATTTGCTAAATTTTGCTCATTAAGAGAGAGGTTTTCTACTTCAAACTTTGAAACCATATCTTTTTCAAGCAATCTTTTATGTCGCTCAAGGTTTAGTTTGACATTTGAATATTGATTTTGATACATTTGAAGAGATAACTGAGCCTGTGAAATCCCCAATTCAACTTGAGTAAGGGCAGAATCAATCTCCTTAGAGTCAATCGTATAGAGTAAATCACCTTTTTTTACAAAATCACCCTCAGAGACTTTTACATTTGTAACAAATCCCATAAAACGGCTTGTTATCATTTTTCTATTGTCGCTTATCACCGTACCCGATAGCGTTATGTTTTGTGCCATTAGCGAAGCTGTTAAAGCCAAAAGTGTTAATATTTTTTTCATTGTTTTTCTCCGTTTGCTAGTTTTTCCAGTGCGAAAATTCTCTCATTTCGCTTGTTTATGGTTTGTTGCAGTTGTAAAATCTTTTGAATCTGCTCAGATTGTTTTATAATGACATCGCTCATTGAAGATAGCTTCTCTCTATATCTTGCTTCATAGTTGTTATATATCTCATCAGCAAGAGTAAGCTCTTTTTTTAGAGACTCGATATCCTTATTAAGGCTATCTATCTCAGTTCTAATCTTTTGTGTTTGAAGTTCGATTCCGCTGTTTGCGAGTTCAACTTGAGTCTTTGTTTTTATATACTCAAGCCGTGATTTTTCAACATTCGCATTGTCGATACCGCCGTTAAATATATTCCAAGTAACTCTTGCTCCGAGTGTATATGATTTATGATCGTTTGCATCGCCTAAAAATTTATCATCGGCGGTTGCAATCTCTGCAAAAGCTCCAACCATCGGATAATACGAAGACTCTGCTACATTTATCATGCTTTTTTTCACAGCCAGTCCGCTGTTCGCTTTTTGAATATCTAAGTTGTTGTTAAGTATCTCGCTGTTTGAAACTAAGGGCATTGTTATCTCAAGAGAAGGCGTTTGAATCGATGTTACTTTTTGATTTAGTAAAAAACTTATATAGTGGTAAAGCAGCTCTTTGTTTGATTCCATTTGGGAGATAAGTCTCTCTACATTGCCTTTTTTTGCTTTAACTTCCAGCAAGTCGATTTTTTTTGCATAGCCGACTTCAATCATCTCTTTCGTCATAGCTTCTAAAGTGTTTATATTTTTTAATATGACATTTAAGTTTGAGATGGAATCCTCAAGCAGAGCCATATCATAAAAACTTTTTCTAGTTTCATATATTTTTTCATTGATAACTTGAGATTTTTCTAATTTTTTTATTTTTGTAACGGAGTTCATAATATCTTCATAGCTTGATATCTTAAAGCCTGTAAAAAGCGGGACTTCATACTTTAGTTTGCTTTGAAAATATTTTCTATCCTCCGGATAATTTAGGTTATGCGGCGGAGTAGTATAATTGGGACTTCCCGCCATATAATTATCCATAAACTCTTTGGCTCCGAAATCTCCGAAATTTGCTTCACGTGAGCTTAGTTTAAAACCAAAGACATTGCCGGCATCGTTTGAAGTTGCAAAATCTTGGATGAAATCCAGTTTCCCATAATGATTGCCCGAAGCGCTTTTAGCATCTCTAAGTGCAGCTTCTATATCGGTTTGGGCACTTTTTATCTCTAAGTTTTGGGATTTTAATATCTCTATGGCTTTTTCTAAATCAATAGAATCCGCGGCACTAAGTGATGGGATATTTAGATATAAACTTATAAATATAAAAATAAATATATTTTTCATAACTATCCTTATGTAAGATTAAATTATCTCTAATTATAACAACTATTTTGTTTTATTATATTTAAAAATAAAAATTTTTTACAAGAAAGATTTAAGAAAAATATTAAGATATTTTTGGTTGAATTTATTTACCATATCCGGATCGCGCATCATCATTTTTAAAGCGTTAAAAGTGGTGTAGTTTTGTCTGTGCGGTCTGTTATTGGTCAATGCGTCAAAAACATCGCATATAGCTAAAATAGAAGCAAAATTGCTTATCTCATCACCCGTCAATTGATTTGGATAGCCGCTTCCGTCAAACCTCTCGTGATGGTGCATAACCGCATTTATGATGTACGGATCATGAATTTTGTTTTGATTTAATATGTCTACGCTGTATTGGCTGTGTTTTTGTATCAACTTCATCTCTTCTTGAGTTAGTTGAGCCTCTTTTTGGATGATAGCTTCGTCTATTTTTTTTAAACCGACATCATGCAGCAGTGCAGCTACGCCTATTTTAAGCAGATCATCATCATTAAATTTAAGCATATTGGCAAGTGAAAGAGCATACATAGCTACATGCAGGGAGTGGCTATATAGCACATGGTCATTTTCAAAATATGGCATCGTATTTTTTAAAAATTTTTCATCATATTTTATTAGGTAGATGATTGATTTTATAATTAGCTCAACGCACTCTAAATGTATTATATTATCTTTGTTTGTTGCGTAAATATCAAAGAGCTGCTCACTGATTTTATAAAGAATCATGACCCTTTTTTGAGGATTATCCCTATTGTGCCTGATATAATGCTTTAAACTTTCGCAAGACAGTATCTGTTTATCTTCATCTTTTTTAGATATATATAAACTTTCCTGATTTTTAAGTTTAGTGTATAAGCTCTCGGATATTAAAGTTCCCGCCTCTATGATAATGACGAAATCATCATCTTTTTTGATAAAAATATCAAATGGGGCGACACAGTCTATCTTTAAAAGATTTATGTCTAACACTATATAAGAGTTTGAATAATTTAATTTTGTTTTTATGACTTTCATTGTCAGAATTATAACAAAATTTTTTTTTATAAATCTGTTACTAAAGAATTATTTTGCTAAAATATTTTTTTAAACAAAGGTTTGTGATGCAGAGCGTAGTCGATTCTCTTAGAAAAAAAGGGAAGATTTATAAAAAGATGCTAGAAATTGCGCCAAAAGAGCTTGGCGTGAGAAACAGAATAAAGATATATAAAGCCACTGATATAGCGGGCTATTTTTACTCCATTTTTGCAGTGAGCCAAAAAAGTAAACTGCTTATGAAAGATGTGCATAAATTTGAAGAGATATATGCAAAACTTGCTCTTTTTTGCGGACACAATTTTAAATATAAGATTATCTTTATAGACGCGCCGCTATGCTCAAAAGCCAAAGAGGCTCTAATGCAGCAGGGTTGGAAAATTCAATAATGCTTTTGTGTGACATCGGAAATACCACATATCATTTTTTTGACGGGGATAAAGAGTATAGAAAAGATGTTAAACTTTTTAATCCATCATTCGTTAAAGATGAAGTTTTTTATATCTGTGTAAATCCGCAATTAAAAGAGGTTCTAAAATCTCTTAAAAATTGGGTAGATTTATCTGCTTATGTGGGTATCTCAAACTACTATGAAACCATGGGTATTGATAGAATTGCGGCATGCGAAGCGATAGAGAGCGGAGTGATTGTCGATGCGGGAAGTGCGATAACCGTCGATATAGTAAAAAAGGGCAAATTTGAGGGCGGTTTTATCTATCCCGGAGCAAAAGCAATGGGTGAATGTTACAAAAGTATATCGAGCGTACTTGCTTACTCATTTAACTTTGAGGTGGATTTGGGTAAAATGCCGAAAAATTCCTGTGATGCCATAAGCTATGGATACTTAAAATTGTTGCACAATGAAGTAAAATCATACGATATGGATATATACTTGACGGGCGGAGATGCCCAAAAGTTTGCAAAAATATTTCCTGATGCATATGTGGATGAGATGTTGATATTTAAAGGAATGAAAAATATTATGAAAAAGGTCGGTATATGCTAAGCGTTGCACTTCCAAAAGGTCGTATTGCGAAAGAGACACTAGAGATTTTTGAGACAATTTTCGGTGAGGGTTTTGCGTTTGACGATAGAAAACTCATTTTAGAGACGCCGAAGTTTCGTTTTTTACTTGTTAGAAATCAAGATGTTGCAACTTATGTATTTCATCAAGCTGCAGACATAGGCGTAGTAGGTCTTGATACGCTAGAAGAGCAGGGTTTGGATGTAATCCGTCTGCTAGATCTCAAACGCGGTATATGTAAAGTATCTATCGGTATGAAAAAAGGCGAAAAGTTTGACCTTGATAAACCGGAGATTAAAGTAGCGACAAAGATGGTAAACATCACTAAACGCTACTTTGAAGAGCGCGCGGTATCAGTTGATATCATCAAACTTTACGGTTCTATCGAGCTGGCTCCGCTTATCGGTCTTGCCGATATGATAGTAGATGTAGTTGAGACGGGTGCGACTATGAAGCAAAATGGTTTGGAAGTAGTTCAAGATATGATGACATCTTCAACCTACCTAATCGCTAACAAAAACAGTTATATTGCCAAAAAAGATGAAGTTTTAGATATATATGAGAAGATAAACGCCGTAATCAAAGCAGAGAAAAAATCATAATGACAAATCTAGACCTTTACGCAAAAGCCGAGCATCTCTTAGGCATTGAAGAGGCTACCGAAGCGCTTTACGACTTGTACCGCTCAGAGCTTGAAGAGTATAAAATTAAAACACTTTTAGACATCGGTTGCGGTCGCGGCGGTTTTATGCACAGAATGATAAGCGACGGTGTTGCATGTAAAGGGATTGACCTTAGCGCAGTTATGGTTGCGGAGTGCAGGGAGCAGGGTCTTGATGCCGAGTGTGTCGATGTAAGCCAAGTTGGCGGTAAATATGACGCCGTTGTAGCTATTTTTGATGTGCTTAACTTTTTAAATCAAGACGAACTTTTAAAATTTTTGGATGCGGTTTCACAAAGACTAAACGATGACGGGATTTTTATAGCAGACATAAATACTCTTTACGGCTTTAGCGATGTGGCTGAGGGTACAATGAGCAGTGAAAACGAGAAAGAGTTTTTGGTTGTCGATGCGGTGTTTGAAAATGATGAACTCCATACCAAGTTTACTCTTTTTGAAAAAAACAGAGACTGCAGTTACACAAAGTATCAAGATACGATAGTCCAATATTTTCATAAGGTTAAAACTTTTGAAAAGCTCTCTACTTTAAAACTTATAGATAAACAGACTTTTTCGCTTTACGATACCAAAGACAAGACTCTGCTTATCTTTAAAAAAAGAGTTCTTGCATAACAAAGTTATGCAAGAAGTTTTCTGCCCCGAAAGAGGCAAGCTTTAGTACCATAGCGGTTAGCGTAGCCAAAGGAATTACTTCCTTTGGCGTTTTAAATTAATGTGATTAAACACCGCTAAGAAGTATTTGGGTGATTTCCGAACTCGCACCGAGTCTCATAGGCGGTCCCCAAAATCCCGTTCCTTTGTTTATGTAAATCTGTAAATTTTCATTATGCCTGTGCAGTCCGTTTACATAAGGCTGTTGAAGTCCTACTAAAAGTTTAAACGGGTAGAGCTGCCCTCCGTGTGTATGTCCGCTTAACATCAAATCAACTCCGCTTGTTACCTCTTTGATGAATTTTGGTTGATGAGCTAAAAGTATGGTCGGCGACTCTTTTTTTCCAAGGAGTGCTTTTGGCAAATCGGGTATATGTGTTTTGGTTCTATACCCAAATAAATCATAAACTCCAGCTAAATTAAAACCGCTGCCGTCCTCTCCTATGTAGACATTTTCATTTTCCAAAACTCTTATACCCAAATCTTTTACGGCACTTATGATTTTTTCTATTTCATGGAAATAGTCATGATTTCCGACTATATAGTATGTGCCGAACTTTGAGCTTATATTTGTCAACTCATCCAATACATCTTTTGCATTTAAAACATCCACATCTATCAAGTCACCTGTTATAACGACGATATCGGGATTAAGAGCGTTTACTTTTTGCACGATATCTTTTATAAATGACGCATCTATCAGACCGCCGATGTGCAGATCGCTTATTTGAATAATCTTATACGGCTCTTTTAGGTTTTTAATTTTGATGTCTATACTCTCAACATTTATAAACCTAGCCTCATATAAAGAGCGAATACTAAGGGTTGACGCAACCGCCAACGATGAGATATCTAGGGATTTTTTTAAAAATTTTCTTCTTGATTCTATTACGGGTGCAAATGAGAGTAAAACTATTGAAATATCGTAAATAACTGCGGTGCAAAAGAGTAAGAATAGTATTCCGATAGGGATTGAGAAGAGAAAATAGAGCCAGTTTGGAATATTTACATAATACCTTGCAAGCATATAGCATACAATCCCGATGAGATTTGCAAAGAGAAAAATGTGAAAATAGTGTTTAGCTTTGTCGGAAATATCCAATTTTTTTATAAGTCGCTTAGATATGTACATATTTAGTAAGATAAAGACGCCCAAAAAGGCGCTAAAAAAGAGTATGTAATTCATAAGGCAAAGTATATTAGTAAAAAGAAAACGGTATGGTAAATCAATACCAAAGTACTATTTACTTATAGATTTGCATATGTTAATATTTTTGCATAATTAAATTTGGAGGTGTGAAATGGCTACTGGAAAAGTTATAGGGCAGATACAAGTTGCGCAAGGTAACGTGAAAGTTGTGAGTGTTGACGGTCTTGTTCGTGAGCCGAGTTATGATGGTTTTGTGTATGAAAACGAGCAAATCATAAGTGACGACCCGACTGCTTTATTTCAAATAAAGTTTTTGGCACTTCCTGAAGCGTCGGCATATGACGGTGCTTTTAGAATTTTAGCGGATGGTTCCGTTATTCACGGGAGAGATGCGATTGATAGCGTAGCAAGTGATGAGAGTTTGGTAAATATTTTAAAAGCGGCAGCGAGCGGGGATGTTGAAAATATAAAAACAGCGGCCGGTACGGATATCGGAGATTTAGAAACGGCAGCCGGTGAAGAGGGTGTGGTAGGAAGTTCTTCATTTACTGAAACCGATATAGTAGCAGAGTCAAGCGTGCTTGGCTTTAGCAGAGGAGCAAACGGTGCACTTGGGTTTGGGATAACTGATTTTGGCGGTAGAGCAGCTCCTGATTTTGCGCATACACCGCCGGCTATCTCATCTCCTAATGTTGTAGTTTATGATGAAAACGGTACGCAACCGGTTATACAGGTTACAGCAACTGGTGAGAGTGCTATTACTTATAGTATCGGCGGTTTGGATAGCGATAAGTTTAGCATTGATTCGGGTACGGGCCTTTTAACTTTTAACAACTCTCCAGACTATGAAAATCCGCAAGATTTAAGCGGGGATAATGAATATAATATATATGTAACTGCAACTGATACAAGTGGGTATTACACGACTCAACTCCTTTCAGTTTCAGTTAACAATGTTAATGAAGCGCCGACTGCTATGAATGATACCGTTGATGCAGTTGAGGATACCGTACTTAGCTCAACGATTGATTTGGATGCTAACGACACGGATGTAGACGGTAGTGCGTTAAGTGTTATAGCAGGTACATATGCAACTGCACAAGGCGGAACTTTAGTTGTAGCAGCTGATGGCTCTTACACTTACACTCCGGCAGCTAATTTTCACGGAGTAGATACTGTAAACTATACGGTTACGGACGGAGAGTTTAGCGATGTAGGTACATTGACGATTAATGTAGCTTCCGTAAATGATGCGCCTGTTGCAGTCGATGATGCTGTTAGTGCGGTAGAAGATACGGTGCTTAGTTCTGTAATTGAGTTGGATGCTAACGATTATGATGTTGACGGTGATGCCCTAAGCGTTGTAGCAGGCACATTTGCAACGGCAAACGGTGGGCAGTTGGTTCTCGCATCCGACGGTAGTTACACATATACACCTGCAGCTAATTTCAACGGCGTTGATAGTGTTAATTATACTGTTACGGATGGAGAACTTACCGATGTCGGTACATTGACTATTAATGTAGCTGCAGTGGATGATATAGTTACACCGCCGGCGAATAGTGCACCTGTTGCAAATGTAGATTTAGGAACGGTGGCAGAGGATGGAAGCGTTGTAGTTGATATTTTGGCAAACGATACGGACTTAGACGGAACTATTGATCCTACAACCGTAGTTATTACTACAAATCCGACAAACGGTAGCATAAGTGTAGATGCACTAACAGGTGCAGTTACATATACGCCAAATGCAGATTATAATGGATCTGATAGTTTTGCTTATACGGTTCAAGATAATGAGGGGGCTATTTCATCTCCTGCGACTGTAAGTTTAACCGTTACTCCAGTAAATGATGCTCCAGTAGCAGTAGATGATTCCGTTACTACGCAAGAGGATACTGTACTTAGTTCTGTAATTGATTTAGATGCTAATGATACAGATTTAGACGGTGATGCCCTAAGTGTTGTAGCAGGTACATTTGAGACAGTTCAAGGTGGGGAGATAGTTATAGCAGCTGATGGCTCGTATACTTATACTCCGCCTACTAACTTTAACGGAGAGGATAGTGTTGATTATACAGTAACGGATGGAGAACTTACAGATGTAGGTACACTGACAATTAATGTGGTTTCTGTAAACGATGCTCCTGTCGCAGTCGATGATGAAGTTAATGCAGTGGAAGATACTATATTTACTTCGACAATTGATTTGGATGCAAATGATACGGATGTGAGCGGTGATGCTCTAAGCGTTATACCGGGCACATTTGTAACTGCGCAAGGCGGCGAGATAGTTATAGCATCAGACGGTTCGTATACCTACACTCCGCCGACCAATTTTAACGGAATAGATAGTGTTAACTATACGGTTACTGACGGTGCTTTAACCGATGAAGGTACATTAACGATTAATGTAGCTCCTGCAAATGATGCACCTGTTGCAAATGTAGATTCAGGAACAGCGGCAGAGGATGGAAGCGTTGTAATTGATGTAGTAGCAAATGATACTGATTTAGACGGGACAATTGATCCTACAACCGTAACTATTACTACAGATCCGACAAACGGTATTGTAAGCGTAAACACAATAACTGGTGAAGTAACATATACGCCAAATGCAAATTATGTTGGAGCTGATAGCTTTGCTTATACGGTTCAAGATAACGAGGGAGCTGTTTCATCTCCTGCGACTGTAAGTTTAAATGTAACTTCTGTAAACGATGCACCTGTTGCGAATGACGATACTGCGGAGACACAAGAAGATACGGCAATAACTCTAACTGCATCAGATGTTTTAAGTAACGATACAGACGCAGATGGAGGAGTATTGACAATCACCGGAGTAAGTAATGCAGTAAACGGAAGTGTCGTGCTTAATCCTAATGGAACAATAACATTTACACCTGCTAGTAATTATCACGGTGACGGTGCGTCATTTGATTATACTATTACTGACGGGCAGGGTGGAACTAGTACGGCTACAGCTACGGTAAATGTAACGGTTAGTTCGGTGGATGATACAACAACGCTTACAATTAATGCGGGTACGGTTACTGAAGATAGTTCGGTAGCGGGTGATGCGGTTGCAACATTTAGCGTTAGTGATATGGATGAAACTCCGTCAGTAGGTTTTACAAGCGGAACAAATACAAACGGTTACTATGGTATCAGCGGAAATAATATCATACTTACGCCTGCCGGTGAAGCATTTTTGGATGGAGGAGGGACCCTTCCTGCTATAAGTTTAACGACATCTGGAACTTCGACAGATATATCGGCAACTGCTACGCCGACTACAATTTTGGCAGCAGACCCGTTAGTTGTTTATTCTGAATTAGGTACTGTCGGAAATCCTCTGTTTAATTTAGCAGACTTTGAACTGGGCGATGATCCGGATTTTGTAAACGGTGTATCTAAAAGTTATAGTTCGAACGGTTTAGTTATAACATCTGATACTCCTCTTAATTTCAATCCTGGTCATGGACTAGGTGTTGATACTCCTACTGATAATACAGGTAGTGAGGCTATTAATATAGATGGAAGATATGGTGAAGAATTGAGTATTGATTTACCGAGTGCTGTATTTGCATTAAATATTGATTTAAAGCTTACAGGTGGGGATTTAGTAGGTATTAAATTATATAACGAAAGCGGTGTAGAGATAACGACAGGAATAAGTTTTGAAAAAGGCAACGGTACACCGTTAACATTAACATCAGGTGGATATATTAATGGCGGTGACTTGAAGAACGGCGGTGATACTATCAGAATAATAAGTGATGTTAAATTTGATGCAATGGATATTAAAGATGCGAATGGCTCCGGTAGTCAAGATGGATTTACATTGGTAAATATTTATGATCCGATGTCTATTTCAGGTTTTTATACATATGAATACAATATGGATTTGAATCTACAAGAGTCTAATGAGGCTGTGCAAAGCGTAACTGTAAGCGGTTTTGATCCTAGTATAGTTACTAAACTTGTATTTACATATGATGATGGTACTCATGATGAGTTTTCTTCAGATTCTACAGGAACAATAACTATTACAGATTCTAGTTTACTTGCTCTTCTTTCAAATGGTGATGATGGAGATGTGGTTATTACAATAGCTTCACAAAATGAAATAGCGGATGGTTTTCAACCGATATTTGATGCCGTTACTGTAGAAACAAGTGACCCAAGTTTAGCGGTTTCACATACGATTTTAGGCGGAACTGCCGGCGATGTTTTAACAGGTGGAGAGGGTAATGATTATATTGAAGGTCGCGACGGAAATGATACGATAAACGGTAGTGCAGGAAACGATACAATAAACGGCGGTGCCGGAGCAGATACGGTATACGGCGGTGCAGGCAATGACACGATAGTTTACGATATCGCAGATATCGAAATAGACGGAGGAGCGGGAACAGATACGCTAGTAGCAAATTCAGGGGCTGTTAATCTTTCTAATATCTCTAATATAAATATTATTCAGTTGGGCTCAGGTGCAACGGTAGTCGGCAGCGGAGTTGATGGAATTAATCCTAGTGATGTCATAAATGCAACGGATGACGGTACGCTGATAATCCAATCCGTTGATAATGTTTCTAATCAAGTTAATGTAGATACAACTTTATTTGCTGAGGTTGGAAATATAATTATTGACGGTATTGAGTATGCTCAATATACCGGTGCCGGAGCAACGCTATTAATAGAAGAGACTATTACGGTAGATTGAAGATTAATATCTTAACTTGCAGCCAAAATCGGTTGCAAGTTAACTTCTTCTGTCTGCTACTTAAACTTTAACGCTAAAGAGATTCTGTCCGTTACATTCGCTTTTTCAAAGATATGATGGATATGTCCTTTGACGGTTGAGAGTGCAATCTTTTCTCTTTGTGAAATCTCTTTATTGCTAAGTCCGTTAGCGACCATAAGAGCTATACTTTTCTCTTTTTCAGTTAAAAATGACATAAACTCCGGTTCATCTATATTTTTGTTTTGCATATATTTGTTAACGATAAAGTAGGTTAAATCGGCAAAAAGCCAGTTGTGACCATCTTCGACGGCTTGGAGCATTTTTAGTAAATTTTCTTTGTTTATATAAGAATTTTCATACCCTTTTATACCGCTGCCAAGCAGAGTTGATGCATGGTGAAGTTCCGGTACTGCATTAAAAAGCAAAACAGTAGCATGAGGGTACTCTTTTAACTTTTGCAGTGCATCCTCGATATGCGAAATACTCATCTCATCAAACATGACGATAATTTTTGCACTATGTTTTTTTAGATAATGAGTCAGTTCATCAAACTCCTCAATGACTACGGGTTTATATGAATTTTTTAAAGCACTTTCCCAATGTTTTTTGATAGAGGACATATTTGTAAATAGCACAATCTTTTTCATAGTTACCTTTCGCTTAGTACATTTTCCCTTGCACGGAGTATCGGTTTTAGAACATAGTCCAACACTGTTTTTTTGCCGGTTATGATATCAACATCCGCCGTCATACCGACCATAATGTTAAGTTTTTTCTCTTCGCTGCCTAAGTAATTTTTATCAGTCTTTATACGAACAAGATAGTAATTTTGTCTGCTGACTTCATCATAAATCGTATCGGCGCTTATATGTGTAACTGTTCCATGTATTGAGCCGTATATGGCAAAGTCATAAGCAGAAAATTTTACAATGCCACGTTGCCCCGGAAATAAAAAAGCGATATCTGCAGGTTTGATTTTTGCTTCGACAAGCAGGTTGTCTTGAGTTGGAACTACTTCGATAATATTCATCCCCGGTTTTACAACACCCCCTACCGTATTTACCAATAACTGTTTTATTGTTCCGTCTACGGGAGATCGGACAAATGTGCGTTTCACCTTGTCTTCTCTGGCTATATTGGCACTCTCGATTCGCGACATTTCAGCTTTTGCTTCGTTGAACTTCTCTTTGGCAATATTGCGGAATTTGAAATCAAGTTCCATAATATTGTTTTTTTGTTCCTCTATAATAGAAGTAAGACGAGGAATAGAGAGTTTCGTTGATTTCATTTGACCCTCAATGGCGCTTGCTTCTCTTTGAAGTTTTAAGTACTCTACTTCGGCTACGATACCCTTGTCAACTAGCGGTTTATTTAGCTGCAGCTCTTTTAAAATTAGTTCATAACTTTTATCAAGGTTAGCTAGTCTTGCCTGAGCTTCTTTAAGTTCATCTCTTTTTTGTTCTAAACGGCGCTCATAAATGAGTATACTGTTTTCTAACTGCTCTTTATTGCTAAGATATAAAGACTCTTCATATTTAATAAGTTCCGGTGAACTTTTTCTAACTGTTTCACTAGCTTTAAAAGGGCTGCCTGTCGATTCGGCTAAAAGTCGAATAGTTTTTGCTTGAAGTTCGTTATAGCGGAGTTGACTCTCTATGAAATTACTTACAAAACCCGTATCGTCAATTTTTATAAGAATATCGCCTTTTTTTACCGCTTCTCCGTCTTCAACAAGAATTTCACTAACAATCCCGCCTTCAAGATTTTGTATGACTTGAACTTGATTGGAAGGAATCACCTTGCCTTGACCACGTGTAAGTGCGTCAATTTCGGCATTGTGTGCCCAGAAAATAAGCCAAATAATAAAAAAGGCACTAATCCATAACATAATCTTAGTACCGAGTGAGCTGTTCATCAGCATTGCGGCACTCACGGAGTTCATATACTCTAAATCTTCACTGTTTTTTATACGAAGATTTTTAATATCTTTTTTTCTATAAGAGTACTCTTCAAATTTATCTTCAAGACCCATTAATTACTCTTTCTCGGTGTTTGTAATTGTTTAACTACATCATCATGCGCACCGTCTAAAATGACTTTGCCTCTGTCTAGTAAAATCAGTCTTTGCGTCAGTGCCAACAAGATATTTTTATGTGATATCAAAAGCATTGTATGATCTTTTTTATAATCATTTAGAGCTCGGATGAAGTGACTTTCATGCGTGCTATCCATAGAGTTAGTAGGTTCATCAAGCAGAATAATCGGTGCTTGATGTATAAAAGCCCGTGCAATAGATATGGACTGTTTTTGTCCTCCCGAGAGTCCGTCGCCTCTTTCACCGATAGGCATGTCGTACCCCATCGGATGTATATCAACAAAGTCATTTACTCCGCTTAATTTAGCTACACTTAAAATATCCTCATCGCTTGCACCCGGAGAGCGTAAGACGATATTCTCTTTTAGCGTCCCTTGAAACAGTATGATATCCTGAGGCACATATGAGATATTTTGTCTCAAATCAGCCGGATCAATCTGTTTTATGTCAATACCGTCAATTAAGATAGAACCCTCCGTCGGTTCATAAAGACCGAGGACAAGTTTTTCGATAGTGGTTTTTCCTGAACCGTTGGTGCCTATGATGCCGACAGACTCTCCCGGATTGATAATAAAACTTACATTGTCCAAGATTTTATTGTCAGTATTTGGATAGATAAAACTTACATGTCTAAACTCTATCTTGCCTTTAAAAGAGGGGCGCTGAACAAAATTTTTCGCCTCTTCGCGTTCAACTGCGAGTTTCATAATGTTGTTAATAGCATCATATGCCGTTTTTGTTTGTTGAAAATTTGCAATTAGTGCTGCAACTTGACCAAGAGGGGCTAGCATTCTTGAACCCAGCATAACGACTGCTATCAATCCGCCCATAGTTAGAGATTTTTCACCTATCGCATAAACTCCGCCGATAACAAGAGCTACCGAGTTTAACTGAATTATAAAATTGACAAATGTTGAGATAGAGTTGGATAAAATTTTAGATCTTAGACCTTTTTGTGCAACATCGCCTGTAGCTTCTTCCCATTTCCACTGATACTGTCCGCTAATTCCTAAAGCCTTAATAGTCTCTAATGCGGTTAAAGATTCGATTAAAACAGAGTTCTTATGAGCGGATGCTTCATAAGTGCTCTGAACGCTGTGTCTCATCGGTTTTTCAATAATTACGCTGTAGATAATAATAACCAACGCGCTCATTATAGGAATGGCTATAAGCCAACCGCCTATGATATATGTTATAAATAAAAAGATAATCGTAAAAGGCAAATCAATAATAGTTGCAATTGATGAGGAGGTAAAAAAACCTCTTATAGAGTCAAAATCTTTTAAATTGCTAGCAAAAGAGCCGACAGAGCGTGGTTTTGAGGCTATTTTTAGATTAAGTACATGTTCATATATCATTGATGACATAATGACATCGCTTTTTTTGGCGGCATTTTCAAGAAAATAGGAGCGAAGAAATTTTAAAACTATATCAAATATATAGATGACGATAATACCCGTAGCAAATACCCATAGCGTATCCGTTGCATTGTTGGGAACAACTCTGTCATATACATTTAAGGTAAAAATAGGGGTTGCCATAACAAAAAGATTTATTAAAAATGAAGCAACAACCACATCTATATAGACGCCTGAAAAGTAGCTAAGCGTTCCCCAAAACCAGTGATGATTTTCGTGTTTTAATAGACGGTTGTGGGTATCTTTGTACTCATGATTGTGTTTAAGTAAAAATGCGAAATTAATATATTCATCTTCTAAAAATTCTGTTTTGACCCAATTTTCACCCTCATCGACTTCAGGGAGTATGATTTTTGCATATTTTCTATCAGGACTTATTTCCGTTAAGATGCAAGCTTTTTGGCTCTCTTTATCGCCTTTTAAAACTAATATGACAGGTAAAAGCAGAGGAGATATATCTTTAAATGAGTAATTTACTAACTTAGAGCTAAATCCTGCACGCTGCGCCGCTCTGTGAAAAGCGGATTTTGAGTCTTTAGAGTCTAGTGAAAAAAGTTCAGGAGTAGTTCTTCCCGGAGGAACCGGCAGATCGGCAACTAATGCCTCTGCGCTGTATGGACGATTGTAGAGCTTGGTAAAAATTACCAAGCACTCCAATAATGGATTCTCAACCTCGTTATTCAACACCGACACCCATCTCTTCTAATATTTTGCCGCTATAAGATAAAATCTGATAGTAAGCGATTAAGCGATCATATTCAGCCGTAGTTTTGCGATTTTTTGCACTATTGTACTCAAGTTCTATATTTAAAAGGTCAATGATGCTTCTTCTTCCAAGTTCATGCTCTTTTTGATAATCTGCTACCGTCTCGCCGCTTGATTTTATAGTATTGTCCAAATGAACCAACTGCTCTTTAGTAGATTCAAATGTTTGCCATGCGATTTCAGTATATGCCTGAATATAGCGTTTTGCATCTGCAAGTGTGCTGTTTTTGTTAAGTAGTCTGTGTTGGTTTGCTTGTTTGTTTGCAGAATCTGCAAAACCGTTAAATAGGTTATATTTTACAACTAAAAGAGCGTTATACCCGGAGTCTTCCTCAAATAAGCTTGGATTTGGGTTAGTTATATCGGTAGAGACACCGTGTACATTTTTGTTCCAGTAAGATTCTGCTTTAATATCAACTCTCGGATAATAAGGCGCATCAGCACGTTTAAGAGCGGCAGTTGCAACTTGAATATCCGCTTGTGAAACAT
This sequence comes from Sulfurimonas sp., assembly GCF_028714975.1. GTDB lineage: Bacteria > Campylobacterota > Campylobacteria > Campylobacterales > Sulfurimonadaceae > Sulfurimonas. Next base: position 150,394 of record NZ_JAQTLH010000002.1, read on the forward strand.
GTATTTTTGGGTTGTTTTGCATAGCAATTTTAACTAAAGTATCCAAATCATTAGCAGGAACATTGCCGATTTTCGGTTTTTCTAAATCTTTTGCAGTTATATTGCCAGGCAATATACGCTCAAAGCTAGATATCGCATTAACATAATTTTGTTCCGCCAAATATTGGATACTTAGAGCGTTCTCATAACGAGCAAGAGTCTGTTTATAATCAGAACTGCGTCCGACTCCGGCTTTTACTTTCTCGTCTATCTGAGAGAGATATTTTTTATGTACTGCTACATTCTCTTTAGAGATTTGAAACAACTCATAAGTTCTGAGTACCTCTATGTAGTATGTGGCAGTTGCCAAAGCCAACTCGTTTGCACTCTCTTTAACGGTATCGCTGGCAGATAAAATAAGCGCTTTTTGCTGCTTAACTCCATACTCTGTATCAAAACCGGCAAAGAGGTTTTGCGTTAATGTAGCAGAAGCGTCTTGTCGCGTTAAATTTTCGCGTTCTCTGCCGTTATTTATAGTTCTTGTTACTTCAGGACCTACCGAGTAAGAGAGATCTAGAGACGGTAAATAACCTGCCTTTGCACGATCTAGCAATTCTCTTTGTGTATTGCGATCCTCTTTTTTCATTTCAATCTGAGGGTGCGTTTGAACTGATTTCTGAACCGCGTCGGTAATTGACATTGCGCTTACAAGCATCGGTATTAAAACCACTGATAATATCGTTAACTGTTTCATCTGATATCCTTTTATAATATACTACTTGACGAGTATACTACTGAAAATATTAAGTAATTCTTAATTTTAATTATCCGCAGCACTTCTTATATTTTTTGCCGCTTCCGCATGGACAAGCTATATTGCGCTCTATTTTTGAGTTTAAAAGCAGACCGCCTTTGTAAAGCCACATACCGTCCTCTTTTACAAAATTGCTTTTTTCATGTTGAACTTTTATGCCCTCTGCATCTCTATAGTAGGCTTTAAACTCGACCATAGCATCTTTTGCTTGCAATACCTCAAGATTTAGCCAGATAACACTTTTGGCATACTCTTTTATAAGTTCTATGTCATCTTCGTAACGATTCTCTTTTACCGTAGTTTTTACTATATATTCGCCGTCGCCTAAAACATAAGCGCTATATCTGCTTCTCATAAGCTGCTTTGGAGTGGATGGTTTTGATTTGTTGCTTAGATACGCTTCGCAGCATTCGCTAAACTCTTTTTTACTATTGCAATAACAGTGCATAAAACTCCTTAATTTATAAAATTATATACAATCCATGTAGTTAAAAATGATAGAATGATTCCATAACCTACGATGGCAGAGCTTAACCGTGGTGCAAGACCTGCCATAGAAGCAACTGCCGCCGCTGTTATCATCGGTGCCATTGCCGCTTCCATAATGGAGATAAGAGCCGCTTTAGAGTTCCATGAAAAGAGATAGCATATAGAGATGGCTATAATCGGTGCTAAGATAAGCTTAATGCCAAGAGCAACTCCAAAAGGTTTTAAATCCTCCGATGGAAGTCTGAATTTGAGTTGGAGCCCTACAGCAACAAGCGCAAGCGGAATAATAGTGCCGGCAAGAGAAGCAAGTACACTTTCTACTATGGGATGAAAAGATGTACCTATAAAAAAGAGCGCAACAAGTAGAGCTAAAAAGGGCGGGAATGTCGCTATTTTTATAGAGAGGGCTTTTATATTTATTTTTTGTGAACTAGAGTAGTAGACCGATATAAATGTTCCATAGGTAGAGAGTGCGATGAATGAGCCAAGTTGATCATATATCATAACATATCCGAGTGCTTCTTCTCCAAAGTATGCTTGAATTATAGGAATACCAAGATACGAGGTGTTTCCCAAAACTGCTACAAGCATCAAAGAACCTGTAACTTCTCTTGAAAATGTAAGCAGTTTTGAGAGATAAAAAATAGCTAAAGCACTTATGCTCATAACAACCCAAGCTATAAAAGCAGGGATGATTACATCATAAGAGAGGCTAAGTTTGGGAACTTTGAGAAGTACCATCGCAGGAGCCGAGATATAGAGGATAAATTGGTTTAAAATAAGAGGCGTATCTTTTGGAAAAACATTCATTTTGTTTATAATATATCCGATAAAAATAGCTACAAATATAAGTGCGAAATTTTCCATAATTAACTTTGTGTTTTTGATTGGAAGTATATAATCTTTTTTTTAAACTTTGATAGGGGATAGTTCATGAGTAAAACATTTAATGAAGCGATGGATTTTAGACATGCATGCAAGATTTTTGATGAAGCAAAAAAAATATCAGATGAAGATATGAGAGAGATACTTGAAGCAGGGCGAAAATCTCCATCTTCTTTTGGTATGGAGCCGTGGAAATTTTTAGTTATCACAAATGAAGAACTAAAAGCAAAATTAAGACCTTTTTGCTGGGATCAGATTCAAATCACCTCATGCTCTCATTTAGTAGTTATTCTTGCTGCGATTGAGAGTGCAAAACCCGAATCAGGCAAACCGCTTGCTATGCTCTCAAGAAGAGGAATGAGCCAAGAGAAGTTGGATTTTTATATCAATTTATATAAAAGCCATTTAGAAAAAACTCTAAGCAGTGATGAAAATATATTTTGCTGGAGTGCGCGCCAAACTTATATAGCGGCTGCAAATATGATGACATGCGCGGCAATGTTTGGGATAGATAGCTGTGCCATAGAGGGATTTGAAAAAGAGAGAGTTGAGGAGATTTTAGAACTTGATACTAAAAAATATCAATTATCATTAGTGCTTCCTTTCGGGTATAGAGTAAAAGAGCAGCCAAAGCAGTTGAGACTTGGCTTTAACGATGTGGTTGAGTTTATTAATTAATATCTAAATTTCGCGATGATAGGGTTATGGTCTGAAATTTTTTTACTATCTATTACTTCTGCGTAGGTTACATCCAACTCTCTGTAAAAGATATAATCAATAGAGTTTGTAAAAACTTTTTTTAGATTCGATTCATCGCTAAACTCTACTTTTTTTAAGCCTAAATCGTCTGCAAACCCTTTTAAATACTGCACTCTTTTTAGATTCCAAGTATTAAAATCACCCGCGACTATCATCGCTCCGTAATGAGATTTGATAATCAAATGTATATAATCCAGCTCATTTTTAAAATCACTGTTGCGTACAAAGTTTATAGCGTGGAGATTGACTATAAGAAGCGTTTTGTTGTTTGAAAACTTATGATGCGTAATGAGTGAGATTTTATGGGTTGCGTAGCTAAACTCCTGCTTTTTTGTAAGCAAAGAGAGCTCATTTTCGCAAGATGCCCTAAAAGCGCTCAAAACCCCGAAAATATGTTTTTTCGTCTCAATATTCGGTGATAAAATATATGAGTAGTCATGTAAATATAGCTCATTCGATAGACTTTTTTTAACCTCTTGAAGAAGTAAAATATCCAAATCGTAGTTTTGTATAAGAGTGTCTATAAATTTTTTATATGAGTTGTTTAGCGTGAGTTTTGCAACATTCCAACACAAGATACTAAATTCGTTCTTGAGTACTTCCTCTTGATGTTTGAGCAATTTTATAAGACAATTCGGTTTAAACATAATTAAAGCTGCGGCGCTAATATTCGCATCATATTTTCAAAAACTCTTTTCATACCAGATACCCTTTTTGTTCCAAAAGAGGAGTTGGATATTAATCCCTTAGTCCACTTCTCTATCTCCTTAATGACCTTGGCGGAGTAAACAAAAGTAGCAACTTCATAGTTTAAAAATAGGCTTCTGTTGTCAAAATTTACACTTCCGAGTACAACGCAACTGCTATCAAAAAGTATAGCTTTGGCATGGAGCATCGAGCCGTTATAGAGATAGATTTTTATGCCGGCTTCTTCAAGTTCTCTCATGTAAGAACTTCTAACAAGATTTACTATGATGTGATTAGCCTCTTTTGGCGTGATAAGCTTAACATCAACACCTTTGTGATGTGCAATAATAAGTGCTTGAATAAGCGCATTATTGGGTATAAAGTAAGGAGTGATTATGAAAATTTTCTCTTTTGCGCCGTATATAGCAGATAAAAGCACTTCATAAAGAGTATCTTTATTCATGTCGGGACCTGAGGGAACAACCTGTAAAAAAATATCGCCTTGAATCTCTTTATCGTATTGTTTAAACTCTAATTTCTCTTGTGAAGCATAAAACCAATCTGAAGCAAATATCTCAAAAAATTGCTCTACCGAGGAGCCCTCTATGAGAAACATAATATCTTCCCATCTCTTTTTGCCGTACGCTTCTCCTAGATACTCATTTGAGAGGTTCGCCCCGCCGCTTAAAACTTTTTCATTGTCAAAAATATAGATTTTTCTATGGTTTCTAAGATTTATATAGTTTCTAAATGGCATTTCAAATAGCGGCATAAAAAATTCAACTTTTGCACCCGCATCTCTTAACTCTTTAAGTCTGTGTTGAAGTAGATATAGAGTAATGGAGCCTAAAGAGTCAATCAATATTTTTATCTCAACTCCCTCTTTTGCTTTTTTTACGAGGGCTTTTAAAATCTCTTTTGTAACTGTGTCATACTCAAAAATATAGACGCTTAGATAGATGGATTTTTTTGCATCGTTGATACAATTCAAGAGTTCATTATATGTTTGCGCCGCATTAAAAAGAAGTTTAAACTCTCTGTTTTTTGAAGCATCTGCAATCCCGTAATCTCTTAAAACTCTATCTATGCTGTTTTGTATGTTATTGTTCGTTGTTCGATTTTTAAGAATTAAGTTACTTTTTTTGTATCTATTTTTTCTCTTTCTTGAACCGATAATGAAGTACAGAGGCATTGAAATATACGGAACAAGAACGATGGATAGAAGCCAAGCGATGATACTGCTTGGAGTTCGTCTGTGATAAAGCATATGGATAAGTACAAGCAGTGTCAAAAGGGCGCCGAATATTACTAAACTATAATAAAAGAATATATCGGTCAAGTTGTTATTTATCTGCTCGTTCATCCGAAAATTATATCATCTTTGTTTTAAATTTCTTTAAGTATAATTACAAAAAAAATTAAAGGTAATTTACATGTCAACATATATTTTCGGTCATACAAATCCAGACTCCGATTCTATCGTTGGAGCTATATCTCTAGCTTATCTTAAAAATCAACTCGGCGAAGATTGTGTTGCTACTCGTCAAGGCGATATCTCTCCTGAGACGGAGTTTATACTTAACAAGTTCGGTGTAGGTGCGCCTGAGCTTAAAACTTCTTATGCGGGTGAAAAAGTTTATTTGGTTGATTTTTCAGACCTTGCCCAAGCTCCAAAAGATATTAAAGAAGCGACTATTTTAGGAATAGTAGACCATCATAAGCTAGGCGATATTACGACTGATACTCCGCTTGAGTGCTGGATACGCCCTATCGGTTGTTCAAATACGGTTATAAAAGAGATGTTTGACCATTATAAAATTGAGATTCCAAAAGATATAGCAGGGATGATGATGTGTACGATTTTAAGCGACACGGTAATTTTCAAATCCCCGACTTGTACAAAAGCCGACACAAAAGCTGTAAAAGAGCTCTCAGAGATTTGCGGTATAGTGGATTATAAAGCGCTTGCAATGGAGATGTTTATAGCAAAATCGGCAGTAGAGGGTGCAAGTGCAAGAAACTTAAATACAAGAGATTATAAAGCTTTTGATATGAACGGCACTAAAGTAGGAGTAGGGCAACTTGAGATGGTTGATATCTCCGTGCTTGAGAATAGAATCGATGATCTTTTTGCCGATATGAAACTGATGAAAGAAGAGGACGGACTTCATACTATCGTGATACTCTTAACTGACATCATGAAAGAGGGATCGCAACTTTTGGCTCTAAGCGATGATATAAGCAAAGTCGAAGCTGCATTTAGTGTAAAACTTCAAAATAATCAAGCATGGCTAGACGGTGTACTTAGCCGTAAAAAACAGGTCATCCCGTTTCTTCAACCGCAGTTTTAATTTTTCAAAATAATAAGTGCGGCTTTTAGCGCATTTATTAAAAAAATTACACTTAAACTGTTGTTGTTGAATTTTTTTAATTTACCCTTTATTACTGTTATGATAACATCACTTTTATTTCTGTAAAAGAGCCTTAATTGCGCGGTTTGTCATAGCAAGATTATATTTAAAAGTGTTTATTTATATGATTTTATTAAATTAAAAAAATTAAAGGGTTTAGTAATGAGGGTTATTCTTTTAAGTGCGCTACTTTTTTTTCTATTTTTGGGGTGTAGTGCAATAGTAAAAGCAAACAATAGTCTTCCGCCTCCTTATGTAGATGTTGACGGATCTGCTCAGGTTAAAAAAAATACAAAAATAACATTATTGCCGTTGAATAATTATACCGATACATCCCAAGCCGGTATGAGAGCATCAAATATTATAGAAGGTTTACTGTTAAGCAAAGGATATATAATAAAGAGTCATATTTCAATCGATAAATATGATTTACAAAAAGCTATCGAATTGGCAAGGCAGGACGGTTCAGACTATCTAATGTACGGCGGTGTTAGCGAGTGGAGATATAAGACGGGAATAGACGGAGAGGCTGCCGTTAGCATACAATGTGCGTTAGTTGATATAAAAACATCTTTAGTCGTATGGAGCTCTATAGGTTCAAACAGCGGTTGGGCGAGTAGTTCTATTGGTGAAACGGCGCAAAATTTGATAAAATCAATGCTTTTTAATTAGTAAAAATATATGAAAATCGTTCATAAGCGAATTAAAGAAAAAACAAAATTAGCCGCAATAACTAAAAAATTGCACGATTACGCTTATTTTGAAACGATAGTCATAGTTTCTTTATATTTAGTCGTAGGATATATTATAGATTCCAACGATATCTGCATGACAGCCGGCAACATACCTTATATGTTGATTCTATTGGCTGTTATTACCCTGTTCCACGGTTTTGAAAGCGGTATGATTGCTACCGGCATTTTAGCTTCCGCAATGTGGTATTTTTACCCTGTATTTTTGTATGTTGATTTTTTAATCTCTTTGATGATGACATTAATATTTAGTGAATTCCACTATTATTGGACAAAACGCATAAGAGAAGCACAGACTAATTCACAATATTATGAGATAAAATTAAATGAACTCTCAAAAGCATTTTATACGCTAAAAACATCTCATGATCAGTTAGAAAAAAATTATGTAATCAAGCCTATGAGTTTGCGGCATTCTATTAGAATTATAAAAGAATCAAATATCATTCAAGAAGATAAATATGAAAATTTTCTAAAGCTTTTAGAGACATCGTATAATGTCTCTATTGCAACAATAGTTTATAAACAAGATATAGGCGATAACTTTAAAATTATCTCTAAAACCGTTGATACGATAGAAGATATCAATTTTAAGGATTTATTGATTATAGATGCGTTAGAAAAACGCAAACCTGTCTACATAAGTGACGAAGCAACCAAAAAAAGTAAATATATTGCCGTAATACCGGCTCTTTATATGGAAGAAATTGTAGGCTTGCTGCTTATTGAAAAAATGCCTTTCATGTCTTTTAACAAGGAAAATTTGACATCGGTATCAATCCTGTTTGAATATTTTTCAAATGAGATGCGCAAGCAAAAAATATTGATAGAACACACCGATTTAGGCGTTATAACCGATGATGAATTTAGATTTGAGTACTTTCGTTTATATGATTTGTATAAACATTATAGAATTGATTCTATATCGTTTGTTTTTAAAATAAAAGACCCTTTGCTTGTTGAGAGATTGTACACTACAACCCAAAAATTATTGCGTTCTCTTGATATTGTAACATTGGTTAAGCAAGAAAAATATCAGTATGTCGTTTTATTGTTTCCTTTTGCAGATAAAGCTTCTGCGTTTGGTTTTATGAATCGTCTTTTAAATAGACTCGGCGATGTTAAAGAAAAAGATTTTGAATATATGACATTTGATTTTTCAAAAATGAATTTATTGGAAAAATATTTAAATGTACGATATGTTGAATAATAATTTACTGTTTTATGATGAATATATCAAAATATTTTATATTTTTCATATAATTATTACTACTATCATCAGTCTTATTTCGGCTAGATATATGCAAAAAAGGTTTTTTGATTCTAAAAAAAGAGCTTTTATCTTTATGTTTCTTTTTAATATATCTTTACCTGTAATAGGATATTTTTTCTCTTATTGGATATCTTATTATTTAAAAAATGTTAAGTATGAGGATGTATTAGATAATGTACATGTTATAGATCTTGATGAGTTTGAAAACTATTTTATAAATGTAGAACGTGCTTTTGGAGAGAGTTCTATGTATGAGCTTATGCAAAATGACTATGCATCTACATCTTTAAAAATCAAAGCACTTGTTTCTATGTCGGATAATATTTCACAAAAAAATATAAATATTATAAAATATACGCTATCTAGTAATAATGATGAGGTTAGACTATTTAGTTTTGCAATCATAGATAAAATTGAAAGAGGAATTAACGGTAAGATACATCAAAATCTTGAAAAATTTAAACAAGAGAGTGATGAAAAAAGAAAAGCATTGATAGCAAAAGAACTTGCAGCACTCTATTGGGAGATGATTTATTATGAACTTTCAGAGAGCTCTTTAAAAGATTATTATTTAAGTGAAGTCTTAAAATATATAAAATTTGCCGCTCTTAGCTATCCGTATGATTTGAAATTAAATCTGATGCTGGGAAGAGTTTATATGTTACAGAAAAATTATGACAGGGCGGCAACGGAGTTTTCCTATATATGTGAGATGAATCTAGAAGAAAATCAATTTGTTGGACCTTACCTGGCGGAGATAAATTTTAATGCAGGCAATTACAGAACTGCAAAATCAATAATATCCGAATTAAACAGTTTGCAGTTAAATAGTACGCTATATCCGATTTTTGAACAGTGGAGAGCCTAGTGGGCAGATATATAAGACAAAGTAAAGATGTCGATGTAATGCTTTTGGCAGAGGGAACTTATCCATATATCAGAGGCGGCGTTTCATCTTGGATAGCTCAACTTCTAGCCGGATTGCCGGATATAAGATTCGGAATTTGCTTTGTAGGTTCTCAAGAGAGTGAATACGGTGAAATGAGATATGAACTCCCTGATAATTTGGTTCATTTAGAAGTTCATTATATGTTTGGAGATGATAATCCGCCGGTTAAAAAAATAAAAGCAGATAAAAAAAGTTTTGAAGCTCTTAGAGAGCTTCACAAATCATTTTCACAAAAAAATGCCGATATTCCGGATATGATGAAAGATATAAATTTTTATATGAGAGATGTGACTTTTGAACATTTTTTATATTCAGATCTCTCTTGGGAGTTCTTAAATGAAAGTTATATGAAAAATTGCCCTGACATCCCTTTTATAGACTATTTTTGGACGTTGAGAAATATACACAGACCGATTTGGATACTTGCTAAAATTGTTCAGAACTTTCCGTCTATAAAACTTTTTCACTCCCCCTCAACAGGGTATGCCGGTTTTTTAGGAGCATTAGGCTCATATACTAAAAATGTTCCGTATATTTTGACTGAGCACGGAATTTATACAAGAGAGAGAAAAATAGATATGTTGACTGCCGACTGGGTCAGTTTTAAGAAATCACCTCTTTTAAAACAGCCCGAAGAGTTTAACTATATTAAAAAAATGTGGGTAAATTTCTTTGAAAAAATAGGAGAGTTTTCATATAAAAGAGCAAATACGATTTTGTCCTTATATCCAGGAGCACAAAAGATTCAAATTGCATTCGGTGCGGATGAATCCAAAACAAAAGTTATTCCAAACGGGGTTGATGTTGACGGATTAAATGCAACTATGGTTAAAAGACAAAATCCTCCTAAGCCGATTATTACGCTTATAGGTCGTGTAGTTTCTATTAAAGATATTAAAACTTTTATTCGTGCTATTAGAATAACTCTAAATGAAATTCCCGATGTTGAAGCTTGGGTAGTCGGTCCGACGGATGAAGATCCGGAATATTTTGCCGAGTGTGAATATATGGTCGAATCTTTAGGTTTAAAAAACAATATGAAGTTTTTAGGATTTCAAAATATTAAAAATATTCTTCCGCAATCTGCGCTTCAAACGTTAACATCCATAAGCGAGGGTATGCCGCTTGTCATACTAGAGGGTTATGCTGCCGGAGTTCCGTGTGTTGCGACTGACGTCGGTAGTTGTAGGGATTTAATATACGGCGGTTTGGATGATGAAGATATAGCACTCGGTGCTGCCGGTGCTATAACCAATATTGCAAACCCGTCCGAATTGGCAAAACAGTATATCCATTTTTTATCAGACTATGATGCTTGGAAGAGGGCTCAGGAAGTTGCTTTGTTAAGAGTAGAAAAATATTACAGACAAGAGATGTTTTTAAAACAATATAATGATATATATTTAAAAGCTATGGACGGTAAATTGTAATGGCCGGAATAGGTTTTGAGCTTCGCAGAATTTTAAAAAAAGATAGATTGTTATCTCTTGCTAAAGTTTATAGTTACTCTGCAGTTCTTAGTTCAGGACCTTGGGTTATATCTATCGTAGCTATTATTTTAGTCGGATTTGTAAATATTTCAACTATGGGCGCGATGAGTCAAGCCGCTAAATTTCAAATAGTTATAACTTATGCTATAGCTTTAGCTTCCAGTCTTGTAGTTACGGGGGTATTGCAGCTCCCTTTTACCAGATATGTGGCTGATTTGATATTTGAGAAGAGAGAAGATGAAGTTCTTCCGTCATATTTCGGTGCAATTTTTCTCTCATGGTTAATCGGTCTGCCATTTGTTATTCCTTTGGTTTTTTATATATTTGATACACAAAATCTTCTGTTTTTAATTGGAGTAATATCAATATTTTTAATTTTATGCGGAGTTTGGATATCTAGTATATTAGCTGCCAGTTTAAAATATTATATCGGTGTAGTATGGGCATATTTTGCTTCTTATGCTTTTATTGTTTTGTTCTCATATCTTTTTGGTGATAGTATAGAAGCTTTGATGTTTATATTTTTTATAGGAAATTCAATACTATTCGTAATCTTGATGACGCTTATTATCAAATCATACAATTCGTCAATATTTATGAAGATAGATTTCTTTTTTGCCCCAAATTTTTACTGGTCTTTAGGTATCGCGGGACTTGCTTATAATCTAGGTGCATGGGTAGATAAATTTATATTTTGGTATCATCCTTTAACAGGAAATGCAGTTATTGGAAAACTAAATGCATCGGTTGTCTACGATATACCGATATTTTTAGCCTATCTATCTATACTTCCCGGTATGGCAATTTTCTTTTATCGTTTAGAAGCCGATTTCGCAGAGAAGTACGAATTATATTATGATTCCGTAAGAAACGGCGGAACATTGGATACCATTAGAAGATATAGAAATGATATGGTTGATGTGATTCGCCATGCAATACGTGAAATTATTATGATACAGGGTGTTTTAAATATTTTGCTGTTTTTGACGGCTCCGTCTATATTTAAAGTATTAAATATTCCACAGTTATATTTGGGATTGTTATATATTTTAACAATCGGAGCAATGCTTCAGGTTAGTTTTATGTCAGTCTTAGCGATACTTTATTATCTTGATAGAAAATTGGTGGCCATGTGGCTTTGTATAGCCTTTTTTGTTTCAAACGGAGTTTTGACTTATATATCTATCGATATGGGGCCTGCTATGTTTGGGTACGGTTATGCTTCGTCTTTATTGTTGGTTTTTACTGCCAGTGTTATAGTTATTAGAAATGAGATGAATAGGTTGGATTATGAAACATTTATGCTGCAGTAAATTTTTATTTATTTTATTTGTTATTGTTACTTCTTTAAGCGGATCACTTAAGGACAAAAGCGAAATTGTTTTTTATGCAGATTATATATCATATCCAACGATAGGGATTCACGACTACATAATAGTTCAGCCTCAAAATATAGATACAAATACGCACGGTTTTTCTATTTACAAAGATAAAATGTATGCTTATGTAAGCATATTGGAAGTAAATAAAGATACTAAAGAGTATAAAAAAATAGATCCAAAATGGATTATAGGAGAAAATAGCAGCTGGAATAGCGCGGTTTTAGATATTAGAAATAAAGATTATCAAAAATTTTTATTTGAAGAAATAATAGAAATAAAAATAAAAGAGGGGCATATAAACTTTTTTTTCGATACGCTTGACTCTTATCAAATGTATGCAAAAACTACTGAGCAATCAAAAGAGTATGAAGATGCTTTGGTTGAGTTTATAAGCACTTTTCATAAAAAATTTCCGCATTCCAAGCTTGTTATAAATCGCGGATTTGAGATTATCGAGAGGGTTCATAAATTTGTTGAAGCGGTTTTATTTGAATCTTATCATTATGGTATAAATTCTAAGGATTTAACATATAAAAAAGTCTCTTTGGAAGATAAAAAGTGGTTAGATTCTTATATCGATAAAATCAAATCTTACGGTTTGGATTTAATAGCGGTAGATTATTTGCCTCAAAATGAATCTGACAAGATAGATGAGTCTATAAACATTATAAAATCAAGAGGAATGATTCCGTATGTATCAATTCCTAAATTGGATATTTACGGAAAATCTTCTAAAAATGCTCTAAAGAGAGAGATTTTGTTTCTTATAGATGAGGGTAAAAAAGATAGAAGTGTTTTGGGATCGCATATGTACGGTGCACTTCCTTTGGAGTATCTGGGGTATATACAAGAACTATATGAGATAAACCAAGGATTGCCGAAGATTGAAAATATGGGACATTATGCCGGTGTAGTAGTATGGCTGGAGCAGCCGTATAAAGATCCAAAAAGTTTGACAAAATGGGTAACCAAGCTTCATTCGCTAGGAATAAAGGTTGTGTTTATCGATAATTTCGGTACTTTTATAAAGAGTACGGCTTTGGACTCTTTGGGTATTGAAACCATAGATGCAGAAGAGAGTATCTCGGATAAAAAAACTATAATATTTAAAGATGATATGATTGGTTATGAAGTACAGCCGCCTCTGTCTATAGGTGATAGATATTTAAAACCAAGAGATTCAAAACCACTGATTATTTATGAAGATGAACATAAAAAACAATCGGTTCATGCGGCGATAACCCCGTGGGGCGGCTATGCTTTAGATGAAGTTGCTATAATAGAGATCAATAAAGAAAATCTTTGGGTTATTAACCCTTTTGAATTTTTTCGACAAGCTTTGAGATTAAAACCTTTGGCAGTTCCCGATACGACTACGCAGAATGCAAACCGTTTATTGTTTTCGCATATAGACGGCGATGGAATTATGAATAGAGCAGAGTGGAATCCTGAACTGTTTTCAGGTGATATAATTTTAGAAAATATTTTAAAAGTGTATAAAATTCCACATACCGTATCTGTAATAGGTGCCGAGATAAATCCGGAGGGACTTTATCCCGATATTTCGCAAAAGATGATAAATATAGCAAAGCGGATTTATAGTTTGGATAATGTCGAAGGAGCTACACATACATATACGCATCCGTTTTCTTGGGGTAAAATAGTAGACGGAAATCTTGATGAAGAGTATAGACTGAAAGTGAAAAATTATAAATTTTCATTGGAGAGAGAGTTTAAAGTATCCCTAGATGATATAAGCACAAAGCTGCAACCGCCAAATAAACCGCGTGCGAATATTGTTTTTTGGAGCGGTTCGTGCGACCCTAGAGAGGATGTTTTAAAATATATATATAAAAATAGGTTTTTAAATATAAACGGCGGCTATACAACGATAACAAATACATCTCCATGGCTTTCAAATGTAGCGCCGATCGGTTTAAAAAGAGGAGATTATTATCAAATTTATACAGGCGCTCAAAATGAAAATGTATATACTAATAACTGGCTTGAATCTTTTTGGGGATTTAAAAAAGTCGTACAGACATTTAAGTTAACCGATACTCCAAAAAGGCTTAAACCGATAGATATCTATTATCATCTATATTCCGGTTCAAAAAGAGCTTCTTTAAATGCTCTAAAGTATGTTTTTGATTGGGCATTGGAGCAGGATGTTTTTCCTATATTTACATCTGAGTATATTTATAACGCGATGGATTATTATGTCGTATCCATAGCAAATGAGTCGGATGAATGGCTTGTTGAGGGAACTAAATCATTAAAAACTCTTCGTTTTGAAAAACCTGATTTGAGTGTTGATATAAAAAATTCTAAAGGGGTTGTCGGATTTAAAACCATCCAAAACAGAACATATATACACCTAGATGAAAGTCAAAAACAACTTTTAACTTTAAAAGAAAATGCGGTAAATAAAAAAGCTTATCTCATAGATGCGAATGCTAAAGTAACCAACTACACCACAAGCGATAAAGAACAGATATTTTCGTTTAGCGGTCACACAGATTTAAAGCTTAGTTTTTATCTTCCAAGCAACTGTACACTCAAATCATCTTCGCAAGCTCTAACAAAAAAGGATAAAAATAAGATATCTTTAGAGTATAAAAATATAAATAAAGTAAATATAAATGTCACATGTCAATGAAGATAGACTTCAAGTAGCAACATATAAAGAGATAGCTATCGTATTTGCTACATTTGTTGTTATTTTATTTTTTTTATATCCAAAAGAGTTGATAAAAGATCAAATATTACGAGAAGACTCCAACTATGATTTGAGCATGCTCTATCTAAAAAATATGTTAAAGCATGACCCTAAAAATGAGTCATTGATGTTGACATTGGCTAAGGTGGGTTTACAATCCGGTAAAAAGGATATCTCGTTGAGATTGGTTGAGTTATTGCACTCAAGCAGTGATGAAAAAATAAAAAAAGAGGCATATACATTGGGTTATACTCTGCATAAAGAAAATTATTATCTAGTTGATACCCAAGAACAAAAAGAACAAATTATTAAAAAACTAAAAAGTATATTTTTAAATATAGTCGAAGACAATCTTTATGATGTACAAGATTTGGATATATGGTACGAAGAGGCCATTTTTTTGAACGACTATTTAAGTGCACATAATCTATTGTTAAAAAAATTAAAACAAAACGATAATGATATACAATCACTAGAGCGTATTTATTACCTTTTAAATAAAATGGGTAAAGACTCATTGCCGTATCTGCAACAATTGCAAAAAAAAGACAAAGCCAATGCGTTAAAATGGATAATGGCCGAATACTATCTTCTGATGGATAAGCAAAAGTATACTGAGGCAGAAATACTTTTGAAAAAACACTCTTTAAATTCAGACTCTTTTGTAAAAGAGCTGGCACATTTTTACAACTATACTAAACAATACGGCAAGGCTTCCCAAGCTTATATAGAGATTTATAATAAATCAAAAGATAAAGAATATCTTATAAAGGCTATAGAGTCTCTACAAGCTGGAAATTATTTAAAAGAATCGGTAGAATTGGCTCAAAAATATGAAAACTTTTATATAAACGATAAAGAATTTAGAATTTTTTTGTTAAAAGTTTATTTGGCAGGCGGAGATGTAAAGCTGGCGTCAAAATTGGCTAAAAAAATAATGGACTTAGAAAAATGAAAATATATATTTTAATATTTTTAAGTCTTATTTTTTTATTTGCCGATGATATTGCCAAAAGTGCTAAAGTTGATGTAAACAACTCATTTGTTGATAAAAAGGATGAAGAATTAAGATTGCTTTTGCAGGTATTTTTATATGACAATGACATTGAAAATGCCTATAAAGCCGCTAAACTAGGTTATAAAAGAGATCCGAACTCTATATATTGGAATCAGAAAATGGCCGAAACATCTAAATGGAGCGGGCGCAATAATGAAGCTATAAAATATATGTTTTTTATATATGAGAAAACTAAAGATCAAGAGGTTAAACAAAATCTTATTAATTACGGGCTGCAAACTTATCAATATGAGAGTATTGAAGATTTGGTAGTCTCTAATGCTTTGAGTAAACCGACAAAAGAGAATATAGACTTAATGGAATTTGTCTATTCTGAGATAGGATTTCCTGAAAAATCGGCAGCTATTTTAGAAGCAGAGTATAACAAAGAGAGTTCAAAGATTGACTATTTGTCGCGTGCGCTTCGGATATATACGGATATCGGTGATTTAACAAATGCTTCAAGAATCGTTAATATTTTAGAAAAAAATAAGCTCTATACAAAAGAGACTGCTATACAAATAACTTACTTTTACTATACGCAAAAAAATATGGATTTAGCGTATGAAAAACTGCTGATAGCTAAAAAATTTATTGATGATGAAGATATAAAGTATTTGCAGTTGTTGAGTGATCTTGGATGGTATATGCAAGATTATTCAAATGGTGCAGAAGTTATCAAAAAACTGATGTCATTAGACAATGCCCGCATAGTTGATTATGAGAGGGTTATTCAGTTTTACCAAGGTAAGGATTTAGATTTTGTTTTAAAAGCATGTAAAGAAGCTTATAAAAAACATCAGGCATCCTATCTTTTTTATTACTATGCAAACAATGCGGTAAAATTAAATCGCTATGATGATTTAAAAGATTTTATGACAGAGATAGACAATGATGACACGTATATAAAAAATGAAGCACTTTACTGGGTGATAAAAGCTCAAGTTTTTAAATATTATAAAGATTTAGAGATGTCTAAAAGTGCTTTAAAAGTAGCGCAAAGTTTAGATTTGGGTAATTTAAATATGAAATTGACGCTTTTTTGGTTTTATATAGAAAATCATTTTGACGAAGAGTTAAAAACTGTTTTAAAAGATCTTGAAGAGACTCAAAATATAAGTGATGAGTATTATATGCCTATGGCATCTGCATATTTTTATTTGCAAGATATCGACAGAGCGTCATACTATTTACAACAGCTTACAGATACAAATCATTACAGTGTAAATAGTTTGGATTTTAAGTTTTTAAAAGCATATATATATAAAGCTCAAAACGATGAAGACTCTTTTAATAGTAGCATAAAAACTATTTTAAAAGAGTTGGAGGAAAACGGCAGAGGAGATAGCTCGCTATTAAAAAACGATACATACTTAAATAGATATCTTCGTGCTTCTTTATATACATTGAGTGCAGATGAATTTCAAAAAAAACTTTTTGAATCAAAAGAGTATCTATTAAAGAAAAATTATGATGAAATTTCTTACTCTTTTGCAATAGATAACGGTGCATACGAAGATAGTGGTTTGATATATCAAAATATTCAAAATAAAGAGATATGGCATAGATTTAACAATGCCGTGATTTTCCAAAATCGCAGTGAAATTGAAGATATGCTAGAACTTTATCTAGCAAGTTTACCAGTTGATGATGCATCTTCAGAAGCAAAAAAAGATGGTCAAATAGCGCTCTCTCAGACATTAGCTTATGATAGTTTAGATAAAAACAGTTATTCAGAAAATAGCTATATTCAACATCTCTCTTTATCAAAAGATTATGCGAATAAGTTTGATGCAAAATTCTCGCATTATAAAAGAGACGAGCTTTTGCAAAAATCTTTACAACTGAATAACAAAATTTATATATTAAACGGTTGGTATCTCTTTAATGAAGTTGATTATGTAAAAAACTCAATCTTAGATGAAAATCTTTTTAACCAAATCCCAAAAGATACGATAAAAGCCGGTATGGAACTAAGAAAGATTTATGACAAAGTTTATTTTGATTTCGGTTTGGCTTATCATGAATCTATGAAAAATTATTTATCATATAAAATAGATGCTTCTTATCAGATGAGTAAAAATTTAAAAACAGATATCTCTTATGAAAAAAATAAAGAAGCCAAAGAGAGTATCGGACTGCTGCTTGGCGGTAAAAAAACTTCATACGATTTTAAAATTAATTGGAATGTACTAAACTCTACTTCGTTAAATATTCTATACGAATTAAACGATTATAGCTCACAAGATGATGTGGAATTAACAAAAGGCAGTTATGCTCGTATATCGGCTAGTAAAGCATATAGACTTGGATATCCTGATATATCTGTTGAAGCCTTTTATGATTACGGCGCTTACTCGGCAGGCAGTAACTCCTTAAATGGCACAATAGATATGTTGTATAAAAAACCCACTTTAGCCGTGCCGAAAGATTTTTATAACATAGGAGCAGTTTTTAATTACGGTATGGTAAATAGTAACTCATATACAAGGGTTTGGAGACCTTTCTTTTCATTTAGTCCTTACTATAACGGTCAATCAAACTCATTTAATTTTGGATTTGACGGGGGGATGGGCGGAAAAATATTTAATCAAGATCATCTAGTTTTTGGTTTAAATTACTCAGAATCCGTAAATGGAGTTTCCGCTAAGGCTATGGAATTTTATATAAAGTATCATTTTTTATATGCTAAATAAAAGTTAAGGGTGTGCTTTAGTTGTATCCGTTTGGATTTTTTGATTGCCAGCGCCAAGCGTCTTCACACATTTCGTCAATTCCTTTAGCAGCGCTCCAATCTATAATCTTTTTTGCAAAACTAGCATCTGCAAAACATTTAGCAACATCACCGGATCTCCTCGGAGCAAATTTATAAGGAACTTTTTTTCCTGAAGCTTTTTCAAAAGCTTTTACCATATCTAAAACAGAGTAGCCGCAACCCGTACCTAGATTGACTACTAAAATCTCTTTTATATCATCTAGCTTTTTTAAAGCTTTTACATGTCCTAGTGAGAGATCCACTACATGTATATAATCTCTAACGCCTGTTCCGTCGTGAGTGTCGTAATCATCACCGAAAACGCTCAAAAACTCTCTTTTTCCTATGGCGGTTTGAGATATAAAAGGCATAAGATTGTTTGGGATACCGCGCGGATCTTCTCCGATTAATCCTGATTCATGCGCTCCGATAGGATTAAAATACCTAAGTATTGCTATTTTATAACTATTGTCGGATGCGAAAAGATCATGCAAAATCTCTTCTATAAAAAGCTTGGTCTTACCGTAAGGATTGGTAGCGCTAAGTGGAAAATCCTCTTTTATAGGGGTTGTATGCGGAATTCCGTAAACGGTCGCTGATGAGCTAAATATAATTTTTTTACATCCAAACTCTTGCATAACCTGACATAATGCTATAGTTCCGTTTACATTGTTATCGTAGTAATCAAGCGGTTTTTGTATAGACTCGCCGACGGCTTTAAGACCTGCAAAATGAATGACTGCATCAATACTGTAGTTTTTGAAAACTTTTCGCAGATCCGACTTTTTTCTTATGTCGCCGTGGCACAAGTTAATAGTGGCAGAAGTGATTTTTTCAACTCTTTTTATACTCTCTTCTGAAGAGTTGGAAAAATTATCAAAAACTACAACTTCATAACCGGCTTTTATAAGTTCTACACATGTGTGTGAGCCGATATATCCTGCTCCGCCGGTTACCAAAATCATTATTCTTTCCTAAAAATAAAATATAACCAAATTGTACTTTTATATTAATATGAATGTGCTTAACGGGCTCCTGAAATTGTGCTTTTTAGAGGCTTCAATTGCTTCCAACGCAAAAAATGTTCCAACTCTTACATTCTTTTCAGTTTCAATACTCTACAATACAAAAAACATTATATTGCGGGTGTAAATGAGAATAGATAAATTTTTAAATTCTGTAAATATTACAAAGAGACGCTCAGTGTCACAAGATATGATAGCAAGCGGCGTTGTGCTTATAAACGGCATAGTTGCAAAGGCTAGCAAAAATGTTGAAGTCGGCTCAATTATTACGATTAACTATCTTGAATCTTCAAAAAAATATAAAGTTCTTAAAATTCCAACCGCAAAATCAACACCGAAGAGTTTGCAAAGTGAGTATTTTGAGGAGATTTTATGAGTTATGAAGAGGCAAAAAAATCTTTTACTTCTCTCTTTAATCATGAAATGAACGATGATGAGATGAGAGAATTTTTATTGAGCGTGAAGCTTGACGAAAATACTCCTGTTCAAACCATTGCCGCCGCTGCCGAGGTTATGCGCTCCTACGCGATTCCTCTTCCTATATCTGATGATTTGCGCTTAAGAGCAATAGATATCGTAGGGACGGGCGGAGATAAAATAGGGAGTTTTAATATCTCTTCTACGGTAGCGATTCTTGGGGCATCTTGCGGGAGTGTGGTTGCAAAGCATGGAAGCCGTTCTGTTACTTCAAAATCGGGGAGTGCGGATATGTTTGAAGAACTAGGCATCAGGCTTGATTTGAACATACAAAATAGTGCCAGACTTTTAGAAGAGACGGGGTTTACTTTTATGTTTGCGGCAAATCACCACCCTGCTATGAAGTTTATTATGCCTGTTAGAAAAACGATACCCGATAAGACGATATTTAATATTTTAGGACCTCTTACAAATCCTGCGGGGGTGAAAAAATCTCTTCTTGGAGTTTTTAACAAATCATTCGTTGCCAAAATGGCGGAGGCGTTAAAGATAAACGGTGCAACTTCCGCAATGGTCGTAAGTTCGGCAGAGGGGATGGATGAGATAAGTATAAGCGATATTACTTACGCATCAAGGCTTAAAGACGGCATGGTAAACGAGTTTATAGTCGACCCGCAAGAGCATGGCATAAAAAGAGCCCCTCTAAGTGCGATTGTCGGCGGTGACGGAAGAGAAAACGCACTCATATTACATAATATTTTTGATAGTAAATCAACGGATGCACAAAGAGATATCGTACTTATAAATTGCGCCTCTGCTTTAATGGTTGATGGTTTGGCAAGAGACATTCAAGACGGATTGGAGATGGCAAGAGAGGCGATTGAGAGCAAAAAAGCCAAAGAGAAGCTAAAACAAATAATAGAGATATCGAATAAACTATGAAAAAAACCTTTTTGCTTGGATTGGACGAAATAGATATTTTGGCAGAGTGGATTGCTAAAAATTTCACAAACGGCGTAATTGTTTTGCGTGGAGATTTGGCGGCAGGAAAGACAACCTTAGTAAAAAAAACGGTTAAGTTTTTAGGAGTTGAGGAGGAAGTGACTTCGCCTACATTTTCGCTTCAGCACCGCTACGGGGATAGGGTTTTTCATTACGATATGTACAATCACGGACTTGATCATTTTATCTCTTTGGGGATGCTTGAGGAGTTGGAGAAGGACGGGCTTCATTTTGTGGAGTGGGGTGATGACGAGTTGGTTAAAATTTTAAATTCAGCCTCAATTGAGACTATGACGATAGATATAAAAAAAATTTCCGATAACAAAAGAGAGTATGAAGTATGCACACACTAAAAGCGGTAGATTTAAAGAAGAAGATAAAAGATTTAGAGATAGTAAAAGGGATGAGTCTTGAAGTTAAAAGCGGTGAGGTTGTAGGACTTTTAGGACCAAACGGAGCAGGCAAGACAACTACATTTTATATGATTTGCGGACTTGTTGAAGCAAGCGGGGGAGAGGTTTTTTTTGATGATGAAAATCTATCCGGTATGCCTCTGCACGAAAGAGCATTAAAAGGTATCGGTTATCTTCCTCAAGAGGCTTCGATATTTAAGGATTTGAGCGTTGAGGATAATCTTCTCATCGCCGCAGAGGTAAAAATAAAAGATAAAAAAGCTCAAGAAAAGAGGATTTTAGAACTGCTTGATATGTTCAACATAGAGCCGATCCGCTATCGCAAAGGAGTAAGTCTAAGCGGCGGAGAGCGTCGCCGTGTCGAGATTGCCCGTGCTTTGGTGAATGAGCCGAAATTTTTACTTCTTGACGAGCCTTTTGCAGGAGTCGACCCCATAGCGGTTATGGATATTCAAACGGTTATAAAACAGCTTGTCTCTTACGGAATCGGCGTACTTATTACAGACCATAATGTTCGTGAGACTTTAGATGTTTGCGACAGGGCTTATGTTATAAAATCAGGCTCTCTTTTAGCTAGCGGTACAAGCAAAGAGATAGGGCAAAATGCCGATGTTCGCAAGCACTATTTAGGCGAGGAGTTTAAGCTCTAAGGCTTAAAAAATATGGGAGCACTCAAGCAGACGCAGAGCGTAGAAAATAAGCACAAACTTTCAAATACTTTGCGTAATTGGCTGCCGATTTTGCACTCTAGCTTGAGTGATTTGAGCGAAGCGATGTCCCCGTTTGTTGAGGCAAATCCGCTTGTAGAAGTGACTTCCGGATTTGAAGAGAGTTTTGAGAAGTTTATTCCAAAAAAAATCATAAGCAACTCCGTGAGCAACACAAGAACAGAACAGATAGAAGCGCTGACAATTGCAAGCCGTTCACTCTACGATGTTTTGGATGAACAGATAGAAGCTCCGCTTTTTCCGACTCCGCTCTCACAAAAAATCGCCTCTTTCGTAGTAGCAAATCTTGATGAAAACGGCTACTATGAGGGTGATAGCGAAGCTTTTTGTATTAAAGAAAATATTGACATCTCGGAATTTGAAAAAATTCGTCTAAGATTTGCATATATAGAGCCTGTCGGAATCGCTGCAAAAAATCTCTCGGAATCATTTTTGTTTCAGCTGGATAGCTCGGATGTAAGTGATGAGGCGTATCCGCTGGCTCTAAAAGTTATAAAAGATATAGAAAATATTTATGCCTACTCGGATGAGAAAAATTTTGCTGAAGTTATGCGAGTTCTGGGCACTTTTAAAAATCCTCCCGCCATCGAATACTTAGAAGAGTCATCTCAAGTAATCCCTGATTTGATGATTTACTTTAATGATGATGAATCCATAGAGGTAAAACTCAACGATGCTTACTATCCAACCATAAATATCGATACAAACTACGGTGTTGAACATGATTATGTGTCTCAAAAAATCAAAGAGGCAAAAGGTTTAGTCGATGCTCTTGATATGAGAAAAGCAACGCTTTATAAAGTGGGGTTGATGATAGTCGAGTATCAGTATGAGTTTTTTACCGGCGGAGCGATTATGCCCCTTACGCTTAAGACTTTAGCCGATGAGTTTGGACATAACCCATCAACCATATCAAGAGCCATAGCAAACAAATACATAGCCTGCAACAGAGGCGTATACGCCATGAAAGATTTTTTTACAACTGCTATTGATGAAGATGTCTCAAACGCTGCCATAAAAGAGTTTGTTGTAAATCTGGTCAAAAACGAAAATAGAAAAAAACCGCTAAGCGACATGAAACTTTTAGAGTTAATCCAAGATAAATTCAAAGTCCAAATGGTAAGACGCACTATCGCAAAGTATAGAAAACAGCTAAACATAGCAGGTTCAAGCGAGAGGAAAAAGCTTTATCATTTACATTAAAAAAAGAGGTGTTGTATGTTGCGTTATATGATAGTGGTCGTTTTTTTAATTGGTTTGTTATCTCCATTGATGGCTAAAGATACAGATACAAAGTTGGGATGTGTCGGAATTGATAAATTAAAAAGTTCCGTTACCCCTGTTGATTTGGCTGTTGGGGTGATGGAGTGTATAAAAAATGATAAATATAGAGAAGGTGTAGAGATGTATATGTTGTTTGGTGCTTATGGACAATTTGATACTCGAAGAGTTATTGATACATCTGCACATCAAGCTATACCTGCGCTAAAGATGTATATTTCCAATACGGTAACTGAAGCAAAAAGAGAAAAATGGTTACAAGCGGTAGATACTGTTGTAGATGATAAAAATATAGGTAAACTATGTACTAAAATAAAACAAATCGGTATGCCTTCGTATTATCCGGAATATATGATAGCGCATGGACTTCAAGCATTTAATGGTGGAGGCAAGAGTGGAGTATATGCCGATTTTCATGCAAAAGAGACTTGGGAAGGTATACTTGAAGGATATGTGCGTTGCAAATAAAAAAACTACTTGACGCAGAAGTTGCCAAACGCAACTGTGAAGGCGAAGTTTGCGAAGAGCGGCTAGACCCGATAATGGTTGCACACCGTTACTATGACCCGACCATCTCGCTTATATGCGCTTTTTTTGCATACGGAAATGTAAAGCAGATAGTGAAATTTTTAAACTCGCTTGATTTTTCGCTTCTGCAAAAAAGCGACGATGAGATAAGAGAGGGTTTAAAAAACCACTACTATCGATTTCAAAAAAGCGAGGACGTTATAGCTCTTTTTATCGCTCTAAAACGCCTAAACGAAAAAACAACGCTTGAAGAGGTTTTTAAGAGAGGTTATCTTAAAAACAGAAGCGTTATAGAGGGTATAAACTCTCTTATAAAAACTTTGCAGGAGATTTATCCGCACTCAACCATGGGATATAACTTTTTAATCTCTCAAGTAACCTTAAAAACAAAGGGAGCAGGGGCGCTTAAGCGATGGATGATGTACTTGCGCTGGATGGTAAGAAGTGACAATATCGACATGGGTTTATGGAACGGAGTCCATAAGTGCGACCTCATCATTCCGCTTGATACTCACACTTTTAATGTCTCTAAAAAGCTTGGACTACTTGGCAGAAAAAGCTATGATTTAGAAGCCGCAATTGAGCTGACATCTAAGCTCAAAGAGTTTGATGAACAAGACCCTTTGAAATATGACTTTGCACTCTACCGCATTGGGCAAGAGAAGCTTTTGGTATAATTAATCAGAGAGTTAAATTAGTTAACGAATACCTTCAGCAAAACTGCTGCCCAAGTTATTACAAATACAAAAATGCTTAAAAAAACGACGGTGCTTCCGACATCTTTGGCACGACCCGCCATGTGATGATGATCTAGCGTAACTAAGTCGACTACTCTCTCTATAGCACTGTTAATAGCCTCTGCTATTAGCATACCCATAAGTGATGTAAACATCAAAATTTTATAGACTAAAGTCGTGTCTATAAATATAATAACCGGCAGTAAAATCATGGTTAAAATAAGCTCAATTTTAAAAGATGTTTCTGTTTGAACTAAATCTTTTAATCCATTTAGCGCATAACTCGTGTTTTTGAAAAAATTATATTTCGGTTGATTTCTCAATTGGTTGTTTCCTTTTTTTATTTATTGATGTTACGCACAAATAGGAGCAAAGCCCCTATTTGTGGCAGGGACACTTCTGCCCCTTGCAACCCCCTAAAGCTACCAGCAAATGCGGGAGAGTAGAGGTTTTTACGCACTTTCAGTGCGTAAGGTCAATTATTTATACAGTTTTTTTTCATATAAATGGTCTAATGTTATAATAAAAGCCAATGCATCTTTTTCTAACTCTTTATCATCATCAATAGGAGTTAAATGGTTGTCTTTATCCAAATATGTAGCCGGATTTTTGTAAATAAATGTAGACGGCTTTTTATTTGGACTAATAACCGTAACTTTGTCATCTACTCTTAGGGCATACGATGTATGAAACTGCATAAGCGAAATGTTTTGTTTTTTATCGCTAAATATAGAGTGCCCCATTATAGGATATGTTAAATCTAAACCTATTAAATCAAGTGCTGTAGCAAGTACATCCGGCTGAGTTGCAATTTTATCATAAATTAGAGGTTTAATATCTGCTCCGAGTATAAGTGCCGGTATATGAAACATATCTACGGGAACTAAATCATTACCGTAAACTCTTACATTATGGTCTGCAACTATAACAAAAACGGTATCTTTGTAGTAAGGCTCTTTTTTTGCAAGTTCAATAAGTTTACCGATAGCATGGTCTGCATATTTAACGGCATTTTTAACATTGTTAGCAGGCACATCTTTTAGTAGTTCGATTTTTTCGTAAGGAAACTCAAACGGAGAGTGATTTGACTGCGAAAACATAACAGTGGCAAATTTCTGATTTTTGGCATGCATTTTTTTGAACTCTTCATTTGCCTTCTCAACTAGATCTCCATCACAAACTCCCCATGGAGCTACAAATGTTGGATTTTCAAAGCAAGGCTGATCTATGATTTCATCAAATCCGTTGCCAAGATACCAACTTCGCATATTGTCAAACCTGCTTTCTCCACCATACATAAAAGTTGTATGATAATTAAATGGCTTTAGTGCTGATGCAATTGTAAAGAAGTCGCTTTGAGATTTGTTTCTTTTTAATACTCCCTCACCCGGAACGGCATAGTTTCCTGCGGAGACTCCGGCAAGTCCTCGAATGCTTCTTGTGCCGTTTGAGTATAAATCTTTAAATAAAATACCCTCTTGGCTTAATTTATTTAAATTTGGCGTTATCCCCTTTTCTCCGCCGACGGATTCTACAAACTGATAACCTAAGCTCTCTTGTACAAAAATAACAAGATTTTTTGGTTTATCCGTTTTAAAATGACTCTCTTCAACTCTTGTAAGAGGGAGAGCATCATCTATATTTTGAATATTTAATCTTTTTCTAACACGTTCAAGCGCTTCTTTAGTATCCATTTTTCCATACTGCGCTATCATCTTTTGGCTGCCGTTTCTTGTATTGTCATATACGGCATAAACAATATTATAAATAGAATTTTTTGTTATCTCATTTACCATTCTGTTTGTGGTGTACATTGCATCGGACGTGTTGGCAGGTCTATGTCCGAATGAGGAGCGCACACCGATAAAGAGCAGTAATAACAGCGGTATAAACAGAAGCAAGCGTTTTTTATAACTTGTTTCAAACATTTCGATAACACTATCTTTAACATATTTTAAATAGAGATAGATAAAAGTGCCTATCATACTAAAAGCTACAAAGAGCTCTAGTTTGTAATCGGCAAATATCATAGAAAAAACTTCTCTCGGATAGACTAGATACTCTACAAAAAGGTAGTTAGGTCGTACATCGTACTGGGCAATAAACGGGAAAGTTGCATTTTCTATGTAAATAATTATTGATAAAATTACTAAAAAGTAGTATTTTAGAAATTTATTTATAAAATATTTAAACTTAGAGGGACTTAGAGTTAAAAGAATTAGCGGTATAAGCAGAAAAACAGATGCAGTTATGGTATCCATTCTTAGCCCATAAATAAAAGTCAACCAATAATCTACACCGCTATCTTTGAAATTATCAAAATAGAGTATAAACAGTAGCAATCTACCGATAAAAAATAGAGACACCATATATAGATAATATTTAAGCAGGTGTTTGAACATGTGGATTTTTGCCTCGCTGATGTATTTTAAATTTGAATTTAATATTAATGAAACTATATAATAAAATTAAAAATCTATAGTAACAACAATATAAGTTGGTTATAATTACTAAAAAAAGCAAGGGATGTTTATGGAGTGCGAATTTCCGACAATTAATTCTAACAAGCAAGAAATACAAGAAATTTTTAATATTACTAAAACTATAGCTATCTTAGGTCTCTCACCGGATGAGAGCAAAGCAAGTCACAGAGTAGCAAAATATCTTCAAGAACAAGGCTTTAAAATAGTTCCGATTTATCCGAAAGAGGAGACGATTCTTGGAGAAAAGGTATATCGCTCACTTTTAGAAATCCCTTTTGAAATCGATATGGTAGATATATTTAGAAAACCGGATGCTCTTCATATGGTTGCCGATGCTTGTATACAAAGAGGCGATGTAAAAGTTTTTTGGGCTCAAAAAGAGATAGTAAATAATGAAGCGGCTAAGAAAGCAAAAGATGCAGGTATGATGGTAGTTCAAAATATGTGTACGATGGTAGAACATCGTGCTTTATAAAAAGGGTTTTTATTGTTAGATATACATAAAATTTACGAAGCAAGAGAGAGAATAAAAGGCATCGTAGTAGATACGCCGCTCTCTTATGCACCGTACTTAAGTCATCTAAGCGGGTGTGAAGCCTACTTAAAGAAAGAGAATCTTCAAGTTACGGGCGCTTTTAAGATAAGAGGCGCATATAATAAAATCGCAACTCTAAGCGATGTGCAAAGAGCGTGCGGAGTTATAGCTGCCAGTGCCGGAAATCACGCTCAGGGAGTCGCACTCTCTGCTTCAAAATTTGGGATAAAAGCCGTGATAGTTATGCCGGAGTCTACGCCTCTTACAAAAGTCAACGGTGTAAAGCATTACGGAGCAGAGGTAATACTTGCAGGAGCAAACTACGATGAGGCGTATGCTTATGCCCTAAAATACGGCAAAAAAAACTCTTTGACTTTCGTTCATCCGTTTGAAGACGATGAGGTTATGGCTGGTCAGGGAACTTTAGCGCTTGATATACTAGATAGCTGTAAAGATTTAGATGCCGTAATAGTTCCCGTCGGAGGCGGCGGACTCATTTGTGGTATGGCGTGTGCCTTTAAGAGTATAAATCCAAATATTGAGGTAATAGGCGTTAGCGCAAAAGGCGCTCCGGCGCTTAAAAACTCATTTGATTTAAAAACGCCTGTTGACAGTTTAAGTGTTAGAACGATTGCGGACGGGATCGCCGTTCGTGATACTTCGCCGATAACATTAAACTATATGCTTAGTAGTGTAGATAAGTTTATAAGCGTGGATGATGAAGAGATAGCAAGTGCGATTTTATTTCTGCTAGAGAAGCAAAAACTTGTCGTAGAGGGTGCCGGAGCTGTTGGTGTTGCCGCACTTTTACACAATAAGCTTGAACACTTAAAAGGTAAAAAAGTAGCGGTCGTTCTAAGCGGCGGAAATATGGATGTAACGCTTTTATCCGTCATAATAGAAAAAGGTTTGTTAAAATCCGGCAGAAAGATGAAACTTACGGTAACACTAATCGACAAACCCGGTTCATTGATGCGTTTTACAGAGATACTTCAGCAGCTAAATGCAAATATAGTTCATATAGCCTATGACAGAACCTCTATTTCGCTTGACTACGGCGATGCAAATGTAACAGTGCATGTAGAGACGAAGGGCGAAGAGCATCAAAGAGCTATTTACAAGGTGCTAAAAGAAGAAAATTATATAAGAGATTAAACAAACTATGAATCCGACAAAAAAAAGTAATTTTGATGAAGCGATTGTTTATACGCAAATTTTAAACGCTAGATTGCTTTTAGTGGTCGATGCCCTTACGACTTTACGACTTTTAAATATAAATAGTCTTGAAGTAGAAAATGAATTTAAAATTGCCAATCTCCATATTGCATACTCGACAAAAGTTATCTCCTTTACTTCAAATGCAAGATACTTTGCTATGATAAGCCAAGACACCAAAGAATCAAGACTTTATGAAACAAAAAGCAAAAAAATTATTGCTACGGTAAGCAGACACTTAGGTGGAGCCTCTTGTATCGGAATTGATCCAAAAGATAGATATATGTTTTCATGCGGTGATGACGGAATAACATTCGGAGTAGATATTAAGAACGGACAACTTGCATTTACTCTTCCAAGACATAAAGACACTCTTCTTGATATAGCTTTTAGCGATAACGGTAAATGGGTTGCAACTGCTAGTTATGATAAAAATATATTTTTATCTGATTTAAGTACGATGACGCTGGCAGCTAAATTAAAAGCCCATTCGGCTCCCGTGATGAAATTACAATTTTTAAGTGATAACAGACTCTTTAGTATAGATAAAAACGGCGGTGCAGTTATATGGAATCTAAATAATTTTAAAGTAATTACCAGACTTAAAAACGTACATGACGATGTTACCGCGATTGTGGTCGGCGATGTTGATATGTTTCTTTTCTTGGGCACAAAACTCGGATATGTTTTAGTTTATGATTTAACTACCTATGAGCAAATTTCAAGAAAATATATAAAACTTGATAATGCGATTACAGCTTTAAATTTTAATGAAACGGATAAAGAGCTTATCGTTGCAACTGATCGTGGAGAGCTATTTTTTTACGATATATTTAACGGTGAAGATCAGTTTGATGAGTTGTTAAAGCAGAAAAAATATAAGTTGATGCATAGCCATATAGAAAAAAATCCGCTATTAAATTATACGAAAGCTTCTAAAATTTTTGCAGTTTTATGGGAAAAAACGGTGCAAAAAGCAAAAGAACTTCTTGAAAACAGCGAAAAAGACAAAGCCATAGAAGTTTTTAAAAATTTTATGGAAATTCCGTCTAAAAAACAGTTTGCGCAAAAACTTATTCAAGAATATGCGGAGTATGATAAATTTTTACATTTTGTAAAAAACAGAAAAATTGCTTTGGCTTATGCTATTACAAATATTCACCCCCTATATAAAGAGACGAAAATTTACAAATCTATGGAGTTAGAGTGGGAAAAATCATTCGAACTGGCAAAAAAATATTTTCTTGATCCAAAACTAAGTCATAAAGTTCAAGAAATTTTAGCTCCATATAGAGGAATAAGCGATAAAACAAAACTTATTCAAGAGCTCACCTTAAATGGGCAGGTTTATAAAAGATTTAGGGATGCAGTAGTACAAAAAGATTTTAAGTTGTCGTTTGAACTTGTTAAACAAAACCCATTTTTAAAAGAGTATTCCGAGTACAAAGCTTTGATGAAATATTCCGATACTCTTTATATGAAAGCTCAAGTTTTACTGGGTAACGGCGATACTCACGCAGCGATAAAAATCTTTCGTATTTTACTAGATTTTGAAGATTTTAAGGATGAAGCAAAAGAGAGTATAGTTCGTATTGAAAATAGGCAAAAGTTTTTTAATGCTATAAAAGAAGAAGATATAGTTTTAGCTTACAATCTTTTAGATGAATTTTCCGATTTACAAGAGAGCCAAGAGGGTAAGGAGCTTCAAATGCTTTGGGAGAGTGATCTGCTAAAAGCCAATGAGTCCGCTTTTTGTGCAGATATACTTGGGATAAAAATCGTTTTAGATAAATATATGAAAATAAAGTCAAAAAATATTGCAATCGCTAATGTTTTGTCAAGATATTACATAACGCAGCTTGAGAACGCTCTTAAAGAAAATATAGATCAAAAAATTATAGAAAACGGTATTAAAAACTATATTTTATATTATGGATTGACGGAAGAAATTGAATTTTTCTTTGATGATTTTAAAGTACGATATCCTGATTCAAAATTAAATATAAAATCGCAAATAGAGGGTTCTTTAAGCAGTTGGAGACCTTCAATGATAGTTAAATCCATATTAGATTAAAATTTTTAACTTGTAATATAGTTCATTTTTTATATAATTAGCGAATTTTTTACGATAGGAGACTTTTCATGCAGATAAGTGGCGCGCAGATGGTCATTGAAGCTTTAATTGCAGAGGGTGTAGATACCGTCTTTGGCTACCCCGGCGGAGCAATTATGAATGTCTATGATGAGATTTATAAGCAAAATAGTTTTCACCATATTTTAACTAGACATGAACAAGCTGCCGTACATGCTGCCGAGGGTTACTCAAAAGCAAGCGGAAAAGTCGGTGTTGCCCTCATTACAAGCGGTCCGGGGTTTACAAATGCAGTTACGGGACTAGCTGATGCTTATATGGACTCAATTCCGTTAGTCGTTATAAGCGGGCAGGTTCCTATGAGCCTCATCGGAACGGATGCATTTCAAGAGATAGATGCCGTCGGGATTAGCCGTTCTTGTACGAAACACAACTACCTTGTAACGGATGCTTCGGATTTACCGCGCATACTAAAAGAGGCGTTTTATATAGCAGCAAGCGGTCGTCCCGGTCCGGTTCATGTGGATATCCCAAAAGATGTAACTGCTCAAATTGCCGAGTTTGACTACTCGATTGAGTTAAATCTTGAAACTTATAAACCGCATGTAAAGGGCAACCCTCGTCAAATTAAAAAAGCGATGGAAGCGATTGCTAAAGCAAAAAGACCTATTTTTTATTTAGGCGGCGGTATTGTAAACTCGAATGCGGCTTATGAAGTTAGAGATTTGGTTCATGCTACGGGTATTCCTGCGGTTGAGACATTTATGGCTAGAGGCGTCTTAAGTCATGATGATGATTTGCTAATCTCTATGCTCGGTATGCACGGTTCATACGCTGCAAATATGGCTATGAGCGAGACGGATTTGGTTATCGGCTTGGGTGCCAGATTTGACGACCGCGTAACGGGAAAACTCTCCGAGTTTGCAAAAAATGCAGGCGTTATACATGTAGATATAGATCCGGCTAGTATCTCAAAGCTTGTAAAGGCCGATTTTCCGATTGTCGGCGATGTTAAAAATGTCGTAAAAGAGATGTTGGAATCAGTATCGTTAATCAATCCGACAAAGTATGAAGCTTGGAGAGAGACTATAAGAAATTTTGAGGAGCTTCATCCGTTAACTTATCATGAAGACAGTGACAGATTGAAACCTCAATGGGTTATACAAAGAGTGGGTGAGTTGTTAGGCGACGGTGCAAATATCTCTACGGATGTAGGGCAGCATCAGATGTGGACGGCACAATTTTATCCGTTTACCCGCCCTCGCCAGTGGATAAGCTCCGGCGGTCTTGGAACAATGGGATTTGGTTTTCCGGCGGCTATGGGTGTAAAAGTAGCTTCACCCGATAAGATAAGTATAAACTTTACGGGAGACGGTTCTATTTTGATGAATTGTCAGGAGTTAATGACTGCGGTTGAGAAAAAAATACCGGTAATTAACATCATACTAAACAATAACTATCTTGGAATGGTTCGTCAGTGGCAAACACTTTTTTACAACAAAAGACATAGCCAAACAGATCTAAGCGTTCAACCTGATTTCGTAAAACTTGCAGAGGCATTCGGCGGTATCGGATATAGAGTCCATACGAAAGAGGAGTTTGATGCGGCACTAAGAGATGCTGTAGAGAAAAACATAGTTACTTTTATAGAAGTTATTGTAGAGAGATTAGAAAATGTTAT
Source organism: Sulfurimonas sp. (assembly GCF_028714975.1). GTDB lineage: Bacteria > Campylobacterota > Campylobacteria > Campylobacterales > Sulfurimonadaceae > Sulfurimonas. Next base: position 182,932 of record NZ_JAQTLH010000002.1, read on the forward strand.
GCCTATGGTACCTGCGGGCGGATCACTGTTTAATATGATGCTATTAGAGAAAAAGGAGAAAAAATAATGCAAGATGAAAGTGCAAGAAGAGTTATCTCTGTAATCGTCGTAAATGAAGCAAGCGTGCTCTCTCGTATTACGGATCTTTTTTCGGGTCGCGGTTACAATATCACATCTTTGACTGTTGCTCCGATTCCAGATAGTAGATATTCAAGGCTTACGATAGTAACTTCGGGCTCTATTAGAGTGATAGAACAGATAACGAAACAGCTTCATAAGCTAATACCTGTTTTAAAAGTTTACGAGCATGCCGATTTGGTTGAAAAAGAGATGGCTTTAATGAAGTTTCCTATATCTGAAAACATCACTGATATCGCTACTTTATGTGCAGCTTACAACGGTAAAATCGTTAATGTGGGAGATAATGTATTTATAGCAATGGTTGCAGACGAGCCAAAGAGAGTTGAAAACCTACTCAAAATAATTAGCAAGTACAATCCAAAAGAGATTGTAAGAAGCGGTGCCGTAGCACTAGAGAGATAAAGAAAGTGCTATTTAGCGATGTTGCTTCGCATCTAAAACTACAATATTTCGGTGAAGATTTAGAGATAGACTCCATGAATGAGCTAGATTTATCTTCACCCTCACAGCTGACTTTTGCAGTTCATAAAAAATATGCTTCCAAATTATTATCTTCAAGGGCAAAAGCATATCTCATAACCGATACTTTAGTGGAGTTTCTTCCAAAAGACTCCTCGTACATAGTTTGTGACGATGTATCAATCTCAATGGCTTATGCAACAAAACTCTTTTACAAAAAACCCATAGAACCGCAACTTCCGCAAGCCGTAGTAGGTAAAAACAGTTATATAGACACTATGGCAAAGGTGGAAAACGGTGTTATTATAGGTTCAAATGTAACCGTTATGGCCGGTGCATATATCGGTACAAATACGGTTATAAATGATAATACGATTATTTATCCGAATGTAACTGTTTATAGAGACTGCATTATAGGAAGAGATTGCATTATTCATGCAGGAACGGTTGTCGGAGGCGATGGATTTGGCTTTTCTCATACAAAAGAGGGCGAGCATATCAAAATATACCAAAACGGAAATGTCATCATAGAAGATAGCGTAGAGATTGGTGCAAACTGTGCAATAGACAGGGCAGTTTTTAACTCCACTATAATCAGAAAAGGGACAAAGATAGACAACTTTATTCATATTGCACATAACTGCGATATCGGTGAGCATTGTATCTTTGTAGCGCAAACAGGGGTAGGCGGTTCGACTAAACTGGGTCGCAACTGTGTCGTAAGCGGACAGAGTGCTTTTAGCGACCATATAGATATAGCGCCGTTTTCTACTTTTACAGCCAGAAGCGGTGTTACAAAAAGCATCTTAGAGAGCGGAGGGGTTTACAGCGGTTATCCGCTTATGAATCATAGAGATTGGAAAAGGCTTCAAGCAAGGATAGGGAAGTTACAGGAGTAAAATGATGGATTTAAGAGAGTGTGCGAAAATAATAAACAGTGATTTTATGGGTGAGAGTTTTGAAGTAACAAAGATGAATACTTTAAGAGATGCCTCAAAGAGTGAGATATCTTTTGTTGCAAACTCAAAATATATAAAAGATATTCAAAATTCAAATGCCGGCGCTATAATAGTCGATAAACAGACAAAAGAGTTTGTTCCTGAGGGTTGTATTGCTTTAGTGGTTGAGAGTCCTTACTGGGAGATGGCAACGCTCTCAAAATATTTCGCTCCGCCTATTGAAGATGCTACTCTTGCCAAACCTCAAATAGGCGAAGGCACGATTGTCTCACCAAAAGCCGAGATTGCAAAAGGTGCGGTAATCGGCAAAAATTGTACGATTATGGCGCATGTTTACATCGGTGCAAATACCCAAATCGGCGATAACACGATACTATACCCGAGCGTAACTATCTACAGAGATTGCAGAATCGGGAGTGATTGCATCATCCATGCAAATACTACAATCGGAAGTGACGGTTTTGGTTTTGCGACAAATAGACTCGGTGAGCATAGAAAAATTTATCAAAACGGCAATGTCGTAGTAGAAGATAATGTTGAAATAGGCAGTTCAACTACGATAGACAGAGCCGTTTTTGGAACAACGCTCATAAAACACGGCGTTAGAATCGACAATCTTGTTCAAGTCGGACATAACTGTGTCATCGGAGAACACTCCGTTCTTGTCGCTCAAGCAGGAATTTCAGGTTCGACTACGATGGGAAGAAATGTAGTTATGGGCGGGCAGAGTGCTACTGCAGGTCATTTAAGCATAGCTCCTTTTACGACTATGGCCGCTAGAAGCGGAGTGACAAAGAGTATCAATCAAAGCGGATTGACATTTGCGGGATTTCCTTTGGTCGAACACAAAATATGGCTTAAACTTCAGGCAAAAATTGCTAGACTAATCAAATAAAAAAAAGAGGTGGTTTTGTATGCCAAAAACAATTTTGCTAAAGGGAACTAAAAAAGGCGTTATTTCCGTAATTAAAATAGATGAGCCTTACGGTAAGGGCAGTCATAGTGTTGCGAGCATAGGAGTGTCTTTAGTCGGAGATGAGAATGAACCGGAGTGGAAAGTTCATATTCCGTTGGAAAATTTAGATGAAGTTATAGAGGCTCTTAAGGAGTTAAAATAGACTTCTTGCAGTTTTGCAAGAAATTTTTTGCCTAGAATAGGGCGTTTTTGAATGGAGTGTAGTTGAAAAAGAAGCTATTTCTCTTTTTTTTGTTTTCTACACTTCTTTTTGCCCAAAATACTTTGCTTTTTTTTGGCGGAAACAGAGCACTGACATCAAGAGAACTTTATGACGCACTAGAGATTCATAAGCCGCGTTTTTATGAGTTTTATGCCGATAAGCCTTCCATCGAATTAAAAGATATCGAGTTAATTAAAGAGACCCTCAAAAATTACTACAAATCCAGAGGTTTTTATCACGCAGAGATACTTCATATAAATAATGAAAACAGCATCACAATCATCATTGAAGAAAATGACCCGATTATCGTAAAGAGCGTAGCCAAAACATCAAGCTTAGATATCGGTAAAAAAATACCCTTTAAAGAGGGCGATATATTTGACGCAAATAAATTTACTCAGAGTAAAAAAGATATAAAACTTCTATATGCAAATAACCATTTCTGCGATATTTCTATAAATGCAAAAGCATGGGTTGATATAGAGCAAAACAGCGCTTATCTGACATACGATGTATTGCAAAACGAGAGGTGTCATTTTGGAAAAATAGATGTAAAGCCGACTGAAAATATTGATGCAGATATATTAAAATCTATATTATATATAAAAGAAGGCGAATTATTTACAACAGATAAGATAACAAAAAGTTATGAAAGTATCTATGGATACGAGGGTGTCTCAAAAGCTATAATAGATACAAATACGGATAAAAACGGCAGTGTCAATGTTACTTTAAGTGTATTTGAAAATGAAAAATCGATTCGCACCCAAGCAGGAGCAGGTGTTAGCAGTGATGAGGGAGCTATGCTTTTACTAGGAGCAAAGCACAGAAATTTTTTAGGCAATCTAAAAACAATCGGGATTGAAACGAGATTGACTCAAATCAAGCAGACAATTAAAACTAATTTTGATATGCCTCTTTTAAACAAAAATTTTACCGGTTTTGAAGTCGGATACGAGAATGAAGAATTTACGACTTTTAAAGAAAACAGAATTTCGGCAAATATTTTTTTAAAGCAAAATTTTTTACCTCATACATTTAAGGAGAGTCTGGTTTTTGATAAATCCAGAACATACGATAGCAACGATGAAACGCTGTTTCCTAAGAGTTCTCTATTTTTAGTATCTCCAAAACTTGAGTGGAATTATGATACGAGAGATAAGATACTAGAAGCAACAAGCGGATATTTTGTAAATTCTCAGATTATGGGTTCGTTAAAAAGCAGTGTCTCGGATGCGTCTTATTATAAGTTTAAATTAAACGGCGGATATATTTTCCCCATAGATGATTATATTTTTGGATTAAAGGCGACTTTCGGCTCACTCGGTGTAAGTGACGGGTATATCCCCTCATCTTATCGTTTTTTTGCCGGCGGAATGTACAGCAATCGCGCCTACGGTTATAGAAAACTCGGTCCGACAAATAGCCAAAACGACCCAATCGGTTCGGATTCTATTTTAGAAGCGACTGCCGAGATGAGATTTGACATTTACGGCAGTTTAAGAGGAGTCCTCTTTAGCGATAATACATATTTGGGAAACGGCAGCGTACCGAGTTATGACAACGGATATTATAGTGCAGGTTTCGGACTTCGCTATAAAACCCCGATTGGACCGATTGCTATAGATTTTGGTTTTGATATAGCAGACCCGACAAAACAGTACGCTATTCATTTTCATATCGGAGAGCTGTTTTGATAAAAAAAATCTATCTTTTTTTTTCAAATATATTAAAATCTCTGATTTTTTTAGCAGCGGTAGGATTTTTTATTCTATTTCAAGAGGATATCGCCGTATATTTGGCAAAACAGCAGCTAGAGGAGTACTCTATCGAGTATAAATCTATCGAGGGCAGACTCTTTGACGGAGTTGTAGTAAAAGAGTTGAAATATAAAGATATCGTAAAAATAGACGAACTAAAAATCAATTATAATTTTCTTATGCTTCTAACACCGACTCCAAGGTTAAAATCTCTCAGTGCCGAGGGGGTTTATGTGGACGCCGACAAGGCTTTAAAGCTATCAAGCACTCAAACTACGCCGTTAATCTTTGCTCTAAACATCTCAAATATTGATTTAAAAAATGGGAAAGTTAGATATAAAGAGGAGCTTTACTCTTTTGATTTAATCGGTTCTGATTTGAGTATCAGAGATAAAATAGACTTTGAAAATATTGTGCTAGATTTAAATACATCCTATGGTAAAGCATTTATAGAGGGCAATATTAAAGCAAATCATCTAAGAGGTAAATCTGTTCTTTTAGTAGATAAAAAGATAGAAGAGAGGTATCTTGGTTTTTTGGCATATACACCGAAAAAATTGGATGTAGATTTGGATATATCTACTACAAAGATGAATCTAAAAACATCGATAAAAAAAATAACACACAAAGAGATAGAAAATCTTGAGTTAAATAGTGCGGATATAAATCTGATTTATAATTTTAAAGATGATTTTTTAACCATATTTGCGAACTATAAGGCTTTTTATGAAAATTTAGAAGCTTTTGTAAAGCAAGAGAGCTTGGTTAGATTTGATGCAAAATATGAGTCAAAACTAAAAGTTGATTTTATAAAAGATGGTTTTGATTTGCCTTTTAAAGATTTTGTCATGAAGATAAAAACAGATAAAAACGGCAGTAAAATTGATTTTGCTGCACAAGATATCAGTATAAAAGTAGATACGCGAGATTATAAAAAATTTTTATTTTACGCAGATACAAAGTATGCAAATTTTGACGGCAAGTTTGAGGTAGATAAAAACCTTTCAAGCTTACATTCCGAGGTCTATCCAAAAAAAGATATGCCCTATTTTAATGAACTTAAACTTGAAAAAATCCCTAAATTCAACCTTTTTGTATCCAAAAATAGAGATGAGATTAGAGCCGACTTATCTACAAACCTAATTTCTTTAACGCTTCAAAAAGGCAATACAAACGACATAAAAGGTATAGCAAAAATAGGCTCAAGCAGGTTTGATATTGTCGGAAATTTGGATAAAAAATTATTTCAAGTAGATTCAAATATAGAGTCGTTAAATGCTCTATTTCGTGAGCTTGATTTAAAACTTTATGATAAAAATATACTTTTTGATGCAAAAGTCAAAGCAAACATGGTCATCTCTTATAAAAACGAGCTTGAAATAACCGCAAGGCTGGATTTGCCTTGGTATACATTAAAACTGAATTCTCAAAGTTCATATACAAATAAGGATGCTTTTTTTGAATTTTTTTATAAAAATAGTGAGGTTACTCTTCAAAGATATAAAGTTGAGATACTAAATTATAAGATACATTCAGATAAGCCGTCAAAAGTTGTTATAGATAAAAACGGCGATATAGCACTTAGAGAATTTTGGATTTATGACAATCTACTCTTAAGCGGGTTGGTAAAACTCTCAGATATGAGCGCAGATATTAACATCAAGAGTGATAATTTTCATTATGAGACAAAAGATGTAAATGTTACTTTAAAGATGGATTTGCAGGCTACTTTAGATAGTACGGGCAGAGAGAAAATCGAGGGCGATATAACTATCTTGGGCGGAAGCGTAATGTATGCTTTGCAAAAAGAGTTTTCTATGGGTGATGAAGATATTATAATCATACAAGATATAAAAAAAGAGGATAACAAAGAGAGTAAAAAAGAGAATAGAGAGCTTAACATTCGCATAAATTCATTAAAACCGATGAGTTATAAGGTAAAAGATGTGGATGTTACTTTTACTCCTGATTTAACGCTCTATCAAGAAGCAGGCGCGCAGATGAAGTTGCTAGGAATGATAACCATTCATAAAGGAAAGGTTATTTTACGCGATAAAATTTTTGAGTTTGATGAGAGCGAGATCTACTTTTACGATGAAAAATATACAAACCCATACTTAAATTTAAATCTGCATTACCATACGCTTGACTATGTAGACATAGGCATTTTTATAACAAACAGGGTCGATTCACCGGTAATACTTTTCTCTTCAAATCCGCAAATGAGCCAAGAAGATATAATGTCGTATATCCTATTTGGCGGCAGCGCCTCATCCGTTTTCGACTCAAGCGGCAAGAGTTCCAAAACGGCATTAAGCAGTGCGCTTCTTGGAGCAGGCTTAAAAGAGCTGCTAAACAAATCAACAAATTTAAAGATAGATACTCTAAATATTTTGACAAATGATAACGGTACGCTTGGATATGAGATAGGAACCAGATTTAACAAAAGAATCCGTATTGTTTATAAAAATAATGAAATTTCAACACTAATACTTCAATACGGCATAAATAAATCAGTACGAATAGATGTCGAAGTAAAAGAGACAGGGCAGGGAGTTACTATATACTATATGAAAGATTTTAAATCTCCGCAATGGGGAGATTTAAAAAAATAAGTTTTAAAGTTCTTTTATAAACTCTTCGATTCGTTTAATACCCGTGCGGATACTCTCTATATCGGTAGCAAAGCTGAATCTTGCATATCCTTCGCTTCCAAAGCCTACACCCGGAACTAAAGCTACGCCTTTTTTCTCTAAAAGTTCCTTACAAAACTTCATAGAGTCGTTAGAAACTTTTTTGATATTGATAAAGAGGTAAAAAGCGCCGTCTGGTTTATAAACACTAAGCCCGTCAATAGCATTTATAAGTTTTACGGCTTCATCGCGGCGTTCTTTAAATGCTACTCTCATCTTCTCTATATCCGCATCTGCATCACCGTTTAAACCGACAATCGCAGCTTTTTGAGTAATAGAATTGATATTTGAAGTGCTTTGACTTTGAAGTTTTTTAGTTGCTTGGATAATCTCCGTATTGTGAGCAGCCATATAACCGAATCTCCAACCCGTCATAGCAACCGATTTACTAAGACCGTTAATGGTTATAGTTCTTTTATACATATCTTCACTAACAGCCGCAGCAGATGTAAACTCACCGTCGTAGATAAGTTTTTCATACATCTCATCGCTTGCAACGATAACATCTGTTCCTTCTAAAACTTTACCGAGTGCGGTTAGTTCCGCTTTTGAGTAAACAGAGCCTGTCGGATTTGACGGGCTTGTAAGAACTATCATCTTTGTTTTTGGAGTAAGAGCATTTTTTAACTGTTCTGGAGTGATTTTAAATGAACTCTCGTCATTCGTTTCAATCTCTACAACAGTTCCGCCGTAGTATAGAACAAGTTCAGGATAAGTAACCCAGTAAGGAGAAGGGATGATTACTTCATCGCCTTTTTGGATTGTTGCCGCAAAAAGATTAAACAAAGAGTGCTTTGCACCGTTGTTTGTGATAATCTGATTTGGAGCGTAAGTTAAGCCGTTATCTCTTTTGAGTTTATTTGCTATGGCAGCTTTGAGCGCAGGAATACCGTCTACGGGTGTGTATTTTGTAAAACCTTCATTTATAGCCGCAATTGCAGCATCTTTTATAACTTGTGGGGTGTCAAAATCAGGTTCACCCGCAGAAAAGCTTAGTATATCTTTGCCCTGAGCTTTTAGCTCGCCCGCGAGTGTTGAGATTGCAATTGTAATTGATTCAGATAGTGTATTTACGCGATCTGTTAGCATTAGTAACCCTTTTTCTTTTAAATTTATCACGCTAAATGAGCAAAAGCCCATTTAGCTACGCTAGCCGCTATGGCACTAAAGCTTGCCACATAATGTGGCAGAGAACTTCTTGTAAAACAGCAAGAAATTTATTTGGCGAATTATACTAAAAAAAATTTAATTTTTCATTGCTCTAATGAATGATTCGTAAATATTTTCAAGTTCTAAATCTTGTTCAAGAAGTTCTTTGTTGTCCTCGACTAAAATATGCTCTAAAACCGCAACGCGTTTTAGTAGATATTCAAACATCTCTTTATTGATGTCAGGGAGTAGGTTGTGCATTAACGGCTCTTTACATCTTCCTTTTTCTATCACATGAGCAGGAATACCGATAGCCGTAGCGTTGTTTGGAACAGGTTTTACTACAACGGAATTTGCGCCTATTTTTGCATATTCGCCGATAACTATATTTCCTAAAACCTTTGCTCCCGCGCCGATAACGGCACCTTTTTTGATAGTCGGATGTCGTTTTCCTTGCGTTAGAGAAACACCGCCTAGAGTAACGCCTTGATAGATTAAAACATCATCTTCTATGATTGCGGTTTGTCCTATTACGACACCCGTTCCGTGATCTATAAAGACTCTTTTGCCGATTACGGCTCCGGGGTGAATGTCTATGTTTGTAATAATCTGGTTTAGTCCCATGATAATTCTAGCTAAACTTTTAAAGTTAGCCATATAGAGTCTGTGCGCTACTCTGTACCAAGCAACAGCCCAGACACCGGGGTAATTAAATAAAAAATCAAATTTAGAGTTAAGGGCTGGATCATTGTTATAAGCATTTAAAAAATCTTCTTTGATTTCAGCAAAAAGTCCCAAACTAAACTCCTAATTGGTAGTTCTTAAATAACCGTTTTGTTGTAAAAACAGTTCTAATTTTGCAAGTGTATCACTTTTTTCTTTTTCTGAAATAAACTTTGAATTTGACAAATCATTTTTCAGCTTAGTATGTAAAATTTTTGAATCATACCCGATGGAGTCCAAAATATCTAAAATACTTTTTGATTCAACGGCATTTTTTACTTCGTACGAGTGTTCGTCTATAGTAATCGTGTATTCGCTGGGATGAGTAAATAGGTTATGATTCATTCCAAGCGTTTCTTGATATGCGCCGACATTGAAAAAACCTAAAAAATACTCCTCTTCATCGAGATTTACATCATGTAAGTAGAGAGGTTTATCGGGATTAAAGCCTATCTCTCCGTCGCTGTCGCATGTAATATCCCATAATGATGCAGCTCTTAGAGGTGTTGAGTTTAGATGATGCAGAGGCATAACGGGAAAATGCTGATTTAAACCCCAGTAATCAGGCAAGCTTTGAAAGATAGATGCATTGATTAGGTATCTTTCTTGAAGTTTTACCTGTAGCTGTGCAAGTTCATCGGTCGGGTTTGCGGATTTTAGATAAAGCGCTCTTTTTATGATATTGTGAACTAAAATTTCGGCATTTGAGCGGTCTTGCAGGTCAATATAACCTAAATCAAAGAGGGTAAGAACGGACTCCATGTGGTCAAGCGCATCGTGAAGATACTCTATACAGTTTGTATTGTTGAGTAGTCTGTTTAGTTCAACCAACTCTTCGATAAGAGGTGGGTTTACCGTTTTAAAGTTGAGAAGTTTTTCTTGATAATCTTGTGTAAAAAGTTCCAAAACAGGCGTAATTAAAACGGCGTGCGAAGCAACGATAAATCTTCCCGATTCCGTAAAAATATTCGGATGAGAAACATTTTTAGCGTTCATAATTTCGCCGAGCAGGAAAACGACGCTGCTTGAAAACTCGTCAATGGAGTAGTTGCGTGAGTTAAGATGCGCATGTTGATTGTACTCTACTGCCAAACCGCCGCCGATATTGATATTGTCTAAGCTTGTAGCGCCCATTTTTTTAAGTTCAGCGTAGATGTTTCCTGCTTCACGCAGAGCTTTTTTCAGAGGTGCGATATCCGACATTTGAGAACCGATATGAAAGTGAATCATACTCAAATGCTGTAATAAATCCGCCTCTCTAAGAAGCGTAATAGCTTCTATAATCTCCGTAGATGTCAGACCGAATTTTGCATCCATACCGCCGCTTTTTGCCCAGATACCGCTTCCCGTGCTGTGAAGTCTTACCCTAATTCCGATATTTGGTACTTTTAAATCGCACTCTTTGGCAACTTCTATGATGGTTTCAAGCTCACCTAAACCCTCAATCGTAATTGTGATATTGTGTCCGCTTTGAGCCGCTATAAAGCCTAAAGTTATCATCTCTTTATCTTTAAAACCGTTAACGGTGATATTTGCGCCGATTGGAGTTTTGCTCATTGCTAAAATCAGCTCCGCTTTAGAACCGGCTTCTAAACCGTAGTTGTATTGTGCTCCTTGAGATGTGACGGCTTCTACGGCGTGCGGAAATTGATTTACTTTGAGCGGGAAAACGGCGTTAAATTTACCTTTATAGTTATTTTGCTGTATCGCTTTGTCAAAATAGTTGTATAGAGTTCTGATTTGAGCTTTTATTAGATGCGGAAATCTAAGTAAAATAGGACCTCTCACATCATCTGAACGAATGTCTTCAACGATTTGAAGCAAGGATGGCATACACTTGTAGTTTAACCTAATTTGACCGTTTTCAATTATAAAATTATTATTAGACCAAATATCAAGACCGAAATTATTCATTAAAACTCCTCTAAAGTCACCGTTTTTTCTGTTTTATCTTTTAGATTTTTTACCCAAATAGTACCGCTTGCAATCTCGTTAGAACCGATTACGGCACAATATTTTGCATTGACTTTGTCTGCGGCTTTGAGATGATTTTTAAGATTTTTTGTTTTGTAGTCTATTGCAACGACATCAGTTTTTCTCTTATTATGTGCAATTTTAACAATCATATCTATCGCTTCGTCATCAAGCGCACCGATATAGTAGCCATCTTTTTTTACTTCAGGCATTACTATAAGTTCCATCAGCCTCTCAATCCCCATAGCAAAGCCGACGGCAGGAGTAGCTCTACCGTCTAAAAACTCAACAAGTCTATCATATCTTCCACCGCCTGCTATCGCGTTTTGGCTTCCGATGTTATCGCTTACAAACTCAAATGCGGTTTTGGAGTAGTAGTCAAGCCCGCGGACAAGATTCGTATTAACTTCATATTCTATATTATTATCTTCTAAAATCTTTTTAAGAGTGTTGAAATCATTGCCGCAATCAGAACATAGATGATTTATAAGTTTCGGAGCACCTATGTATAGTTCTTGGCATGAGCCGTTTTTGCAATCAAGCACTCTAATCGGGTTGGTGTCTACTCTGCGAACGCAATCTTCGCAAATCCCGCCTTCGCACTTTCTCACAAATGCAACAAGCTCCTCACGATAATTAGGCATACAGTCGTTACAGCCGAGTGAATTAAGCTGAAGTCTGTACCCGATGCCGAGCTCTTTTAGTATATCGCTTACCATCATAATCATGGAAGCATCTTCATAGACGCTATCAACGCCGAAACTCTCGACTCCAAACTGATGAAACTGTCTTAAGCGACCTTTTTGCGGTCTTTCGTATCTAAACATAGCTCCGTGGTAAAAAAAGCGGTGTATTCCGCCTGCACGGTCAAGTTTTTTCTGTATAAATGCACGAACTACTCCCGCAGTTCCTTCAGGGCGCAAACAAACATCGTTTTCGCCTTTATCGATAAACTGATACATCTCTTTGCCGACAATATCACTTGATTCGCCGACTGAGCGTTTAAAAAGAGCAGTTTCTTCCAAAAGAGGGGTCTCGATAAAATGAAAACCGTATCTTTGAGCAATTTTTGTAGCAGCGCTTATGAAATATGTAAATCTCTCATAATCATCACTTAAAATATCATTCATCCCTCTTAACGAATTAATCATTGACTTCCTTTATATCCGGTATTGTTTTTTAAGTTTGAAAGAATACCATTTTTACCTTTATATTCTATTTTAGAGGATTAAATTAATTTTAATAATAGAATCTTATACTTAGGTTTGATAGTAAATTTTAACAAATGAGGATACTAAGATGATAGAGTTACCGAAACTGCCTTTTGCCGAGAATGAACTTGAGCCTTTCCTTTCAGCACAGACACTGCAGTACCATTACGGCAAACATCACGCTGCTTATGTAAATAAGTTAAATGAGCTTATCAAAGGGACGGAGTTTGATAAGATGTCTCTCTCTTCCATTATCCGTGATTCGGAGGGAGCTGTTTTTAACAATGCGGCACAGGTTTTTAACCATACTTTTTATTGGAATTGTTTGAGTGGCTCCAAATCTGCTCCTAGCGGAAAATTTTTACTCAAAATAAATAATGATTTTGGTTCTTTAGAAGCCCTAAAGGAGGAGTTTATAAAAGCCGGAACAACGCTTTTTGGATCAGGTTGGGTATGGTTGGTTAGAGAGCCTAAAGGGCAATTGATGATTAAACAGACGGCAAATGCACATACTCCCCTCTCTTCCAATCTTATACCTCTGTTTGTATGTGATGTATGGGAACATGCCTATTATATTGACTATAGAAATCTGCGCTTAAAATATTTAGAAGAGTTTTGGAATCATATTAATTGGGATTTTGCTACAAAAGCATTTGAAAAAACAGATAATGAGATTTTTATAGGAATAGAGCCTTGCAACGATATTCATGATTCTTTTTGCCAAATACTAGATGATATTCAAAATCAAGATAGAGTTACTAGCTAAAAAGTAACGCTCTAGTACCAGTAAGTCGGGTAGTGTCTCTTGGTATTGTTTGATATGTTATTTACAATAAGCGCTATTATAAGCATCATTGTAACTCCGAGAGCTATCGGTGAGAGCGGGTAAATCCAACCGAGTGATTGGATTTTCTCACTTCCTATGACATATATAAGCGCAGTAGCACCTCCGGGAGGATGCATGGTTATAGTTAAATGCATTACTAAAACGGAGAGTGCAACGCTAAGTGCACATAAAAGTTCTAAACTTAGTAAATTTCCAAAACTTTTTACCAAAAATACTGAGACTATGGCAGATAAGACATGCCCTCCGATTAGGTTTCTTGGTTGAGAAAAAGGTACTTCCGGCGCTCCGTAGATTAAAACTGCAGAAGCACCGAAAGAGCCTAGAAGAAAAAAACTATCTTGCGTTGAAAATGAGTTGCTAAAAATTGACATAACATATATGCCTACAAACGATCCGACTACCGACCACAAGATTTTACTTGCGGGTTTTCTAGCCGGTCTGGCACCTTTTGACATCATTCTTTGAAGATATTTTTTCGGCAACTTTTTTCCTCATAAAAATTTGCCATATAGTAAGTGTTTTTTTAATAATATTTATTGATATATGTCAACAATCAAATAAAGTAAATATTTAAACCAATTAAATATTGATACTATTTAATATTTCTTTGGTTATATCATCTATGCTTTTTGTTGCATCAATGGTGATTAGTTCCAAATTTAGGAGTTTTGCAGCCTCTATAACGGCATCTTGAATACCTAAAAGATACTCTACGCCTCTTAGTTCAATGCCGTCTAATTTTTTTTGAGAGAGTCTAAACTCAAGCTCCCCTTTTGTTAGATAAAGCAGAAAAATCTTTGACGGGTAGATACCGTTTGTCGCAAAATTATTTAAAGATACCAAATCTTTTTTGTCTATTTCGCCTTGAACCAAAGCATAAGCGACACCGCTTACGGCACTTCTGTCAGAGATGATGAGTTTATCTAAATTCGGCTCTACAATCTCTTTTATATGTTCGGCGCGGTCAGCTAAAAAGAGTAAAAATTCAGCTTTTTTGCTCTTTGTTTTAGCGCTTAAAACTATCTCCCTTATCTCTTTGCCGACCTCGGTGCCACCCGGTTCTTTTGTGATAAGGGCATCTTTAAAATGTTCTGTGAGTTTTGCTATCTGAGTGCTTTTTCCCGCAGTGTCAATTCCCTCTATTGCAATGTACATGATTTCATATTTCCTATAATATTTTGAACCTCTTTTGGCAAGAGATGTTCGGTTTTGGCGTTGAATTTTAGAAGATTTCTAACTATTGAAGAGCTAATAAATGCATGTTGGAGTTTTGGCATAAGATAAACAGTCTCAATCGTATCGTCTAGCGAATTGTTTAAGTACCCGAGTTGAAGTTCATACTCAAAGTCGCTGACGGCCCTTAAACCGCGAATCAAAACTGTAGCATTATGAGTACGCGCAAGTTCAACCGTAAGATTGTCAAAACCCACAACCGTTACATTTTTTAGATTTTTTACGGCTTCTCTTACCATCTCGATTCGCTCATCAAGCGTAAACATCGGTTTTTTGTCTGCCGAATCGGCAACTGCGACTATAACTTCATCAAAAAGCCTTAGAGCTCTCTCGATTATGTCAAAATGCCCGTTTGTGATTGGGTCAAAAGTTCCCGGATAGAGTGCTGTTTTTTTCATTATTCCCATCTTTTATAAAGGTTATTTTCGATTCCAAGCAAGTCAAACCATTTGCCTATGATAAAATTTTCCATCTCATCTAAACTCTGTTGCTCTGAGTAGTATGCCATAACAGGAGGGGCGATTATTACCCCTAGAGTTGCTAATTTATGCATATTCTCTAAGGCAATGGCGGAAAACGGCATTTCTCTCGGAGCAAGAATGAGTTTTTTATGCTCTTTTATCATAACGCTTGCACATCTTGTAACTAGATTATCGGCGATACCGCATGCTATTTTTGCAAGAGTATTCATGCTGCACGGTGCAATAATCATAGCATCGACTCCGAAAGAGCCTGAAGAGATACTTGCGGAGATATCGTCATTGTCATGGAGTGTTACACCCGTCTCTTTATCTAAAACTATTTGTGAATTTTTTGTCATGATGAAGTGTTTTTCTATCTCTTTTGGGAGCAGTCTAACTGCCTTTACTCCAAGATTTACACCGCTTGCACCGCTTGATGCCACTACTATTTTACGATTTTTCACTCTAACTCCGCCTTGTTATTGCCGGTAACTCTTGCTTTTAAAGTTTTTCCGTTGCTGTTTTGAACTTTTATTATATCATCTACTTTGGCATCTTGAAGCGCTTTTGCACTAAATACGATATCCATACCGTCTTTTGACATGGTTACGTTAATCATAGAATCTCTCTTGATTACATGAAGCAGTTCAATATCGTTATATGTTAAAATCGTATCTTTTGGAATATGTCGTTTTGCCTGAATGGAGCTGTTATCTATATTTTGGATTGGTTTAGCTCTAAATTTATCTAAAACAACACTCTTCTTTATGTAATTTTGAGGTGAAATGGAAGTCTCTTTTTTGATAATATCCGAGCTGATGTAAACCATGACGGTTGCTTTTATAAGGTAGTTAAAAAATATCTTCTTATTTTCAGCCGTTTTGATATTTATAATGCCGTTTTTTGATAAAAAATCACGACTCTCTATATTCACGATATAATCTTTTGGCAGGGCAGTTATATGTCCTCTTGGCTCTATTGAAATATTTTGAATATCTATGGTTTCATAGTTTTTTTCATAATACTCTTTTAGTTTCAACTTAAGCAGTGATATATCAATAGGACTTTTTAAAATAAAATTTATATAGCTTTTTTTAGAGTGATAGTTTTTATATCCGTGATCACTCAATAGCTTCATTAAATCTTTAGTTTTAATCTTCTGCGTATTAGAGTTTTTATCTATTGATAAAATAGTAAAATCGTTTTTTGTATCTTTTGTAATTACTGAGGAACTGATTGTCCTGTTGTCAACATAGTAGGTATCTTCTATTTCTGTATTTGCATGTAGATTTAAGTAGATAAGAACAAAAATAAGAAGTTTAAAAAGCATGAAAACAAAGAGTCCAATCTAAATAATTTTCTTATTTTAACATATTATGGAATTTAAATGTGTGTTATACTTTCGGATTAAAAAAAAAGGATATTTCGATGAAACAAATTCTATCTGCTATATTTTTAGTTCTACTCTTTTCAGGATGTGTAGAAAAAAAGAATGTTTTGTATATTGACAACCAAAGTTTGTGTTCAGAGCCGATGGCGACACTTTATTTAAAAGATATTGATATAAAAAATAGTGCAAAAACATTCAATATTGCTCCCGATGAAATAAGAAGCGCTCTTATTAGTTCATTAAAAGAGACGAACTGTTTTAGAGTTTTTTCATTTAACAAAAACAGAACTTTAGAGTCTGATAACGAGTATATACTTAACGCTAAAGTCACTCTTAATCAAGAAGAGCAAGTAGTTGAAAAAAATATCTTTAAAAAAGAGGAAAAAGAGCTTATATCTATGGCAATAGTGCTTCAAGCATATAACGAAAGTAAAAAAGTAAATGCAACCGCAAAAAGCGAACTTTTAACGGATAAATCAAAAATTTTAGGTTTTAAAAACGAGAGAGATGTTTCTGGAGATAGTCAAACGGTTATGCAAAATGCAACCAGAAAAGCTTCTCTTGCACTTACGGACGGATTTATAAAACTTCAAGGAAAATAATTAAGAGGAAGTTCCCAAAGCGGAACTCTTCATTTGTACTTAATACGTGGTACCAGTGGGCGGACTCGAACCGCCACATATTTCTATACCTGATTTTGAATCAGGCGTGTCTACCATTTCACCACACTGGCTTGAAGCGAAATAATAGTGACTTATTGCTTAAATATAAGTTAGATGTGTCGGTTATGTATAAATATTTTTTGCCGATATAGTTAAAATGGAACTTATGTTGCTTTGTGTAGTTATTATGAAACAGAGTTTTTATAAAGTTGGAGGTGTGATATGAGAATTTCAAATAGCATGTATTACGATAGTGTATATGGTAGTAATAGTCAAACGCTAAATAAAGAGCTTTTTGATGTAAATAAGCAAATCTCATCCGGATTGAAGATTCAGTATGCACATGAAGATGTAAGAACATTTACTGAAACAATGAGACATGATAACGAGATAGCAACGCTTGAACAGAGTAAAAAAAGTTCAGAAAACGGGTATAAAATCTCAAACCAGACAGATACTATTTTAAATGATTTTGAAACATCATTAGATAGAATGAAAACACTTCTTATTCAATCTGCTAACGGCACGCAAAACAACACATCTTTGGATGCTGTTGCAAAAGAGTTGAGAAGCGTAGAAAGCCATTTAAAAAATTTAGCAAATAGTTCTATAAACGGACAGTATCTTTTCTCAGGATCTGCAATCAATACAAAACCGATTACAAGTGATGGAAAATATGTCGGAAATAGCGGTATTCTTGAGTCTTTTACGGGTGCAGGCACTACTCAACAGTACAATATAAGCGGATCCGAATTCTTTTTGGGAGAAGAAGGCGATCAAAAAAGAGAGATAACTGCAAATGTGGTACAGCATAGCCTAACTGCAAAATACCCACAGCTTAAAGGTAAAAATCTTACTGATGGTACCGATGAGATGATTAGCTCAAACAGTACAATTCGTGATTTGATGGGTGATATTGATGATGGAGTAGATGGTGTAAATGCAAAACATCACTTCTATATCAGAGGAACTTCAAGTGACGGAACCTCTTTTAATGAACAAATATCTATGAAAGATAATGAGAGTGTAGGAGAGCTTTTGACTAAAATAGGTGAGGCGTACGGAAACACTCCAAATCTAAAAGTTGCAGATGTTAGTTTAAACAGCTATGGGCAAATTGTTGTAGAAGATAAAATGAAAGGTTCTAGTAAAATAGAATTTCATATGGTTGCAGCGACTGATTTTGGTTATAGCGGGTTTCCGACAATAGATAAAGCAGATATAAACAATGCTTCTGCTTATGGCGTAACAGAGCTTGGAAATATAGAAAATCTCATAAGCGGTGAGAACGATTTTGATAAAATCATAAAAGGGACTAGTTCTGCTGCGAATTCAAATCTTTATGTGAAAAATTTCGTTAGTTCAGATTTTACTCCTGCCACAGAGTTTGAAAATAAGCTTGTAAGCGCACAGTTTTCCATGAGTGCCGCCGTAGCAGGCGGTGAAACACTGTCTGTGAAGATAGGCGATAAATACGGCTCAATAACTACATATACACAAGCCTTTGTTGTGGATGCCGCAACGACTTATGATAACTTAAAAAATCAGATTGAATCTTCCGGTAATTTTAGCGTAAGCGTAATTGGAGATACTATTAGGCTGGATACGACATCAAAAGGTATGGCAAAGGGTGTTTTTATAGATACTAATCTATCAAATAGCAATCCATTGGTTGCAGTAAGTACAAATACATCAGAAAAAGCAATTTTATCTGATATGAAAAATACATTTTACGATAATACACAATTTAGCAAAGATGGCTCAAAACTCTCTTCAAATGTCTCTCAAATTATAAAAGAGACAAATGCTTTTGCAACTCCCTCAACTAAACTTTCGGAGGTTGCAGATCTCTCAAAAGGAACAGCAGACTCGTTAGACGGTACAACTTTTTCTTTCTCCGGTAAAAATATAGACGGCATAGCATTTGATGCAGAGATAAAGTTAAAAAATACGGCAAACGGCGGCTCTACATTTTCTCTTGACGGCGGAGTTACGAACTACACTATTTTTAATATGAAAAATCCAAGAACTGCGGTTAATGCCGATGATATGACATATCAACAGCTTATGGATGTTATGAATATGGTAACAACAGCTCATATCCCAAGCTCTACAAATGGAGATACGGATTATGATAATGCGGTACAAGATTCAAATTTATCAGGTAATACGCATTTAACATATGATGGAAAAATAGAATTTAAAGATAAAAACTCTACATATACAAAAGCCGAGATAGCTATTCATGATAAAAATAGTGGAAATTTTTCAACTCTTTCAGCGCCTTCAGTTATGACTTTTAACTCAAATAATGCCATAACCGTTCGTGATCCAAAGACAGATTTTTTTAAAACAATAGATGAAATAATTAAATCAGTTGAAGAGGGCAAAATATATTCGGATGCAGACAATGGCAATGCGAGAACTTTAGGAATTCAAAATGGTATAAAAATGATTGATGATTTAAATAATCATGTAGCCAAAATTCATTCAAAAACCGGTGCTCAGTCAAATTCCCTTGATGAATCAATACAAAGAACCGAGCTGTTAAAAATAAGCGCTATTACACTTCGTTCATCTGTAATAGATACAGATTTGGCTGAGGCTTCAATGAAACTTTCTCAAGTAAAACTTAACTACGAAGCAATGCTTTCAGCGACGGCTAAGATTTCACAATTAAGTTTGGTTAACTACCTCTAATATATTTTAAAAATCCTTTATAAAGCATTTTTTGTTATACTTCATTTTTATTATGCCAAAGGGCTCTTTTCCTTTGGTTACATCGGTTGAAATTGATTTTTTTAGAGTAAAAAGGGAAGTTATAGTTTGAGAGATACTATATTTATAATAAGTTTTGGTTTATTAGCTTATCTTGGATTTGCTACGATCTTTGGCGATATGGCTTTGATGGGCAGCTACGGCGCCGTCTTTGCATCATACAATCATAGATTTTTCGGTTATGTGTCATATATCTATATATTTGCTTTTATGATTCCGTTATACTTTTTTTATAAAAACAATAGATTAGGCATAGAAAAAATTGAGCTGGCAATAGCTTCTTTTTTGATATTTTTTTCCTCTCTTCTAGCTCAAGCTATGATTATAAAAGATGATTTACGGGGCGAAGTAGGAGCCGGTTTTGCAGATTTTTTATCTCCCTTTATCGGAACATTCGGGCTTTGGACATTTTGGTTAATTATAACTTCAATCTCTATAGTAATTATTTTTGACAAAAGCGCTCATGAAATAGTGGATATTTTTTTAAAAAACATAAAAGATATCTTTTCAAATAGTAATTTTTTTGCTCCCAAAGAGATAAAAAAACCTATTAAAAGTAAAAATATTGTAGAAAAAAATATAGAAAAAACCGTAGAGCAAAATAGCGGTAAAACTGTTAAAGAAGATAAAAAAGCAGAGCCTGTTTTTGAAGAGGAAGATAACCAAATCGATACGCCTGCATATCTCAGAAGAGAAGAGTCTCCTAAGTCCGAACCTTCAAAAAAAACGGCTCAACACAATATTTTAGAGCTTGTCCATGAGATAAAAGAGCAAAAAAATGCCATAGTCGTCGATGAGCTTGAGGAAAATGCAAAACTGCTTGCTTCCATAGAAAAGGGTGCGGTTGAAAAGCCGAAAAACTTTACTCTGCCATCTGTTGATTTTTTACAAAAACCAAATGCCAAAGCTCACAGTGTCGATGAGAGCGAGCTTGACGGCAAGATAAAATTTCTTATAGAAAAATTGGCACACTTTAAGATAGACGGGGATGTCGTGCGAACTTATGCCGGACCCGTTGTTTCAACCTTTGAGTTTAAACCTGCCGCGAATGTAAAAGTTTCTCGCATTTTAAATCTTCAAGATGATTTGGCTATGGCTCTTAGTGCAGAGACTATCCGTATTCAAGCTCCGATTCCGGGAAAAGATGTAGTCGGAATAGAGATACCAAACGAGAAGATTGATACGATTTACTTAAGAGAGCTGCTTGACAGTGCTATTTTTAAGGAGTCCTCTTCTCCTTTGACTATTGTTTTGGGTAAAGATATTGTCGGTAAACCCTTTATAACCGACCTTAAAAAGCTTCCGCATCTTCTAATCGCAGGAACGACGGGAAGCGGGAAAAGCGTCGGTATAAATGCTATGATACTCTCGCTTTTATATAAAAATTCACCCGATCAGCTTAGACTTCTTATGATTGACCCCAAAATGCTTGAATTTTCTATCTATAATGATATTCCGCATCTGCTAACCCCGGTGATTACAAAGGCAAAACAGGCAATTGTAGCACTTAACAATATGGTTTATGAGATGGAGCGTCGATACTCTCTTATGAGTGAAAATAGAACAAAAAATATAGAGAGCTACAATGAAAAGGTTAAAAAAGAGAGTGGTGAGCATCTTCCTTACATTGTCGTTATCATAGATGAGTTGGCGGACTTGATGATGACGAGCGGAAAAGATGTTGAGTACTCCATCGCAAGGCTTGCGCAGATGGCAAGAGCATCTGGAATTCACTTGGTTGTAGCAACTCAGCGACCTTCCGTTGATGTCGTTACAGGACTCATTAAAGCAAACCTTCCGTCTCGTATCTCATATAGAGTAGGGCAAAAAGTAGATTCTAAAATCATACTAGACCAACAAGGTGCAGAGTCGCTTCTTGGCAAAGGCGATATGCTATTTACTCCTCCGGGATCAACAGGACTTGTTCGTCTTCACGCGCCTTGGAGTACGGAAGAGGAGATAGAAAAAATCGTCAACTTCATCAAATCGCAAAGAGCGCCAAATTATGATAAGCGTTTTTTAATTGAAGAGAGCGAAAACAGCTACTCATCTTCAGGCGATACATACGAAGAGCTTGATCCTCTTTTTGATGAGGCAAAAAATGTTATCTTAACGGATAGAAAAACATCTATCTCCTATCTTCAAAGAAAACTCCAAATCGGCTATAACAAATCTGCAAGGCTTATTGAACAGTTGGAAAATGAGGGTATCTTATCTTCTCCAAATTCAAAAGGTATCCGCGATATTCTCTGATGGCGGTACCGTACTTTATTTTTACAAAATTTTCTAACTCATTTAGCGTATATGTAAAAAATTTAGAAGAGTTATCGGTAGAACAGATACAAAACATAGAAGCTTTTGTTAGAGCAAGAAAAGGTATCTTTGATTTTAGCTCATACACATTTGTAATCCAAAAAAGATTAGAGTTTAGCGAATTTATATCATTAATTGAAAACAGTTTTATTGATTCGGTATGCCAAGAGAAGAGTTTGAATGTGCAGCAAAGAGAGAGGGTTGAATTTGGAAAATATAGAGGGATGCTCTATTGTGATATTCCAGACTCATATCTGTTGTGGCTAAAAAGTAACTATATGGGAAAAGATAGAGATACGATAGAAGCCGAATTGAAATTTAGAGAACTGTAATAATATTATTAAATGAAAGAATGTATAAATTGACAAGTTTTTAGATATGCCTATATTTTAAGCTAAAAGCTTCTATACTTAATCGAATATAAAAATGTGCACTAAAATGGAGAAATTCATAGTATGCTGTATAAAATGAAAGAAGCTGATTGGCGTAGAATTTTCGATAATGCGCCAGACCCGATTTTTCTGCATGATAAAGACTTTCGTCTCATCCTTGCCAACCGTGCATATTTCGAGTGTGCGGGCAAAACTGAGAAAGAATCAATTGGAAAGCCGTATTGGGAAGTTTTTCCCAAAGGTTCAGGACCGATGGAGGCGTGTTTACATGCCATGGATAGGCTATGTAGCGAAGAGGAAGAAGAGAAAATTCATCTTCCGGAGGGGAGGACATTTCTTTCCCGCAGTGTTTGCATTACAGACGAAACGGGAAACTATTTCTATAGCCTCCATAACCTAACGGATATAACTTTTATGACGCAAGCACAGGAGCATATCGAACAACTCAGCCGCCTGTACCATACCATTTCTCTCGGCAACCAAGCGCTTGTGCGTGCCAACGATGAAGTCTCACTTGCACAGGCAATGTGCGATGCATTGACTGATTATGGAGGCTACCGCACCGCGTGGGTAGGACTCAAGGGGGGATGATGCGAAGAAATTGATTCACCCATTGGCGGCAAGAGGGATTGAGATCAGTCAACTTAGAGAGCTGGAGTTTACATGGGAGGATAATGAGCGCGGTCAAGCGCCTACGGGAACTTGCATTCGCAGTGGAAAACCTGTTCGCCGCCATAATCTTCCTGATGAAATACCGAAGTATCTTCTTCCGATTACCTTGGAGTTAGGAGTTGTCGAGTCGTTGTCTATCCCGCTCATTGTTGCCGAAAAAATAATTGGTGCGATTACTGTCAGTATTTCGGGGCATAACCTGCTTGGCGAGAAAGAGGAAGCTCTGCTAATGGAGATGGCTGGCGATCTTGCCTTTGGTATCAGTAAAATGCGTGATAACAGGGAGCGTATCGACATTCTTGAAAAGCTTGAGGGAAGCTTGGACAATGCCGTTGCCGCCATAGCCGCTACGGTGGAGATGAGGGACCCATATACGGCAGGGCATCAGAGAAGAGTTGCAAAGCTTGCCGCCGCAATCGCATCGGAAATGGGACTCCCGACCAAACAGATTGAGGGTATTCGCATTGCCGGTATAGTTCATGATATCGGCAAAATCCATGTTCCCGCAGAAATCCTCTCTAATCCCTCAAAGCTTACCGATGCGGAGTTTTCCATTATAAAAACCCACCCTCAAGCAGGCTATGATATTCTCCATACGATTGATTTTCCTTGGCCTGTTGCACAGATGATTCTTCAGCATCATGAAAAGATGGACGGTTCAGGATATCCAAACGGACTAAAAGGGGAAGATATTTTGATTGAAGCCAGAATCCTTTGTATAGCTGATGTCATTGAAGCGATGGCCTCCCACCGTCCATACCGACCGGGTTTTGGGATTTTTCCGGCTCTGCAGGAGATTTCACGCAATAAAGGGCGGTTGTATGATCAGGATGTCGTTAGAGCCGTAATGACGCTGTTTTTGGACAAAGGATACGAGCTTTAAGAATAGACTTATTTTTAGATTGCTTCACTTCGTTCGCAATGACGGTCATGTGCCAAGGAGGAACGACGAAGCAATCTAAGTTATGAAATACCATAAGACAATATGTTACCAAAATAAACACTTTTTAAATAAAACAGATAGCTTGTGTTTACTTTTGTAACATATATGTTTTACTGTTTACATATTTAGTTATAATCTTTCTAAATTTTAAAAACAGGAATAACGATGGCATTTATTGAAGAGTATAAAGCGCATATTGCGCAAAGAGAAACACTAGGTGTTCCACCATTACCGCTCTCTGCTGAGCAGACTGTTGCATTGGTTGAGATGATTAAAGCAGGTGCGGGCGACATGAATGAAAATGTTGCACTTCTTACAAATCGTGTTTCACCGGGCGTCGATGATGCCGCATATGTAAAAGCTGCATTTTTAAATGATGTTGCGTCAGAAAAAATCAGTGTAGCTGCTATTTCTGCTTCTACCGCCGTAAAAATGATGGGTATGATGCTTGGCGGCTACAATGTTAAACCGATTATTAACGCATTGACATCTAGCAACAAAGAAGTAGTTGAGGCTGCAAAAGAGGCTTTAAAACATACTTTGCTTGTTTATGATGCATTTAACGATGTTGAAGAGTTATACAAAGCCGGTAATGCTGCTGCTATTGAAGTTATGAACTCGTGGGCAAACGCTGAATGGTTTACATCAAAACCATCCCTTCCTGAAGCAATGACGCTGACAGTGTTTAAAGTTGCGGGTGAGACAAATACTGATGATTTATCTCCGGCTTCAGAAGCTTTTACTCGTTCAGATATTCCGCTTCATGCAAACTCTATGCTGGTTGCAAAGATGGATGACCCTATGGGCACTATCAAAAAACTAAAAGAAAAAGGTCACCCGATTGCTTATGTAGGTGATGTCGTAGGAACGGGAAGTTCGAGAAAATCAGGTGTAAACTCTGTTCAGTGGCATATGGGCGAAGATATAGACGGTGTTCCGAATAAACGCACGGGCGGTGTAGTTCTTGGCGGAATTATCGCTCCTATTTTCTTTGCTACTTGTGAAGATTCAGGTGCACTGCCGTTAGAACTTGATGTTACAAATATGGAGATGGGCGATGTTATCACGGTCTATCCATATAAAGGTGAGGCTCACAAAGACGGCAAGTGTATCGCTACATTTAAGCTAAACCCAAACACAATCGTTGATGAAGTTCGTGCAGGCGGGCGTATTCCGCTTATCATCGGACGCGGGTTAACTGCAAAAGCAAGAGGCGTTTTAGGTCTTGGCACAAGCGATATTTTCTTAACTCCGGAGCAACCTGCAGATAGCGGCAAAGGTTATACGCTAGCTCAAAAAATGGTAGGAAAAGCTTGCGGTATGACAGGTGTTCGCCCAAATATGTATGTTGAGCCTGTAACTTCAACTGTAGGAAGTCAAGATACAACAGGTCCTATGACAAGAGATGAGATAGTTGAACTTGCTGCACTTGGTTTTAGTGCAGATATGGTTATGCAGTCATTCTGTCACACGGCGGCGTATCCTAAACCGTCAGATGTTAAGATGCACCACACGCTTCCTGAATTTATATCTAAGCGTTCAGGCGTTGCACTTCGTCCGGGTGACGGAGTTATCCACTCATGGTTAAATCGTTTAGTTTTACCTGATACGGTCGGAACAGGTGCAGATAGTCATACTCGCTTCCCGATAGGTATCTCTTTTCCGGGCGGTTCAGGTATCGTTGCGTTTGCGGCAGTTACGGGAAGTATGCCTCTTACTATGCCTGAGTCGGTTCTTGTAAGATTTAGCGGAGAGCTTCAACCGGGTATCACTCTTCGTGATTTGGTAAATGCAATTCCTCATCAAGCAATCAAAGACGGGCTTTTAACAGTTCCTAAAAAAGACAAGAAAAATGTTTTCAACGGCCGCATTTTAGAGATTGAAGGTTTACCGACGCTTAAGTGTGAACAAGCTTTTGAGCTTTCAGACGCGTCTGCTGAGAGAAGTGCTGCTGCATGTACCGTTAAGTTAGATAAAGAACCTGTAATCGAGTATATCAAATCAAATGTTGTTTTACTTGAGCAGATGATTGTAGCAGGATATGAAGATAAACGAACACTACAACGCCGTATAGACAAAATGAACGAGTGGTTGGCAAATCCTACTCTTATGGAAGCGGATAAAGATGCAGAGTATGCAGCGATTATCGAGATTGATTTAAACAAAATCACTGAGCCGATTTTAGCTTGTCCGAATGATCCGGATGATGTAGCGACACTATCTGAGGTTTTAGCAAGCAACCGCCCGACAAAAATAGATGAAGTATTTGTCGGTTCATGTATGACAAATATCGGTCACTACCGCGCACTCGGTGAAGTTTTAAGAGGCGAGGGTGCCGTTCCGACAAGACTATGGATTTGTCCGCCGACAAGAATGGATGAAAAACAACTTATAGAAGAGGGTTACTACGCTGTATTTGGATCTTCGGGTGCAAGAACTGAGATTCCGGGATGTTCACTCTGTATGGGAAATCAAGCGCGCGTTGCTGATGGTGCCGTTGTATTTTCAACTTCAACTCGTAACTTTGATAACCGTTTAGGTAAAGATACTAAAGTCTATTTAGGTTCTGCCGAACTTGCTGCCGTATGTGCAAAACTAGGTCGCCTACCGACTGCTGCGGAGTATAACGAGATAGTTCCTAAGAAGATAGCAGGCAAAGAGGCTAGTATCTACAAATATCTAAACTTCAATCTTATAAAAGATTATAAACTATAAACTTCGTGCATAATTTAGATTGCTTCGTCATACTTTCTCGCAATGTTCATTGCGGACGAAGTGAAGCAATCTAGCTCTTCCTCATCAATTTCGTTAATCACAACTTTTGTTATATTGTTATTATTTTATTTTCTTTTGCTAGAATATCTAAAAAATTAAATTTTTAGGTTAAGCAGAGATGGAAAAAATATATAAATTTGCCGTATTGGTTCTATTTTTAATCGGTGGCACCCTCTTTTTATTTAATAATTTCGTAACTAACTACAATCAAGAGATTGAAAAAACGAAAAATAAGATTGACGGAGTTGAATTTGCACATAAACTTCAAAAATTTATACTAAAACTTCAAAAATTAAGAGGTTATAGCCAGTTTGATGAGATATCTCTAAATCAATTGGACTGGGATGTTATAGTAAATAATACTCAATTGATTAAGTCTGATGTTAAAAAAGATATACTGGAAATTAAACAATTCAACAAGCTTTATCCTGTGCTTTACGATAATGATTACGGCTACATAATAGATGAGATTGAAAACTTAATACAGAGTCATCAAGAGGATAAAACCATCTTGTATCAAAAATATACATACGAGATAGAGCAGTTAAAAGAGAAGATGTACTATCTGGGATTTAAATCTAAACTGTTATTGGAATCTGAGGGCGATAAATATTTTTTAATCGAAATTATGCTTAAGCACTTGCCAAATGCCATAGAAGTTGTAGGTAAAATCAGAGCTAAAACCACTAAAGCTATCTTGGAAAATGTCACGGATGCGGAATTAAAATATTCAATCCAAAGCAACTGTTTGCTTTGCGAGGAGCATACAAAACAGATATATAAAACCATCAACGAGATAAACGACGACATAGAAAAAACAAGGCTTCTCTCTCTGCTTGACAATATTAACAATGAAACTAAAAAAATGCAGGAGTTTGTTAAAAAAACCGTCGTTTCGGAACATATAAGCATGAATGCGCTCGAATTTTTTACATTGTCGACGAATGTAATCGATAAAATGTTTGCGCTTTACGGCACAAATGCAGAATTTTTAAATCAAAAATTAAATAAAAAATTAAATGAGTTGGAAGAGACAAAACTTTACGGCATAATCATAGGAGCAGCTGTTTTTCTCTTTATAGTCGTAACTATTATTTCGATGGTAAGAGGTTATATGCTCTATACCCGCAGTGAAAAAAAGATAAAAAACAATCTAACATCGATTATAGAGCTTAAAAACGATTTGGAGAAGTGTAAAACAATCGCGGAGTTGTCATCTAGCGCACTCTACTTTTTTGCTAAAAAATTCAATATTGTCCAAGGCGCAATATATCTATTTAATGAAGAGAACAATAAACTCTATCTTGCATCATCTTATGCTACGAATGAAATGAAACCGATTATTGAACTAGGAGAGGGTCTAATCGGAGAAGCTGCCGCGCAGATGCGACATCTTCATACGCATATAAGCGATGAGAAAACAAGAAGTTTCAGTATAGAATCTATTGTTATAGAGCCTACGAATGTATGCACGGTTCCGCTAATTAGCTATGAAAAAATATTCGGTGTTTTGCAGCTAGGGCTTATCAAAGAGAATGCAATAGTTCATAATGATGATTTTAACTATTTTATAGATATGATTATCGGATTTTTGCGGGATGCAAAATATTCGGAGATAAATAAAAAATATATAGAACTTATAGATAAGCATGTAATCACATCAAAAACAAATACAAAAGGCATTATTACGGATGTGAGTGACGCATTTACAAGAATTACAGGATATTCAAAAGATGAAGTTATAGGCAAGTCGCACTCCATCGTTTCGCATCCCGATACGCCAAAAGAGCTCTATAAAAAGATGTGGGAGATTATTCTTAGCGGAAAAATATATAAGGGAGAGTTTAAAAATCTCAATAAAAACGGTGAAGAGTATTGGATCGAGAGCACCATCACCCCACAAATGGACAAATATAACAATATTTTGGGATATTCGGCAATAATTCATGATATAACTGATAAAAAGAGAATAGAAGAGTACTCTATTACCGATGCTCTAACAGGACTATACAATAGACGATTTTATAATTCAAATTTCGATAAAGAGTATAAAATATCTAAACGAGAAAATAAAAATCTGGTTTTGCTTATTATAGATATAGACTATTTTAAACAATTTAACGATAAATACGGGCATCAAAGAGGCGATGAAGTATTAAAAGCGGTATCTTTAGCTATGAAATCAATCTTTAAACGGGCAAATGATTATGTTTATCGCTTAGGCGGCGAAGAGTTCGCAGTATCGTTTTATACAAATAACCAAAAAGATGCACTTGATAGGGCAGAGGCTCTTCGTAAAAATATACAAGAGCTTAAAATAGAGCATAGCGGCAGTAGTGTTT
The DNA here is from genome assembly GCF_028714975.1 of Sulfurimonas sp. Lineage (GTDB taxonomy): Bacteria > Campylobacterota > Campylobacteria > Campylobacterales > Sulfurimonadaceae > Sulfurimonas. The sequence goes on from NZ_JAQTLH010000002.1 coordinate 211,987, forward strand.
CAAAATATATTTCTATATCCGTAGGGCTGACTTGTATCACAAAAGAGTGTATAAGAGAGGCAGACGAGATATATAGAATTACGGATGAGACGCTATATAGAGCTAAAAACAACGGGCGAAACAGGGTTGAAGTGACTTCCTTTAATCCCTGATTATATCAAAATTTAGAGGAAAAACCGGTGTAAAAACGGCTTTATTGACAGTCTGATTTTGCTTTTGATTTTTAAAACTTATTTTGACTCTGTTTTCAAATTCGTCTAAATAAGATATTGACTCTATGAAAGAGCCGTTTTTAGTTATCGTAAATTTTGAATTTTTGTAGTTTGCAAGATATTTATTTTCTTCAATTTTTTTAGCATTTGATATTATTTTAAAAAAATCAAAATTTGACTCTAATGTTTTAACAATAACCTGTTCTATTTCCGGTTCAACAATCGTTACTTCAAAATTATTTATAAATACATCTTTTTTTACAGGCTTTATGTAGCTCCATTTTGCATTTTGCGGTTTTAGTGCAACTATGTGACCGCTATAAACCAATGTTTTATTTTTATCATCCGTAATGCTTTGCGTAAAATCTGCTTCAAATGAAGTAATGCCGTCTAGTGATGCAAATAGCTCTAAACTTATTAAAATTGCTAAAAAAAAGTGTTTCACTTTTATCCTTTTTATTTGATTATAAACGCTAATCGGAACAAGTCCCGCTTAGCTGTGCTTGCAGCACGGGCACTAAAGCTTGACACTTTCGTGTCAGAGGATTATAAACGCTAATCGGAACAAGTCCCGCTTAGCTGTGCTTGCAGCACGGGCACTAAAGCTTGACACTTTCGTGTCAGAACGAAATTATATCAAAGCAACTATTTACATATTGTTTAGTATTAAGATTTAAAAAAAGCATTTTATAATTTTTGAGCGTCCTTTATGCAAAGTATAATTATATGAATGGTATAATAAAGAGAAATTCAATGACGGGTGTGTTTGATTCACCCCTCTACAAATAAGGTTGCGGATGCTAGAAGCATTAATTGGTAAGATTTTCGGTACTTCAAACGATCGTGAATTAAAAAAATATTATAAAATTGTTAATAAAATAAATGCATTGGAAAGTAAGTATAAAGCTCTTAACGATGATGAATTAAAAGCTGCTTTTGCAGAAATTAAAGAGAGCGTTTTATCAGGAGAGAAGAGTTTAGATGATGTTTTAGTAGACTCTTTTGCGATAACAAGAGAAGCTAGCGTAAGAACTCTAAATATGAGACATTTCGATGTTCAGCTTATCGGAGGGATTGTTTTACATGAGGGCAGAATCGCTGAAATGAAAACAGGCGAGGGTAAGACGCTGGTAGCAACTTTACCGATTATTCTTAATGCAATCAGCGGCAAAGGTGTACACCTTGTAACGGTCAATGACTACTTGGCTTCAAGAGACGGAAACGAGATGCGCCCGCTCTATGAATTTTTAGGATTTAGCGTAGGTGTTATCTTGGAAAATATGCATGATTCTTCTTTAAAAAGAGAAGTGTATAACGCCGATATAACTTATGGAACAAATAACGAATTTGGGTTTGATTATTTAAGAGACAATATGAGCTATTCTCGTGAGCAGATGGTTCAAAGAGGTCACAATTTCGTTATAGTCGATGAAGTCGACAGTATTTTAATAGATGAAGCTAGAACCCCGTTAATCATCTCAGGACCGACAAACAGAACTCTTAGAGATTTTAATGATGCAAATTCAATCGCATTAAAACTGGTAAAAGATGAACATTTCAGCGTTGATGAAAAAGACAGAACTGTTCTGCTAACTGAAGACGGTATCACAAAAGCAGAAGAGCTGTTTAAGGTTGAAAATCTTTATAGTCCCGAAAATGCTTCACTTTCGCATATCCTTGATCAGGCGTTAAAAGCAAACTATCTTTTTGAGAGAGATGTTGATTATGTAGTAAACGACGGCGAGGTAGTAATCGTAGATGAGTTTACGGGTCGTCTGAGTGAAGGTCGTCGTTTCTCTGAGGGTCTGCACCAAGCGCTTGAAGCTAAAGAGGGTGTTGATATCAAAGAAGAGACACAAACTTTGGCAGATATCACATTTCAAAACTATTTTAGAATGTATGACAAACTAGCAGGTATGACGGGAACTGCTCAAACTGAAGCATCTGAATTTGCTCAGATATACTCTCTTGATGTTATTTCAATACCTACAAATATACCTATTTCCAGAAAAGATTTAAATGACTTAATCTATAAAACGGAAAAAGAGAAATTTGAAGCTGTTATCAATACCATAAAAAATCTCTCAAAAACAGGTCAGCCGGTTCTAATAGGTACCGCTTCTATTGAAAAATCAGAGATATTGCATGAAGTGTTAAAAAAAGAAAAAATTGCTCATACGGTTTTAAATGCTAAAAATCATGCGCAAGAGGGTGAAATAATTAAAAATGCGGGTGTCAAAGGTGCCGTGACGATTGCTACGAATATGGCTGGTCGCGGTGTTGATATTAAAGTAAATGATGAAGTTAAAGCACTTGGGGGACTCTACATTGTAGGGACTGAGCGACATGAAAATAGACGAATCGACAATCAGCTTCGCGGGCGAAGCGGGCGTCAAGGCGATGCGGGTACGACACAGTTTTATCTCTCGTTGGAGGATAATCTTCTTCGAATTTTCGGAAGCGATAAGATTAAAAGTATTATGGAGAGACTCGGTGTTGAAGACGGTGAATATATAGAGTCGAAAATGGTTACCCGCGCGGTTGAAAAAGCTCAGAAAAAAGTTGAAAATATGCACTATGAGGGCAGAAAACAGATTGTTGAGTATGATGATGTTGCAAATGAGCAGAGAAAAATTGTTTATAAATTTAGAAATCAGCTTCTTGATTCAGAATTTGATATCTCATCGAAAATTAATGAATTAAGAGTTGATTATATAGAACATATTTTAAACGGTTGTGATATTTTTGACGGCGGAGCAAAAGAGGATTTCAATTTGGAAAAAGTTTTCAAATTGCTTCATGAGGAGATTGGCGTAGAACTTAATATGGAAGATTTCTCTTCATTTGAGTATAGAGAACTCTTAGACGCCGTGATACAAAGTGTTAAAAAATCTTATGATGATAAGATGAGCGTGCTAAATGATGATATCTGCAGCGAGATTGAGAGAGAACTTTACCTAAAAGAGCTTGATAGCGCATGGAGAGAGCATCTTTATGCAATGGATAATATGAAAACAGGTATCAGACTAAGAGCTTATAACCAAAAAGACCCTCTTGTCGAGTATAAAAAAGAGAGTTTCAATCTTTTTACGGAACTTATCTCAGATATTAAATTTAACACTATAAAAACTCTTCAAATCATTAGATTTAGAGTTGAAGATCCGCAGGAAGAAGCAAAAAGAGTTGCAGAGCAGTTAGATATACAGAGAAAAATTAACGAGGCGGCAATTCAGTTTAACCTTTATAATAATGAAGAGAACAGCGTAGAAAAGAAAGTCTCCAGAAACGATCTTTGCCCATGTGGAAGCGGTAAAAAGTATAAGCTCTGTTGTGGTAAAAGCGGTCCGAAAAAAGGTGTGTTTGCCTCTTGAAAACATCAATAGTTCCATATTTAGTAAAACGATTTTTACGGTTTGATAATGAGCAGCCGTTTATATTTCTCTCTGCACTTTTGGCATTTTTAGGCATTTCACTCGGTGTTATGGTACTTTTGATTGCCATGGCGCTAATGAACGGTTTTGATAATGAGTTCAAAAAGAAATTAACTATAATGAACTATCCGTTAACCATTATTCCTAAGTTTTACGGTTCTGTTAATGAAGAGTTACTCTCAAATCTAAAGTCAAAGTTTCCAAATCTCAGCTTTAGCCCCTATGTCCAATCAGCTATTATGGCTAGGAGCGGTTCAAAACTAGAGGGCGGCTATATCTTCGGTGTTGATTTTAAGAGTGAAGCCAAAGTAAACAGCGTTTTAAAAGAGGCTATAAAGGATAGCACCTTTGATAAATTTGATGTATTGGTCGGTAAAGCATTAAAAGATGAATTTAATCTTTATGAGGGTGATAAATTGATGTATATATTTACTCATGTAGAGCCGGGAGGAATGTCTGTTACTCCAAAAATCAAAAGATTTAATGTTAGTACTTTTTTTGAGTCGGGACTCTCCGCTTATGACAAAGCTTATAATTATACGACTCTTTCGTCGCTTCAAGCGATTATGAATTTGCCGAGCGATCAATATAGCGGAATACATATCTACTCAAACAATCCGCAGGTCGATATACTGAAGATTAAAGAAATTCTTCCGCAAAGCGTGACTATAAAAGGGTGGTGGGAAGAGAATGTAAACTTTTTTGCGGCTTTAGAGTTGGAAAAAGCTTCTCTTTTTATCGTATTAATGCTGATAATACTCATTGCAGCCATAAATATAATATCTTCACTTCTAATGACAGTAATGAATAGAAGAAGCGAAATAGCACTTCTACTATCTCTTGGCGCAACATCTGCAGAGATTAAAAAAGTATTTCTATACTTGGGTATAGTCATCGGTGTTAGCGGTATTTTGGCAGGAATAGTTCTTGGTATGAGCGGTTTATGGGTACTTAGTACATTTGACATAGTTCATCTGCCAAAAGATGTCTATCCGACATCTACTCTGCCGCTTGATTTGAGTGTTAAAGATTTCCTTCTTATCGTTTTTGGAGCATTTGTAATCGTCGTCGTCTCTTCATTTTATCCGGCAAAAAAAGCAAGTGAAGTTGACATTTTAACAGTTCTTAGAAATGAGTAGAAAAAGTTTATTTCTTTTCTTCTTTTTCTTCTTCGCTGTTAAATAGTTGAAACGGATACATAAGCGCTCTTTTGATTATATTAAACGGTGCTGCTGCAATATCTTTGGTTATTTGAGTATTAACATCAGGATTCTCGAGAGTGCCGCTAAGTTTTAGAGTAGTTGAGAGATTTTCTTTGCCTAGCAAGATATGACCTATTAGCGGTATTTTTGAAATTGAGCTGCCCAAACCTGTCTTTAAATTTAGATCCATATTTATGTTGTTGTTTTTTATGCTTGCCTCTCCAACGCCTACGATTTCAATCTCTTTTGAGTTAAGGTGAAGATTATTTATTTTATATATGTCATCTTTAAATTTAAAATTAAGATATGCATTTTTTGCAGCTATTCCGTTTTGGTTGTATCCGGGAAGAGAAAATGTGACAAGTGATGGAACGGTATTTACGAATGCCAAAATATTATTTAAAATCTTATAATCAAGAATAGTGGTATCTTTTACATAAAGAACACCGTTGTACTCTTTGGTTGAACCGTTGATATAAAACTCTAAAGAGCCGCCTTTAAACTTCGAGAGAGCAAACAACTCTCCCATAAACTCATCATCAAAATTTTCTCCGTATAGATGCAGTATATCATCTCTTAATTTTAAGAAAGCTTTTCCGTTTTTATGCGTAAGTTCGGCATTTAAATCTTCGTCAATATATTTAAAACTAATAGTATCTGATACTATATGTCTGTTTTCGCTTAGGCGTATATATGAGTTTTTTGCTTCAAAATAGATGTCGCTGCTGTTTTTTGTCTCTTGCGTGTTATTTCTATCGGCAGAAAAATTTAACACTTCATCTAAATTTATTCCGATACCGTCTGCTTTAATTTTTATATCTTTTTTTATCTCTACGGCTATTAAATCATTAATTTTAAAACTCGTCTCTTTGGTTTTACCGTTAAACTCACCGTTTATGGCGTAACTCTCAACAGGCTTATTTTTTGTTGCAAGAATTTTATATTTGTGATTGGTATTTAGTAAAAATTTCATACTCTCTTCATCGCTTTTTTTCTGCAGTATAAAATTTCCGTTTGTTATGCCATACTCTTTTAGAATATTTGAGTATTTGGCTATTTTATCGATAGAATTTAGAGTTACTTTCCACTCGTCATTACTAAATAAATACTCAAAATCAAGCTCTTTTGAACTGATTGAAGTTTTATTGTTTTTATTTCCGACTAAAAGTCGTATATTTTCATCGGTTTTTAAAATTTCGCCGAAGCTATCATTTCTAAACTCTAAATTTTGAAGATTTATCACTCCCTTGGAATTTGCCAAATTGTACTCACTGCTTATTTCTGATTTTAAAATATCTTCAAAATTTAAAAATAGATTTTTAACTTGAATTATGTCCGGTGTAATATTTGCCGTTAGATTTTCAAGGGTTAATTTTTTATCTTCAATCTTCAATTTAATCTCTTTTTTTGAAGAGAGTGTCAGCTTGTTAGTATCGTATGCAAGGCTAAAAGAGGGTATTAATTTGTCTAACGATATATCAAGATAGTTAAACTTTAGCAAATCAATGTCAAAATCTGCTTTTTTGGAATTAAAAAATATATCTCCCGCTACGACTGCCGATAAGAGATTTGGAACTTCTACTAAAGTTTGCGGGATAGTCGCACTAAGTTCTTTTATATCAAATGGTATCTGCATAGTATCTATATATAGAGTTTGTTCTTTAAATCTCCACATGGATTTGTCAATAGTGAGATAATCCTGTTTAGGCGATATACTATAAGTTGCAACTAACGGCTCTTTGTTTTTTAGGAGTGTTAAGCTATTTTCTTTTGAGTCTATGGTGTCAAATCTAAAAGTCAATTTACCTTCAGACTCTTTAGCATTAAAATCCAAATCTACATGCGAAGCGGCAATATCGCTATATTTTGCAGCCATATTGTTTACTTTTACATCGTAATTTTTTAAAAATACATGTGCATCAAATATATCTATATCTAAGCCTAAATAATTTATTTGAGCCTCTTTTGCATAAAAATCTCCTACAGCCTCGACGCCTAAAGTAATTAGGTTTATATCGAGTGTCAAATTTGTATCTACTTCGCCTCTGTTTTGAATAAACGGCAGTTTGATTTTATATCTATCAAGCAGGCTAAGGAGTTCTTTATTTACTTTACCTTTAAAAAGAAGGTAGAGCGTTAAGAGTTCCTCTTTTTTTGAAAAATCAATTTTTAACCAGCTTTTATCTAAAAAGAAGTTATATGAGTAGGCATTTTGCGGTCTTATATAGAGTACGCCCTCTTTAAACTCTAAATCTGTCTTTGTCGTGCGAACCGAATCTACTTTTTTATCGTATGTGTAGGTTAAGTCATTCGCTACTGCTTTTGCATATAGATTTAAGTATGCTTTGTCAAGATTTTCATATTCAATCCAACCGTAGAGTTCATTTAGCGAGAGACTTGACATCTCTATCGCGTCATATATCCAGTATTTAACATCAGGGTGGACATCAAACAGATCTACGATTTGTCTTGTATCTTTTATATTTTCGTTTGACTCTACCTTGTATGATAGTTTTTTTGTATCGCCGTAAGCTAATAAATTGAGTTTTGTATCATTATGTATAGTTATGTTTAATGTCGTTGTGAATTTTAACTTCTCTTTTATATCAAAGGAAATATTTCCATCAATAGTTACATCTTTTTTAATTGCTTTTAGCTCATCAATTTTTAGAGTAAGCAGACCTTTCTCCAAAAGAAGCGAACTGTTTAAGATAAAATCCGGCGAAGATATATGTAAAAGCCCTTTCTCGTCGTCCGTGTACCGAATTACACAATCCGTATCGTTTAGTGACATTTTCTCAATGATTATTTCTTTAAACCAAACCGTAAAGGGGAGCGTACTATTTATTATTTTAATGATTTTTTCGTACTCTATCTCAGAATCATCTCTCTTTTTTTCTTTTGCAAAATGAAGTTCTTTAGCAACTACGCTTATTTTTTCATCCCATTTAATGTATAATTTCTCAACTTTAACATTTTGAAATGATATATTGTCTATATATATTCCGTTTTGTAAAAGTATAAATGATGCAAAGAGTATTAAAAATATGAAAGAAAAAATACTGACGAGTATAAATTGGATTTTTGATATTGCACTAATAATTATGTTGTCGTTCATCTACTACCTAAATAAGCCTATTGATTCCCCCAAGATTATATATATTTCCAAAGGTTCTATTAGTAAGATTATAACACAAATGCAAAATAATAATTATGATGTAAGTAAAATTGATGCGCTATTATTGAGAGTAATCGGCTCTCCTCAAAGCGGATGGATAAATATTGGGTCTACTTGTAACACAAGAGGAGATTTTTTATACAAGCTTGTAACTGCAAAAGCGGCTTTGCAAAATATTACATTAATACCCGGTGAGACAACTTATATATTTTTAGATCAGTTGGCAGAGGAGCTTAAGTTAAACAGAAATATACTTCAGAGCGAATATGAGCTACAGTCACAATACCCTGAAGGTGTGTTTGTTCCTGATACATACAGTATACCGATTGGTATAAGTGAGAAGCTAGTCATTAAAATTTTATTAAACGAATCATTATCAAATATGAAAAAATTATCAATGAAAGCTTTTGGAATATACAATGAGAAAAAATGGTTACAAATCGTAACAATCGCGTCTATTATTCAAAAGGAATCTGCAAATATAGAAGAGATGCCGCTTGTGAGTTCTGTTATTTATAACAGACTTAAACTAGGTATGAAACTTCAGATGGACGGAACTCTAAATTATGGCAAATATTCACACATTAAAGTCACTTCAACAAGGATAAAAGAGGACACTTCAATCTATAATACATACCTGCACAGCGGTATTCCTGAGTTTCCGGTATGCAATGTAAGTATTGAAGCGATAAAGGCTGCAATATTTCCGGCAAATACAGATTATCTCTATTTTGTAAAATCAAAGAACGGAACGCATGAATTTACGCGTAACTATTCTACACATTTAACCAATATAATGCGTGCTACCAAATGAAACATATTTAAAATAAAACTAGATAGTTGAGTAATCTAATCACATATTGTTTGTCTTAAGTGGTAAGATACACCTTGTAAGTTTTTATCAAAGTGTACTCTTTGAGTAAAAAACAAAATATTAACCAAGGATGAAAGATGTCAAAAATTATTTGGTCAAAAATAGATGAAGCACCGGCTTTAGCAACATATTCGCTTTTACCGATAGTAAAAGCTTTTACAAAAAACGCAGGCGTAGATGTAGAGTTGAGTGACATATCACTTTCAGGCAGAGTTATTGCTACATTTTCTGATGTATTAAAACCGGAGCAAAAACAAAATGATGCTCTTGGCGAACTTGGTGAAATGGTACAAGACCCAGAGTGTAATATTATAAAACTACCAAATATTTCAGCTTCGATTCCACAGCTAAAAGCTTGTATCGCTGAACTTAAATCTCAGGGATATGATCTTCCTGAATATCCAGAAGATGCTAAAACCGATGAAGAAAAAGCGATTAAGGAGAAATATTCTACTTGTTTAGGAAGTGCTGTTAATCCGGTTCTTCGTGAGGGAAATTCAGATAGAAGAGCTGCTGCTGCGGTTAAAAACTTTGCTAAGAAAAATCCGCATAAGTTAAGAGCATTTAGTGAAAACTCAAAAGCTTATGTTTCTCATATGTCAAGCAATGATTTTTATGAAAATGAGCAATCAGTTATCAAAAGCGGTAACTCAAAAGTTATGATTAACTTAAACGGTAAATGTTTAAAAGAGATAAATGCAGTAGATAGCGAAATCTTAGACGGTACATTTATGTCGGCAAAAGCTCTTAGAGCATTTTTTCAAGAGACATTAGATGAAGCAAAAGCTAAAGATGTTCTTTGGTCATTGCACCTAAAAGCAACTATGATGAAAATCTCTGACCCTATTATGTTCGGTCATGCTGTTGAAGTGTTTTTCAAAGATGTTTTCGCAAAATATGCAGCGGAGCTTAAAGAGATTGGTTACAGCTCAACTTTAGGTTTAGGTGATTTGTACAAAAAACTTACAAAATTACCAGAAGCAAAAAGAGTAGAGATTGAAGCGGCTATCATGGCAACTTACAAAACTCAGCCGAATATGGCGATGGTTGATTCGGACAAAGGTATTACAAATCTACACGCTTCAAACGACATTATCATCGATGCTTCTATGCCGGTTGTAGTTCGTGACGGCGGAAAAATGTGGAATGCCGAGGGTAAAGTTCAAGAGTGTGTTTCTGTAATTCCGGATAGAACTTATGCAACTTTTTATGAAGAGATAGTTAATGATTGTGTTAAAAACGGTCAATTTGATGTAACAACTATGGGTAATGTTGCAAATGTCGGTTTAATGGCGCAAAAAGCAGAAGAGTACGGTTCTCACCCTACAACTTTTGAGATTTCAGAAGATGGTATCGTTGAAGTTGTTGACGCAGACGGCACAGTTTTAATGAGCCACAATGTAGAAAAAGGCGATATTTGGAGAATGAGCAGAGCTAAAGATGCTGCTATTAAAGACTGGATAAAACTTTCTCATGAGAGAGGTGTTTTAACAGGAAGTCCGGTTATTTTCTGGCTAGATACATTTAGACCGCATGATGCAAATCTAATCAAAAAACTAATGGATTATTTACCTGCTCATTTGGCAAAAACTCCGATTGAATATGAGATTTTAGCTCCAAAACAAGCTATGAGATATAGTTTGAGAAGAGTTAGAGCAGGGCTTGATACTATTTCTGCAACAGGAAATGTTTTAAGAGACTATTTAACAGACCTTTTCCCAATCTTAGAGCTTGGAACTTCTGCAAAAATGTTATCAATCGTTCCACTTCTATCAGGTGGCGGTGTATTTGAAACAGGTGCAGGCGGATCGGCTCCAAAACATGTTGAGCAGTTTGTTAACGAAGGACACTTAAGATGGGATTCTTTAGGAGAGTTCTTAGCACTTGCAGAGTCACTAAGATTTATTGCTCAAAAACATAACTCAAAAGAGTTAGAAGCTGTAACAGAAGCTCTTGATGTTGCAAACGCAGGTTATTTGGATAATAATAAAGCGCCTGGAAGAAGTGCAGGAGAGCCTGACAATAAAGCTTCTCACTTCTTTGTAGCACAGTATTGGGCAGAGGCTCTGGCAAACCAAACTAAAGCACCGGCTCTTGCGGCTAAATTTGCTCCTGTAGCAAAAGCGCTTAAAGAGAATGAAGCTAAGATTATGGAAGAGTTAATGGCTGTTGAGGGTAAAGCTCAAGATATCGGCGGATACTATAGACCGGATGATTTAAAAGCTGACAAAGCGATGAGACCGTCTGCAACGCTTAATACAATTATTGATAGCATTTAATATCATTAGATAGACAGAGAAAAAAAGCTCTGTCTATTTTTTTCTTTTTTTTATGAAACTGTTTAGTTTTATAAAAAAGGCAAAAAAATGTCTTTACGCGTAGTGTTTTAGAAATATACTAAACTCATTTGTGATAGCATATGTTTTAAGTGTATTTGAGTGATGCATTACAATTTTATCTCAAGGAGTCTATATGAATCAAGGAAAAAGAGTAGGAATAGTAGGTGCCGGAAATGTAGGCGCAACGGTAGCATACTCTTTAGCAATGCTTGGTTCTTGTCATGAAATAATTCTTCGTGATAACAAGATTGATGTTGCTAAAGGTAAAGCGCTTGATATGAGTCAGGCTGCTGCAGCTGTTAGAAGTCATACGGTAGTTAGTGTGGCTGAGGATATGTCAGATTTAACTAATTGTGATGTTGTGGTTGTAACTGCAGGAAGTCCGAGACTTCCGGGTATGAGTCGTGATGATCTGCTTATGATTAACGCAAAGATTACAAAAGAAGTTATAGAAGGTATCGCGAAATACTCTCCTGATGCAATTATAATTATGGTCTCAAATCCGTTAGATGCTATGACGTATGTGGCACTTAGAGAGAGCGGTTTTGAGAGAAGCCGCATTATCGGGATGGCAGGGGTATTAGATAGTGCTAGAATGGCTAGTTTTATTCAAGAAAAACTTGGCTACGGCGGCGGTCAAATTCGTGCTTCGGTTATGGGAGGACATGGTGATGATATGGTTCCGCTTCCGCGCTATTCGACTGTTGCAGGTGTTCCTTTAACAAATCTTTTAACTGCTAATGAAATTGATGAAATTGTTATGCGTACAAGAAACGGCGGAGCAGAGATTGTAGGACATCTTAAAACAGGTTCGGCATATTATGCACCTGCAAGATCTACGACTATAATGGTTGAAGCGATACTTAAAGATACGAAACAGATTCATCCGTGCGCGGTTTTTTTAGAAGGTGAGTACGGTCACTCTGATGTGGTTTCAGGCGTACCGGTTATGCTAGGCGCAAACGGAGCAGAAAAGATTATAGAAATATCTCTTGACGAATCTGAAAAGAAGATGTTTGAAGGCTCTTGTAACTCTGTTAGAGCTTTAATTGACACGCTAAATAAAAATAATTTTTTTGATAAAGGAGAGTGAGTTGCGTACGCGTATAGAAAAAGATACAATGGGTGAGATTGCAGTTCCGTTTGATGCTTATTGGGCTGCTCAAACTCAAAGATCAATAGAGAATTTTGCAATCGGTGAAGAGAAAATGCCATACGAGATAACAAGAGCATTTTCATATCTCAAAAAAGCAGTTGCTATCGTAAACAAGGATTTAGGCAAACTAGATGCTAAAAAAGCAGATGCTATCGCACAGGCTTGTGATGATATGCTATCTGGAAAACTAGATGGCGAATACCCTCTTGTTGTCTGGCAAACAGGTTCGGGCACGCAATCAAATATGAACAACAATGAAGTTCTGGCAAATCGTGCTACCGAGATTCTCGGCGGTGATTTTAGAGTAGAGAAGTTAATTCATGCAAATGATGATGTAAATAAATCTCAAAGCTCAAACGACACATATCCGACGGCTCTTCATGTAGCGGCAGTTATTGCGGTAGAGACTCGTGTTTTGCCTGCTATTGCTAAACTTAAAGCAACGCTGATTGAGAAGTCACAAAAGTTCGACCATATCGTTAAAATCGGACGAACGCACCTGCAAGATGCTACACCTTTAACTCTTGGTCAAGAGATTAGCGGCTGGGTTGAGATGCTAAACAAATGTGAAAAAATGGCAAAAGATTCTCTTGAAGCCGTTCGTGAGCTTGCACTCGGCGGAACTGCGGTTGGAACGGGACTTAATGCCCATCCTGAGCTTGGAGAGAGAGTAGCTTGTAAACTAACAGAGCTTACGGGACATGATTTTGTAACTGCACCGAATAAGTTTCATGCGCTAACTTCTCATGATGCTTTAGTTTATGCACACGGTGCTCTAAAAGCACTCTCGGCAGATATGATGAAGATAGCAAACGATGTTCGCTGGTTGGCTTCTGGTCCTAGATGTGGAATAGGTGAGATTACTATCCCTGAAAATGAGCCGGGCTCTTCAATTATGCCTGGTAAAGTAAACCCAACGCAATCTGAAGCAGTAACTATGGTTACATGTCAAGTTATGGGGAATGACACGACAATCGGTTTTGCGGCAAGTCAGGGAAATTTTCAACTAAATGTATTTAAACCTGTAATTGCGTACAACTTTTTACAATCATGTCGTTTGCTAGCAGATTCTATTGTTTCATTTAATGATAATTGTGCTGTCGGAATAGAGCCGGTTGAAGACAAAATAGATTTTTATCTAAACAATTCACTTATGCTTGTGACTGCACTTAACCCTTATATAGGTTATGAAAATGCGGCAAAAATAGCAAAAACTGCGCATAAAAACGGTTCAACTCTAAAGGAAACAGCGATAGAACTTGGTCTGCTGAGTGCCGAAGAGTTTGATAAATATGTAATACCACAAGATATGATCTCGCCAAAAGCATAAAATAAGTTCTCTGCCTCGTAAGAGGCTGGCTTTTCTAAAGAAACTTCGTTTTGTGCCACAGCGGCAAGCGTAGTAAAATGGGCTTTGCTCATTTTGCGTGTAATTAAATTAAAAAAAAGGAAAAATTGAATGAATATACATGAATATCAAGCAAAGCAAATTTTTGCTAAGTACGGTGTACCGACACCAAAAGGTCTGATGGCTGAGAGTGTAGAGCAGGCAGTTGAAAATGCGAAAGTATTAGGCGGTCCTATCTGGGTTGTTAAAGCTCAAATCCATGCAGGCGGTCGTGGACTAGGCGGTGGTGTTAAACTTGCTCGCTCAATTGAAGAAGTTGAAAAACTTTCTCGTGAAATTCTTGGAATGACTTTGGTTACTCACCAAACAGGACCAGAGGGTAAACTTGTTCAAAAACTCTACATCGAAGACGGTGCAGACATCAAAGATGAGTTGTATCTTGGTGTTGTTCTTGACCGCGCAAAAGAGATGCCTGTAATCATGGCTTCTACAGAGGGCGGTATGGCAATAGAAGATGTTGCACATGACACTCCTGAGAAGATTATCAAAATCGCAGTAGATCCTGCTATCGGTTTTCAAGGTTTTCATGGAAGAGAGCTTGTTTTTGGTTTAGGTATAACTGACCCAAATGAGCAAAAAAAACTTATAAGCTTTGCTTCAAAACTATATAAATTATATATGGAAAATGATGCGGAGATGATAGAGATTAACCCTCTTGTAAAAACTGGAAGCGGTGAATTTTTAGCGCTTGACGGAAAAATGGGATTTGATGATTCTGCACTCGGTCGTCATCCTGACATCGAAGCGATGAGAGATATAAGCGAAGAGGATGCTGACGAGAGAGAAGCAGGAGAATACGGACTTAGCTATGTATCGCTTGATGGTGAAATCGGTTGTATGGTAAACGGAGCAGGGCTTGCAATGGGTACTATGGATACAATCAACTATATGGGCGGAACTCCTGCAAACTTCCTTGATGTCGGCGGAAAAGCAAATGCTGAGACTGTTGCAAAAGGTTTTGAGATAATTCTTAAAAATCCTAAAGTAAAAGCAATATTTGTAAATATATTCGGTGGAATCGTAAGATGTGACCGTATTGCAAACGGTATCTTAGAAGCTACAAAACTTGTAGATGTTCATGTACCTGTAATCGTGCGTCTTGACGGTACAAATGCGCCGGAAGCCGCAGAGATTTTAAGAAATGCAAATATTGCAAATGTTATAGCAGCTACAGACTTGGCTGATGGTGCTGCAAAAGCAGTAGCAGCTGCAAAACAAGCTAAGTAAGGAGGGGATTTATGAGTATATTAGTAAATAAAGACACAAAAGTAATCGTTCAAGGTTTTACGGGAAAAGAGGGTTCTTTTCACGCTGAGCAGTGTTTGGCATACGGAACAAAGATAGTCGGCGGTGTTACGCCAAACAAGGGCGGAACTGAGCATTTAGGTCAACCTGTATTTAATACCGTAAAAGAGGCTGTACAAACTACAGGTGCAACCGTTTCTATGATATTTGTTCCGCCTGCATTCGTTGCAGATGCTGTTATGGAAGCTGCTGATGCAGGAATTGAACTTGCGGTTATCATTACTGAGGGTGCACCGGTAAGAGATATGCAGGCTGCTAAAGCTTATGCAGTTAAACACAATATGAAAACAATCGGACCAAACTGCCCGGGTATCATTACTGCAGAGGAGTGTAAAATCGGGATTATGCCGGGTATGATTTTCAAAAAAGGAAATGTAGGACTTATCTCAAAATCCGGAACTCTTACTTATGAGGGTGCCAACCAAGTTTGCAGAGAAGGTTTTGGTATTTCAACTGCTGTAGGTATCGGCGGCGACCCAATTATCGGTCTTTCATATAAACAACTTCTTCCGATGTTTGAGGCAGACCCTGATACACACGCAATCGTTATGATTGGTGAAATCGGCGGAGATCTTGAGATCCAAGCGGCAGCATATATAAAAGAACATATTACAAAACCTGTTGTTGCTTTTATTGCAGGTCAAACTGCACCTAAAGGTAAAAGAATGGGTCATGCAGGGGCTATTATAAGCGGCGGGGCAGGGACTGCAGCTGAGAAAATGGCGGCGCTTGAAGCAGCCGGCGTAAAAGTTGTCGTGTCACCGTCTGAAATAGGTAAGGCTATAGCCGAAGTTTTAAAAAAGTAGATTTTACTGTGTGTGAGCCTCAATAAGTAACATATTTGTTATTTATTAGGCGCCAATAGCACAATTTAGAGCGATATTAATAAAAATTAGTTAATCTGTTTGTGAAAAAGAGATTTGGCATAGTGGATATTGTTACTTTTAGTAACTAGTAGTATTTTTTAACTTAAAATTAAAAATAGGAGAATAAATGAGTAAGTTTAAAACTCAAAATCCAGGTAACCAACCTGTATGGGTTAACACAAACAACTGTAAAGCGTGTGATATCTGTGTTTCAGTATGTCCGGCCGGCGTACTTGGAATGATATATGATAACAGATCTACGCTTGGTGCTATGATATCTGTTCAGCATCCGGAAGCTTGTATCGGTTGTATGGAATGTGAATTGTCATGTCCTGATTTTGCTATATACGTAGCGGATAAAAAAGATTTTAAATTTGCAAAACTAACTGACGAGTCAAAAGAGAGACAAGTAGCAGTTATTGCAAATAATTATATGTCACTTAGTGAAAAAGGAGTTAAATAATGGCAAGAGAAGTAATCGGAAACGGTAATGAACTAGCTGCAGAAGCTGCTATTGATGCCGGTGCTAGATTTTTTAGTGGTTATCCAATCACTCCATCATCTGAAGTAATGCACGTTGCATCTGACCTTTTACCTGAGGTTGGCGGAAAATTTATTCAAATGGAAGATGAAATAGCGGGTATC
This sequence comes from Sulfurimonas sp., assembly GCF_028714975.1. Taxonomy (GTDB): domain Bacteria; phylum Campylobacterota; class Campylobacteria; order Campylobacterales; family Sulfurimonadaceae; genus Sulfurimonas. The sequence goes on from NZ_JAQTLH010000002.1 coordinate 228,603, forward strand.
TGTGCTGCACTCGGTGCTTCAATGAGCGGCGTAAAATCTTTTACTGCAACTTCAGGACCGGGAATCTCACTTAAAGCTGAACAAATCGGTTTAGGTTTTATTGCAGAGATTCCTTTGGTTATCGTAAATGTTATGCGTGGGGGTCCATCAACCGGTCTTCCGACTCGTGTTTCTCAAGCAGATATCGGTCAAGCGCAGTATCCGACCCATGGGGACTATGCTTCTATTACTTTATGTGCAGGTAGTTTAACTGAGTGTTATACACAAACTGTTCGTGCATTTAACTTAGCTGAAAAATATATGACTCCGGTATTTATACTTTTAGATGAAACAATCGGTCATATGCATGGTAAAGCTGTACTTCCTGATCTTGAAGAAGTTAAAGCTAGCATAGTTAATCGTGCAACTTTTGACGGTGCGCCGGCAGATTATAAACCGTATGATGTCCCTATGAATAAGCCGGCTGTATTAAACCCTATGTTCAAAGGTTACAAGTACCACATTACAGGACTTCACCATGGACACGAAGGTTTCCCGACAGAAGATGCTGTTCAATGTGAGTTTAATATTGAGCGTTTAGTTGGTAAAATCAACACGGTAGCTGCAGAAAATGACGGTCTTGATGATTTACCTGATTATGAAGAGTATATGTTAGATGATGCGGAAGTTTGTATTATAGCTTACGGCTCAATCGGACTTGGAGCTTATGAAGCAGTAAATAAACTTCGTGAACAAGGTGTAAAAGCCGGTATGTTTAGACCTATACTACTTTGGCCGTCACCTGCAAAAAGAATTGCTGAAATCGGTGCAAAATTTAAAGATAAAATCTTTATTACAGAGCTTAATATGGGTCAGTACTCTAAAGAGATTGAAAGAGTTATCAAAAGAAATGATTTTACTACACTATTAAAAGCAAACGGTCGCCCTATAGCACCTGCTGAGATGGTAGCAAAAGTTAAGGAGATGATGTAATGGCATTCAATTATGATAAATATTTACGTGTAAATAAGATGCCGACACTTTGGTGTTGGGGTTGTGGTGATGGTGTTATCTTAAAATCGACTATCCGCGCTATTGAAAAAATGGGTTGGGATATGGATACGGAAGTTTGTGTCGTATCAGGTATCGGATGTTCAGGTCGTTTTAGTTCATATGTAAACTGTAACACGGTTCACACTACTCACGGTCGTACTATGGCTTATGCTACTGGAATTAAACTTGCAAATCCGCAAATTAACGTAATCGTTGTAGCAGGTGACGGCGACAGTCTTGCAATTGGTGGAAATCACACGATTCACGCATGTCGTAGAAACATAAACTTAAATTTTATTCTTATCAATAACTTTATTTACGGTCTTACAAATTCACAGATTTCTCCAACTACTCCTCAGGGTATGTGGTGTGTATCTGCACAAAACGGTAACATTGACCCGACTTTCAATGCTGCAAACTTGGCTATTGGAGCAGGGGCTACATTTGTTGCGCGTGAAACCGTAAATGATCCTAAAAAACTTGAAAAAATGTTAGTTAAAGGTTTTGAACATAGAGGTTATAGCTTTATGGAAGTACTTTCTAACTGTCATATTAACCTTGGTCGTAAAAACAAGATGGCAAATGCTATGGAAAATCTTAGCTGGATTGATAGTATTACTGTATCAAAGAAAAAATGGGATGAACTTCCACCTGAAGAGCAGATGAATAAACTCGCAACCGGTATTTTAAGAGAAGTAGTACAACCTGAATACACTGATATGTACGAAGAGGTAATCAAAGCTGCTCAAGGCAAGCGCGGTAAAATCACACAAGCTGATTTTGCGAAAAAGATATAGGGAGCCTGATATGAGAAGTTCTTTAAGATTTACCGGTGTTGGTGGTCAAGGTGTTTTACTTGCAGGTGAGATTATGGCAGCTTGCAAAATTAAAGATGGCGGTTACGGTTTAAAAACTGCAACATATACATCACAAGTTCGTGGCGGTGCAACAGTTGTTGATATAACATTGGATGACAATGAAATTCGTTACCCATATGCAAATGAGGGTGAAATTGATTTTATGCTCTCAGTTGCAAATGTATCATATCAACAATTTAAAAACGGTGTGAGACTAGGTGGGATTATTGTTGTAGATCCAAATTTAGTTACTCCGACCGAAGAAGATAGAAAGAAGTGGGTTATTCACGAGATCCCGATTATTACTATTGCAAAAGAAGAGGTCGGTAATGTTATTACTCAATCTGTTGTGGCACTAGCAATTACAAACACTATGACAAATGTTCTTGATAAACAATCTTTGATTGACACAATGCTTTCAAAAGTACCTGAAAAAGTTCATGCTGCAAATAAAAAAGCGTATGAACTAGGTGAAAAATATGCTAGAGAGGCTATGGCTAAATAGTCTTGGTTTTTTAAGAGTAACCTTTTTACAGGTTACTCTTTTTTTAAATATACGTTTAATATTAAATAATATCTATAATATTATGAAATATTAAACTCTAATGCTTTCCCAAAAAAATTCCACATGCTTCTCAAATTGTGTTGATAAATTTGTAGTAGAGCCACTATCGAATCTCAAAAGCGTAATCTGAAGCCTAATGTAAAATAGGGTGGATAAAAATTCATAAGCAACCATCATGGGATCAGCTGAACGAATCAAAGAGTTTTGCATCATTATAAAAAATGCTTCTGAGAGAACTTTTATATTTTCATTGTGAAATTCATTCATAAACTGCTCTCTAAGCTCTTTATTTTGAAAAAGCTCTATCATTAGCAGTCTAAACATATTTTCGTTGTTTTTATCAAATGTAAGAAGTTTATACTGCATCGCAAACTTCTGCAAAAATGCTTTTCCTTTTAATGCCGACTCTTTAATGTCGCTATCGTTTTGAGAGAAGGGTGTTGTAAAAATCTCTTTTGCAACGCACAAAAATATCTCCTCTTTATTTTTAAAATGATTATATAAAGCACTCTCTCTAATTCCTACTTCCGAAGCTATTTTTCGCACGCTGGTTGCTTTATATCCATATTCTGAGAAGAGGGTTGATGAGACTTTTAGTATCTTTTGCTTAGTACCGATTGTTTTTTTGTTTGCCATGTTTTCGGACATTTCTAGCCTTTGCTACCGTATGAACGGATGTTAATGTTTGTAGAATTATAAATGAACAACTGTTAATTTAACCTTATAGAAAAAGAACAATCGTTCATATGTTATTTTATCAAATTTTAAATAATATGAACGATTGTTCTCATCTTAAGAAAAGAGATATAAAGGAATGATTTTGTACAATTTTATAGGTACAACAGATAGCGACTTGATTTGCCTCAAGAGGAAAGTCCGAGCTGCTCTAAGACAGTGTTCCATTTAACTAATGGCCGCGGTAACGCGAGGGAAAGTGCAACAGAGAGTAGACTGCCACTTTTAAGTGGTAAAGGTGAAAGGGCGGTGTAAGAGACCACCAGTCTTTATAGCAATATAGAGAGCTTGTAAACCCAACATGGCAGCAAGAAACAGATGGTCAGCGTCTTAAGGGCGGAACTGCAGTAGAAGTACCGTAGTTTTGCCTATGCTACTGTTTCGCTAGAGTTACTATGTAAATAGTAAAGTAGATTAATGCTATCAAAACAAAACTCGGCTTATAGTTGTACCTATCTCCAACAAACCCCTATTTATAGGGATTAAACAAACATTTTATTTTTAACCGTGTCCGTAGCGTGACCAAATAAACAAAAATTAGCACCCAAATCAATGTTTTTAGACTGTATTACACTCGCATAATGCTCTAATGTAACTTTAGGGCTAGAATGTCCTAAAAGTCCTGCAAGTTCATTGATACTCACTATATTTTCTTTTAACATCAAAGTAGCAAATGTATGTCTAGTAGAATATAATTTATATCTCTCTACACCTGCTGCAATACAAACATCTCGCCATTGACTTCTTAAAAGTGAAGCATCGTCAATTTCCCCAAAAAGAAAAATATTATCTTTTGGTTGTATCTTTCTTGCCTCTTCTAACATATATGAAGTATAAGGCACTTTACGGATAGCGTTATTTGTTTTTCCACTGCCAAGCATTCCTTTAGTTCTAGTTCGATTAATATGGATAAATCCATCATCTTTGAAATCCACCAATTGAAGCCCAAGAATTTCGCCAACTCTCATACCCGTATTAAATGCTATAAAAAGATATGCTCTAATAACACCAACTGAAACAGTTAAAATTTTATTTACTTGCTCTTTAGTAAAATATTGAATATCTTCTCTAATATCTTGTTTCAATTTAATACTCAAAGCAGGGTTAAAACTTATAACACCATCATCAACGGCAAGCTCAAATATCTCTTTGATACAGCTCTTATAAGTAGTTTTAGATTTACTTTTCATATTTAATGATATTAAATACTCTTTGATATCAAGTCTAGTGATAGTGTCAATATTTCTACCCTTAAAATACTCAATAACTCTAAGAAAATAACCTTGCTTTAAAAAAAAGCTTTTATTAGAGTCTTTTTGTTTTAAAAATATGCCACCGTAATACTCAAAAGTTTTAGGCTTCTTTTTATAGATATCTCCGGAAGCAATTTTCATATCAAGAGCAGGGATAATTTGAGAAGTAACAATTTTGATATTTTGCGGAGTATTCTTTAATTTTGTAGATTTACGAACACGAACACCGTCGACATAATAATTTAACCAAATCATAGAATCTTTTATATAGTGTGTTGTCATTCCTTTTTTACCTTTTTTAATAGCAACACTTTTACTATGCGACATAATCATAACGCTTTATATTAAAAATTTATCTAAATCAATATCATTGTCAATATTGTTTATAGGTTTAAAACAAGAATTAAACTCATCTATATTTATATAAACTCTTTTATAACCATCTTTTTTATAAGCTATCAAATCTTTATTTTTTATCATCTTTCTAATGTAAGAAATATCAATACCGACAATTTGAGCTAATTTTTGGATAGTTATAAATTTAATCATTTATTAATTCTTTGATTAAAGAAGTGAATAGAAAATATTTTTCTAATTTATTTAATAAAAAAGAATGTTCAATTATCAAATTCATAAAATAAATAGTTTGTAATGGTATTTCATTAGGTTTACTAGACCAGCGGTTTACAGTTCCCTCACTAACTCCCATTAATTTTGATAATTCAATTTGAGTTAAATTCATAGTAGAACAAATATTTTTAACTGGATTATTATTTATTTGCATTAAACCACCTCACTTTCAAATTGAAAAAAATCATCTTGATAGAGAGCTAAATCAACTTTTTCCTCAAGCAGTAAACCTCTATCTATCAAAATATTTTTAGTATTTGCATAGTGCTTTAAATCGCAAGTTTCAATATCTAAATTTTGAAAGTAGTCATAAAGTTTTAAATCGCTCATTTGATAAGGATATTCTCTATGTTTATGCAAAATAGAAGATAAAGAAATAGGATTTTGACCCTCAGCAACTAACTTTTTATTTACATGCATTAATTTTTTTTCTGTATGTTGATAAAATATAAACTCTTCTCCGTCTATAATTACATCTACCGGCTTTTGAATTTTCTCTCTAAATAAAGGCTCATATTCAGCTTCAAGATATGTATAATCCTCTAATTTTTCAGCCCAATTCACGGGTTTAGAAACATAAATAGTCCCGAACTCATTATTAATAAAAGATATTTTTTTGGTATCTGAATAAACATAAACATTAACATCATGATTTTTATAAGCAGCTGTTAAATCTAAAAGAGTATACATGCCATTAAGTTTACGATACACTTCAAGAGCTACAAAAGTGCGAGAAGTATAAAACCTACAAATGCCGTGATATAGATACCAGAGTGTAAGATTTGTTATCTTGTCGCTATCTTCTCTTAAATCATCTAAAGTTTTTAAAATATATTTCATCAAGTAAGAGATAGGCGACTTAACATTCGTTTCAACCTGACTAAGCGGAGCAGGGAAAAGCCTATTTACAGCTTTGACAATAGAGTCAACACTATCAGCAGGAACAAATAAAGAGATATGCAAATGTGGAGTACCGTCTTTGTGCGGTTCGGTAACTCTTAAATAACATCTATCGTCTTTTTGAATGTTTTTATAGCTCCTATCATCAAATATTTTTTTCAACATCTTTGAAAGCTCAATAGAAGCGTTGCGAGGAGTATATTTATCAATCGTATTGCTAAAATCTAAAATAGGATCAATAAAAGGCACTCTTTGAATTACATGACAGTTTAAAAACTTAATTTTATTGATTGTAGTTATGTATTTGCGACCTGCAAACGCTTTATTTGTAATTAAACGACCTTTATAAGTCTTTTTAGGGTGCCAATGAGATGGTAAAGTAAGAGTAATAAAAATATTTTTTAAATCTCTCTCTTTTGAGTAATCGAAAATACTCCATGCTCTATGTTGCAGTTCTGCAATGTATCTATCTGCATTCATGTAGCTATTTGCTACAAAATCAGCAAAAGGAACTATTTTATTATCAAGATGTATACCGTTATTAGTCATAAACTCTTTGTTTTTTACAAGTTTATTTTTAGCATTTTTGATTTGTTGTTTGTTTAAGCCGTAATTTGTCACTTTGTCACTTCCTGTATGAATTTTATAATCGTGTCTAAAGAGATATGCAAATATGGAGTACCGTCTTTATGCGGTTCGGTAACTCTTAAATAACATCTATCGTCTTTTTGAATGTTTTTATAGCTACTATAATAAATATTTTTTTCAACACATTTGAAAGCTCAATAGAAGCGTTGCGATGTATACCGTTATTAATCATAAACTCTTTGTTTTTTACAAGTTTATTTTTAGCATTTTTGATTTGTTGTTTGTTTAAGCCGTAATTTGTCACTTTGTAACTTCCTGTATGAATTTTATAATCGTGTCCGATAACTTTTTATAGATAGCCAAGAGGCTCATTCGCATTTGTTCGCTGACGCTCACAAAGTGCGTATGAGTCCAAAGGCTAAACCTTATTTAATAACCTCTATTGCGATTGAAATGTTAGAGTTAGTACTAGTATCCTTTTTATACTTGAAAGCCTCTCCTAGATAAGGAATGGAAGAAAAAAACGGTATTTCAAAGTTATCTTTTGATTTTTTATTTTGCTTGATACCGCTTAAGAGTAAAACCTCTCCGTATTTAAGATTTGTATTTGATTTAAGTTGTCTTTTAAAGGTAGTAGGAACATTATCAACAACACTCAATATGTCTTCAATAATCAAATCTAAATCAAGATTTATATAATCCTCAAATACAAAAGATTTACCATTAATTTTGAGTCCTACATCTTTATAATCAATTGATGTCTGCTCACTCACATTTGCAGCTTGAGTAATTGTGTTTGATTTGCGGTAAGGAATATTATTTACAGCAGAGAAATTAAACTCTTTAGAATCTTGTACGAGAATAAAAGGATTTTGAGAAACATTGAAAAATTTAGACTCACTAAAGAGTTTTAAAGCACCGTAAAAATTAGGACTTGTAAAAATAGGGTTTTTAGACTGAAAAGGCAACACAAAAGTATTTAAAACATTTTGAACCTCTCCGGTAGCCGATGTATAAAGCGTAGAATGTGTAAAACCTTGCTCTTTTAACTCATCTTCATTTATCTCTATAATAGTAAATTTAAGAGTAACTTGCTTTTTTTCAAAATCTATTTTTTTTATATCATGTACTAAAGAGAAATATTGAGATTGCAAACAATGAATGATAATTGTATTTGTAGTATCGACATATTGGAATTTAACATCTTTAAATGTCAAAAACTTAGATACAGCCTCAAAGCTATTATATTTTAAATCTATAAAGTAAGAATACAAAGAGCTATTTTGAATTTTTAGAAGATAATAAGTATTATTAAAATTAATAAGCTCATAACCTAACTTTTTAACACTCTCACGATACAAAAACAAAAGATCATCATTTTTTATATTTTCAGGAACAAAAAGAGAAACCTCTTTAGACTTTAAATCCTCATCAATATAAACATTTATATTGTTTTGAGCAGAGAGCAGCTCAGTAAAATCTAAAAGAGTAATCTCTCTGTCATTTGCTTGCAGCTGGAGAAATAAAACTACTATTACTAATAACTTTTTCATCGTTTTTAACCTTTTTATTTGAGATATATTTATAAAACTCTTCCGTAGTATCAAGATAGAATTTATAAAGATTTGAAGTTTTTTTATCGGTATAAAGAAGTTTAATATTATGTGATTTTAAAAAATGCTCAAAAAGAGGAATAGGAAGCAAAATATCATCATTAAAACAGTTTTTAGAGTTACAAAACAAAGAAAAAAGTTTTCTATCAGTAGTTTCAAAAGTAGGTTTTATCTCTTGTATAACAACAGAAGATTGATTTTGATTTTTAACATTTAAGTTATTTTGAATAGGTGAGACAGAGGTTAAATTAGAATCTTTAATTTGAGTAGAAACAGCCAGAGAATTATCTTTTTGATTTTGAGATTTTAAAGTATAAACATAATAAGAAAAACCTAAAGATAAAACAATAAAAAGAATAAAAGTGCTTAAAAGAATTTTAAAAATAACATTATTAGTATTTATACTATCACCAGACTTATATAAATCAAAAACCTCTACATTGCGTTTTATTTTTATAACTCCACTTTTAGAAGCTTTAGTTAAACGAGAAGAACAATAAACAGAATAAAAAAAATATCTCTTATCAAGAGTAAGAGAAGCGGGACGAGCTTCATAAAAAAACTCTGAAAAAGTTTTATATTTAGATTCAACCAAAGCAAGATTTTGAGTAATAAGAATAATCTCATGAAACAAATGACGATGATAAGAAAGCCACCAAACCAAAACAGTATCACGAGAGCTAAAAAAATTATGAGCTTCATCAATGACAAAAAAAGCATTTAATATATTAAACTCTATACATTTTTCAATCAATTCTTCATCAGTAGATTTTTTTTTGTAAAGAGTATGCAAGACAGTAAGCTTTATTTTTAAATCATCAAAATCAAGAGGAAAAACATTATCAACAATATCAAAATTAAACTCATTTATATTTGTATAACAAACTTCATATTTAAACTTTTTATCTTTTTTTGCATTAGGAGAGCTAGAAAAATTATTAAATATTTTATCTACTGCATAATAAGTCTTGCCAGAAGCAGGGCGACCTAAAAAAAAAGTAATCATAATATTTACTTAACAAAAGATAAAGCTTGTTTAGCTAAAAAACCGGCTATCAAAATAGTAAAAAAAATAGATAACCCCTCAAAAATTCCAAATTGACATAAAGCACCGGAAAAAGGTACCGATGAAAAAGAATTAACAAGTATAGATTTAAAATAATCTACTACAAAATACACAACTCCCATAAAAGGAATAAATAAAACAGCCTTAATAATATAATCCATTAATTACCCCTAAAAACTAAAGATATAGCGAGAATAGTAAAAAGAAAAACAATAAATGTTTTTATAGAAGACATAGGGAGCATGTCTAACATAGACTGCGAAAATACAGTAACTGTACGACCATGAAAAACAAAAGATACAGAAGATATAGGAGCACAATTAGAAGAACCTAAATTAATAGTATATTTATTTAAAATATTTGAAATTTCATTGCTTAAAAAATCTAAATTACCACGAGAAGAATTATTATCGGTACCGTTATCATCAAGAAGCTTTTTAATATCTTCAAGAAGACCATCAGCTTTATCTACACCATCTTTAATACCAAGAAGAAGACCGTTACCGATATTTTGACCATCTTTTATACCATTCAAAGTAGTATTTATAACACCCTGATTCATAGTTGCAGCATTTGAAAAATTCTCTAAATTTGAATTTATATTTCCTAAATTAGTATTTGCATTAACAAGCTGTAAAGACTGTATTTCAGCTTCTCGCAATTGTTTTAAAGAAGTTGATTCTTTAGAACCACCATAAGAATCAAGAGCAGCTTTAACAGATGTAGCAAAATCATAATTTAATGTGCCATTACTATCAGCAAGAGGATTAGGAGAAGAGATATTATTGTCATTTTCTGAACGAGAATTACCCAATTTATCTTTATCAGAAAGATTGTCAGTACAAGAAACTTCCTGAAAAAAATACTTATTAGAAGCACTTGGAGTAGGATTAGAATTAGTTAAACAATAACAAGTTTTATAACAACCATGACGAGAAGAAGAACCGTCCAACGCAGAAATATCATTGCCACCAGAATGACAAACAGAAGTACCAACACAATCGCCGATATCAGGCTCAACATTTCGACACTGACCGTCTTTGATAGATTGACCACGAGGACAGCCTTGAGACCTAGAGCTACACATTTGACGGCAAGAATCCCATAAAACAGAAGAAGTATAATACAAAGAACCATTAGGAGCTTGAAATTTAGAATTTGACATTACACAATCCGATTCTATAACACCAGGAATATTATCATAAGAATTTACGGGGCAAGTAGTAGCATTATTAGAATCAGTAGGGTTAGCATCATTTTCATTTGGAACACCATCACCGTCAATATCATTATCAGTAGAATTTGGAATACCGTCACCGTCACAATCCAAAGAAGCAAAATTTGAAGCTTTTTTATCGCATTTATCAGGGATACCATCACCATCGGAATCAACGGCAGGAGGAACTTTACAAGAATAAGAAGTTGCATCATAAACTTGTCCGGAAGCGGTACAAGGATTATTAGGAGTAGTAATATAATTATATTGAGTAGCATAACTGCGAGGAGGATAAGCCATCCCACCCCAAGTAAAAATAATTTTAAAAGCAGTATTACCCGAACATGATTCTTTAGAAGGAGTTCCAACTGTTACGCCAAAATTATAAGCAAGAGAATCATCATAGGAATTTGCGTTACGACTAGGATTAGGCGAAACACTAGGATTAAGAATATAATAACCATTAGGATTACAAGTAAATGCAAAAAGAGAGTTAAAATAAATCAATAAAAAAAATAAAATCCTTTTCATTTTAATGTCTTAAAAGAGATAAAGCAGCAAAGAGAGGAGCGACTACAACTGTAAGATTTATAAAAATACTAGCAAAATAATTTATCATAACGATATCGGTAATTTCTATTAAAATCATCTTTTGCCGCCTACATTCATAAATATATGAATTGTAAAAAACATGAAGACAGCACCAAAGATAAGACCTACAAGACCTAAGAGAAAGTTATATTCAGTTACTTGCATACCTAAAATATAAGACATATTAGGGTTACAGCGTTGAGTAGAAGAATCATAAACATAATTAGGGAGAACGGTTTGAGTCCAAGTATCGGTAGTAGTGCTATACCATGTGTTATTATCAGAACGAAGATAGTAAAAGGAACCTGCTTTTATATAGAAATCTTCTATGCAGTAACTATTAGCAGCCAAAAGCATTGAAGCATTTAATAATTTTGTTAAAAATAATAAAGTTATTAAATATTTCATTTTATCACTCCTTTTTTTTATTCCCACAGCTCCTAAGAGCTAATGAGATTTAAGCAAAATAATTGCTTTGTCTACTCCCCACATTACACCAAGAGCAGTCAATAAAACGCCATAAAGCAAAGTAATATTGTCTATGTGTAATATAGGTAAAGACATTAGCGTAAAAGACCAATAGCTTTTTTAACACCAAAAAAGACACCTAAAGCAACAACAACAACGCCTGCAACCGTCATAAAATTTCCCGTCTCTATTGGAGGAACAGTTAAATCAGCAGCTTGAGCTTGAACTGTACCTAAAGCAGCTGCGCCAGCTACAACAATTTTATTTTTATGTTCACTAGCTTTAGAAGCTAATCTATCAGCTTTTTCTGATAGTCTTTTTAGAATTCTTTTCATAGGAAACCCCTAATATAAGCTGATATCAACCCCGTGATAGATTAATACCGCAGTAAGAAAATCACGCTTCTTAATGCGGTATTAATTTATTTAGTATTTGTATTTCTAACTTTTAAGAGTAAATTATCTCTTTTTGTTCTCAACTCACATAACTTTTTATCATCTTGCTTGGTTCTAACTAAGATATTTATATCTTGCTGTAAATAGCGAAGATAAGTTATGTGTTTTGACATTTTATTTTTCCCACTTTTTCTTATTCTTTTTATCTTAGAACAAACTTTTTACTAATCCCTAACGCGGTAATCCCTTGTTACCCCTAACGCTACGCTACGACGGGGCTTTGTGTTGACATTTTTTAGCTTTTCTCTAAAGAAACATTTAATACATCATTTAAAATAGATAATATTAAGTTATTCATAGAAACATTGTTTTCGTCAGCAATCAATTGCAACTTTTGTTTTATAAAAGAAGGAACTTTTAAACTTATCGCCTCTTTGTCTTGTTCTTGAACTTTTGCTTGTTCAATAGCTTCATTTATTCCCATAATTAAGCCTTTTTAAGTTCTTTTGATTCAACTTTAATCATGCTCAAGAATGAATCTTTCAACTCGAACATAGGCGTATTTTTATCGGGATACCATTTCTGACCTTTAGCACTTGAATCCATAACATACGGGACAGCAACATATTTGTGCTCTAAATCTTTGTACTTCTTATAATCTGAACTATCTAAAATCTGTTTATCCATAGAGAAGTTAATATCTCCGTTATCATCAGGAATTTCACTCTCAACGGTAACTTCTATTTTTGGAATATTCTCAGTCCACTTGCTATCTACAAAGCCATCTAGTTCGATTCTGCGAACTGCTTTAATCTTGCCTATCATTAGTACATTTATCATGTTGTCACTCCTGAATTATTTTATTAACTTAGCCCTAACATGTAGAATTAAGTTTTAAGAACATTAAAAGATATTTTTTTTGAATAGGAAAAAATTAACCTATCTGCGTTTCTTGTTGCTTTTAATGCTCATAAAACCTAACTTTTGTCACTTTACTTTTTTAAACAAGCCCCCAGAAGTGACGCTAAAGGGCTAGTAAGCGAGCTTTTTTTAGGGGTTCACACTCATTGCCCCTGATATATCAACGACTTACATCAAACTCTGTATACAGTTCCGTGATTGCGTATCTATTTTTTAACGACTTATTGAACATCAGATGTTGAAAGCGTTTATCATACAAGAACTCCGAGATTGAATTTATATTCATGTAAATTATGGTTTAAATCAGGTTTATAAATTTTTAATAATTTATATATAACTACATCATCTCTTTGATAAGAAAACCAAATACGACCAAGAGACGAAGTGAATTTTTTATTATTAAGTGATTTTTTGATATCATAGAGAGCAGAAGTGACGCATTTTTTAATAAAAGTATGAATATATATTAAATATTCATTATTCCAAATTAACTCTAAACCGAAGAAGTCAGAGAAGAGAGCAGGTCTTTGAATGTTTTGTGTTTGTACTTGCATTTTGTCACTTCCTAAATATGTAATATTTGCATATAATTAAAACTATATCTGCAAATTAATAAAATAAAGCTTAAATATATGCAATATTTGCATATTAAATGGAGAAAATACGAAATGACTAGAAAAGAACTAGCGGATTTACTTGGAATATCATTAAGAACATTAGACAATTGGGAAAAAGAGAAACCAGACTTAGTAAGATTAATTAATCAAGGATTTGCACTAGATGAAAGTATCGAAGCAACAAAAAAGCATTTAGAAGAACTAGAAAATATAAAAGCAAAAGCTAGCAATGGCAAATTTAAATTAAAGTAGGACAAGAATGGAAATATTTTTTATAATAACTCTAGTATTGGCATTAATTATAACAAGTGCAATCATATCCGGTAAAAATAAAGCTAAAATAATTAAATATGAAAAAGCTGAAACAAAAGAAGATTACTATAATTTCAAAAACAATTTAAATAAAAAACATGCAAACTTTACAACAAGACTAATGGCAAATATTATAGATTTTATTGTTATAGGAATACCAATATATTTAATACTGAATAAACATGAATACATGGCAGATATATTGATGGCAATAATAATCATATTATTATGGACGGTATGGAAAGGGCAGAGCATAGGAAAAAAAATTGTAAATATTAAAATTGTAAATAATAAATATGAAGATATAAATTTAATAACAGCAATCATTAGATACCTAGGATATTTTGTAAGTTTAATTTCCTTTTTTATTGGTTTTGCAATAATACCTTTTAGAAAAGACAAAAAAGCTTTACATGATTTAATTGCAAATACTTATGTAATTCATACAGACAAAAATGAATCAGAAATAGAAAATGATTCAACAGACAAAATCTTAGCAGTTATGTCAATATTTGTAGGAACAATTATATTAATATCAGCAGTAGCAATAGATGAACAAAATAAAGAATTAGAAAAATTATTTTATGGAACTACAAACAATAATAAAATAGAAGAAACAAATAACGCAATCATGAAACAAACTCAAAAAATTATGGAAGAAACAAATAAAATGAATCAACAATTTAAAAAACAAATGGAAAAAATAAATCAAACAAGTAGGGAAAAATGACTATATTTTGGATTATATTTTTTATTTTATTTATAGTAGGAATATTTGCAACAATAAAAACAGAACTACCAAAAAGACTAAAAAAAGAGCGTGAAATATGGGAAGAAGAGAAAAATAAAAAACTTATAAATAATGATGAAAAAAAGAGAATTTTTGAAGACAATCGAAAAAAAAGAACTAGAGAGATGCATCAAAACAATGCAAGAAAAGGCAAAGAATACGAATCTTTTGTTGCAGAACACTTTAAAAATTTAGGCTACAAAGTAAAAGAACACGGTTTAATACATGGAAGAAAAGACAGCAGTATAGATGTAATAACTATGAAAGATAAAGAGATCACATTTATACAGTGCAAAAATTGGAGAGAAGACAGCAAACATAAAATTACACATGAGAAGATAAAAGCATTTATAGGAGACACAGAAGAGTTTTTAAGAAAAGAAGAAAACATAGATAAAGCAGTTGGATACACAATCAAAAGGCTATATGTAACTTCAAACGATGTACTAGACAATTCTGCAAGATATTTTTTAAAAGATAGTAGTTTGGTAGAACATATGATTATACCGATGGGAGCATAGCAGCCAGAGGAGTGATTAAGTCCTCTGTTTTGATTAATATAGAGCAGGTGCGAACACCATCAATATTAAAAAGGCTACTAAGATTTTGGTAAACAAAAAAACTCCTTTTTATAAGAGTTCCACTCCCACCCCTACCTTGCTAAAAAATTAGCAAAAAAAAAGGCTAAAGCCGAAGCCCTAGCCTAAATCTCTTATATGTCTGTTAATCATGCAGACGAGGAGTTAATTGTTTACACAAAAAGAAGTATATCATAGAAAAATAAATATTTATAAAAATATATAAATAATACTTAGATATAATTACATGTATAAGTAGAAGAGGGTGACTATAAATCGTGACCGTAGCGTGACCGTGAAAAGTGCATATACATAGTAAAAGTGTCACGAAATTACGCTAAAGTCCTTGTTTAAGCTATTTAATAAACTCGGCTTATAGTTGTACCTAAAAAGCATAGCATACTAAATAATATTAACGATTTTATATTAAGATTTTATTCAAGAGAATTTACATTATGTTAACCAATATAAAAATACTTTATAATGAAGAAAGAAAATGAGCCGAAAAGAACAATTAATTACAGATATACAAAATTTGTTAAATACATACGAAGATATTCATAAAACATCTATAAATCCAAGTTTATTAGAGTTTATGGATGAAAATACTTTGATTAGTATTATAGATTCGCTTTTAACTCAAAAAGAGAATGATAAAGAGTCTGATTTGGAGTGGTTAGAAAAGTTTAAAAAATATAGATAAAAATTACCCTGCTCTAAAAACTCAAATTTTGTTAAACACACAAATTGTGTCATTGTGTTTGAATGTGATTTAATTTAATTAAATTCGTTTGGTTTGTTACCCAATTATCTGATATAATAGTACCATATAAAAAAAAAGGATTTTGTCATGTCTAATGTAGATTTGGTTCAATTAACACAAGAAACAAAAAAATTATCAGCAATGGTTGTTGAGGATGAAAAAGTTGCTAATGAGCTTTTAAGTTCTACTTTTAAAAATTTCTTTTCAGATGTGAGATCATGTTTTAACGGAAAAGAAGCTTTGGAAGCTTATAAAAAATCGGCTCCTGATGTTGTTTTTGTTGATATTATAATGTCTGAAATGGACGGTATAGAACTTTCTCGTAAAATTCGCGAGATTGACCCTAGTCAGATTATTATCGTAATTTCAGCTAGCAATGATATAAAGAAAATATCTGAGTCGATTGAAGTCGGTGTAAATAGTTTTATTCAAAAGCCGATTGATACAAAAAAAATAATCGAACTTTTGATTAGTGTTGTCGCTATGATTGCTAAAAAGAAAAAGATTGAGACAAGAACTTTCTCTATCTCTCTTCCGTTAGATTTATATGAAGTAGTAAATGATAATGCCAAAGCTGAGAGTATCTCTAAAAATGCTGTAATTATTAGAGCACTTCGTAGTTTTTACGAATAATTTAATTTTTTTTACTGAGTTTTGTATAATTTTATAATTTATTAAGAAATAAATCTATATAATTTCGGCTCAGTAATTAATACTGTTAAGTGGCCCCGTCGTCTAGCGGTAAGGATCCATGGTTTTCATCCATGTTACAGGAGTTCGATTCTCCTCGGGGTCACCACTTCTTCTAAAAAAATCATAAATTTAAAACATACCCTCAGCAAAAATACGATAAAATTCCAAAAATTATTTTTAGGATTTTTAATGTTAAGATTTGCACCTAGTCCAACCGGTGATATGCATATTGGTAACCTACGAGTTGCCATATTTAACTACATTGTATCAAAACAAAGAAATGAAGACCTTATAATCAGAATTGAAGATACCGATAAAGAGAGAAATATCGAAGGTAAAGATAAAGAGATACTTGATATTTTAAATCTTTTTGGTATTGAATACTCTCAGGTTATGTATCAAAGCGAAAATGTACGCTTTCACACTGCTATGGCGCTGCAACTTTTGCTTGAAATGAAAGCATTTAACTGTTTTTGTTCTACTGAGTGGTTGGATAAAAAAAGAGAAGAGGCAAAAGAGAGTAAAACTGCTTATAGATACGATGATGCATGTGCTTCTCTGCCCAATGAACTTGTTATAGATAATGAAAATCCTTTTACGGTAAGAATAAGAAAACCGCTAGAAGCGATAGTTGTAAAAGACCATATTAAGGGTGAAATCAAATTTGACCCGAACGATATCGACAGTTTTATTATTATGAGACAAGATAAAACACCTATGTATAATTTTGCATGTGCGGTAGATGATATGCTAAGTGATATTTCTATTGTAATTCGCGGTGAAGACCATGTAAGCAATACTCCAAAACAGATTCTTATAAGAGAAGCACTTGGATATAAGAAAAATATCGAGTATGCGCACTTGCCAATTATCTTGAACGATGACGGTAAGAAAATGAGCAAAAGAGACGATGCCTCTAGCGTAAAATGGCTTCTTGAAGAGGGATATCTACCCTCGGCAATAGCAAATTATTTAATATTAATCGGTAATAAGCCTCCAAAAGAGATATTTACTATGCAAGAAGCTATAGAGTGGTTTAGTTTAGAAAATATATCCAAGTCCCCTGCCCGTTTTGATCTCAATATGTTAAAGCACATCAACAGAGAACATCTTAAAATGCTTGACTCAAAAGAACTCTCAAGATATGTAGGTTTTGCAGATCAAGAGATAGGAGAACTTGCAAAAATATATCTTGAAGAGGCAAGTACGACTAAAGAGTTAAGAGCTAAAATAGCACTTATTTTTGAGGCAAAAAATATTCCCGAGGAGTTTAAGGAATCGGCAGAGATAATAGTTGAAATTATTAAAAATGCGCCCTACTTCGATGAATATGAAGATTTTAAAAACTATATAATGAAAGAGTCCGGAATTAAAGGTAAAAACCTTTTTAAATCATTACGACTTCTCTTGATGGGTGCCGAACATGGTCCAGACCTTGCTGCCGTCTATAAATGTATCAAAAATTATATAGGCGAGATTGTTAAATGAGTATTTTAGTAGAGATAATTCAAGGTGTCGGAGCAATTGCTCTTGGACTTATCGATGTCTATATATGGGTGGTTATTATAACTGCCCTTCTTAGTTTTGTAAATCCGGATCCTTTTAATCCTATCGTTCAGTTCTTATATAGAATAACAAATCCTGCATATGCATTTGTAAGAAAGTTTATAAAAACAAACTTTAACGGTTTGGATTTGGCACCTCTAATAATTGTTGTAGGGTTGCAAATTATTACGGTACTACTTCGTGCAATCTTACGCGCTCTTTAGCGTTTAGTGCGTTTTTTAGAACTCTTTAAT
The DNA here is from genome assembly GCF_028714975.1 of Sulfurimonas sp. Lineage (GTDB taxonomy): Bacteria > Campylobacterota > Campylobacteria > Campylobacterales > Sulfurimonadaceae > Sulfurimonas. The sequence goes on from NZ_JAQTLH010000002.1 coordinate 246,985, forward strand.
AAAATTTCATTTTTATATTTTAGTACGCCCGAAGATGCATTAGCGTCTTCAAAAACAAGGTTTATTGTATCTGCTTTTTCAAATGTAACGATATAGTATCTATTCCAGTCATTTTTAATGTCAACAAGATGAGAAAACTTATTCTCTTGTGAAAGTTCTTCTATTTTGATTGGCAGCTTTGAATTTAGCATAACTTTTAAGTCGGTATCTGTAGATTTGCTTTGGTCATAGAGCTCTTTTTTTTCTTTACTAAAGAAAAATATGAAAAAAGATTCCTCTTGATTAAAGGTTTCAGGATAGACTTCATTTAGATATATTGTAGAAAAAACACCTTTTACTTCACCATCTTTTGATACTATCTTAGTGCTTTGCAGGCTTGATGCACTCAGCTCTTGATCTTTATCCATTTTGAATTTATAAAAGGCATTTTTTTTTGAACAACCCGTAAAAAGTGTTAAAAAAGTTAAAAATATAAAAAAAGTTTTCATTTAAATTCCTCTAAATAGCAAGAGAATTATATCTTATTAAACAACCTTTTAACGACTATTTTGTATAATCACCTAAATTTTAATAAAGTATATAAATTGAAAAAAAGATTAGCAGTTGCATTTACTGGTCCGTCAAACAGCGGTAAAACCACTCTTATATTAAAAGTTGCAAGAAAACTTATTCATGATTACAAAAAAGATGTTGCTATAATTAAGCATGATCCCAAAGATAAAGCAAGGTTTGATGTTGAGGGAAAAGATAGTTATAAATTTTCAGATACCGGTGCGGAAGTTATCGTTACATCTCCAAATCGAACAACCTACTTTTCTCAAAAACAAAAAGATTTAGATGAGATGATTAGACTTTTTGATAAATTTGACATATTATTGGTAGAAGGGCTGAAAAATTTACCGTTGCCTAGAATCAGTGTATTTAGAAACTCGTTAGATAGCGCTTATTTTCCGTATATGAATGCTCTTGCAACCGATAGCAGTATCAATTTGAATGATTATGATTTGCCTATAAATGTTGATGTTTTAGATATAAATAACTGTGATGCCGTAATATCATGGATATTAAAAAATGCAAAGGAAGTGTAAATAAATGACTGATATATTTAGAGCAATACAAAAAAGTGCTATAAGAATAAAAGATGCGATAGACACAAAAGATATAGGTTACTCGCAACAAGAAAATAGTTCCGGTGAGACACAGCTTCAACTTGATATCAAGTGTGACATGATTATAGAAGAGGAGTTTTCCAATGTTTCTTCTATTCATACGATTGCCAGTGAAGAGAAAGAGCGTGAAGTGGTGCTAAATGAAGACGGTAAATATTTTATCGCTTATGATCCGCTTGACGGTTCATCTCTAATCGATGTAAATTTGAGCGTCGGTTCTATTTTTGGAATTTATGAAAACGCATTCGGTGCTAAAAATATGGTTGCTTCTTGCTATGTAGTTTTCGGTCCTCGTGTAGAGATGGTTTTTGCTCATAACAAAACAAAACTTCACTTGCTGCAAAATGGAGACTTTGAATTTGTAAAAGAGATTCGTTTAAACGAAAAAGGCAAACTTAATGCACCGGGGGGAACGCAGCAAAACTGGGAACCTTACCATAAAGAGCTTGTTGATAGCTTCTTTGCAGACGGGTATCGCTTAAGATATTCGGGCGGAATGGTTCCTGATTTACACCAAATACTTTTAAAAGGCGGCGGGCTTTTTAGTTATCCCGGTACTTCTGATAAACCTAACGGAAAACTCCGCAAACTTTTTGAAGTATTTCCGTTTGCTTTTATCTATAAAGTTGCGGGCGGAGAGGCAATTGACGGAGTGAATGATTTGATGCAGCTTGAATATGCACATATACATGATACTTCACCCTGTTTTTTTGGGTCAAAATATGAGATACAAAGAGTAAAAGAAGTTTATGCAGCAAAAAGATAGATTTGAACTTCATCTCGATGAGATGATTGTTAAAATACAAAGTTGTCAAGAAGATAAAGAGTTAAAGAGTTGCAGTGATTGTGAATTTTATCTAAAATGCGAGCTAAGAGCCGATTATGTTAAATCGGTTTACAATAGTATGTCTAAAGGCGATACCGGTGGATTTGAGTTTTAAGCTATCTGACGCTTTAGCGTCAAGCTTTAGTGCCAAAGCGGCTAGCGTAGCAAAGCGGGACTTGTTCCGATTTGCGTTTTTAATCAGTAATATGTCTAAAGGCGATACCGGTGGATTTGAGTTTTAAAAAGTATTTGAAATAAGTAAAAGGGATAAAAAAATGAGTAAATATATAACAACACCGATATATTATGTTAACGGCGAGGCTCATATAGGGCATGCATATACTACATTTATAGCTGACAGTGTAGCTAGATATGAAAAATTAAAAGGCGAAGATACCTACTTTTTAACAGGCACGGATGAGCACGGTCAAAAAATAGAGGAGTCGGCTCAAAAAAACGGTAAAGCTACTCAAGAGTTTGCTGATGAGATAAGTGCAAGTTTTAAAAACTTGTGGGATGAGTTTGACATAAGTTACGATAAATTTATCCGTACAACAGATGAAGAGCATAAAAAAGGCGTACAAAAAGCGTTTGAGGCAATGTATGCAAAGGGCGATATATATAAAGATTTTTACGAGGGTCACTACTGTGTAAGCTGTGAGACTTTCTTTACCGAAACTCAGCTAGTTGATGGCGAGTTTTGTCCTGATTGCGGCAGAAGTACAAATGTAATAAAAGAAGAGAGCTACTTTTTTAGACTCTCAAAGTATGAGGACGCGCTTTTAAAACATTATGCGGACAACCCTGATTTCATTATGCCTAAATCTCGTGCAAATGAGGTTATCAATTTTGTAAAAGGCGGTTTGCGTGACCTTTCAGTTACGAGAACATCTTTTACATGGGGTGTTAAAATGCCTGAGTCAATTAAAGATGATAAGCATGTAATGTATGTTTGGCTTGATGCTCTTATGAACTATATAACCGCTCTTGGATATGGAACAACTGAAGAAAATATGCGTTATTGGCCGGCTTCTGTTCAATTTGTAGGTAAAGATATACTTCGTTTTCATGCTATTTACTGGCCTGCATTTTTAATGAGTCTTGATCTTCCTCTTCCAAAACAGATCGGTGCTCACGGTTGGTGGACGAGAGACGGAGAAAAGATGAGTAAATCAAAAGGCAATGTTATCTCTCCAAAACAGGTTTCAGATGCTTACGGTGTTGAAAACTTAAGATATTTTATGCTTAGAGAGGTTCCTTTTGGACAAGACGGCGATTTTTCTCAAAGAGCTTTTATAGATAGAATAAATTCAGAGCTTAGCAATGATTTAGGAAATCTTTTAAATCGTATTATCGGTATGAGCGGTAAATATTCCGACTTTGAGATAGATAGCGTGGATGTTTTAAAGTATCATAAAAAAGAGCTTGATGCAATGAATGTTGTTTTAGATTCACTTGATACTTATATGGAAAATTTACAGACACATAGATATCTTGAAGAATTATGGAAACTGTTTTCAATCGGGAACAAAGCCATAGAAGAGCATGCTCCGTGGGTTAAGATGAAAGAGGAGAGAAAAGATGAAGCGCTTGCGACTGTAGCATTGGTTGCAAATATATTGGCAAAAGCTTCGATTATGCTTCACCCTATTATGCCTAAAACGACAAATATTATTGCCGATACTTTAAACTTTAAGATAGATAATGTAAGCTATAAAGAGCTTGTTATTGATAAAAAACTACTAAAATTATTTAATATTAAAGCAACTCCGCCACTCTTCCCTCGTATTGAAGAGCCGCTAATGCCTGAAGCTCCCCTCGCTCATCCAAATGCTGCCAAAGAGAGCACTCAAGCAGTTAAAGAGTGTGCAAAAGAGCAAGATAATCTTATAGAAATCGGTCAATTTTTTCAAACGGCTTTAAAAGTCGGTATCGTTGTCGAGGCTGAAATTGTTCCAAAGAGCAGCAAGCTTTTAAAACTAAAAGTTGATTTGGGTGAAGATAACCCAAGACAAGTCGTAGCGGGAATAAGAGAGTTTTATACTCCTGAGTCGCTTATAAATACTCAAGTTTGTGTCGTTGCAAACTTAAAACCTGCAAAACTTATGGGTATGCTCTCAGAAGGAATGCTTCTTGCGGCAAAGGATGAAGATGGTCTCTCGCTTGTAAGACCTGAAAAACCTAAAAAAGCAGGCACGCCTATTGGATGAGACTTGAAAATTTTTTAGCACTCACGCAAGCCGCTCTTATCAATGAACCGTGTGTACACAGCTTTGAAAATATCGTTTTTGAAGCGCACAAGGTAAAGAGAGGCGATCTTTTTTTTGCTTATAACAATGAAGAGATTGAATTGGCGGTTGCAAACGGTGCCTATGGCGTAATATTTGATAAACCGACTCAAATAAGCGATAATGAAATAGCTTGGATAAAAGCTAAAAACTTGGATGATGCCTTAAAAAAAATGCTTCGCTACAAAGCGATAGAAAAAGAGATTGTAGCGTATGAGTGCAATGAGATTGTTTTAAAACTCTCTTTGCAAGTTATCACAGGGTCAAATTTTCTTACGGTAACGGGAGATTTAAAATCAGTTTTTAAAGCTCTTTGGAATGTGGAGGACAAAACAACTGTACTATTCTGCCCTGCTCTAAACGATAAAGATATTTTTGCAACTGTAAAAAAAATCCCAAATACATCTTTTTTATCTATTGAAATAGTAGAGCAGACTCTGTTTGAGACATCATTTGTCTATGATGATATTTTTTATGAAAGACAGCTGATATCTCCGTTTTTTATCCCATATTTAGAAGAGTTGTTGCATCTTTATAAAACATTAAAAATTGATTATAAATTGAGAAAATTTACTCCCATAGAGCATTTTGAAGCAGTCTTTACAAATAAAAAATTTGAGATTAAAAGTTTTGGCAGTAGCGACAGAGTACTTATATTTGAACCAAATGTTGATTTGATAAAAAATCAAATTGCTTTTTTAGAACATCATGCTTTATGGGCAGAGACAATATTTATAGTTCCTATAAATATCTTTGATGAACATAAATCAAATATCTACATATACAAAAATGAAAAAGATATCATAGAGATTTTAAAAAATACAAAGTTTCATTTTGCTCTTATTGCGGGTGTAAATAAATCTATATTAAATATACAAATAACAAATCAAAAGCAGCTAACATTTGAATTTTCATAGGGGGGGCAAGGGGCATAAACCCCTTGGAATTACCTAAGTATGTTTGGAAGTTCTGACAACTGTAATTTTGGAAAATAGAGCATATCTTGAAGAGCTTATCTCAAAAACCAAACAAAAAAAGCACCATGAAAAGTTTTTTAAAAAGTTGCGTGATTCACGCAACTTTTTAGAGAAGTTATTTGGTTGTTCATATCGCTTAATATATTGTTTGTCGTACTATATACTTCGGCATTTGAGAAACTGCTTTGCGAGATAGCGTATTTACATCCCGTGTCAAATAGTTATATGCAGCAAAAGGTGGAAGAAGTGCACATTTTAAGAAAATCTGCACTTGCCGCAGCACCGAAAACGATGTAAATAGGCGTGTTTGCAGTATGTTTTAAGAATTTTTCTTGTGTTGTATCACTCTCTTTTATGGAGCAGCCTGACATGCTAAAAATGATTAAAATTGTTATGAAGATGAATTTTTTCATACAAGATTATATGTAAAAAAATCAATGTAAGTCAAGTTCAGGTGGCTTTTTGGCTTTTTTCTTTACAATAACATAAAAAACAGTTTTTATGTAAGGTAAAATATGAGAAATAAAAATTTATTCAATTCGGCGGTACTTATTTGAAATCTGTTTTTTTTATACTTTTTGTTTTTAAAACTCTTTTATCGGCTTCTTTTAGCGGAGTTATTTCGGATAAAACTACTTCTCTTCCTATTGCAAATGCGATTGTTAGCAACTCAAGCGTTAGTACGAGCAGCGATGTAAACGGAAGTTACACCATAAACAGCGATGAAAAAGCATTATTTATCAAAGCCTACGGTTACAAACCTTATAAACTCAATCTTGATGATAATGTTACGGCTATAAAACTTGAGCCGATAACGGTAAAAGCGCTCTATCTTACATTTTGGGGTGCAAATACAAACTCTAAGACTATAAAAAATATACTTGATATCATAGATAAAACAGAAATCAATTCAATTGTCGTTGATATAAAAAATGAGTATGGTTCAACCTCATATAAAACATCTTCCGATAAAGCAAACGGCTATGGAGCGGCAAACAATAGAACAATTAAAGATATACAATCCTTTATCTCTTTAATGAAATCAAAAAATATCTATACGATTGCCAGAATAGTTACATTTAAAGATGAGCTGCAAGCTTCAAATAATTTTGAATATGCAATAAAAAATAAAAAAAATGAACTCTCAAGAGACGCCGATAAAATGGCATGGATCGATCCGTTTGATAAAAGAAGCCATGAGTACACTGTTGCAATCGCAGAGGATGCGGCTAATGCCGGATTTGATGAGATAAATTTTGATTATATTCGTTTTCCGGCAAAAACGGAGCTAAAACTATCAAAAGAGAGTACGGAAGAAAACAGGGTAAAAGCCATAGAAGATTTTTTGCTCTTAGCTAAAAACAGACTCAGAAAATACGGTACTTTTATCTCAGTTTCCATTTATGGAGACACTTGTTGGCGAGAAGATGATACGGGAATCGGACAAAAAATAGAGTCACTATCAAAACATGCAGACTATATCGCTCCTATGCTCTACCCTTCAGGATTTGCCCAAGGCTCGTTTGGCGTAAAATATCCGGCAGATTATCCATATATCACTATTTATAAAAGTATAAAAAATATAGAGGGTAAAATAGACTCAAAAAGAGTTAGACCTTGGCTGCAATCATTTAAAGATTATGCACACTCAAGAAGAGAGTATAAAAAATTTGAGATAAGAGAACAGATAAAAGCGGCAGATGATATAAAAACAAGCGGCTGGATGATGTGGTCGCCCTCTAGTAAATATGATATTAACTGTTTTGTTAAAAAAGAGAAAAACGCTTTAATTCTCGGTTCAACACTTTAGCATCCGGCATATACTGCTCAACTAGCGAATGAAACCTTTTTGAGTGGTTCATATGTGCCAGATGTGCTAGTTCATGCACGACTATAAAATCAATCAATCTTTTGTCAATTTTTATGAGTCCGGTATTTAAAGTTATAACTCCTCTTGAGCTACAACTTCCCCATCTGCTTCTCATTTTTCTAAATTTTATTTCGCTATAACTTAAGTTCATTATATTTGAATAGTACTCTACTCTTGGGGTAATGTAGCTTTGTGCATAATTTTTATAAAACTTGTCGTAGCATTTTGAAATATTGTCAATGTTTGATACGGCTACACTTTTGAGGTACTCTCTTAACTCTTTTGCTTCGCCAATATCAATACTGAAAATCTCTCCAAAGAGTACAACTTCATCTTGAATATTTACTTTTTTTAGTGGGTTTTTCTCTACTGCTTGGAGCTGTTTTCTTATCCAAGGCTCCTTCTCTGTGAGAAGTTTTTGGATATATTCATTTGAAACTCTTGGAGTTTTAAGAGTTATTTCACCGCTTTTTTTAACGCTTATGTAACTATTTTTCAAATTTGCTTTGCATAGATGTAAAATTTTTAAATTGTTAAAATATATCTCACTGATACTCAATTGGATCTTTTACTCCGGCTAATTTAAAACCATTTAATCTTAAGCGGCAGCTATCGCAAACACCGCATGCCTTATCTTCATCTTTATAGCAGCTCCATGTAAGATGCAGAGGAGTGTTTAACTCAACTGCCTTTTGGACAATTTGAGATTTTTTAAGATGTACAAGAGGCATAAAAATCTCTATTTTAGTTTCATCTTTTGTGCCGAGATTTATACTCTGCTCCATACTTTTAATGTATGACTCTCTACAATCGGGATAACCGCTGCTATCCTCCTCTACGACGCCTATGCTAATAGCTTCTGCGCCCTCTTTTTCCGCTATGGCTGCTGCAATACTTAGAAATATACCGTTTCTAAAGGGCACATATGTAACGGGAACCCCCTCTTCTAAGCCGCCTGTGGGTACGGCTATATTTTCATCGGTTAATGCCGAAGCTCCTATTTGGGCAAAAAAATCCAAATCTATTACATATCTGTTTAAAACACCGAGTTCATCACAAATGGCATGAAAACATGAAAGTTCCTTGTCCTGCGTTCTTTGTGCATAATTAAAATGCACGGCTATAATATCATATCCGATTTTTTTCATCATGTATGCACTCAGTGTCGAGTCCATACCGCCGCTCATAATACAGAGTGCTTTTTTGTTTTTCGTAATCATAAAAATATTTTAACATAATATTTTAATCTTCATTGAAAGATATAACCAATATAATGCTCAAATACACAAAATGAAGGAGATATTATGGATATTTCATCAGCAACTGCTCCATCTTCACCTGAAGTAGAAGTAATGAAAAAAGCTACGGAAGTGCAGGAGCGACAAATTTTAAAAGTTTTAGAGAGTGCGACTGAACAATCAAAGCAGGCTGCAGCGCAAAAAACCGGTCTTGGAAACCACCTAAATATAACAGGTTGAATAACCTTTCTTATATTTGATATAACCATGATTGAACTTGATAACAGAACCTCATTACAAATTGATATCGGCATAGTTGAAAAGATAGCGGATTTTCTAACAAAAAAAGAGATAGAACTCATTATTACGGATAGCCAAGAGATGAGAGAGATAAACAAAACTCATCGCAATATCGATAAAGATACCGATGTTTTAAGTTTTCCCTATGAAGATATGCCTATGTGCCCGCTTGGAAGTATAGTTATCTCCTCCTTTTATGTAGAAGAGAAAGCAAAAGAGCTAGGTCATAGCCAAAATGATGAATTTGCGTTGCTTTTCATACACGGTTTGCTCCATCTTTTAGGATATGATCATGAGGTTGACAGCGGTGAGATGCGAGAAAAAGAGGCAGAACTTATAAGAAAATTTAATCTACCGCAAAGTTTGATAGTCAGAACAGAGGGTAATATTTAATTTATTTTACAATTACTGTTTTATATATCCTAGTTCTAGCAGCTTATCATATATATCAGAGACAATTTTTCCCGCAGCGGAACCGCCGTGCCCTCCGTGTTCAACCAATGCTAAAACTACATATTGAGGGTTGTCGAATGGACCGTAAGTAGTTAGCCATGCGTGAGAGCGTGAATAGTACTCCATGTCATGTTCAGATTCTCTATTTTTTATATTTTGCATAATACCTACGACTTGAGCCGTTCCTGTTTTGCCTGCAATTTTAACTTTTGGATTTACATAATTGACTGCCGTTCCTCCGGGAGCATTACAAACTTCATACATTGCTTTTTGAATAATCGGCAGTTTTTTTAGTTCATTTTCATCAAGCACATCTTCAAATCTCGGTTTGACGACTTGAAAACCCAGCATGTTTGCAAAATGTGGATGAGGAAGTTTACCTGTTGCCATAAGAGCGGTAAATCGAGCTATTTGCATCGGTGTTGTTAAGAAATCTCCCTGCCCTATAGATGTATTTACTGTTTCTCCGATATACCACGGCTGATTATGTTTTTTTCTCTTCCATTCACGAGATGGAACCGTACCGACAAACTCATTTGGCAGATCTACTTCAGTTTTTCTACCAAGACCGTATCTGGTAAGTCCTTCACTCATTTTATCGATGCCTAGTTTAAGACTTCCTTTGTAAAAAAAGTCATCGCAACTCTCTCTTATAGCCTTTTTAATTTCTACTTGTCCATGCCCGTCTTTCTTCCAGCATCTAAATACTCTTTGTCCAAGCGGCATTGATGCGGTACAATAAGTATTCCAATTGGGACCTATTTCAGGGGAAGATATATATATTAGTCCAAGTCCTGTTTTTATAGTTGATCCAGGGGGATAAAGCCCATGAATAAGTTTGTTTGTAAATGGTTTATCAAGGCTTACCGATAATTTTTCCCATGTTTCATTACTGATGCCGGAGACAAAAGTATTTAAATCATATTCAGGAAAACTGCTTGCCGATAAAATAGCACCGTCAACCCCCATAACTATAACCGCGCCGGATTTATTTTGAAAAAGTGATGATATATATTTTTGAAGTTCAATATCTATATTTAGAGTTAATTTTCTATCTTCTACGGCTCGCTCAATAGAGAGTTCTTCTACCTTTTGATTGTTTGCATTTACTTTTATCTCTCGTCTGCCGGCTAAACCCTGCATATATGTATTGTAATATCTTTCAATACCTGTTTTGCCGGTGTAACCTATAAGCTCTATAAGTTTTTCTTCTTCAACATCACTCTTGTTTGCACGAGAAACATAGCCGATAGAATGCGATGCAACTTCTTTGTACGGATAATATCTTTTAGGTGAAGATATTATATTAATATTTTCCCTTAAATTCAATATTGAGTATACAGGCATAATCTCTTCGTATGATACAAACTCAACTATATCAATAAAATTATGATTGTAGTATGAATCAGCTTTTTTATAATCTTTAATTATTTTTTCTTTATCTAGTTTTGGCAATAATTTAACAAGCGTGCTTACCTCTTCTTCAAATATATGCAGATTCTTTTTTAATCCTAAATGCGGAGCTAATTGTATTTTAAAACCAAGTTGATTGATGGCAATGGGTCTATTGTTTATATCAACTATTTCGCCTCTTACGGGTGCTATTTGCTCAGTTTTAATAGTGTTGTTGTAGGAGAGTCTTTCATAGTAACTATTTGATTCAACCGATAGTGAAAAAACTCTTACAAGAAGTGCCAGCCATATAGCAATAAATATAAAAAGTATAAATTTTATTTTCACAATATACTCATAATAAAAAATTCAATCACCATGTAATAGATAACATGATAATCTATGCTTGGAGCCGGAAGTAGAAATATTTTTGATAAAAGTAAATGAAAAACGAAAAAGCCGATATATACAAAAATAACGGTTGCAATTTTTATACATGCATTACAGCTGATAATTTGAATTAATTTTGGTATAAGATATTTATAAATAAATGTAAAATATATAATAGTGCTAAAGAGTACATATCCGTTTTGTGCTTCAAAAAGTAATAAACAAAAAAATATTAAAAATAGAGAGATAGCATTTTCTTCTTTAAGTGCTTTTGAAAATAGTATAAATAGTATAGCAAGCAAAGGCGGTAAAAACAGGTAAATACCGCTTAATGCAGTGTATATTACAAATACAACGGCATATATATACGGTGTTAAAGAGTTTTTATTAGAGATACTTCGTTGCATACCGGAAAGTGTTTACATTTAATACAGTCAGCCCAAATTTTGTGCTCTGGAATTGATTCTTTTGGAATTTCAACAAACCCTAGTTTTTCAAAAAACGACTGTTTGTATGTTAAACTAAGGACTTTTTTTAGACCCAAAGAGTTGGCTTCTTCTATTGCTTTAGCAATTAAACTTTGCCCTATACCCATACCTCTTTTATTCTCTTTTACAACAAGTGATCTTATTTCTGCCAGCAAAGGCGTGTGAATATGTAAAGCACAAAAACCGACTATTTCATCATCTTCTTTTGCTAATATATATGATCTTATATTTGTTGCTATTTCATCAGAGCTTCTTGCAAGTATAACCCCTGCTTCAACTTCAGGTATAACAAGTTTTTGCATATTTTCAATATCGGATAATTTAGCTTTTGTTAATTCAATGCTCATCAGAATCTCCTTTTAAAATATCATGTATAACACTTAGAGCTTTTTGCAGACCTCTCTTTTTTGAACTTGAAACCATTAGAGCATTAGGAAACTCTTTTTTAAGCGCACTTTGCTCTTTTTGATTTAGTTTGTCTATTTTTGTAAAAATTTGTAATATATGTTGAGTCTCATCCGAGTGTTCAAGTAAAAAATCACTTACCGATTTGTCAATCTCCAAAAATGGATGTCTACAGTCAACAAGATGAACAAAAATCTTTATCTGTTTTCTTTTAGATATATAATCCGTTAAATTTTTCTCCCAATCGCTTTTTATTGATTGTGAAACTTTTGCATATCCAAAACCCGGTAAATCAACAAACTTTGCAAAACTCTTCTTTGAATTTTCTCTATCTATAAATGTAACATCAAAGTAGTTAATAAGTCTTGTTTTTCCGGGTGTTGAAGATACTTTTGCTAAACCTTTATGATTCGCCAAAGCATTTAAAAGAGAGCTTTTCCCGACATTCGAGCGAGCCATAAAAACAATCTCATTTTGTTCCTCTGTATCTGGCGCATTATCTATATTCGGAGCGGATATTATAAATTTTGCGTCAACGATTTCAATCATTTTTTACCTTCTTTTTATCTTCAGGTATATCAAAAATCATTATTACAGGCTCTTTTTCGGCACCTTTTGCATATGCTTTGCCTTCTATAGTTTTTAAAATAACCTCTTCGCCTATAATCTCTTTTTTCTCATTAATCTGTTTTAGATGAACATCTTTAAAAAAATGATACTCTTTTTCTTTTGGAAGATATACTACTTTTTGTGCTTTGCCTTTATATATTGCACCCTCAAGCGTTTGTATATAAAAAGAAGCGCTGCCTTCTGCAATAAATTTAGTCGGTTCCTGATTACTGTTTGTATAAATTGTAACTTTTGTTGCATTGAGCTCATCAGAGCCTCTTATTATATTTACATCGCCTTCAAAAACAGAGATGCCTGATTTTTGATCTGCATTAAAAAGCTTCGCCTTTACTTTTAGCTCTTGTGAAAATAGCGCCGTTGCTAAAAAAATTGTTAAAAAAATCGTTTTTTTCATTTATTTCTCTCTTCTAGTTGATACTTTACTACAACATCTCTTGATTCTACTCTCTCTAAAGAGTTATTATACTTTAATTCTTTTCCATTCACTATATTTGAACCCTTATAAAGTAGATAATCCCCATCTGCCGTAGCAATGGTTGTTTTTTTATCATAAGTGGCTTTTTGTGTTTCAAAAGTCAACCCGTCTTCTCTTACATATACAATATCCCCATCTAAGTAAACTATATCATCTTTGTATATACCGTTATTTGATTTCATGTTTGCTATGTACTCTTTAGAGTTATCTGTGTAATTTATTTTTTCAACCGTGTATCTATCGGTATATCTTGTTGCTTTATTACCGTTTATCAAACTAATAAGTCCTTTGGCGTTAAGTTCATGCATTGTAAAAGATGAGATGCTAAAGAGAGGCACTTCACCAAATTTTTGCTGTTCCATTTCTAAAGGCTTGAATACAAGAAATATCATTAATAAACAAGAAAAGATAAATAAAAAGAAATAATTTATGTTCATATTATAACCATGGAGCTATAAATTGCTCTCTTAAATCATTCTCATCAATCAAAATATCTATCATCTCTCTTACGGCACCTTCTCCGCCCTTAGATGCAAGAGTAGTGTCGGCAAGCTCTCTGATCTCTTTTACTCCATCCTTTGGCGTAAAGCTTCTACCTGCTCTCTTTAACATTCTTAAATCATTTAAATCGTCACCTATCGCAGCAACTTCGTAATCTTTGAGTTCAAGTAAATCAACAAGTTCGCTCAGCACTTTTTCTTTATCTTTAACGCCCTGATATAGATACTTAATGCCTAGTTCTTTGGCTCTTCTCTCGACTATGCTAGATTCTCTTCCTGTAATTATGGCAGCATGCCAGCCCATTTTTATCCATGAACTTATAGCAAGACCGTCTTTTACATTGAAATTTTTTGTTTCACTGCCGTCAGATGAGTATATTATCTCTCCGTTTGTAAGACAACCGTCAACATCTAATATAATAAGTTTAATCACAATACATCTTTTGTGCTTGGAATGCCGACTCTATCGTTTTTTTGCACTGCACGACGAATCGCAACGGCAACTGCTTTAAAAGCGGCTTCTATGATATGATGTCTATTTTTTCCTCTAAGAGTTACTATGTGAGCACTAATTTTTGCATTTGATATAAAAGCCTTAAAAAACTCTTCAACAAGTTCAGTGTCAAATTGTCCGACTTTTCCCGTTACATCAATCTCATAAACTAAATAGGGACGATTGCTTAAATCTAAGTCACAACTCACACACGCCTCATCCATAACGATATTTGCACTGCCGAAACGCTCCATATTTTTGAGAGGATATATAGCTTCGGCTAAAAGCGAACCAAGAACGATGCCGACATCTTCTACACTGTGGTGATCATCTATATGCGTATCGCCCTTGCATGTTATCTCCAAATCTATCAAAGAGTGTTTTGAAAAACTCTCCAACATGTGATCCAAAAACCCGACGCCTGTGTCTATTTTACTTTTACCGGCTCCATTAAGAGAGAGTGAGATAGTTATATCCGTCTCTTTTGTTTTTCTGCTTTTGCTAATCATTGCTTAATCCTCTCTCACGATAAATGAATTTTTAAAATTTCCAAGTGACTTATAATCTCTTGCTTCTTGTTCGCTTCTAAAACCTTTTAGCCACACTTTAAACATTCTGCCGTTTTCTGTTTGCATATCTTTGATAATAGTCTTATATCCGTTAGTGTCGTTATATTTCTTTTGGGTTGCAAGAGCTCCTTCAATTTTAGAAAAAGATGCAATCTGAATAGCAAATCCATCTATAATCTGCTCTTGTGGGGAACCTTTTAACTCTTCTCTAGGTGGGATTTGTTGCCCTCCTTTTACATTAAAACCAAGCACTTCAACGGTTACCGGCGCCGTTCCGTCGTTAAGCATACCTATCTTGCGAGCCGCCGTGTTGGATAAGTCAATAATTCTTGTATCTACAAACGGTCCTCTGTCGTTTATTCTAACAACAGTATTTAAACCGTTTCTTTGATTTGTTACTTTTACTATCGTATTCATCGGCAGAGTTTTGTGCGCGGCAGTCATATCATACATGTTGTAAGTTTCACCGTTAGAAGTTGATTTGCCGTGAAAATCGGGACCGTACCAACTTGCATTGCCGCTAAACTCATCACCCACGCTTACAACAGTCGGATAATATTTTATTCCTCTGATTTCATACGGTTTCATCGTCGGGTGTGTGTAATCTTTTTTGCTGATATACGGAGTGCGCACATCATCTCTATCTTCAGGGTAAGTTTGCGGATATGTACTTTTGCTCTTTGAGCTACATCCGGCACCTAAAATTAGCATAGAGACGGCAATAAAAATAGATAATTTTTTATCCATTAAAGCTTCAGCCTTTCGCCCTCTTTAACCAGTTTCCCTTTTAGTTTATTTTGAATTTTTATATTTTCTACACTAATCTTGTATGCTTTTGAGATAGATTCTAAAGTATCTCCTTTTTTAACCGAATAGTAAAAATTATTATTTGTTTTTTCAGCATTAATCTTACTGTTCATAGGGATCACGACTCTTTGCTCAAAATTTACTTTATCACTTTTAAGATTGTTAAAATCCATAACCGTTTTGTATGGCACGCCGTACGCTTTTGCTATCTTAAAAACGGTATCACTCTTTTTTGCCACATGGATTTTATATACGTTTTTTGTTTTTTCTTCAAAATATTTCTGCTTAAATTCAGAGAGTTTAATGTATGGAATATATATATCATAACTGCTTACATATGACGGTGTAAAATCAAATTTTAAATGTCTGTTTAATTTTTTTAACTCTTCAAGAGGTATCCCTATCAGCTTAGAGACTCTTGACAATGACTCACCGCCCGGAACTTTAACCGTAGATATGGAGTACGCGTTTGCTCTGTTTAGCAGGTACTCATACTCACTTTTTAGTAAAAAATGTTCATCATTACCCATCATCGCCAATGCAACGATTCTCCTGATATAAAGCCTGCTCTCTTTTGGAATATATGTCATTTTAGGATCTAACAAAACAGATAGTTCATCGCTGCCGGCATTTTCAATAGCTTTGCTTAATTTTCCGTCTCCGCAATTATAAGCGATTGCCGCCAAATACCATTTGCCAAATTTTTTATAAAGATTTGAAAGATATTTTGCGGCAGCTTCGGTTGCTTTAATTAAATCTCTTCTCTCATCGACAAACTCATCAATTCGCAGACCGTACTGTTTTGCGGCTGGGGGCATAAATTGCCATAGACCGGACGCTTTTTTAACAGAATATGCTCTTGTTAAAAATTCTGATTCTGCCATTGAAAGAAAAAGAAATTCCGGCGGTATGTTGTACTTAGTTAAAATATTTTTTATAACAGGGATAAAAATATATGCATCGTCCATAGCTCCAAAAAAACGCTCATCTTTGAATATTTCTACATTACTATCTTTGATTTGATTCATAACAGGATCATTTAAAAAAGACGCATCAATGTCAAAAGAGTCTAAAATAGCCACTTCTCTAGCATAGTTTGAACTATATATAAGGTTTGCGCTCAATAAAAACGGCAATAAAAGCAGTAAAATATATTTCAAAATAGCAACCTTTATCGTAAGTTTAATGACTATATTTTAACTAAATGAATATTAAAAAGAGTTAAGTTCTTTTAATACTAAGAAATATTAAAAAGTGCAAGAGCATTTTGAGTGGTTGTTTTTTCTAAATTTTCCACCGATATCTCTAAAAGTTCAGACATTTTTTTTGTTATAAAAGTTGTATAAAACGGCTCATTTCTCTCGCCTCTATGGGGAGTCGGTGTTAGATACGGACCGTCTGTTTCAATTACTATTTTCTCAAGTGGGATTTTTGGTAACACATGAATAAGCTTCTTAGCATTGCTAAAAGTTAAAACACCGCCTATTCCAAAATAAAAGCCCTCTTCTGATAAAGAAAGTAGTTCTTCGTCTGCATTATAGCAGTGTAGTACCCCTCCGACCTCTGCAGCATTATATTTTAAAAGTATCTCTTTAGAATCTCTTGAAGCATCTCTTATATGCACGATAAGCGGTTTTTTATACTTTTTTGCTAACTCAATATGTGCTATAAAAACTTCTTTTTGTTTTCTTTTTTCTTCCTCTTTGGTTTCATCACTACCCTCAAGCCTGAAATAATCAAGCCCGCATTCACCGATAGCAACGCATTTTTTATGATTTATATATTTTTCAAATTTAAGCGTATCAAATGCGTCCATATCGTAAGGATGAACTCCTACGGCAAAATATACATCGCTGTTATTTTCTGCAATATAGACGGCTCTATCTAGGTTTTTCGGGTCTGCACCTGGGATGATAAATCGTTCTACTCCGCCCTTTCTGGCTCTATCTAAAACTTCCTCCAAATCACCTTCATATCTTTTGTCATCAAGATGTACATGTGTATCAATTATCATATTTTCTCATTTTGCGTTTAAATTTAGTAACTCTTTGGCAAATTTTTTAGCCTCTTGCGTAATGCTCTCACCGCTTATAATTCTAGCTATTTCATCTACTCTGTCGTCAAAACTAAGCTCTCTTGCATATGAATCATTGCCATTTTTATAAACCAAAAAGTGCTGATCACCCATTGAAGTAAGTTGCGGTTGATGTGAAATTACAAATATTTGAAAATGTTTTGAGAGCTGTTTTAGCACTTTTGCAACACTCATAGACTCTTCGCCGCTTAAGTTTGCATCTATTTCATCAAGCATCAATACCCCGCCTCCTCTACTCATAAACTCGGATTTTAGAGCTAAAATAGCCAATCTTAGCCTATTAAATTCACCGGTACTTACTTTTTGCAAATCGGTTGCATGCAGTCTTATAGATATCTCATCTTTTCCGAAAAGTCCAAAATCGGTATCGTTTATTTCAACTTTTGCATCACGCAGATATAACTCTTTTAGATATCTGTTTAAATCGCTGTTAAAAGAGTCTATCTCACTGCGGCGAAGCTCGCTAAGTCTGCTTGCTAAATCTTTTACTTTTTTACTTAAAGTTGTCTCTTTTGCTTCTAAATCGCCTTTTGTAATCTCTATATTTTCATACTTAGCTAACTCCAAAATCTTCTGCTCTTTATATTTTATGGCATCTTCTATGCTTCCGTATCTTCTTTTTAGTTCACTAAGCTCTTCAATACGGTTTAAAACATCTTCAACATTGATTTCATCAAGCATGCTAAATCTCTCCTCGGCACTCTCCATAATTGCTCTAAGTTCATTCATGCTGTCGCTAAAAAAAGAGTTATCGGTATTTAACAAATCTAGCGCATTAAAAACATTGTGCTCGTGTTCAAAAATAGCATTTGCTTGAGATAAACTTTTTAAAACTTTCTCTTTTCTTGATAACTCTTTTTTAATTTCCAAAAGCTCGCTATCTTCCGAAATTTTTGGATTTATATCTTCTATTTTTTTGATCTCGTAAGCTGCAAACTCTTTTAATTCAACAATTTTTCTCTGTTCTTCTTCAATAGAGAGTAGTTCTTTTCTGACTCTCTTATGCTCTAAAAAAATTTTGCCGTATTCATCTCTTAGCCCGGTTGCGTTATGATTTTTTTTATCCAGCCTATTGTCCAAAATAGATAAAAGATTTTCATTTTCAAAGTCGCTGAAATCTCTTAGAGAGAGGTGTCTTAAATAGCCTGAAGTTAAGTTGCTCATAGCTTTTTTAGAGATACTTTGATTGTTTATAAAATATCTTGATTTCTCTTTTTTTATATGTTTAAAAATATAAACATCATCAGGCTCTATACCGGCATCATCCGTGTTCAGCTCCCATGCTACGGTAGACTCGCATAGCATAGCGTCACATGAATTTGTACCCAAAGAGGATAAAATCGAGTTTATCAAAATTGATTTACCGCTTCCGCTTGGACCCGTAAATACGACAAGCCCCGATTTTAAATCCAGTTCAACCTCTTTAAAACTAAGGTACTCTTTTAAGTAAAATCTTTCTATCATTCTCCCCACCTTAATTTCTCTTTTAAAACATCAAAATAGTTATACTCTTCTTTATGTATCAATTTAACTGTTTTGGTTGCCAGTTTTATATGAACGCTCTCTCCGAGTTCTAGTTCATGCACATCTTGTCCGTCTATTATTATCAAAGCTCTCTCTTCTGATGTTTTCATCTCGATTGCAAATCTCCCCGGAAGAACAATAGGTCTTTGCGTCAGGGAGTGTGGACATATGGGAGTCAGGGCAAATACATTGCTCATAGGAAAAAGAACCGGTCCGCCTGCCGAGAGATTATAAGCCGTAGAACCCGTAGGAGTAGAGACGATTACCCCGTCGCCGTAGTAGGTATTGAATGAACGAGAATCAATTAGGGTCTCTATATGTATCATATTTGAAACTCTTGTACGAGTGAGTACGATATCGTTAAAGGCGTACATTTTTATCTCTTTTGAGTTTTTAATTACCGTTGCTTCAAGGACGGCTCTCTCATCGACTTTGTATTTGTTTTGAATTATTTTTTGAACAAAAGCATCAAGTTCATCTAAAGACAAATCTGCTAAAAAACCAAGATTTCCTGCATATACGCCGAGTATGGGGATATCATAATCAAATGATTTTCTAACCGTAGATATAAGTGTTCCGTCACCGCCGAAACTAACTAAAAAATCAGACTCTTGGCAGATTTTTTCAAAGCTCTCACCAACCGTCCCAATCATTTGAGCACTTCTGTTTTCCAATAAAACTTCTATATTGTAATTTTTAAAAATTTTCTCCAATTTAGCATAACCGTCTTTTAACTCGGGAGTTGACGGTCTTAAAATTACACCGATTTTTTTAATTGTTTTACCGTTCAAAATGACTCTTTAAAAAAAATTTCATAAATTATACACTTCTATAATGCTTTTGTATATAAAATGGACTTATAAATTCTTAAATTTTCAAGAATATATATTATCTCAATGTACTACTTAGATTAGTTAAGATTAGTTGATATACAATGACCCTATTAAATTGTTCTAACATAATCAAAGGAGTTTCTTATGAAGATATTGGTTGTTTACTATTCGATGTATGGACATGTATATAAGTTAGCAGAAGCAGCAGCCCAAGGGGTGCAATCTATAGAAAATGTTGAAGTCGTACTCCGACGAGTTCCGGAAACTCTCTCCCAAGAAGTGTTAGAAAAGATGGGTGCGCTTGAGGCTCAAAAACAACAAGCTCATGTGCCTTTTTGCACCGTAGATGAACTAGGCGAAGCCGATGCAGTTATTTTTGGAACACCGACTCGATTTGGCAATATGTGTGCTCAGATGCGTCAGTTCCTTGATGCTACGGGACAACTGTGGATGAGGGGAGCGTTGGTAGGAAAAGTAGGAAGCGTTATCGTTAGCTCAAATACCCAGCACGGCGGGCAAGAATCTACTATACTTAGTTTCCACACTACCCTTTTGCATCACGGTATGGTAATTGTCGGGTTGCCGTATACATTCCAAGGTCAGACGACTATGGATGAAATCAGCGGTTGTTCCCCCTATGGGGCATCTACTATTGCAGGTGGCAATGGGAGTCGTGCTCCAAGCAAAAACGAGCTTGCCGGAGCATATTTTCAGGGAGAACATGTCGCACGAATTGCAAAAAAACTTATGGCGTAAGAAAAAAATCACACTCTTGGGAGCAAAATAATTGCCCGATAAGCCAAGTTTGGATATAATCGCGAAAATTATTTTTTAGGACTCTATATTTATGAGAAGTCATTATTGTACAGATTTAAGTGAAGCAAATATAGGACAAGATGTTGTTCTAGCTGGTTGGGCAAATAGCTACCGTGATCATGGCGGGATTGTTTTTATAGATTTAAGAGATAAAAGCGGTCTGATTCAGCTTACATGTGACCCTGAAGATAGCGCATCAGCGCATAAAATAGCAAATAGCGTTCGCGATGAGTTTGTTCTTGTTGCAAAGGGGAAAGTTCGTCTTCGCGGAGAGGGTTTGACAAATCCTCGTCTAAAAACCGGTGCGATTGAAATCGTTGTGGATGAGCTAATCATAGAAAACAAATCGGCTGCGGTTCCGTTTGTAATCGGTGATAAAAATGTAGGTGAAGAGACAAGACTTAGATACCGCTATTTAGAGTTAAGAGATCCATCTATGTATGAGACTTTCCGTCTTCGCTCAAAAGCCGCAATCGCTGCTAGAAATATCTTAGACGAGAACGGCTTTTTAGAGGTTGAAACTCCGATACTTACAAAATCAACTCCGGAGGGTGCAAGAGATTATTTAGTACCGTCTCGTGTTCACAGCGGCGAATTTTATGCACTTCCGCAATCTCCGCAACTCTTCAAACAGCTTTTAATGGTCGGCGGATTTGATAGATATTTTCAGATAGCTAAATGTTTTCGCGATGAAGATTTAAGAGCTGACCGTCAACCGGAATTTACTCAAATAGATGTCGAGATGAGTTTTTGCGATCAAGAGGATGTTATGCTTATAGCAGAAAAGCTCTTAGTTGCTATGTTTGGTGCTTGCGGGGTAGAGATTAAGCCTCCTTTTAATCGCATAGCTTATAGAGATGCGATGGAGTGGTACGGTTCAGATAAGCCGGATTTAAGATATGACCTTAAAATGGTTGATGTTATCGATATTTTCTCAAGATGCGATAATGAGATATTTACAAGTATTGCAAAGCAACCGCATAAAAACCGTATAAAAGCACTAAAAGTTCCGGGTGCTGATTTGGTTTTCTCAAAAAGAGAGATGAAAACTTTTGAAGATTTTGTACGCCAGTTCGGTGCGCAGGGACTTGGATATTTTCAAATGAAAGAGGATGGTCTAAAAGGTCCTTTAGTTAAGTTTTTTAGTGAAGAGGATATCGCACTTATTATCGAGAGAACAGAGCTTGAAGTCGGCGATGTCGTATTCTTCGGTGCAGGAGATAAAAAGACGGTTTGGGACTATATGGGTCGTCTTAGAATTTTCATAGCAGAGCATGAGAAGATGAATCTTGTCGATAAAGATGCTTATGAATTTGTTTGGGTTGTTGACTTTCCGATGTTTGAAGTTGAAGAGGGAAGAGTAAAAGCGCTTCACCATCCGTTTACTCAGCCAAAAGATACCGATAAAGATGATGTAGAAGAGATAGACTCTATTGCTTATGATATCGTTTTAAACGGTACTGAGCTTGGCGGTGGAAGTATTCGTATCCATAAAGAGGAGATGCAAGAAGAAATTTTCAAACTTCTTGGAATCACGGAAGAGGAAGCTAAAGAGAAGTTTGGTTTCTTGCTTGACGCTCTTAAGTTTGGCGCACCTCCACATGGCGGTTTTGCTATCGGATTTGATAGACTTATGATGTTAATCTCTAAAAAATCAAGTATTCGTGATGTTATAGCATTCCCTAAAACGCAAAAAGCTTCTTGTATCTTAACAAAAGCACCGAGTGAAGTGGATGCTAATCAGCTTAAAGATTTACACATAAAACTTAGATAATGAAAAAACTCTTTTTAATCATCGGAGCACCCGGCTCCGGTAAAACTACTGATGCAGAATTAATCGCCAAACAAAACAGCCAAATAACACACTACTCTACCGGCGATATGCTTAGAGCAGAAGTTGCAAGCGGCAGCTCCCTTGGCTCTGAAATAAACAGCTATATATCAAAGGGGCTTATTGTTCCTATCAAGATAGCCATAGAGACAATTGTAAACGCCATCAAAAACGCTCCCACAGACATAATCATCATTGACGGATATCCAAGAAGTATGGAGCAGTTGAATGCTTTAGATGAATATCTAAACAGTGACTCATCTTTAGAGCTTTGCAGTGTTATAGAGGTGCTTGTGAGCGAAGAGACTGCCAGAGAGAGAGTTCTTGGTCGTGCTCGCGGAGCCGATGATAAAACTGAAGTTTTCAATAATCGTATGAAAGTTTACACAGAGCCGCTGTCCGATATCAAATCGTTTTATAGCGGTAAAAACCTTTTACATGTAATAAGTGGCGAGAGAACGATAGAAGAAATAGTTTTAGAGATGCAAGATTTTATAAAGTCAAAAATATAATTGAACCCCCAAAGGGCTCAATTAACCTAGTTTAGAAACAATATTTGCCTCAACATCAGCTATATCTGCCGTGCCGTCAACAGTTATATAAGTCAGACCATCCATTTTAGAAGCTTGTTCTTTATAGTAACCTATAAGCGGGCTTGTAAGCTCATGATAGACTTTTAAACGGTCAAACACAACCGACTCTTTATCGTCGTCACGCAGAACCAAATCTTCACCTGTAACATCATCTTTGCCTTCTACTTTTGGCGGATTATAAACTAAATGGTAAGTTCGCCCACTCGCCAAATGTGCACGACGACCCGACATTCGTTTTACTATCTCTTCATCGGGAACATCTATCTCTATAACGGCATCGATAGCTATACCCGCATTTGTAACGGCATCAGCTTGAGGAAGCGTACGAGGAAAACCGTCTAAAAGGTAGCCGTTTGCGCAATCACTCTCAGCGATTCTATCCTTTACAAGACCAATAATAATTTCATCAGTCACTAGCTGACCGGCATCCATAGCTGCTTTTGCCATTTTGCCCATATCTGTACCTGCTTTTATAGCAGCTCGAAGCATATCTCCTGTAGAGATTTGAGGAATGTTATATTTTTTCGTTAAAAACCCTGCTTGAGTACCCTTCCCCGCACCCGGAGCTCCTAGTAATATTATTCTCATATTTATCCTATCTGTTTTATTGATGTGATTATATATAAATGTAGTTAAAATTAGCTATAAATAAACCTCCTCTGAAGCCTAAATTTCATAAAATACATTCAATTAACCAGAGGAAGACAAATGCCATTTTCTAAACTTAGTCTATCACCGCAAATCCAAAGCAGACTTAAAAAAAGCGGCTTTACAACTCCGACACCCATCCAAGAGAAGGTAATTCCTCTTGTACTTAATCATAACGATGTTATGGCAATGGCACAGACGGGGAGCGGTAAGAGTGCTAGTTTTGTGCTGCCTATTTTGGAGCTTTGGTCTAAGAGTGTTAGCGAAGGAAAGTCAAAGATTAAAGCTCTTGTTTTAACTCCGACTCGTGAGCTTACTCTTCAAGTTGCAGATGCTTTTTCTACTTTTGGTGCAGATTTACAGAGAAAGCCGAAAGTGGTTAGTATAATCGGCGGAGAGAGCATAGGTGAGCAAATCTATGCTATTCAGCAAGGATGCGATATCTTAGTGGCAACATCAGGAAGATTGCTGGATGTTCTTACAAAAAAACAGACAAATCTCTCATATTTAGAGTTTTTTGTTCTTGATGAAGCGGATAAGATGCTAAATCTTGGTTTTGCAGAGGAGCTAGAAGCTATACTTGAAGCGATTCCGCAAAAGCGTCAAAATCTTCTCTTTTCGGCGACCTACCCTCAAAAGATTTTGGATATCGCTTCAAAAATCACGCAAAATCCGATTAGAGTAACAATAGAGCAAGAAGTTCTGACTGTAAAGAGTGTTACTCAACGCGTTATAGAGGTAAATCGTGAAAATCGTGGTCCGCTTCTAAGGTATCTGCTTGAGAGTGAAAAACTAGAACAAGTGCTTGTATTTATGGCAAATAAAAGAGCTACCGACAATATAGCTGCCAAGTTCAAAAAGTACGGTTACGCTGCAGAGTCATTTCATGGCGACCTCTATCAAGACGAACGAACTCATACGCTAAATGAATTTAAGGCTAAAAAAATACGCATACTTTTTGCAACAGATATAGCTGCAAGAGGACTCGATATTGATGATATCTCGTGTGTTGTAAACTTCGACCTTCCCCGTTCTCCCACCGACTATATACACCGTATAGGTCGTACCGCAAGAGCAGGTAAATCCGGAATTGCCATCTCTTTTATCTCACATGAGGACAAAGCTCATTTTGGCATCATTGAAAAACGCTGCAAGGTAAATCTAGCTAGAGAAAAAGTAGAAGGATTTGAACTTGTCGGAGAAGCTCCTATAAAAGTAAAAGGTTCAGAGCCGGTTAAGGGCAAAGGAAAAAGTAAAAAAGACAAAGCAAGAGAAAAAGCTCTAAAAGAGGCTAGTAAAGAGTAGACTTTTACACATGTTAAGTCTCTCTTAACATGTGAAGGTTTGCAAGATTAGTTATTCGTCTTCAAATCCGAAATCATCGTCATCGCTGCCGTTTTGTGCTTCTAAAATATCATCGATTAGCTCTTTACACTCATCTTCTTCGATATCACCGCTTTTTATATCATCTAACACATCTTGCAGGTCTGCTTTGAATTCGCGAAGCTCCTCTATCTCCTCTTTTGCGTCTTCGCTTGCTTCTTTGCTATCGGCAATCTCTTCAAAAATCTCATCTAATCTCTCGTTGATATCCGGAATAACATTTTTTGTTATCAGCTCTTCTAATTGTTGTGCATATGACATAAAAAACACCTTTTAAAATTTAATTCTGCAATTATACTCTATATAAGAGTATTCTAACAATGTCTAAACTATAATTGATAAAAAAATAAAAGAGCAATATGAATTTTTATGCTTGTATTATAGGTAGTGAGATACTAAACGGTCGCAGAGTAGATAAACACTTTGAATTTTTAAAAAACGAGCTTCAAAAGTACGGACATGATCTTTTTGCCTCTTTCGTTATAAAAGATGACGAAAATCTGATTAAAAAAACCTACAAGCTTATAAAAGATGATGAACAAAGCGTTATGTTCTCTTTTGGCGGTATCGGTGCAACGCCTGATGATTTAACAAGAGCTATAGCCGCGGAAATTTTTACTTCACAGCCGCTTGAGCGACACAAAAAATTTGAACAAGACATTATAGAGAGATTTGGCGAGGAAGCATATCCTCATAGAATTCATATGTCGGATTTACCGCATAATTCCGAGCTATTGTTCAATCCTATTAATAATATGTCAGGTTTTTCTCTGGAAAACAGATATTTTTTTACTCCGGGATTTCCTCAGATGTCGCATCCGATGGTTAGCTCCGTGATAGAAAAATTATTTAGCAAATCCGTACAAAAATACAGGCTTACTCTTCTAGCACAAACAAGTGAAAATACGCTTATAACTCTAATGAAACAACTTCCTGCCGATATAGAGCTCTCTTCTTTGCCGATACTAAATGATGGAAAAGCTTCCGTGGAGATATCGCTGTGCGGAGTTGATAAACTATATGTAGAAAAACAGTTTGAACTTTTTACAAAATTTTTAAAAGAGTCAAGTATAACTTATAACCTTATTTAGTAAGGTTATCTAGCGTAGTTTCTGTTTTTAGGCGCATTTTCATCATAATCAAGCAGCAGTAGAATGCTCTTTTTATTTGTTTTTCTTGCAAAGTCTATTACGCTGATTCCCTTTGAATCAACTGCATTTTTATCTGCGCCCTGTTCTATTAAAAACTTTACCATCTCGACCCTGCCGTAACAAACAGCTGCCATTAAAGGAGTAAATCTACTTCTTCTTTTTGTGCTATTAACATCAACGCCTTGGGCTATTAAATATTTTACGACATCTATATTGTCATAAGTAACCGCCATGTCAAAAATACTAACGCCCTCTTCATCAAAATCATAAATATCCGCACCGCTCTTTATTAAAAGCATTATCAAATCAAAATCACATCTATATCTTAGTGATGAAGCTAAAACCGACTCGCCGCTCTCATTTGCTTCATTGACATCAGCACCTTCTCTGACCTGTTTTTTGACACCTAAAAAGTCATTGTTTTTTAATAATTCAATCCATTTATTCATAACGAAAGTATATACTAAAATTGCTATTAGTAATGTTTAAGTATAATATTTTTTATAAATTATTTAAGAGAGAATTCATGGAAATTATTCAAACTACAGATGCTTTTAAAGCACTGATTCAAGATATAAAATCATCAACGGTCGGATATAAAGATCCTTTGGCATTTGGTATATGTAGAGTAGATTTAGGACAGTTAAATATCGGGAAAACTCTTCAAGCTACTTACCCGATTATTAATTGGAATGAAAATTTTGGAAGTGCTGCTATCTTTATCAAAGCACTCGCAGAACAAGGCATAAATGTTGATTTTACACAAAGTGAAGCTGTTTGTGACATAAACTCTGCATTTTTAAAGAGCTGTTTAAATGCATTTACTCCTTATTCGGAAGAAGCTTTCGGCGATGCTCATAAAAATATTCAAGTTGTCTCTGCACTCTACAACCAAATTATGAGCAAAGGCTCTTTAGAAGGTGAGTTTAAAGTAACATTTATTTTTGCTGATGAGCCTCTAAAGAGCGTTGAAGCGTCTTACTTGAAGCTTTATGCACTCTCTCAAGCAAAAGTTGAGCTAAGAAGCATCAACTTAAACGGTGCTTTTGGAGCACTGCCTAATGTTGCATGGTCAAACGGCAAACCTATTGAGCTTGATTATCTTCGTGAATTTGAAATTGAGTTGAAACTTGCAAATGAGTACCCGCATATTGACTTTGTAGATAAATTTCCAAGATTTCTGCAACATATTATTCCGGCTGACAACACTCGTGTACTTGATACCTCAAAAGTTAGATTCGGTGCTCAACTTGCTGCAGGAACTACGGTTATGCCGGGTGCATCATACATTAACTTTAATGCAGGAACAACAGGACCTGTAATGGTTGAGGGTCGCATCTCAAGCTCTGCAATCGTCGGAGCAGGCAGTGATGTCGGCGGTGGAGCTTCAATCCTCGGTGTGCTTAGCGGAACGGATGGAAATCCTATTACTATCGGTAAAAACACGCTCTTAGGTGCGAACTCTACTTGTGGAATTCCGCTTGGTGACGGATGTATCATTGATGGTGGGTTGGCAGTTTTTGCGGGAACAAAATTTCATATTAACGATGAAGAGATAAATGAAATACAAGAGGTAAATCCAAACGCAAACTTGGATAATATAATGAAAGGAAAAGAGCTTGCAGGGCTAAATGGGCTTCACTTTAGACAAAACTCTCAAACAGGGCAGTATGTAGTTCAAAGAAGCACGAGAGAAGTTAAACTAAACGCAGACCTTCACTAATCTTTTTTAATTTGTAGAAGCTTTATTGATAAAAGCTTCTACAAACTTTTAGTTTGCCGATATTATAATACATAGATATAGATTAGGAGTTTACAATGAATATCTCAAACAATATCTCATCCATACAAGCTCATCAAATAATGATGAATACGAGTGCAAATAATGTTGCAAATGTCAATACGGGTGGTTTTATACCATTAGATACAAAAATCGTCGGCAGTGAAAATTCATTAAGAGCGGAGAGTAGAAAGCAGGATGATACCGGTTCAAAAATGAGTCAGACAGATCTTTCTAAAGAGGTGACAACTCAAATAGTTACTCAAGATGCTACTGCTTTAAATGTTACGGCTATAAAAACGCAAGATGAGATGTTAGGTTCACTTTTAGATATAAAAGCTTAGCAGATCAGAGTAGCAGAAGCTACTGTGTTAAGATATTCATACTTATTAAATTTTTAAGCATTGAACTCTCTTCGTCATAGTTCTCTAAATATTTTCCAATATTTAGAGAACTAAAAACGCTCTTTCCTATAACTACTCTGCCCTCTACACCATCTTTTTTAGTTTTTATACCCCAAGTATTATGAAATACGATAATTTCATCATTATAGGTTCCTACATAAAGAACAACATGCCCCTTTTTGTAAAAAATTGTTTGAAAAGGAACAGCTTTTTCTTTTATAACTCTTATCTTCTCTTCATCGCTTAAACCGCTTAAAGATATGACATTGCCGATTTTGCTTTGCTGAAATGAATTTCTAGGAAGCCAGATGCCAAAGGGCGTAAACATATCTCTAAGCATTGAGGAACAATCTCTTTGTTCATACATACCGCCCCATCCGTAATTTGTTTTTGACACCTCTTTGATAACGGCAATTAGATTGTTTTCATCTAGTTTCATTATCTCTTTGGTAGCTATGCTTTTAGAAATTTTTGACTTAAAAAAGAGCGGTTTTGAATTTTTATATGACGATACCGTCAAAACGGTATATGCCTCTTCATCTTCAGAGATAAGAGCGAACATCATACCGATTTTTGATTTATACAAAAAGTTGCCCTCAGAATCGTAAATCGGCTCATCTTCTTTGGTAATGGCAATCTGTTGTGCATTTTGCCAAGCTTCAGTATGTTTTTTTTCTAAAATGGCGAATTCGTTTGTTTTTATCCAGCCCGATGCAAAGTTGCTAAATACATATGCCCACTCTCTGTCTTTGGAATAGTGTGAAACTAAGATAGGCTCATTTGCGTGCACGGTGCTATTTTGAAGATAGTCAAACGGAAATCCCTCTCCGGCAATAGAGGGGTCTTTTAGCAGCGGTTTTATGGTTGGAAAAGATCTTAAACTGACCTCTTTTATCGTTACTGCTTTTGCATTAAGGGTTGCGTATGTGTCAAAATTTGCATTGCTTAGCATTGTGTCAAAAAAGCTCTGTTCTAAGGGTTGTAGATTTTCTCCGTAACTTTTACCGGCACGAAATGAAAAAAATGGCCATTTTACGGAGGTTAGCCCCTCTTTTGGTTTCTCAATATTCCACATACTAAAATAGCGCTGCTCATATTTTTTTTGAATTTCATAAAAAGAGATATTTTTATCGATATTTTTTGCAAAATAACTTACATCTTGAGGTATATTTTGCAAGTCGTATATATCTTTGGAAGTTCTCTTTTTTTCATCAATTTTTATATCGCGCAGGGAACAGCCGGTCAATAAAACAATTGATAAAATTATAAAAATATATCTCACTCTTTCAACCTTCAATCAACGCTTCCAAATCTACTGACTACTCTTCCTATTACCTCTATTTCATTAGGGTCTAGCGTTTGAGTAGAGTAAACTTGATTGTCGGAAATTATATCTATTTTCCCGTCTATTCTTTTTTGAACTCTCTTTATAAAAAGCCCTGCCTCTGTTCGTATCGTAAATATGCCGCCTCTTTGAAGATCCGTCTTGTTTCTGTTAATAAAGACAATATCGTTATAGCTAAATGTCGGCTCCATAGAATCACCCGTTACATTGATAGCTTCTATGTTTTTTAGCTCTCTTTCTCCTCCGAGTATCATAGCAAACTCATGAGGAATCTCTATTTGACCGGCTTCTTCATGCTCTGCATCTGCGCCGCCGCCTGCAGATGCGCTTATGCTGCTAAAATATCTAACTATAAAGAATTTATTTGTCGCTTCAACAAGACTCTCCGGTGATTGACCGTAGAGCATCCAGTTGATTGATATGGATTTTGTGGCACAAAAATCTAAAAGTTCATTAAAAGGTATTTTATTTCTTTTTTTCATGGTTGCAAAATTCATCTGACTTATACCTAAGATGTCGGCAACATCCTTATCATACATTTTTTTGCCGTTAAATTCAGTAGAGACAATGCTTTTTATCTCTTCTACTATTTCAAGAAAATTTTTCATATCACTTCCTCATATTTATTCAAATATTTAAGATTATATACTATTTTTGCAATTTAGTCAAAAAATATATGACAAAATGCAATATTTTTTATCTTTATTTAAAATATTTTGTAATGTATAAAATAAATAAAGGGTATCCAAAAAGGATTTGAAATGAAAACAATGGTAAAAAATGTACAAAATCTCTTAAATAGATTTGAGAATTTTATAGAGAGATTGGCTGATATTTTATTTTAAAAATCAGATTTCTCTTTCTCTTTTGATTTTTTCTCATCGGCTTCTCGCTGGGCTTCTCTTGCGGCTGATTTGTTTTTGTGATAACCGCCGAAGATAAAAACCATAAAAAGTATAAAAAGAGTCAGCATAACTATATCGATAAATAGGCTCATAGCTTCTCTTTAAATGCGGCGTAATTTTGTTTTATTGCTTCATAAAGTACTATTCCGGTACTTATAGCCAAGTTTAAACTTCTGCCCTCTTTTGTCATAGGTATAGTTATATTTTGCTCTTTATATCTATTTAAAATATCTTGCGGTATGCCTGCAGTCTCACTTCCGAAAAAGATATAATCGCCCTCTTTAAATTGTGCGTCAAAATATGGTTTATCTGTTTTTGTAGTTGCAAAATAGGCATTGTCTTTTATTGTATTGTTTGCAAAAAAATCATCTAAACTCTCCCATACATGCAAATCAAGTTTATGCCAATAATCGAGTCCGGCGCGCCTAACAGCCTTTTCGTCAATATCAAACGCTATAGGTTTTATGATATGTAATGCTGCACCGGCATTGACGCAGAGTCGCCCTATCGCACCCGTATTGTTTGGGATTTGCGGATTTACAAGTACAAGATTAAACAACTGCTATCCTAAAAAATTACGGTTTTATTTGCATAAACGAATATTCTGTCTTCAAGGGCAAGTTTTAGGGCACGAGAGAGAACGACTTTTTCGACATCTTTACCCGAACGCTGCATATCTCTCCAGCCATAAGCATGATTTACATGTATAACCTCTTGAGCAATAATCGGACCCTCGTCAAGATTATTGTTTACAAAATGCGATGTAGCGCCGATAATCTTTACCCCTCTGTCGTAAGCTTGTTTATAAGGATTTGCTCCTATAAATGCAGGTAAAAAAGAGTGATGGATATTTATAATTCTATTTTCGTATGCTTCTATAAATTTAGGAGTTAAAATTCTCATATATTTTGCTAAAACTATATAGTCTATATCTTCAAATCCTGCTAAACACTCAAGTATTTTATCTTCATGCTCTTCTCTGTCCAGTCCTACATGCGAAATGGCGATAAAAGGAATGTTAAATTTGCCGACCAAAGACTCTAAGTCGCTATAGTTTGATACAACGGCCAAAATATTTGCTTCAAGTTCCCCAGCTTCATGACGAATCAGAATATCGCCAAGTGCGTGCATCTCTTTTGTAGCCATTATTATGATATTTTTCTTTTGAGGTGCTATAACTTCTATGTTTGCACTAACGGGCATTACATCGCTTATGAGTTGATGTAATTTGATAAGTTCTATATCACCGTCTACGACGCTTCTCATAAAAAATTTATTATTTTCTTTATCAACAAACTCACTGTTTGAGAGAATATTCAAATCATTTTTGTAAAAAACGGTAGATACTTTATGCACTAAACCTTTTTCATCATTTGCATCTATAAGTACTCGGTATTGGCTCATTTACGATTTCCTCTCTCTAACTCTTCTACCCTAGAATCAATAGTGACTAGCACATACTCTAAAAAATTTAGCGTCATATCGACTTTAGCCTCTATATTTGTGTTGTTTGGCGCTTGAAAGCCTTCAAACAGTACAAGCAGTCTCTCTCTGATCGATGTTAAAAAAAGCATCTCACTGCTAATATTATTCTGTTCTTCTTCAACAATTGATTCAACAATTGATTCAATTTCAGATTTAGTTTCAATTTTGAACTCTTTTTTTATTACAGGTTTAAAATCATCTATTGATTTTTGGTTGTTTATATCAGGTTTTATATCTTCCATCTCTGCCAAAGTTGAGAGAATTACATCTTTTAACTCCATAACTTCAATAACCACCTTTCAAATTCATTAAACTCAATCTCTTCTTCCATTTTTACAAAATACTCTTTCATCTGAGTGTTTACGTTTAAAAACTTTTTTCTCATGCCTGAGAGTCTTCTTATTGCAATTTTAGCATCGCTATTTGAGGGATCTTTTTTCAAAATCTCCTTATAAATTTCAAGCGCTTCTTCTTTTAAGCCTTGTAATTCGTAAATATTTGCTAAAGTTAATGTTTTCATTTAGCTGCGTAATTAGCAATAATCGAGCCCATTTCACTCGTTGAACAAACTTCTTTTGCGTCATATTGAGCTATATCTTTTGTTCTATATCCCTCTTTAAGCGCTCTTTTTACGGCAGTATCGATTTTATCTGCAGCATCATTTTCGCCAAGAGCATATCTAAGCATCATAGAAGCCGATAAAATGGTTGCAATCGGGTTTGCAATTCCCTGCCCTGCAATATCAGGCGCAGAACCGTGAATAGGCTCATAAACACCTATCTTAGCTCCGACTGAAGCTGATGGAAGCAGACCGATAGAACCTGATAGCATACTCGCCTCATCACTTAAAATATCACCGAAAATATTTCCCGTAAGCATAACATCAAACTGTCTAGGGTCTCGGATAAGCTGCATTGCCGCATTGTCTACATACATATGACTAAGTTCAACTTCAGGATATTCGCGTGCTACTTCCGTAACCACTTCTCTCCACAGCTGTGAAACATCTAAAACATTTGCTTTGTCGATTGAACAAACTCTTTTGCTTCTAGTCATCGCGATTTTAAATGCCTGATGAGCAATTCTTACAATCTCTTCGCGGGTGTAGACCATAGTGTTCCACCCTTTGTTCTCGTCACGACCTTTTGGCTCACCGAAATAGATTCCGCCTATGAGTTCGCGAACAACCATTAAATCAACACCTTTAATAACTTCAGGTTTTAACGATGATGCATTTATAAGCTCATCGTAAACAATAGCCGGACGAAGGTTTGCATAAACACCAAGCTCTTTACGGAATCTCAAAAGTCCGCTCTCAGGTCGTTTCTCGCGAGGCAGATTGTCCCATTTTTGTCCGCCGATTGCGCCAAAAAGTACGGCATCGCTGTTTAATGAGATATTAATTGTCTCTTGAGGAAGCGGGTCACCAGTTATATCGTATGCACAACCGCCCATTAAAGCCTCTTCATACTCAAAATCAAAATCAAAACAAGATGCGACGGAGTCTAAAACTTTTACGGCTTCATCTATAATCTCAGGACCGATTCCGTCACCTTTAATAAGTGCAATTTTATAAGTTTTCATTATTTACCTTTAATTTCGTTTTGTGCATAATTCATAAGCCCGCCCGCATCTATAAGCTCTTGCATAAAAGATGGGATTGGAATAAAGCTATATGTTTTGCCTGAAGTTTTGTTTGTAATAGTTCCGTTGTTCATATCGACGCTTATCTCATCACCCTCAGCTATCTCGTCGCTCTCACAAAGCTCAAATATAGGAAGTCCCATGTTAAATGCGTTACGATAAAATATTCTTGCAAAAGTCGGAGCGATAACTGCAGCAACGCCGGCAGCTTTGAGTGCTATGGGAGCGTGTTCACGAGAACTTCCGCAACCAAAATTTTCACCGGCAACTATAACATCGCCTCTGCTCATTTTAGAGACAAACTCCGGATCTGCATCTTCCATAACATGTTTAGCCAACTCTTCGGGTACCGATGTGTTTAAGTAACGAGCCGCTATGATTAAGTCCGTGTCGATATCTTTGCCGAATCTCCAAACTTTACCGTCAATATTTGCTTTTTGCATATAAATTCCTAACTATATTTAAAATAATTTTGTGATTATAGCTAAAATGAGATTTTAGTTTTCTAAAAGGAGTATAAGGCAACTTGATATTAATTCGTATCAAGCTGCCTTTATGTAGTTATTATCTTTTTAATCCGTTTACCGTTTGAAGCATTTCATCACTTGTAGTAATTACTTTTGAGTTTGAATCATAAGCCCTTTGTCCGGTAATAAGGTCGGTCAACTCAACAACAAGCTCGACATTACTAAGTTCGACGAACCCTTGTCTAATCACTCCAAGACCGTCTGATCCGGGAGTTCCCTCTACCGGTTGACCCGAACTGTCGGTTTCAATATATAAATTATCCCCCATAGAGTGCAAGCCGGCAGGATTTACAAAGTTTGTTAATGATAATTTACCTATCTGGGTTGCTTGTGTTTGACCGGTTTGAACAACTGTTACCGTTCCATCGGTGCCGATACTGATATTGGTTGCATCAGGCGGAATAACAATTTCAGGAACCATTTTATAACCGTCACTATTTACCACTATTCCGTTTGCATCAATTTTAAATGCGCCGTTTCTTGAATAAACCTCAGTTCCATCAGGTAGTTCAAGTTTGAAAAAACCTCTGCCTGTAACTGCAATGTCTAGTTGATTGTCCGTCTGTTTTAAACTGCCTTCGGAAAATATTTTATTTATAGCAGTAGGTCTTGAACCTAGACCGGCTTCTATTCCCGTAGGACTTTTGCTGACATCGCTAGTAGACGTACCGGCGTATTCCATAACTTTGTACATAAGGTCGGCAAATTCTGCACGAGATTTCTTAAAACCTATCGTATTGACGTTGGCAATATTATTTGCCGTCGTATCTATTTGCGTCTGCATACTCAACATTCCCGTTGAAGCAGTATAAAGTGATTGCATCATGGTCTAAACTCCTTAAGATTTTTTAGCAATTTTTTCAATTGCATCGCGGTTCATATCATTCATCTGTGTATCCATCGCTTTTTGATACATACCCACCAAACGATTTGTTTCTATCATCTGTGTCATCATTTTTACTGCATTTACATTACTTTTTTCTATAAAACCTTGTCTTACGGCGCCGCTTCCTTCCAAGCTTTCAAACTCAGTCACACCGTCGTATCTATAAAGATTGTTCCCCTCTTTTTTAAGCATGGCAATATTGTCCGGCTGTGCTATAAAAATCTTAGAACCTGTCGTGAATTTTGCACTGTTTGGCACATCCGTAAATATTTGTCCGTTTTTATCCACTTGAACAGTGCTGTCTTGCGGATTTAAGACTATCGACTGATTTGTTGAAAAATAATCACTCGGTAAAACTTCATAACCATCTTTTGTAACCAGTTTGCCTTGATCATCTTTAGTAAATGAACCGTCTCTGGTAAGTCTGACTCCTCCCGGTGTTTTAACTAGAAAAAATAGACCTTCTTTAGATAACGCCATATCTAAAGGATTATCGCTTTTTTCCATATTTCCGACAGAATAATCCGTATATGAGTCTACTATTTGCGGAGCTTTATTCATGGCTCTATTTAAAAATTGAGCAGCCTCTTTGGTTTGATTTGCATTTGGCAGTTCATC
Organism: Sulfurimonas sp.; assembly: GCF_028714975.1. Lineage (GTDB taxonomy): Bacteria > Campylobacterota > Campylobacteria > Campylobacterales > Sulfurimonadaceae > Sulfurimonas. The sequence goes on from NZ_JAQTLH010000002.1 coordinate 282,723, forward strand.
CCTTGCTTCTTTATATAAACGCAAAAAATCACCGACGACAAGATTTTGTTCCTTAAAACCGATTGTATTTACATTGGCAAGGTTGTTTGAAATAGTATCAAGGCGGTTAAATTGAGTAACCATCCCTGCTGCCGAACTATAGTATCCGCTCTGCATAAAATACCTTTTAAATCTATTTTTTTCACTTTAAGCAATCTGTGTTCCAACATTTAAAGAAGCGTATATTAAGACTATTTGGGTATAATCCACCTTTAAAAAATCTTATCGAACCAACAAGGTGTATTTTATATGACAGCTAAAGAACTTAACAAAGCTATTGAAACATTCTTTGCAAATCAAAAACCAAAAGAGTGTTTAACATATGAGTCATTAATAGAACTTTTTGATAAACAGCCTACTTCTGCGCAAGCAAGCAGCATTCATAAACTTATACAAAAACACAAAGCATGTATTTACACATCATCCGAACATGCAAAACTTCTTAATGATAAAGAAG
>NZ_JAQTLH010000003.1 GCF_028714975.1 Sulfurimonas sp.
GACGGTTGTTGTTATATTAGTTATTTCTAAGTAAACTTATTAGTGACTAATTAACTTTTTTTAAAGTTATACAGTCTATTTACTTGCTTAGTTTTCAATGATCTCAAACTATCTAAAAACCTCTACTCAAGGCTTCTTCAGGTCCTAAACTTTAGGTCTCTGTGTTTGTGGATGGGAATTATAGACAAATGATTCTTAGGAGAGGCTTAAATTTTAGGGGGATTTGGAAAGTTTGAATATTTTATTTAATTCTCTTCTATCCAGCCTCCGCCTATCAACTTATTACCTGTATAAAAAACGGCTGCTTGACCCGTTGCTACGCCAAAAGCACTCTCTTTTAACTCTACATATGCCTTAGAGTCTTTTACAATGACATGGCATGCTACGGCTTTGGTTCTGTATCTTAACTTAACTGTAGTATCAAACTCTTTTTCTTGCGTATAAAGGTTTAGGTTGCCAAGAACAACGCTATTGCACTCTAAATCCTCTTTTTTTCCTACTACTATCTGATTTTTTTTGGCATCTATACTTACTACATAGTGAGGGTCATGAGCGCCCTTAACCGTAAAACCTTTTCTTTTTCCGATTGTATAGTGCATATATCCTCTGTGTTCGCCTACTACATTTCCCTCTTTATCTAGTACTTCGCCTATCTTATCTACTTCAACATAATCTTTCAGTAAGTCGGTATAAGTAGTTTCAACAAAACAGATTTCTGTTGATTCGCCCTGCGATGCAAATGACGCAAGTCCTTCTATGGAAGCCGCTAGCTCTTTAATCTCGCTTTTTTTCTTATTTCCGAGTGGAAACAGAAGTCTTTGCAATATATTTTTATCGACATAAAAGAGAAAATAGCTCTGATCTTTTGTATCATCGTCCGCTTCATAAAAATATTTTCCGTCAGTTTTTATGTAATGTCCTGTTGCAATATAATCTGCTCCTATCGTATCTGCAAACTTAACCATTTCGCCGAATTTTAAGCTTCTATTGCATAATGCACAAGGATTCGGTGTTTTTCCTTCGGCATAAGTATCTATAAAGGGTTGAAAAACTTCTCTGTTAAAAGTATCTTGCAAATCTATTACATGTAGTTTCATGCCTACAAAATCAGCAGCTCTTTGAGCTCTTGCCTGATTAATCTCATGATATCCTACTTTAGAGTGAAGCTTCATATATAAACCTTCAACTTCATAGCCCTCTTCTTTTAAAAGCAGTGCAGATATCGTAGAGTCTACGCCTCCGCTCATTCCGACTAAAACTTTCTTATTTTTCATACTATCGGGCTTCTTTATTGTCTATGTTTTTATCTTTAAAAAATTCTATAAGTGATTTGCTATACTGAGTATCGCCAAGTCCACACTCTTGAAGAATTTTAATTTGATTTAAAACAGATGCCTCAATCTCCTCGACTACTTGCTCTAAATCATCTGTAAGTCTAATCTGTTCAAAATCTTCTTGAGTAATCATGCCGTTTTTATATAACTTATTTTCAATAAATTTAAAAAGAGGCTTGTAATAAGAGACTCCTATCATAAAAACTTTAACACCTGTTATTTTTTTTGTTTGTATAAGCGTCAAAGCCTCAAAGAGCTCATCCAACGTTCCGTAACCGCCCGGAAAAATAACATAGGCTATAGAGTATTTGACAAGCATTACTTTTCTTGAAAAGAAATAATCAAAACTTAGCTCTGTGGTAGTAAATTTATTTGGGATTTGCTCAAACGGAAGATCTATATTCAGACCGATAGATTCAACATTTTTATATTCAAACGCACCTCTGTTTGCGGCTTCCATAACTCCCGGTCCACCGCCCGTCATTATATTAAAACCTCTTTGTGCCAATATAGAAGACAACTCTTGCGCTTTTTTGTAATACTCGCTACTACTGTCTACTTTTGAGCTTCCAAACATAGTAACCGTAGGTCCAAGCTCTCCTAATTCGTCAAAACCTTTTACAAAATCTGCGATAATTTTAAAAACACTCCATACATCGGCTGATTTAATCTCTTTAATATATTTTTTGGCTAAATCATCTCTATTTTTACGCATTTAAAATTATCCCTTATGATCTTAACTGATTAAGTCTCTCTCTCTTTGTCCCTATTGTCGTTATCTGAACACCGAAATTACCGTCTACGATAACAACTTCACCCTCTGCTATAACATGGTCGTCTACTAATATCTCAAGCGGATCGTTTGCCAATTGATTTAACTCTACCACAGAACCTATATCCATATTTAAAACGTCTTTTAAGAGCATTTTTTTCTTTCCGATTCTAACTTTTACCGGAAGTTTAACATCCATAATAAGGGATATATTACTCATCTCTTCATTGTTTAAAGAAACTGCGGGTGCATTGCCTTGTGTTTTATAGGAGTCAAATGTTTTTTCTTCCACGGATGGTTTAGGTTTATTTAACATCGCATTTTCCAGATTTTCATCAATAATGAACATAAAAAGAGATTTTACATTTTCTATTTTAAAAGTGTAAACAAACATTTTGCTGTAATTTTCTAAAGAGATCTCTTTATTTTCTCCGATATACTCAACTTTGTCTACACTAAAAGAGAGAATCGGCAGCTCTTTTTGAGCAGATAAACTATTTCCGATTGCACCAAATATATTTGAAGTAATCTCTTTTGCAGCATCTAAGTCGTCATCGCTGATATCTTCTCTGCCGCTTCCCTCTTCGCCCATCATCATATCGGATAAAGAAGCAACCAAATTTGGTGTCAAAGCAATCATCGCCGATGCCTTTACACTTCCGCTTACGGTTATGTGCAGCAATACTATCGGAGGAATTATATTTGAAATAATACTTAACTCTTGCTCCTCTTTTAACTCTAACGATGGAGCTTGACCTATCAAAGCTTCAATAGTGCCTACTGTTTCGCTCTCAAATAGCTTCATAAAATTACTCATTGCCTACTCCTCTTCTAATCTCTGTTCTTCATCAAGCATAATATCTTTAACGCCTGATATTTTTTCTCGTCTTATAGTTTCAAAACTCTCCAATGCTCTTTTTACCGCATCTTTTTCAGTATCAATCACTTCAGTAATTTGAATGGATTTTCTGAATCTTCTAAGCCCGATTTTACCGCGAAATCTGTCTTTACCGTCAATACAAAGCGTAACAATATCATCAGCAGGGCTTGTAAGTCTGACAATATCACCGTTTTGCAGCTCCAAAATATCTCGCAAAGTTAATTCAACATTTCCCAGTATCGCTTCTATCCCTACTTTTGCACCGCCAAGAAGCACCTGAAGTTCCGTATTTCTACTCTTTTTTGTGCTTGTTTCATTTAGCATTAAATCTCTACTCGCTAATTTAGGCAAAATCGGCTCAAGCGCAATTACAGGATAACAGATATTCATCATACCTGAACTTTGTCCGATAATAATCTCCATAACGACCATTACGACAATCTCATTTTGAGCAACGATTTGTACAACATTCGGGCTTGATTCTTTAGACTCGATATTTGGAAAAATATCCATAACCGGTCCCCAAGCCTCTTTTAGAGTACTCATCATAACTCTTAAAATAGTTTCAAAAAGACTAAGCTCTATATCAGAAAATTCTCGGCTTGCATCAAACGGTTCACCTTTTCCGCCCAAAAGACGATCCAGCATAGGGAAAGCTATGGACGGATTAATTTCAATAACACCGCTTCCCTCTAACGGTTTTATCGAGAAAACATTAAAACTTGTAGGATTCGGCAGAGACATCAAAAATTCACCGTATGTCATCTGATCTACGGAGTGCAGTTGTATCTCGACGATTGATCGCATTATGGAAGATATCTGAGAAGCCAGCGACCTTGCCATTTTATCGTGAATACCGCGAAATGCACGAAGCTGCTCTTTTGAAACCCTATTTGGTCTTTTAAAATCGTAAAGAGTTACCTGCCTTTGCGAGACGGGCGAATCATCACCACTATCAAAGACATCACTATCTTCATCATCAACAACATCTAAAAGAGCGTCTATCTCTTCTTGTGAAAGTATATCTGCCATCTTAAGCTCCTATACTCTCTTTAATTTTATGGATTACAGATTTATGAATTTGTGAAATTCTTGATTCTGTAATATTTAGCATTTCGCTAATCTCTTTTAAACTTAGTTCTTCAAAATAGTAGAGTTGTATTATCAACTGTTCTCTCTCGCTATATTGGCTAAGAACCGTTTTAATAATATTTACTAATTCTTCTCTCTCTATATTTGCAAGTGATGCACCGTCATCACCTGTCTGAAGTTGATCATGCAGTGGCATTACCGTATAAATTGATGAAGCTATTCTTGCTTCATGTATTTTTTCTACGCTCTCATTTAAAATCTTTGCCAACTCTTCATCACTAGGTATTTCATCATGAATTGCTCTATAATCTTCAACTGCATAATCAATTGCCTTAATTAGTTTTCTACTAGCGCGGCTAAGCACATCTAGGCTTCTTAAATAATCAAGCATAGCTCCATAAACTCTTTTTTTGGCATATCCCCAAAACGAGTCATTTAAACCCTCATCATATCTTCGGGCTAATTTTATAAGCTCTTCAGTTCCTATAGCCGATAAATCCATATAGTCGATAGAACTGGGAAGCCTCTCTTTTAGCCTAAATGCCATAGCTTTTACGGCAGGCAAATATTGGATTGCCAGTTCATCTTTTTTGTGCTTAAGATCTTGTGTGTATGCGGTAACCATCTATTTTTTCCCAACATCTAAAGCATTTGTCTTTACTGCAATATCTGTAATTTTTATAGCTGAATCTATTAGTTTTTCTCGTTTATTTATCTCGTTTACAAATAAATCAAGCTGCTTCTCATGTAGTTCTTTTGGGAAAAAATAGAGTTTTCCGATAGTAGTTCTATAATAAAATGCAATAATTATATGAGAAAATAGGTAAAAAAATGCAGTTATAAAAAATGTATATATAAACAAGCCCTCCGCATCAAATGATTTTAGCACACCAAAAACTATTCCTACAAAAAAACCTTGAACAGTAAAAAAGTATACAAAATTTTCACCTAACATTTACAACTGCCCCGAATTTGATTTAGAAATGTTTTATCAAGCGTCTAAAAAGCCCCGATAACCCGCTCTCACTAGGTGTAACAAGCACATCTCGTTCCAAATTTTTATTAATTGCATTTGCTATATCGACTATATCCTTGTGCACTACCGAACCAGCATGTGAAACAGCAAAAAGTGCTCTCTGTTTTACGGAAGATGAAACCTTAATATCGCTGTTAATCTTTCCGATTAGTTTTAAATTTAATTTATCACCGATATTGGCCAAAGCTACTTTTTTTATCTTTTCATATACCGCCACCGCCTCTTTTTCACTTTTTACCTGATTCATTATCAGGCTTATATCATTTCTTGTAGTCGCTATCGTTTTTATAGTGGCATATGCATCCGTTATTGCCGCGGGATCCGGTACTGTTACGACTATAACATCATCCGCCGCATCCAAAAACATCTGAATATGCTCTCCTATGCCCGCGCCCGTGTCTATTATCATAATATCTAGTTTATCTAAAACTTCGGCTTCGCTCATAAATCTCTCAAATAGAGCTTTATCGGAATATTTTAGTATCTCATCACCGCTTTCGCCCGGAATAAGAATAAGATTTCTCGTAATTGGAATCAAAATATCCGAAACACTCGCTTCGCCTTTTAGTACATGCAATATATTTTTCTTTATTTTTACATTAAACATCACATCTAAATTTGCAAGACCGATATCGGCATCGAAAATACCGACATTAAGCCCGCTTTGAGAAAGAACATAGGCTAAATTAGAACTTATAGTGCTTTTTCCGACACCGCCTTTTCCGCTTGTTATAGCAATAAAACGGGTTTTTTTAGATCTTTTTTGCAAAGAAGATGAAACGAGTTCTTCTAGCTTTTGAGCCTGATGACCTATCATGTTTTACTCCTATTGAAGCCGTTTAACAAGCACTCCACTAAAAAATCACTGCTTGCACAAACCAAATCTTCCGGAACTTCTTGACCGACTGAGAAATAACTTATCGGTTTTTTTGTCTCATAGGAGAGAGAAAATATATTTCCAAAACCTCTAGTCTCATCCAATTTGGTAAACATGAGAGTATCGATATTGAGAGTTGAAAAGTTATCATATGTAGATTTTAAATCTTCATACTTGATGGAACTCGGCATAACTAAAACAACATCAATATTATATTTTGTATCATTTCCGTCTAAACACTCATAAATTTTTTCTATTTTTGTTTTATCATACGGACTTGAACCCATCGTATCGATAAGAATATAATCACAATACCTAAGCGAATCAAGCGCGCTTGCAAAATCTATCGGGTCCACAACCGTCTCAATACCCAATTTCATCATTCTAGCATACTGCATCAACTGCTCAACAGCACCGATACGGTAAGTATCTAACACTACTAAACCGACTTTATATTTTTTTTGCATAAGATATGAGTATCTTGCCGCCAATTTTGCCACGGATGTCGTTTTGCCGACTCCCGTAGGACCGACTAACATCATAACTTTTTTGTTTCCTACCGAAGGAGTACTCTCCAACCTGACAGGCACCATTTTTCTAAGAAGCGTCTGAAAATACCTTTTTATAGTTTCCGAATTTTCTCTCATTCTAAAAGGCATATGTTCCAGCGTCATTCTCATAATCGCATCAAGATGTTCTCTGTTCATACCGCTTTGAGAAGCAAGACGATAAATTTCCGCAAATTCTGAGGGAATATGACTCTCCAACTCAGGTGCCTTTTCGTCCCAAAACATATTTTGGATAATTTTAACTTTATCGCCTAGTTTTGCTATTTCTGCTTTTATCTCTTTGAGTTCTTTTGGCTCAAAAGTAGCTTGTGATTTAGGCTCTTGATACTCATGAAGAGGATCTCTTACATCTGCGATTTTAGATATCTGCTGCGCCGCATAAGAGATGTCATACAAAACATCGGCACTTTTTTGGGTAAGCGGTCTGCCGTCTTTTGGCATAGTGTTTGTTTTTTGGTATGTGCTATGCGTCGAGTCACTTTCTATGCCCATAACTATCTCATAAAGAGCCTCACGCCCTAATGATTTTTTCTGAACCTCTTTTGTATCGATATGAAGCATATTTTCATAATTTGGGTCTAATCTAGCTTTTTTAAGAGCCTCGGACGGTGTTTTTCCCGTAAAAGTTAATATCTTCATCTATATATATCCATTAATGGTATCAGCACACTCTTTCTCTCAAACCACTTAGCATGCGGGATTTGAAGCTTTGGCGTTTTAACAACTCTGTTATCAAAAAAAATAATATCCAAATCTAGCGTCCTTGGAGCATTCATAAAGCTTCTTTTGCGTGCAAATTTTTTCTCTAATCTCATCAAATAGCCTAAAAACACTCTGGGTTGCATATTTGTCCCCAGTAAAATTATTGAATTAAAAAAATCATCTTGATTTACAAAACCAAAAGGAGGATTTTTTAAAATCAACGATGTCTGGAGCAGCTCAACCCTTTTATCTTTTTTTAAATAAAAATATAAGCGATTAAATCTTCTCACTACATCACCGACATTTCCGCCGACTCCGACGGTAGCGATATATCTATGCGAATTCTTTCTAGAGCTCTTATAATCGGCGCGTAAATTTTTAAAAGTCTCTAAACTTCTATTTAATTTACGCTTTATATACATAGACTAGTTTGCTTGGGCAGCTTGAGACTGTTTTTGCATCTCTTGAACCGCTTTTATCTCATTCATTATTTGCACCATTCCGACCATTGCAAGATGATACCCAAAAGGTCCGAATCCTACGATAGAAGATGTACAAACGGGAGCAATCATATTTTGCTTTCTAAACTCTTCACGACGATGGATATTGCTAATATGAACCTCTATAGTAGGAAGATTTACGGCTGAGATTGCATCGCGTATAGCAATTGATGTGTGAGTGTATGCCGCTGCATTGATAATAATACCGCTAGCGTCTCCATAACACTCTTGAATTTTATCTACTAATTCACCCTCGAAATTACTTTGAAAAAACTCTATCTCTATCCCGCTTTGAGTTGCAAAATCTCTCATTTGCGAATGTATCTGCTCTAACTTCATTGAACCGTAAACTTGCTGTTCTCTTACTCCCAACATATTTAAGTTTGGTCCTTGAATCACTACTAATTTCATACTCTGCCTTTTTAAAATTACAATTTTTAAGGAGCTATTTTATCTAAATTAAGCATAATCTATTTTAAATTCTAAAAAAAGATTAAATATGCAGATAATTACTCCAAACTATATTTTAACGCCTGATACACTTCTCTCAAATATGTCGGTTGCTTTTGATAAAACCATACGAAAAATTGCTCCGCTTGAAGAGTTGAAAAAAGAGTTTGCTGATGCCGATGTGATAGAACTAAAAAAGAATTCACTTCTAATGCCCGGTCTTATAAATGCACATGTACATATAGAATTTAGTGCCAACAAAACAGAACTCTCTTACGGAGATTTTGTCTCTTGGCTTTACAGTGTTATAGAAAACCGCGAAGAGCTTGTAAACGGCTGCGGCGACGAATGTATGGCAAAAGCGATTAATTCCATGTTAGAGTCCGGAATTACGACATTCGGTGCGATTAGCTCGCACGGTATGGATTTAGATGTTTGCGCAAATGCTCCTCAAAATGTTGTTTTTTTTAATGAACTTATCGGTTCGCAGGCGACCATGGCAGATGCGCTTTTTGGCGATTTCTTAGCAAGGCTTGACGCTTCAAAAAGCGTTAAAAGAGAGGGATTTTACCCCGCCGTTGCTATCCACTCGCCATACTCCGTTCATCCGATTTTAATCAAAAAAGCACTCCAGAAAGTCAAAAATGAAAATCTTAAACTCACAGCCCACTTTATGGAGAGCAGTGCCGAGAGAGATTGGCTTGATAAGAGCGATGGTGATTTTAAGGGATTTTTTGAAAAATTTTTAAAACAAAACTCTGCCGTAAGTGATTCAAAAGAGTTTTTAGAGCATTTTGATGGTTTTAGCACTCTTCTAACACATGTTGTAAATGCTAATGATGAGGAGTTGAAAAAGCTCTCTTTAAATGGACATACAGTCATTCACTGCCCTATTTCAAATAGACTTTTAGGAAATGCTACGCTCAATATCAAAAAGCTAAATGACAATAATATAAAGTGGATAGTAGCAACGGACGGGCTTAGTTCAAACTATAAACTTGATTTGTTTGAAGAGATGAAGATGTCTCTTTTTATGCACTCTAATGCTCCTCTTGTGAAATTTGCAGATGCCCTTATAAAAAGTGTCACAATTAACGCTGCCGAGGCGCTTGGAATCAATACGGGAGCAATAGCTGAGGGTAAAAATGCGGATATGATTGTACTTGATTTAGACAAAGAACCAAACGATGAGTTAGCCGTTCATTTAATACTTCATAGATATAATATCTCAAAAATTTACATTAATGGGACATTAGTAAAATGCAGTCTATAAAAAATATATTTTCTCCGATTTTAGCAATAATGAAATTTATTCAAGATCATTTTAAAGCTATGATTTTTTTACTTATAGTTTTTCTGATTTTTGCACCGCAAAGCAATGATGATTTAACACAAAACAATCTTCAGCAAATAAACCTCTCCGGTCCTATTATGGAAGTTGCAGAGGTCGTAAAACAGATTGATGAAGCAGCCTCAAATAAGCTCATCAAAGGTATTTTACTAAATGTCGATTCTCCCGGCGGAGCGGTTGCACCCTCTATCGAAGTTGCCTATGCGGTAAAAAGAGCAAGAGAGATAAAACCGGTTGTCGTTTATGCCAGCGGAACGATTGCAAGCGGCAGCTACTACGCAAGTATTTGGGCAAATGAGATAATCGCAAATCCCGGTTCTATGGTCGGAAGCATCGGTGTAATTATGCAAGGGGCTGATGTGAGTGAACTTATGAACAAAGTCGGCATCAAATCCCAAAGCGTTCAAGCCGGAAAATATAAAAAAGTCGGAGCAAGTGATCGAGAGTGGACGGAATATGAAAAAAATGAGTTAAATAAAGTAATATACGGAACATACGACCTCTTTACTGCTGATGTTGCGGCTGCAAGAGGATTGGATATAAACAAAAGAGATACTTTTGCAAATGCCCATATATTTACGGCTCATCAAGCGAAAGATGTAGGCTTAATAGACAATATAGGTGTTGCATATGATGCTAAAAATAGATTAATTGAACTTAGCGGGGTAACTAAACCGAAATGGAATGAAGAGGATAAAATTGATAAAATCATGAAAAAACTCTCTGCACAAACGGCAGTTACTCTTCACACCTACTTTCCCGCTTTGGTGTTAAAATAAAATCTCTACTTTTACTCTTTCTCAAGAGAGAGTAAAAACTCTTTTCTCCATAATCCTCCGCTATACCCGCCTATGCTGCCGTTTGAAGAGATAACACGATGACAAGGTATAAGAATAGAGATTGGGTTCTTGCCATTTGCATTTGCGACTGCTCTTGTAGCTTTTGGATTGCCGAATATTTTTGCCTCATTTGCATATGATAGCGTTGAGCCGTAGGGTATTTTTAACAGTGTATCCCAAACACCCTTTTGAAATATAGTCCCGCTTGGAGAGAGCGGTATGGTAAAAATCTGTCGTTTTTTTGCAAAGTATTCCCCAAGTTCCACTTCTAATTGAATTAAAAGCGAATGGTTTGAGTTCTCATCCGCTACCGACAAGTCGTCTATAAAATCAAGATAAGAAAGAGCATCATCGTCTGCTTTAGCTATCATTTTGCCGATCGGAGTCGCGATAATGCGTACAAAAGAAGATGATTTCACGGGGCTGATTATTTCTCTTTTTTTTCTGGCTTTTTTCTAAACATATGGTATTTTTCTCTCTCAAGCAGATCTTCAACATATGACGGTTCTGCTTTTTTTACATTTTTCCAAATACCCGATGGAAGTCTTACTTGAAGTCTTTTCTTCTCTTTTAGTTTTATAATCTTTTTAATTGAGAGTATTTTTGAAACAGGAGAAAAGTCGACATCAGTTAAATCTATATCATTTTTATAAAAAAGCGTCTGCTTGTTAAAGTTTCCCCATCCCGGAATTCCATCTTCGGTATAGGGAACTTCATAATCGTTTTTAAAATTTACCATCAGTTTATAGTGGCTATTTTCAAAAATTTGAGAAACTTCACCTGCACCGAACACCAAACCATAGACGCTGTCTCCGACTTTAGCATTATCAAAATAAGCCATGTTATAATCCTCTTTTTTTTAGGATTATACACTATATTTATTACTAAAAAATTACAGTTCTACTACTTTAACGACGCTAGATTTGTTTTCAAATATTCTCTTAACTCTGTCTTGCCAAAGCGCACCGAACTCTTTTATCTCTTCCTTATTCGCCATACCGCCCATCATTTTTTGCATCAACTGCTGCATTTTAGGATTTCCGCCGATTGATGAAGGATCATAATATACATCCACGCTTTTGCCGCTGTCGGCTCTTGTAAATCTGACAGATGCACTGATATCTGCATTAAAATCCATCAAAGAGTGTCTTGCAAATTTCCCTGCCAGCCCTTTAAAACCGCTTTTGTCGGTTGCACCCGTGATTTGAGAAACAACATTGCTGATTACGCCTGCAACTCCGTCTTCAAGAGACTCTTTAAACTTAACTTTAATCTCCCCTCTAACTGCTAAAGAGTTAGGATAAAGAGCTTTTAATCCCTCTAAAGTGATTAAATAAGCCCCTGCAACAGTCGGACAACTATGCCCTGCCGATTTTACTGCATCTAAAAATGTAAACTCATATATGCCGTCTTCAAATGCACCTAAAACATTTGAGAGCGGATCTACAACTTTAATACTCTCTACACTGTTAAAAAACTCCGGATATTTCATACAAACCCCTTTATATCTATTTTTTTAAGAACTTTTGCGCTTACGACAACTTCATCACTCATCAAATCAAAGGTTTCATCTACTTTAAGCGATGAAATATCAATAACTTTGGAATCTTTAGAAATCTGTGCAAAACCCTTTTTACTTCTGAATTTTGGATGGTTGGATTCTAACATTTTTTGCAGACTTGATACTTGATTTTGAGCAATATTGATTTTATTCTCAATCACATAAGGAAATCTATCTCTTAAGAGTTCCATATCTTTACCAAAGCTTTGCATCTTAAATGAAATCGTTTGATTTAGCGTCTCTCTTATCTGCTTGATTTCATCTATTTTTTGAGTTATTTTTTTCTCAATCGAGTGTTGCAAATAGAGATTTGTAAGATGCGTAAGTTCCTGTTTGGAGTTATAAATTTTCTGTTCTATTTTTTGAGTAAAAGCAGATACAAGGGAGTCGATGTATTGATAAAGTTCATTAGAATCAGGCAATATCATCTGCATCGCGGCACTGGGTGTTGGAGCTCGCAAATCTGCTACAAAATCGCTTATAACCCAGTCTATCTCATGACCAACAGCGGAAACGATAGGCGTTAGGGCTTTAAAAATCGCATCTGCGACTATCTCTTCATTAAATGCCCACAAGTCCTCTATGCTTCCGCCGCCGCGACCTACCACGATTATGTCATACCCTTTGGTATCGGCCAAAGAAAGAGCTTTTACGATAGAAGAAGAAGCATTTTCTCCTTGAACCAAAACATCATAAATATCAATTTCCAAAGCTCTGTATCTGTTCTGTGCCACTCTTAGCATATCTTGAAGAGCTGCACCCGTTGCAGAGGTAATTAGGGCGATTTTTTTCGGAAATTTAGGAAGTTGCTTTTTCCTTGAGGCATCAAAATAACCCTGAGCCGATAGTTTGTTTTTCAACTGCTCGTAAGCCAAAGCCAAAGCGCCATGACCGGATGGCTGTATCGTAAAACAGTTTATTTGATACTCGCCGCGCGGTTTATATAAAGTTACGGCTCCATCAAGAATTACTTTTAATCCTTCTTGGAGTTGAAACTTTAGTTTTGCGGCGTTTGCTTTAAAAATAACGGCTTTAATCGTCGAGTTTTCGTCTTTGAGCGTAAAATAGATATGACCACTGTTGTGAAAAGTTATTCTTGAGAGTTCTCCCTCTACCAAAACTCTCTCAAATGTACTCTCAAGCAGAGTTTTTATCTGCTCATTGAGAGAAGAGACACTTAGGGTATACACCTTTTTACCTATTTTTTTCTTGCTATTAAGAGGGTTGAGATATCCATCGAGAAACTTTTTGCATAAACAATTTCAAATCCTGCATCAACAAGCTCTTTTTTCATATTTTCAACCGTTGAGAAATCCTCTATGGAGTTTGGCAGATATTCGTATGCTTCTAGGTTTTTAGAGATAAAACCGCCGATTTTCGGCAAAACTTTATTCATGTAAAAATCTCTGATTTTTCCAAGCATTGACGGATTTTCGTTTTTCATAAACTCAAGTATTACTACAAGACCGCCCTGTTTTAAAACTCTGTTAAACTCTCTTAGGGCTGCTTCTCTCTCAACGACATTTCTGATGCCGTATGTAATGCTTAAGATATCAGCACTGCTATCTTGAAGAGGGATTTCAGTTGCCTTTGATATATGGTAGTTAAATTTAGGAAATTTCTCTCTTGCTACACTCACCATTCCATTTGATGGGTCAACACCGACTATCTCTCCAACTGCTATACCGTTTGTCTCTGATCTTTTTTTCCAAAAGTCCATCATATCACCGGTTCCGCAAGCAACATCCACAATTTTATCAATAGAGTCTTGTGCATAAAAACCATATGCTAAATCACAAGCCTTTCTTCTCCAGCTCTTATCCACTCCCATGCTCATAACACGATTTGCAGTGTCGTATGTAGGTGCGATATTATCAAACATCGATACTATTTTTTCTTGTTTTTCCATAACTCTTAACCCCTTCTCATCCACATAATTATATCTTGCTCATCTTTTTGTATATTTAAAATATCAAATTTATCTTCAATTCCCGTAAAATTCATATTTCCGCCGATTTGCGCTGACAAAAAACATAGATAATAATCGACAAAATCTTTAGAGAGTTCAAACATACTTTGTCCCCCCTCAATCATAATGTTTTTATAATTTTCTAAAATAGAAAAATTGTCAGAAATTATTACTTTTCTGTCATTGACATTAAAAAGCGGGATAGTTTTATCAAACTCCGTGCTTTTTGATACGATTAATATATCCGGCGCTCTGCCATCAGCAAGCCTTGCATCTAAAGTAGGTCTGTCAATTCGTACCGTATTTCCGCCGATAACTAACAAATCACATACATCTCTCATGGCATGAACTAAAGTTCTGGAACTGTTTGAACTTATAGTTCCGCCGTCAACCGTACCGTTTAATCTCTGTGCCCACTTAAAAAAAACAAATCTCTTGCTTTGCCATAATTTAAAAGGGTTTAGCAAAGCATCGCACTCTTTTGCTAAAACACAATTTTCAACTTCAATATCTGCATCTTCGACTATTTTATTGCCGCCGCAAGCTGCTTCATTGGAGTCTAATGAACCGACAAAAAGTTTTTTTATTTTAAGTTTTGATAGAAGAGTCGCGCAAGAGGGTGTTTTGCCTATATGTGAACATGGCTCTAATGTTGTAAAAACAGTTATGCCGTTAAAACAGCCATTATGATTTTCTAAAAGATGTGTGTGTATTTGAGCTGAAGTAGTAAGTTCTAAAATTTTTTCATCATTTGTTAATTTAAAATACGCTGTTTTCAACGCTTCTACTTCAGCATGCGGCTCTCCTGCTCTCTTGTGAGCTTCCACTGCTAAAATTTCACCGTTATTTCCGACAATAGTACAACCTACTGCAGGATTTGCAAAAGTAACACCTTGATATTTCCAAGCCTCTCTCAAGGCTAAGTTCATGTAAAACTTTTTGTCAATTACCATTCAAAGTATGTTTTAGCTTTTGAAATTTGAGAAAAATCAACTACAACTTCTTCGCCATCAACATCTAAAAAAATCTTAGAATCTTCAACTTTAAGGAGTGTCCCCAGAAGTTTAACTTTTGCTTTTAATGTAAGAGCAACTTTTTCTCCGACTGACATTTCAAACTGTTTTATAGAGCTGATTTTTCTCTCTATTCCTGCACTTCCCACTTCAAGTCTATAATCTCCGGAAACAGGCGGTTTAACATCAAGAAGAGGGGAGATAAGACGGGTTAGATTAACGCACTCATCTAAACTGACACCCTTTCTTTTTCCATCTTCAAAAGTGCCTGAAAGCACATTTACTCTATAGATAGTGTCATCGCCGTCTCTTGCTACAGAGATATCATAAAGCTCTAAACCTACTGATTTGGCAAAAAGTTCTATATCTTTTTCTAAACTCATAAACTACCTACTCTTTAGCAATTTTTTTAAACAACTCTTCAATACTTTGAGCTTTTTTTAGTTGTTCATCAAACTCAAATGTAAATTTTACAGGGCGAAACCAGCCTTGATCTTTCATACAAAAATCTTCTACGATAGGTCTGGCTTTTTTTAGCAATTTTAAAAACTCACCCTTCTCTTCTTCACTAAATGAAGCTGGGTCAATGTAAACTTTAGCATCACTTCTGCCGCGTGAGCATTTGACATCTATAACGGTTAACTGATGCAATCTTTTATCATTTAAACTGCCAAGAGCTTCTGGAATCAATTCTAAGAGAACCGACTCCGTTCTCTTTACTTTTATCTGGGCTTCTGTCACAGAGATACTTTTTGTTCAATTTTTTTGAATGTTTCAATTACATCGCCGACAATAACATCATCATAGCCTTTAATCATAACACCGCACTCATATCCGTAACCGATCTCTTCAACATCATCTTTGAAGCGTTTTAGTGAAGTCAATGAACCCTCATGTACGACGACTCCGTTACGAATAACACGAACAAGACCGCCGCGAACAAGCTTACCGTCAACAACGACACATCCCGCAACCATACCCTTAGGAGATTTGAATGTATCTCTAACTTCTGCTTGACCTGTATTTTCTTCACTGAATTTCGGCGACATCATTCCAGTTAGCATGCCTGTCATATCATCAAGAAGTTGATAGATAATAGAATAAGTTCTTATATCTACATTTCTCTGTTTAGCTAACGCTTTTACACTACCTGTCGGACGAACATTAAATCCAAGTAAAACACAGTTTTCGCTATTTCCGACAAGTTCAACATCATTTTCGGTAATTCCGCCGACACCTGAGGAGATAATATTAATTTTTACTTCATCATTTCTCAGTTCACCAAGTGCACTTCTAATTGCCTCAAGCGAACCGTGAACATCTGTTTTAAGAACGACTTTAAGAGATTTTAATCTTCCCTCTGCAATCATGCTAGTCATATCTTCTAGCGTAGATTTTGTACTATGAGACAACTCTTTATGTCTGTCATACTCATGTCGTTTTTGTGCATACTCTCTAGCCTCTTTATCGCTAGCCATCGCCATCATGACTTCACCGGAAGGCGGAACTTCATTCAAACCTACAACCACTGCCGTATGACTAGGTTTTATGCTCTTAATCTGTTGCTTATTCTCGTTTATCAGAGCTTTTACACGACCGTACGAACTACCACAAACTACATAGTCTCCGACTTTTAAAGTTCCGTTTTGAACAATTACGGTTGCAACGGGACCGCGACCTTTTTCTAATGAACTCTCAACTACGGCAGCTTTTGCCATCGCATTTTCATTTGCTTTAAGATCTAAAACTTCTGCCGTGAGCAAAATATTTTCAAGCAAATCATCGATTCCCATTCCTGATTTTGCAGAAAGCGGAATAAACTCGATATCTCCACCCCAATCAATCGGATTAAGACCACGCTCAGCCATTTGAGCTTTTACCATATCAGGGTTAGCAGTCGGTTTATCCATTTTATTGAGTGCTACAATAACAGGAACTCCCGACTCTTTTGCCAACTTAATAACTTCATCCGTTTGAGGTTTAACACCGTCATCCGCAGCTACGACTATAATGATAATATCGGTAACATCGGTACCTCTTTGTCTCATTTGAGAAAATGCCGCGTGACCCGGAGTATCAATAAAAGTAATTGCTTTTCCGTGTTGCTCGATTGTATAAGCACCGATATGCTGCGTAATACCGCCTGCCTCGCTAGCCGTTACTTTTGCTTTTCTAATCGCATCTAAAAGTGATGTTTTACCATGGTCGACATGCCCCATTATAGTAATTACAGGCGGTCTCTCAGTGGCATTCTCATCTATCTCTTGTGATAAATCTTCTTCATAATTAAACTCATTTTTCGGGTCAATTATAGTTACTTCTACACCAAACTCTTCAGATAAAATCTCAATCTCGTCATTTCCTAAAAAGTCATTTTTTGTCTTCATTACACCGAGATTAAACAGAGTTTTTATAACATCGGAAATCGGGCGGTTTAATTTCTCTGCAAATTCGTAAACACGAATATCTTCAGGAATTTCAACATGTGTTATAACTATATCTTCCGGCTTGTCCTTAGAATATTTTTTTCTCTTATCGCGAGAAACATTTTTTACTTTCGGCGCTGATTTTTTATTTGAATTTCTACCAAGCGGCTTCGGAAGTTTAGATTTTTTTGGCTCATCTGCAATAATTTCATGTCTCTCCGTAGCATTTAAGTCAAGTAAAACAATCTGGTCATCCATGTCCATAGAAACTTCGCTTAAAGATCCTCCAAAAATATCAATTTTTACGCCTTGCTCTTGCTTTTTGGCTCCGGAACTCTGTTTTATTTTTTTCTTTTTTGCCAACTCTTCTAAAACTTCGGCACTTATTTTGCCGTAAGAAGATACTGTCGGAGTCTGTTTTACCGGCTGAGCATGGCTTTGAACATTTTTTTCCTCTTCTCTTGGCTGTTTCTTTTTAACAATTTTAAGTCCGGATGGCTTTATCTGCATTTTTTTAGGATCGACAATATCTAATGCACTGTCATCTTCTTTAGTCTCTTTTTCTTCGGCTTTTGCCACCGATGCGACCGCCTCAGAATCTTCTTTTTTCTCGATTTTCTGAACTTCTCTTACGGAAGTATCTTTGTTTACACTCTCCGTATGTGTTGCTTTTGGTGCTGTCGTCTCTATTTTTTTGATTTCATCTTTAGGAGTTTTTTCTTCTTTTTGAGTATCACTTATTGATTTAACAGGCGTATTTGTTTCTGATTTCGGCGTTTCTGCATGTTCACCGCTCATAATATAGTTCATTAAGCCTTCAGCTTCTTGCATTGTAACTGAACTGTTTGCTGATTTTACATCAATTCCCATATCCAAGGCTTTTTTAACTACATCTTTAGAAGCTATTCCTAGCTCTTTAGCAATTTCGTGTACTCTAACTTTTTCTGTCATCAGTGATGATCTCCTTTAGTATGTTCGAAAATTTGTCCCTATCCCCACTTTTGCATTGTCGCATAAGTGCTTTTAATACTTTTTTGCTATCTTCAAGACAAATTTTACATATATAAAAACTTCTACCGTTACCTCTAAAAAGACTAAGTTGTGAATCTACGCACTGAAGTCTGATAAGATTGTTTTGTGCATCTCTTTGCCTGCAAGATATACACATCCTAAGAGGTTGATTAAATTTTTTTGCCATTATATCCAAAAGTTCCTTGATTTATAGAAGAAGTAAACGAACTTATTTATCTACAATAAGCCCGTCATTATCAAAATCTAATATTTTTACGACAAATTCAGGAAATTTTTGACTAAGCTTGTTGGCTATCGCTGCCGAATCCTCATCGTAAACCATTGAAAAAAATGTAGATCCGCTTCCTGAGAGCGTACTCATAAGCGCTCCGCTCTCATACGCTATTTTTTGTACGTTAAAAAGCTCCGGCAGAGTTTTCATTCTGGCTTTTTGATGAAACCTGTCTTGAGAAGCAAGTTTTAAAATTTCCCAATCTTCATTAAAAAATGCAGCAACACTGAGTGCCGTATGAGAAAGATTGTAAACGGCATTCTCTTTTGAATATGATTTTGGAAGAAGCGTTCTTGCTTTTGCCGTACTCATCTGTTTGTTCGGTATAACAACAACTGCTTTAATATAGTTTGGAAGATGTTTCTTTTGGGAAAAAACTTTTCCTTTCTCTACCGTAGCGGCATTAAAACCGCCCATAACCGCTGGAGTAATATTATCGGGGTGGGATTCATAAACTAGCGCATGATTGAGTATTCTTCTGTTTGAAACTTTAATTCCGGCAGCCTCATGAGCACTTGCAATTGCACTTACAATTACCGCAGATGAACTTCCAAGCCCTCTTGACATCGGTATTTGGTTATAAAAGGTAAATTTAAAACTTTGTCTTTTTTTTGTCAATCTATTGTAGTGTTCATTAAAAATACTAATAAATAAATTATTACCTTTTAATTTTGGGTTATCTTCACCTTCGCCTTTAATGCTTACACTAAAAAATTTCGATGGATGAAATTCAACTATATTTCTTAAATCAACTGCTAAGCCTAAAGAATCAAATCCTGGTCCAAGGTTCGCACTGGTTGCCGGTACACTTACTGTCACTTTATTCCTATCCAACCGCCCCGATGCCATAAAGAGGAGTAGCAGTTGTGCTAAACTCACTATACTCAAGCACATCCGGAAGCATAAAACTTACCTCTGGCGCTATTTCTAGTTTTTGAGTTTTTATTTCTGATGAAACTTTAACAAAAAATAGCTTTCCAATCGCTTTGATTGGCTGATTTTTATTAAAATAAAATGCATCTGTTGCTAAAAGCGGTATATTTTTTAATATGCTCATTGATTTTAGAAATATATATGCTATTTTTATTGCCATAAAACTACCCGGTCCATTGGCATAAAAGAGTTTTTTTATCACATACTTGCGTGATAGCTCATCAAATATTTTTGGCAAAATATCTGAACTTTTTTCGTGAGTTACAATAGTCTCTATAAGTCTGTTATCTTCATATATTCCTACTTGAAGCGGGGAAGAGAGGGTAATAAAGAGTAAATCAACACTCTTAAGCATACGCTTTTTCTAACTCTTTTGTTTTCTCGCCGACAAGTTCTACCACTTCATAATTTTGAGCATCTTTTAAAAGCTCAAGTGTAAGCTTATGATTAAGGTCATGACTTCCCGCCATTGCTTCGTAATTACCTACAAAATTCATACCGATAAGAGCCATATCGCCGATTGCATCAAGTATTTTATGTCTTACAAACTCATCGGAGTATCTAAGCCCCTCTGGATTTAAAACTTTTTTCTCATCTAAAACGACGGCATTTTCCAGTGATCCGCCAAGAGCAAGACCTTTTGAGCGAAGATATTGAACTTCATGCAAAAAACCGAAAGTTCTGGCTCTTGCTATCTCATCTTTATAATTTTGCTTTGTAAAATTTAAAACATACTCCTGTTTTTGAATAACCGGATGCGGAAATTTGATAGTAAAACCATACTTCAAATCCGGTGATGGAGAGAGCTTTACATATTTGTCTCCCTCTTGAACTATCACCTCTTTTTTTATAAGCATAATTTTTTTAGGCACATCCAATTGGACTACTCCCGCCTCATCTAAAAGCATACAAAAACTTGCACTGCTTCCGTCCATTACGGGAATCTCATCGGCATCAACGACTATTCTAAGATTGTCAATTCCATAAGCATAAATAGCAGATAACATATGCTCGATTGTTGAGATAACATAACCGTCTTTTCCGATAACCGTAGCCATCTTCGTATCAACAACATTGTCGGGAATAAGAGGAATAGCTACATCTACATCGCTTCTGTAAAACACAAGCCCGCTGTTTGATTCTAACGGCTCTAGCTTTAATTTAACCGCAGAACCCTTATGCAACCCTATTCCAACCAGCTCGACACTCTTTTTTATAGTTGTCTGATACATATCATCCCTTGTTCATAATCTCTTTAGCACTATTTATAACATCCGTTATATTTAACTTCATCCAAGAACGATCCATCCACTCTGCAGGACGAACCTCAATACCTTGAATAAGGACTCCAAAATGTAGATGATCTCCCATAGCATATCCGCTTTTACCTGTATTTGCTATACTCATACCCGGTTGTACGGTATCCCCTATATTTACATTTAGAGTTGAACAGTGACCGTAAAGTGTATATAGACCCAAACCGTGATGAATAATAGGCATATTTCCGTACAAACCGTTATAAGCAGCATAAACAACTTCGCCGCCGTTTTGAGTTTTTATCTCAGACATTGCATTGCTGGCTAAATCTATTCCCATATGGTATGCCTCACTAACAACCTTCTCTTCATAAGAGTAGATTCTATGATCACCAAACTGAGCGACGACGGCACCGTTTATAAGAGGATACATCTCAGTTATGGCAAAATCGCTAATCATTTCCGTCGGTACTTTTGACGTTACCTCATGAATCAATTTCTCATTTTTTATTCTTACCGTTTCATTAATCATTTTAAACTGCTCTATCGGAACGGAAATACCCTGTGTTTCATCAAACTCTTCTGCCAAATCGGCAATCTTTCCTTTTAAAAAGTCATTACTTATCTTTATATTTGAAACATTATAAATTTTATTTTGTAAAAAGAACGGAACATACGCTTGAGATACATTTTGTGCATGATCTTTTGCAACAACGGTCGCTTTAAAGTTCTCTTCCGTAATAGGCCAAGCTATAAGAGATATAAAATATCCCTCTTTGTAAAACGGCTGTGCTAAAAATTTTTTACCGAAATTTGTTTCGACATAAAACTCTTTTAAATTTTCATCCTCTGCCTTAAATATAACAAGTGCGGCACCGCCCCTGCCTATTTTATATGAATTTGAAACAATATTTAGCTGCGGTCTTTTTTTATCGATAATATATTTAGCTTCGGCTACAACGCTGTTTCCTTTGAAAAAGTTCCATTTACTCGCATCTAGCGCTTCAACAATTATTTTAATCTCTTTATCTTTCATAACATAAGCACTCTTTGGCGGTTCTACTTTTACATGCACTGATTCTTTAGGAACCATAAACTGCTCATGATACAAAACCGTCTCTTCTGCAGAGCTCTTTAGAGTAACTTTGTATGATTTTAGTCCGCTTGCATCATTTATCGCAATCTCAAGCGGATTTTTTAAATTCCAATATCCGCCGCTTTGCATTGAAATCTTTGGAGCATCTTTCTCAAACGTTGCTGAATTATATACATAAAAAACTCCGCCCGCAATCATTGCAAATATACCCAACAGCACAAATGAAGAGCCGTTATTTCTTCTTCTTTTCAAACTAAAAATCCTTTTTTTATTAAAATTAATACTTTATTTTTTGCTTCTTCTAAAGACAGAGTGCTATTTAGATCAAAACCTGCTCTATATGCATGTCCGCCGCCCCCGACTTTAGAGGCGATTTTACCGACATCGGCACTAGATTTTGAACGAAGCGAACCTTTTATCGTAAAATCGCTGTTTTGTCTAAGAAGCAGGGCAACTTCTACATAAGCGAGATTTAACGACTCTTCAAGCGGAGCTTCGCAATCATCTGCAACTGCGCCACTTGCCCTCATCTCTTCATCGCTGACGCAAAATAGCGCAACTCTTCCGTCACACTCAAGCGACATATTTTTAAACATAATCGCTTTTAATCTCAAAGCTGCCAACGAGATGCTTTTCATGATATTTTTATTACAAAGCTTAAAATCAGCCCCTAATTCTATCAATGTTTTTACATTAGCAAATGTCGTGCCATCGACTCTATCGGATAAAAAAGCATCAGAATCATCCAACAATCCTGCATATAAAGCCGTTGCCATCTTTTTGTTTATTTTTACGCCGTTTGTCGTAAAAAAATCATATAAAATCTCAGTCGTACTTATAAAATCAGCTTTAACAAAATTCACGCTGCCGTAAAAAGTGTTGCCAGCATGATGGTCTATGTTTATCAAATCACACTCTATCTCTATGCCCAAGCGTTTTTTATCGGCACAATCGAGTGAAATTGCCAAATCGGCAGAGCTAGGAAAAGATGTTCTAATCTTTTCAAACCACGGTACACATGAGAGTTTTTGATCTATAATTTCTGTTTTGCAAAACCATGAAACTTTTTTATGATTTTGTAACAAAAAACTATACATCGCACTTGCACTGCCTATGGAATCCGCATCAGGGTTTAGATGGGATACCACAACGATATGGTCGGCGCTCTTTATCATTTGTATAATTTCGTTCATAAAAACTCTCTTTAGATTCAAAATTATATACTATTTCCTATTCATTTTATAAACATAAGCTAAAACTTCTGCAACTGCTGCAAAAAGCTCGGCAGGAATAGGTTTGTCCAAATCTACTTGTGCATATAAATTTCTGGCAAGCGGAGGATTTTGAACTACATGTACTCCATTTTCTCTGGCTATTTTTTTAATCTGCTGCGCTATATTGTCCATACCTTTTGCAACAACAATAGGCGCATGCGACTTCTCTTCGTCATACTTTATGGCAACCGCATAGTGGGTCGGATTTGTTATAACTACATCCGCGCTAGGAACTGCCGCCATCATTCTTTTTCTTGAAGCCTGCATCTGAATTTGACGGATTTTTGCTTTAATGTGCGGATCTCCATCCATATTTTTCATCTCATCTTTAATCTCTTGCTTACTCATCTTCAAGCCGTCAAAATACTGCTTTCGAACTATTATCAAGTCAATCATGGCAAAAACAAATATAATCAAAAGCATTACAAATGCGATAATAAGAGCTTTATCCTTAAGCCATCCCATCTGATCGGCAAGCCCAAAGAGCGCAACGGTCGGCAACTCAACTATAAATAAAAAGAAAAAAATAAATCCAACGCCTAAAGTTGCAAAAGATTTAAATGTTATCTTTATGCTTTCAATCATTTTTTTTATTGAAAATAGATTTTTTATTCCTTTAATAGGGTCTAGTTTTGCAAAGTCGGGAGTAATTGCTTTTGTCGTAAATAAAAAGCCAAATTGAGCGACTGCAGCAGCCACACCGGCAACTGCAACAGCGATAGAAAGCGGCATTATTATAAGAAGAAACTCTCTAATCGTTACTATAGCGATATCAATCATCAGTGCCTTATCAAGAGGCATACCCAGCAGTGAAAAATAGTACTTAAACAAAAGTACTATATGCTCTTTCATATATGGAAAAAGTAGTAAAAAAGCTAAAATTGCAACAAAGAGAGTTATAACCCCTGAAGTATCTTGAGATTTAGGAACATTACCCTCTTTGCGGGCATCCTCTATCTTCTTGGGGGTGGGTTCTTCGTTTTTTTCAGCATCATCTGCCATATAATGCTACCTTATATTTAACTGTAGATTCAATCTATCTTCATAGACAAATCTATCCAATTTGCTTGGTGTATAAGCGAACCGCTGCTAATAGCATCAACACCTGTTTTAGCATAGCCCTCTATGGTTTCAAACGATATGTTTCCGCTTGCTTCAAGGAGTATATGTGAGAAATTTTCATCTCTGTATTTTACTATTTCCTCCACCTGCGAAGGCGTCATATTATCGCACATAACGATATCGGCTCCCGCGGCAAAAGCTATTTTTGCCATCTCGAAGTCTTCAACTTCCACCTCTATTTTTGAAGTAAAAGGTATAACTTTTCTTGCTTTTTCTATATAACTTTTGAGATCTTTTATGGTTTTATGGTGCGTATCTTTTATCATCAAAGAGTCATCCAAACCCATACGATGATTAACCGCTCCGCCGCATCTTGTAGCATACTTTTCAAACACTCTCAAAAGCGGTCTTGTTTTTCTGGTATCTAAAAGTTTAACGCCGTACGGCTCCACTATATCTACATATTTTTTTGTTAGCGTTGCGATAGAACTTGCATGCAGAAGCATATTTAAAAGAGTCCTCTCGATTTTTAAAAGTACATGCGAAGTTCCATGCAAAGTTGCTAAAACGTCACCTTTAGTAAAAGTTTGTGAGTCGTTTTTATTCCATTTTATCTCAAAATCTTCTAGCTTTGATAAAACATTTATATACTCTACTCCAGCCATAACGCCGTTGCTTTTTGCAATTATTTTTGCAGTTGCATCCATACTAGGCTCAACCAACGCGTACAAATCACCGCGACCTACATCTTGAGCCAATGTTGCTTTTACAAACTCTTCTATCATAGCGCCAACATTCTCTCTAAGGCAATTTTTGCCCATTTTTGCGTTTTTTCATCTACAAATATCTCATTTAGCGGTTCGCCCTCATCGATTGACTTCAGTACATCATAAACATCTTTAAGCGTCGTCTCATTCATAGTCGGACACTCCGGTTTTGTTGAAGAGAGGACATAAGTATTTTTAGGACGAAGTCGGTTTACAAGGTTAAATTCCGTACCGACTGCTACTTTTTGCTCAATCGGCAACTCTCTTATATACTTTATGAGCTGAGAAGTTGAGCCCACAAAATCAGCTGCACTGCAAATCGCAGGGTCACACTCAGGATGAACTGCTATCAAAATTCCCGGATATTTTTTACGATAAAATTTTATATCCTCAACCGTGAAAAGCTGATGCACGGAACAAAAACCGTTAAAACATATTATGTCGGCATCTAGCAAACTTGAACCGTCACCGATTACGCATGATTTCAGCCCCATCTGATTTGCTATATTTTGTCCCAAACATCTGTCAGGTACGAAAAGTATCTTTTTCCCCTCTTGCAAAGCGGTTGTAATAATTTTCTTTGCATTTGAACTGGTACAAACCATACCGCCCATCTCTCCGACTTTTGCTTTTACATCGGCGTTTGAGTTAATGTAAGTAATCGGCAAAATGTTTTCATTTGGGATTCCCGCTTCATTAAGCGCTTTTACCGATGCATCAAACTGTATACCGTCTATCATTACCGCCATCGCACAGCATGCCGCTTTTGGCATAGCAACCCTTTTGTTGGGAGAGAGAACTTTTACGCTCTGTCCCATAAACCCTACACCGCAGAAAACGACAAATTCAGAGTCGTCGTCTCTTGTTTTGATTGCAAGCTCAAGGGAATCGCCGGTTATATCGCCGACTTCAAAAACTTCATCTCTTTGGTAAAAGTGCGCGACAACGGTTACGCTTAACTTTTTTTTGTATTCGTTAATTTTTTGTTTTAATTCTTCATTTGTAAGTTGCAAAAAAATTTCCTCATATTTTTATAGTGGCGTTATTATACCAAATAGATTTTATATCTCTATAATAGTATGTGAAGTACAATATCAAAAATTTTTAACAGGTTGATAGATGGACTTTTTATTTAACACGAATGCTCAGTTTTTTATTGCGGCTTATTTAGTAGGCGGGATTCCTTTTGGTCTGCTTTTGGCTAAAAAATATGCAGGTGTAGACATTAAAGCAAGCGGTTCGGGCAGTATCGGTGCAACAAATGTTTTAAGAGTCGTCAAAGAGACAAATCCCTCACTGGCAAAAAAACTCGGCGCGGCAACACTGGCACTTGATGCTATCAAAGGTGTTTTAGTTTTAATTGTTGCATATTTTGCCGGAGTTAGCGAAGCTACGCTTTGGGGCATATCGGTTTTAGCCGTAATCGGTCACTGTTTTAGTCCATACTTAAACTTTGAAGGCGGTAAAGGCGTGGCAACAGGAATGGGTGTTATGATGTTTATGCTTCCGCTTGAAACCGTTATCGCACTTGTTGTTTGGGCATTTGGAGCAAAAGTTATAAAAATCTCTTCACTCTCTTCTCTTACGGCTCTCGTTGCACTTATGATTGCCAGTTTTATACTTCATCCCGATATGGCTCATGCTCCCGTAGTTATCATAGGATTTATACTTTTTTATAAACACATACCAAATATTATTCGTCTTTTTAAAGGTGAAGAAAAAAGAGTCGTATGACGATACATATAGAAGATTTGAAATTTCAATGCATTATTGGAATTTTGGATTTTGAGAGAACTACGCCTCAAGATGTAATTATAAATCTTGCTATTGAGTATGACTACCAAAAAAATTTTATAAACTATGCAGATGTTGTCGAAATTGTTAAAAATATGATGAAAAAAAATAAGTTTTTACTAATTGAAGATGCTTTAGAAAATATAAATTTAAAATTAATTAAAGAATTCAACACCATAAAAAGTATCCATTTAAAAATAACAAAACCATCTATTTTAAAGGGCTGCAAGGTGAGTGTAAGCAATTATTACAAAACCCAATCTTAAATATAAGTTAAAAATTTATTAAAAAAAATTGAAATTTTCTTTAAATTAACCTAAAAATATGATATCATTCCGCCAAAATATTCACTTATAGGACACAATTTATGCGCATTCTTATTATAGAAGATGAAGTTACATTAAACAAAATGCTTGCTGAGGGATTAAAAGAGTTTGGCTACCAAAGCGATGTAGTGGAGACTCTTAAAGATGGAGAGTACTATTTAGATATTCGTAATTACGATTTAGTATTAATGGACTGGATGCTTCCGGATGGAAATAGCGTTGACATTATAGGTGACATTAAATCAAAAACTCCAAAAACAGTTGTTGTGGTTTTATCTGCAAGAGATGACAATGAGAGCGAAATCGAAGCTCTAAGAAGCGGAGCCGACGACTATATAAGAAAACCATTTGATTTTGATGTTTTAGTTGCTCGTCTTGATGCTCGTCTTCGTTTTGGCGGTAGCAATATCATCGAAATCGAAGATTTAATAATTAATCCTGAAGAGGAAAAAATCACTTACAAAGATCAAGAGATAGAACTTAAAGGTAAACCTTTTGAGGTTCTTACTCACTTAGCGCGTCACCGTGATCAAATTGTATCTAAAGAGCAACTGCTTGATGCGATCTGGGAAGAGCCTGAACTAGTTACTCCAAATGTAATTGAGGTTGCTATTAATCAAATTAGACAAAAAATGGACAAACCTTTAAATATAACTACCATTGAGACTGTTCGTCGCCGCGGTTACCGTTTCTGCTTTCCAAAAGAGATTAACTAATCCTGCTAAAAACCGTTCTGTACCACTCCGTGCATGGCACGGAGTCAATCTCTCTCTTAATCATAAGTTTCAACTAAATAGGCTACAATTACACACTTTTGTTTCTATAAGGTGAAGAGATGTTCTCAAAAAGAAGTATCAGACAAAGCTTTTTAATCCAACTTATCTTTGCTTCCGCATCGCTTATATTTATATTTTCATCTCTTTTATACTTTTATATCCAAAGATCAATCATCGAAGAGAAACATCAAGAACTTCTCAACTATGCAAAAAATGTAGCAAGTAACGAGTCTATTTACGGTAGCGAAATACCTACACCTGAAATATATCTAGGACTAAGCATTGAGATAGCACATCTAAATAAAGCACACTTAGATATCGATCTATACGAAACGACTAAAAATGCGAAATCCTATTTGACTCTTATATATCCGTTTAATTTGGATGAGCTCAGTTATCTAAAAATCACTAAAGAGATAACATCCACAAAACTGCTTCTTGATAAAATACTAAACTATCTTTTTATTATAAATATTGCAGGATTTTTGCTTGTTGTCATTTATGCTATAGGATTATCCAAAATGTTGGTGACACCAGTTAAGACTCTAAGCAACAAACTCTCAAATATGAATGAACATCTTATGCGTCCGATAGTCGTAGAAGAGCTGCCTGAAGAGTTTGAGCCTCTAGGAACAACTATAAACCACCTAATAGCAAGAATCCAAAACTTTGTTAAATACCAAAAAGAGCTATTTATCGGAACTGCACATGAACTAAAGACTCCGCTTGCCGTTATAAAACTAAAAAATCAAGTGACTCTTATAAAAAAACGCTCGGCAGAAGAGTATATAGATGCCCTTAAAGTTACAAACAAGACGGTAGACGAGATGAATATCATTGTCTCAAATATACTCAACATCGGTCGCCAAGAGGGTGCACAACTAGAAAAACCTCAAGAGGTAGATGTTATAGATGTTCTTCATCAAAAAGCGGATGATTTTAAACTTTTAGCTGAAAACGAGGGCAAAACACTTTATATGAGTTTTGAACCAAACGGATACATGGCATTTCTTCAAGTAAGCCTGCTTAACCAAATTATTCAAAATTTCTTACAAAATGCACTAAAATTTACTCCAAAAGACAAGAGCGTATCTCTTATAAGCTCACTAAACAGCTATGGATTACTTATCGAAGTGATAGACGAAGGGTGCGGAATAGATGAGAGTTCGGATCTATTTGCACCGTTTAAGAGAGAGGGAAATAAACCGGGAGTCGGACTTGGGCTCTTTTTGGCTAAAAGTGCAGCCGATGCACTGGGTGCAAAAATAAGCATAAAAAACAGAACGGACGGAGTTGTGGGAACGGTAGCCAGCATAAACCTAAACTCAAAGCTCTCATGCATACTGCCTATAAATAAAAAATAGTAAAATTTAAAAAATAATAAAGCTTTATTTCGATATAAATCGTGCACATGAAAATATATTTTTGAGATGTATTTAAATTGGATTATAACTAGAAGGTATTTAAATGGCTTTAATAATAATGGATGAATGTATAGCATGTGATGCGTGTCGTGAAGAGTGCCCTACTATGGCTATTGAAGAGGGAGATCCCGTCTATTTCATAGATCCTGATCGTTGCACGGAGTGTGTAAGTGTTTATGATGAACCTGCATGTGTATCGGTATGTCCTGTTGATTGTATTATTCCTGATAAAGATAATATAGAATCAATCGCAGAACTTCAATTTAAATATAAACAACTACAAGACGAAGAGTAAAAAGTATTAGATGTCAAAAAGAGTAGCAGTCATAGATATCGGTTCTAACTCGGTTAGAATGGTAGTCTATGAAAAAAGTTCTCGCTTTGCGTTTCATATTTTGCATGAAGCAAAAAGCAGAGTTCGACTCTCTGAACATGCTTATCAAAACAACGGGATTCTTCAAGAGATTCCTATGCAAAGAGCCTTTGACGCGTTAGAGAATTTCTCATCCATAATCTCTTCTCTTAAGGCCAGAAAAACACTCTGTGTCGCAACTTCTGCACTCAGAGATGCACCAAATAAAAAAGATTTTATAAACAGAGTAAAAAACTCTCTGGGTATACAGATAAAAGTTATAGACGGAGAGAGAGAAGCATACCTCGGCGCTATTGCATGCGCAAATCTTTTACCTGAACAAAAAAATGCTCTGAGTATAGATATCGGCGGCGGTTCAACTGAATTTTCACTTATAAACAATAAAGAGATTAGTTTAAATATCTCTCTTAATCTCGGAACAGTAAGATTAAAAGAGCTATTTTTTGATAAAAACGATATTGATGGTGCTAAAAAATATATTGATTCACAGCTAGCGCAATTAGAAAATATAAATCCCCAAACTATTATAGGAATCGGCGGCTCGTTTAGGGCAATATCTAATGCCATACTAAACAACAGCGACTATCCCATACAAAAGCTTCACGCTTTTGAGCCAAACTATGACGAATTTATACAACTTTTGAAAAAAATCTTAGTTTCAGATGAAGATGATTTGCAAAAATTAGGAATAAAAAATAGCAGATTTGATATCATAAAACCGGGTGCATTAATACTCTTAAGGGTATTTAAAAAATTTAAAGTAAAAAATTTAATCACAAGCGGTGTCGGTGTGAGAGAGGGAGTCTTTTTAGCCGATT
The DNA here is from genome assembly GCF_028714975.1 of Sulfurimonas sp. Classification (GTDB taxonomy): domain Bacteria; phylum Campylobacterota; class Campylobacteria; order Campylobacterales; family Sulfurimonadaceae; genus Sulfurimonas. The sequence goes on from NZ_JAQTLH010000003.1 coordinate 30,574, forward strand.
TGCTTAGAACATCAAAGGATAGATTTCCTCCAAATTATAATACGTCTATGCGATATATACTTGATTCACATGTGGATAATCTTGCATATGCGAACCAACTATGCAAAGCTACAAAAGAGCTATTTGATCTAACGCATGAAACGCTTAATATTGATAGAAAATATCGTTATGAGTTGGCAATTGCGGCAAAACTCTACATTAGCGGAAGTTCTATCCATTACTACTCTCACAACAGACACAGCTACTATCTCATAGAAGATGCCCTAGAATTTGGCTTTACGCATAAGCAGATAATTCTTATTGCAACATTAGCACGATATGCAAAGAGAAAATTACCGTCATCTGCGCATGTAGAGAGATTCAGAGAGCTTCTTCCCGATACAAATCAACTAAACTCTCTTAGCTATCTTCTATCTTTGGCTGTTGCCCTGCTAAGCCATCAACCTAGAAATATAGATTTTACGCTTAGTTTTGAAAACGGTGAACTAAAAATTGAGTCTAAAAACAGTCTTTATCTGGCAAAAGAGAGTATAGAAAAATTAGAACTCATTAAAAACGGCAGTATAACCATCTCTTTTTATAACTAAATATAAGGTGCCAGAGATTGCTTTGCCGCGTTGCTTCTCGCAATGACAGTCATGGAGATTGACGCGCTTGTCACTGCGAGCGAAGCGCGGCAATCTAATCTTGATTTATCAGAGACTTCAATTTATTATATACGGATACCGTATACTAAAATCTTTGCCCCATAGTAAACTCAAACACGGCTGTTTTATCACCCTTTTCCTCTGCTAGAGGTTTTGAGAACATCAACTGAATCGGTCCTACAGGAGAGAACCACTCTAGTCCTGCTCCGCATCCGCCGCGAGATAGGTTTTTCACATCATAACCGTTTCCGGCACTCTCATTTGTTCCTATATAACCCCAATCAAGATAAGTTACCACGCGCATTTTTGCTTTTGGAACCAAAGGAAAACTCAGCTCGGCACTATTTGTGGCACTATACTCGCCCCCGTATCTTCTTATCCCGCCTTTAGCGTTCGGGTCTACTTTTGTTTTTGGAGATAATGAATATGACTCATATCCCCTAACACTTCCGATACCGCCCATGTAAAATCTCTCGGCTACCGGTAGAAAATCAAGCTCTTTTACATAGTTTAACCTAGCTTTGTATCTTGCAATAAGATCAAAACCAAAATACTCTTCAAGCCCTTTAAATGTCGAAAAACCAGTTCTGCTTTTTATAAAACTTGCATCAGATCCAAGCCCTGCATTTTCAATACTTTGAGTTACTACAACACCTTTTCTAGGCATATAAAAATCATCTGTATTATCATATTTTGCACTTACGGTAACGGAGCTTTTTGCATAATCTTGAAAATAAGGATTATCTTTGTCTAGTGAATTATTCTCAAACTTATAACTATTGTCTGAAAAACCGTAGCCAATATGTCCGCTGATATATCTGGTAAATCTATGCCCTACCCCAAGAGTCAATCCGTCTGACATAACGGTATAATCGTTATACTGATACTCAGATGTAAAAACAGAAAAGTTACCGCTAAAATCGCTATCGTTTAATCGTGGATTTGATATATTAAATGAGTAGTTCGACGTCAATTCGGAACGCTCCGCTTTTATACCGATATCAATACCCGAGCCCCAGATATTTCTATCATTAACGGCAACACTTATGAGAATCCCGCCGTAGCTTCCATATCCGCCGCCAAGTTGAATATTTCCGGTCGGTGCTTCTTTTACCTTAACAATCAAATCCATAGTTTGATTGTTTATCCTTTTTTCTTCGATAGTATTTCCGTCAAAAAAACCAAGTCGCCCCAACGCATTTCTTGAGTCTGTTAAATCCGTTAGCGAGTACATATCATTTGGACCGAGATATAGTTCTCTTCTTATAATTCTATCTAATGTTCTGTTGTTGCCCGAGATGATTACATTTCTAATTTTTACTTTATCGCCCGGTATAATTTTAAAGACAACTTCAACGGTTTGCTTCTCTTTATCTTTTTTCAAATCAGGAACAACTTCAACAAACGCATAACTCAAATCCGCTATAAGAGTTTTGATTCTTTGTGCGTCTTCACGAAAAGTTTTAATATTAAAAGGTTTGCCGATTTGTAGCTTTATAAGTTCTTGAATAAGAGCGTCATCGACTACATTTTTAACCTGATTTATTTTGATTCCGCTTACGCTGTAAACTTCGCCTTCTGCTATCTGATAACTCATATCGGCGGTATAATTATCAAAATTTACTTTTGCAAACGGTTCGTTTACATCAATATCCAAATAACCGTGTTGCATATAAACATCGCGGATTCTAAGAGGATCGTATGCCAAGTCGGCTACTTTCATCTTACCGTCGTTTCTTCCCCAAAGCCATCCCATAAACTCTCGCTCTTTATTTGCGATAATATCATCAAGCTCGCTAATATTTAAATTATTCATACCGCTGTAAAACAGATCTTTAATAATTATCTCTTCACCCTCGTTTACCAAAAATGTAACGGCAATACTTCCGTTTTCAAGATACTCTTTTTGGATTTCAACGACACTATCAATTTTTGCCTCTTTATTTATCGCTTCAATAATTCTTTTTTTTGCAGCTTCGAGTTTTTTCTCATCATAGAGTGAACCTACTTTTATCTGAAGAATACTATTTCTTATATCAGAATCATGCTCTTTCCACCCTTTTAACTCTATCTTTGATATATGCGGTTTCTCTTTAAAGTGAAATGTCAAAACTCCTTCATCATCAATATCTGCCCAAATATCTTCAAAATAACCCTGTTTATAATACGTCTTTATTGATGCATCAAGTATCTCTTTGTTAAGCGTATCGCCCACTTCAAACTTAAGCATTCTGAGTGCTACGGACTCCGACATATGAACCATACCGTCATACTTTATTGATTTAATTGTGTCTGCAAAAGAGTTTGCTGCCAGAAGAGATAGAAATAGTGGTAAAAATATTCTCATTAAGTTTCCAAGATTGTGAAATAAGGATAGATTTTACCTTTTATGAGGTTAATATTAAGTTAAAAAAAGCTTAAATTTAGGCAATGTTGTTGCAATAAAAACTCGGAAAAATAGCACTTTTATAAACAAGCTTCAATCCTCATATTGCAATCTTCTTGAAAAAAAACGGTACAAAAACGGTACAGTTTTTTATCTATCTTTCCATTTAAAAATATCTAAAATTACTATAAAATCATTATCAATTAAATAAGGTACAGTATAGCCCTCAAAAATCATATCTCTAATATTCAAATCATTATAATAGTAAGACTTTCTAAATTTCTTTGGCATATAAGTAAGCTTTGAAATGCTCATATCTAACTTATTTAAAAAATCTAATGACTTATTGATACTACCAGATTGAGCTATATAATCAAGAATACTATCTAACTGTTCTAAATATTTTAAATCCCTAATTATTTGCATATTTAGCTTTTAATTTTTCAATAGAGTTATTTATATGAGAGTTATATTCTTCCTGATTTAGGTAAGTGCCGCCACCATTTTTATATCTGTCTACAGCTGCCGCCACCCTCATTCTAGCCTCATCAGTACTAATTGCAGGATAACCATCATCTTTTATATCTTCAACTATATCTACTTGTTGTTTATTTTGTTTTAAAAAAGAGAGTAACTGCGCATAAAATCCATCATCTACTTTCAATGTCAATGAGTGCATTTTTAAATCCTTAATCTTAATAAGGAAAATTATAGCACAACAACAGTACAAAATTTTATGGACTAATACAATAATTTGACATTCTTTTAAAATAAATGTACAATTTTAATGTACATAGAAAATTAAGTTATAAAAAGGAGAAAAAATGTACAAAATGGCTATTAAAAAAGCACAAAGTGCTGATATCAAAAAAGTTGGATTTAATTTGCAAATCCCAAGTGATTTAAAATTTGAATTTGAGAAGCAATGCAAACAAGACAATGTTACTGTAACATCAATGATTATTTCACTTATGGAAGTAAGTTTGGTCGAATCGTATCTAGCTACAGTTTCTAGAATTGAAAATGCTTTGGCAAATTTAAAAAAAGTTCTCAATAGTGAAGATATTTTTATACCTAATCCTATAACTAGTGATAATCCAATGTTTTCAAAAACAGTTTCAGAAAGCGATTTTAAGAAACTTATGGAAATTGATTTAGAGCTTGCACTTGGAATAGATGAGTTTAAAGAATACTTTAAAATTGATATATTCGGTGAAGCTCCATATATATATGAAGCTTTAAGTCTATTAGAGTCTTCAAGGTCTTATATTCGTAGAATTGCTCGCAATATGAATAAAAGAGATGATTATAACGCTGTTCAAGAGCATTATAACGATATAGTTTTTCAAAAATTCAATTTAGAGACTAGCAAATGAAAATCATAATAGAGGGAATGTTGATATCAACATATGTTAAACCAGACTTTAAAGATAAAGACTCGGGAGAGGTTACAAAAGGTAAGCCCGTTTTACAACTTTTAGTAGATACGGAGCTATCAAACGGAAGCATTAAGCAAGAAATGCAGGATATAAGTATCCCTATTGAAAAATTATCACAGTATAAAGACCAAGTGGGCAAAAAGGTACAAGTAAAATGTAATTTTATGTCTAAATCTAATGTAAGTTTTTTCGTAACCAATTAAGCCACGATTTTTATTTATAAAAATGTGGGAACAACCGAATGAAATGAGGGCGTTAGCTTAATAATTTTATAGTTTTATAAAAGGCTTTATAATGGTAATTTTAGTAAAAGATTTAGTCTCACGATGTGATTATTCTCCTAGTTTTTTTAAAAAAATACTTACAAAAAATGGTATAAATAATCATTTTATTTTAAAACTTGATGATTTAGAAAAACTTTATAGAAATTTAGATGTAAATAATCATAAATCATTTTCTTTTAAATTAGTATTAGAAGATATTTTAAATAAAAGCATATAGAGAGTCACTCCGCCAAGACTGCACTCTCTACTGCGTTTCAAATTGAATAAGGAATGAAACAATGAATAATACAAAAAAAAGTATTAAGACTTCATCATATCTGTATGAACATATGAGCGAAATTAAAAGTGCCAAAGGTAACGGCTTTGAAGAGGCTCCACTCATTGTGGAGAACTTAAAAGCCGTTGCCGTAGGCACCTTGACTAATTATAAAAAAGATGTGGACATTTTAAAAAAGTACGGTATTTCAAATGGCGACTTAGTGTCAGTGAAGCTTAAGATTCAAAAGCAAGAGGACTTTTTAAAATATAGTTACATTAAAGACAAAACAACGGGCAATACTTTTTCGCTTAAAGAGTGCATAATATCATCAAACCATAATCCGCAAAGATATTACGCTGAAATTCAAAACCGCATAGACACTTTACAAAGAGAAGCACAAAATGCAAATCTTACTCCTGTCTTTTTAACAATAACGCTACCTAGTGAATTTCATCCTATGAAACAAAAATCGCTAAAAGATACAATTCTTGTTAAAAATCCAAAATATAACGGTGTAGAGCCAAGAGAAGCTACAAAGATATTAACCAAAATGTGGGCTAAACTCCGCCAAGACAGGTCACTCAAAGAATTATCAAAAAATCAAAGAATGTATTACAAAGTCAATGAGCCTCACAAAGACGGAACGCCTCACGCTCATATACTTCTATTTATTCCAGCTGATAGGATAAAGAAAGTTGAAAAAGCTTTTAACCGCCTCTATTTTCAAGAAGCAAACAAATTTGTAAAAGATATATTAAACGCTAAAAGTTACATTATGAAATATATCAATAAAACGCTTCCAAAGTCAAAAGAGCATATTACGCAAGATGATGAGTATCTTAATGCGTGGTATATAAAAAATCGTGTTAGTAGATTTTGTTCCAGTCGTTCAACTGCTCCTATGTATCTTCATAGACTTTTAAACCATAGATTTACGCTCTATGCACTTACTCAGATCAAAAAGGGCAATAGTTTAAAAGTATTGGTAACTCTTGATAGTGAAAAAATAATGGAAATATGGGACGATAAAGAGCTTTTATATATGCGTAATGAAAATATGGAAGTGCATACAATAAACGAATATAAAAAGGCTGCATAATGAATTTACAAGCATTTGAAAATTTAGAGCTTATTCCTATGCTACTAAAAAAAATTGAAAATATGGAAGAGAGAATGTCAAAATTAGTGCCCCCAATAACAACCAAAAGAGAGGTGGCAAAATTTTTAAATGTTACAGATAGAACTATAAATAATTATATAGCTCAAGGACTACTTAAAGAGCAACATCACTTTTATAGAAAAAACGGTAAAATTCTTGTGTTTATAGAAGATGCTATTGCCGAGTTCAAAAAAGAGTTGAACAAAGGAATAGTAAGTGAGAAAGTTACGATTTAAAAATCGAAACGGCATTTTGTACTTTGGTTTTGGAGATAACCTCAAAAGCTCAAAGATGAAATATAGCAATGTTAATAAAAATATTATCATCGGAAAATTTAAAAGCGGTGATTTAGATGTAGAACTAGGAATAAATGAAGTAAAACAAGTTCCAACCGTTGCTATATTGCTTGATGAAGTGATGAACGGCAAAAGCAAGGTATTGAAACATAAAACTTTATTAGCCTACAAAGTAACTTGTAGAAATTTAATTATACCATATTTTAAAGATGTGCTAGTTACGCAAATAAAACCTATTGACATTAAAAAATTTCAAGATGCTTTAGTAGATAAAGGTCTCGGTAAAGGTTCTTTAAATTTAACAAGAGTGCTTCTTAAAGAAGTATTTAGTCTAGCAATTTTAAAAGAATTGGTTATACTCAATCCAATAAAAATGGTTGATATGCCAAAGTTTAGAATTGCTAACGACAAAAAAAAGCAAAAACCTTGCACTTTGGATGAGATAGATGAGATTTTAACCAATACTCAAGAAGCGGTTAAAAACTTTCTAGGTATTGCTTTTTTTTCAGGTATGAGAAGCGGGGAGATATTAGCTCTTAAATGGGAAGATATAGATTTTGTAACGGATACTATATCCATAAACAAAACTATTGCAGAGGGCTATATAAACTCTCCTAAAACTGCATCTAGCCTTAGAGATATAGAGATGTTACCACAAGCTAAAAAGTTTTTAAAAGCTCAACGGCTTTTAACCGGTCTGAAAAATGATTTTGTTTTTGTAAACAAAAAAGGCTCGTACTATGGAAGCAATACTCATTTTTACAATCACTTCCAAAAAGTATTAAAAAACTTAAACTTTGAACAAAGAAGTTTACATAACACAAGACATACATTTGCAAGTATGATGTTAAATAATGGAATAGATCCTTTGTGGGTATCACATACATTAGGACACGAAAACTTGCAAATAACATTAAATACATATACTCACTATATGCCAAAAAAAGAAAAAATGAGTATAGGTTTTTTAGAAAAACGGTACAAAAACGGTACAGAGAGAATATAAAAGCCCCAAATTAGGCTATTTATGGTTAATATTAAGTAAACTCTGTATAATTTAGCAAATTAATTACAAAGAATTATAAAATGAATGTAGCGATAGTAGGATTAGGGCTTATGGGAGGTTCTCTTGCCATAAGTCTAAAAAAATTAGATTTTATCAACAGCATCGTTGGAAGCGATCACAATAAAATCCACCAACAAGAAGCTATGGAGCTTGGTTTAGTTGATAGCATAGTAGAGTTTGACGAAGTGAAAAATTATGATGTTATCTTTCTTGCAATCCCCGTTGACGGAGTTATATCGGCACTTAAAAATTTAACAGATGTTAAAGATGATGCAACAATCATAGATCTCGGCAGTACAAAAGCCAAAATAGTCGCTTCCGTTCCGCAAGAGATAAGAAAAAACTTTGTTGCGGCTCATCCGATGACCGGAACTGAAAACTTTGGTCCAAAAGCGGCAATTGATGATTTATACAGAGATAAAGTCGTAGTTTTATGCGACATTGAAAACAGCGGAGAAAAACAAGCAAAAGTTGCAAAAAAGATATTTAAAGCGCTTGAGATGAAAAAATATTTTATGCCTGCAAATGAGCATGACCGTCATGCGGCATTTATATCGCATATGCCTCATGCGATCTCATATTCTCTTGCAAATACGGTCATGAACCAAGAAAACAAACGCAATATTTTGGCTCTTGCGGCGGGAGGATTTCGCTCTATGAGCCGCTTGGCAAAAAGTTCTGCAAATATGTGGGAAGATATCTTTAGACAGAACAAAACAAATCTTATTGAAGCTATAGAATTATTTGAAGATGAGCTAAAACTCCTCAAGGGGTACATTGAAAATGAAGAGTGGGAAAAGGTACATAAAAACTTAGAAGCCGGAAACAGACTTCACGATATTTTAGATTAGATTTTTATGAAATTTTTTTATTAGAATTCTTGCAAAACTAGACCCTGAATCAAGTTCAGGGTGACAAAAACTCAGAAATTTCATCATTTTAAACTTGTACCGTAATGGTATTTCCTTTGGTTATTTGGAATCTAATTTTGAGGTTTTGAGGTCTATTTAAGAAGTATAAAAAAGAGCAACACAAAAGGTGCTGCTCTTTGAGTAATTATTTAGTTGCCGGAGCTTCAGTCGGAGCCGGTGTAGCCGGAGTTTCTGCAACCGTAGCTGCAGGAGCTTCTGCCGCCGGAGCTGCCGGAGCCGCAGCTTCAACCGGAGCTGCCTGAGTTACTGCCGCCGGAGCTACAACCGGAGTTGCCGCTGCCGGAGCCTCTTTTGTTTTTTTATCACAACCTAAAAATAATACTGATACAACTACTAAACCGCTTATTAACTTTTTCATCTCTTTCTCCTGTGTAATTAGCAACTCAAGCTGCTATTTTTAAAAATGGAGTGGAATTGTATAGTGATATTCTTAAACTAAAGTTAATTTAACATAATAAAAAATATAATTTATTGTAATGTCTCTTTATGAAACAGTTGCATTATAAGAAATACAAATCATTCTATAAAATTTTATATCTATTCTTAATTTTATTTAGAACTTTTTTATCCAATCTTATATCTTGATTTGAGTATATATTTTTCTCTAAATTTTCTATTATCTCTTTTACTTCTGCATCATCTTTAAACGGAAGAAGTCTCATCAGAAGAGTTTTCGGCTCTTTTTGGGAGCTTTTTTGCTCTCTTTTAAAACTCATTTTACCTTTAAAAATCATAATCAAAATCCCGCATACAAGACCTAATGAAAATAGTACAAATAGCATAAGATTGTCTTGTTTTGCAGTTGAGGGCGCCTCTACTGTTTTTGGAGCTTCTCTTTGTATATTTAAGCTCTGTTTTTGTTTGGAGTTTTTTACCTTTACTGCCATCTCTTTGGTTGAGGCTGTTTTTACATCTTTTGTTTTTGTGTCAAAATAGTTTAGAGAAAATGATGGAATGACAAAATCTCTCTCAGCGACAAAAGCTATCTTTTGAGTCAATTTTGTACCCTCAATGACAATCTTTTCATCAAAAACAGCAACTCCCTCTACGCTTGGTTTAAAACTTTTTATATCCTCTAAATTTCCGCTTCCCTGCACTTCTATAGTTACATTTACCGGCTCATTTGCATCTACTTGAGTTTTATCGACCGTTGCATTTATGCTAAAACTGCCTGCCAATGTAACTCCCGACGGAAGCGGTTTTACATCAAAAGAGAGTTCGTTAGAGAAGTAAGTTTTCCACTTTATAGTAGGAACCCAAGCGCCCCAGCTATCTGCACCGCTGCTTCTTGAAGCTATCTGCATTTGAGCTTTTGTAACGGTAAGCTCTCCTGCTCTTTGAGGCGCCATTGTATAGATTATCTTTGTTATTATATATTTTCCATCTTCATATCTCTGGGGTTTTGACTCGCCTTTAACCCAAAAACCTTTTAATTCAGGAGGCGTAAACTTGCTATCAACGGCCTCAGCATTGCTTTTTTGCTTAAAAGTAAGCGTCAAGTCAAACGCTTCACCGACAAAAAGCTCTTTTTTGTCACTGCTAAGAGTTAAAGCAAAGTCCGAATCTTTTGTTCCGCTTACAGGAGAGACTTCTATCTCTACCGCATTGCTTGCTTCTAGCTTAGAGCTAATCTCAACTTCGGCAGGCTCAATCTTACAGCTCTTTTGCGGCACGAATTTATAACTTAGCGTATAACTTTTACTAACTTTTCCGTTAATAATCTGCATATTTGTTTGAGAACTTGTAGAGATGACATCGCTATCGCACAATCTTCGGATATCGGGTCTTGTGACATCCTCTCCTACAATCGTCAAAGAGTAAGTAACCATCTCTCCGAGTTCAACTTTTTTAGAATCGACTTTAGCCGTAACGGATGCTTCTGCTCCATATGAAGTTATCAGCAGTAAAAATAGCAGTTTAAAAATAGTGTTCAATTTTTTTCCTTTAAATTACCAAGGCTTATAGTTTAAATTTTCGTTCTTTGTTTTTTCATCATTTAGCTTGTAGAGATATGTACTGTTTTTTGTACTCAGCTGCTCTATCCACTTCTGCTGTTCTGCATCGCTCATGCTCTCTTTATCCGGCTTTTGCTCTCTTGTATGCGAACTCTTTGAAGTGTTTTTATCACTTTTGTCTAACTCTTTTTGCTCATCTTTTTTACCATCTTGCTTAGGTTGATCGGATTTGCCGTTTTGTTCTTTTTGACTTTTAGCCTCATCGGAACTTTTCTCTTTATCTTTGGACTCTTTATCTTTTGAACTCTCTTTGTGTTCTTTTGATTTATCTTTTTCGTCCGATTTTTTTTCACCCTCTTTCGAATCTTGATCTTTATCGTTTTGTTTATTCTCTTTGTCTTTGTTTTGTTCGTTCTCTTTTTGCTTCTCTAGGAGTTTTTCAACCTCTTGCAGATTTTCTCTTGTCTCTTTATCTTCTTTAATGCCAAGAGATTTTTCATAAGCCTCTTTTGCCTTTTGCAAACTATCCTGTTTTGCCTCTTTGGCATAAGCGTTGCCCAAGTTTGATAAATTTTTTGCTTTTGCATTTTCATCATTAAACGCTGCTTTATTGTATGACTCTATCGCCTCTTTATACTTTTTTTGTTTATAAAAAGCATTTCCCGCATTAAAGTATCCCTCAGGTTTTGCACTCTCTTTTGCGTACTTTTCATATAACTTTGCCGACTCTTCAAACTCTCCGTTTTCATAAGCTTCTTTTGCTTTTTTCAGCTCCATAAAATCAAACATTCCCGCTTGCGCATATGATGAGTTAAAAAGAAGAGAGATGAGTAGATATGCAGCACTTACACTTTTTCTCTTATTCAAAGAGCTTGTAGCGATAATTAAAATGAAGAGTGCAACTCCAAGAGGATAGTAAAAAAGCGGTCTATTTTTTTGAATCTCTTGGCTCTTTAGCTCTTTTTTATCGCTCACGCTCTTTATCTCACTTAGCATTGTTTTTATATCATCCAAAGAGGTTGTGCTCTCTATGTAAACTCCGCCTGTATTTGTCGCCAAATCCGCAATTTTTTCATTCAGTTTTGAGATAATGATATCACCGTTATATTTTATAAAAGTTCCGTCTTGAAGCTTTATGGGCGAGCCTTTTTTTGTTGCAGTGCCTAAGATGAAAACTGTTATATTGTGCTTTTTTGCCAGCTCTATCTCATCTTTAAAATCACTATTGTCTCCGCCGTCACTCAAAAGTAGAAGACACTTTTTATCTTGACTCTCTTGCGTTTTACTCACTACATCTAAAACAGATGAAAAATCAGTTCCTTTTTCGGTAATTGAGGATGTATCCAACTGACTAAGCAAAAATGACACCGCACTTTTATCAAAACTAAGTGGTGAAACAAGATATGAATTTTTAGCGAATGCCACTATGCCGACGCGCTCATTAAAATCCCCTCCTAAAAGAGCAAGAACCTTCTGTTTTGCAGCTTCTAAGCGGTTTGGATAAATATCTGCTGCGAGCATAGAGTCAGATATATCTATGGCAATCATAATATCAGCACTTTTTGCCCTCACCTGGGCTTTACCCTCTTTTATAACTGGTTGGGCAAGGGCAATTATCATAAAAAATCCCATAAGCAAAAAAAGAGCATTTCTGGCTTGAAGAGTCAATGTATTTGCGCTTACGCGAAGTTTATCCATAACCTCTTTGGAAAAAAAGTGCGCTTGAGACTCTTTTTGGGTAAGCAAAAACCCAAAGAGGATAAACAGCGGAGGCAGCATATAGTATAAAAATTCAGGGTGCAAAAAAGTCATGCATACCCTCTTTTATTTCTAAGATAGATATAGAGCATCAAAGCAAGAAGCGATATAAAGAGCGGAAATTGATAGTAATATTTTGCATAACTAAAACTCTCATTTTTTATCTCGGATTTTTCCAACTCATCGATTTTTTGGTATATCTCTTTTAATTCATTTGCACTTGAAGCGCCAAAAGCAACTCCGCCGCTCTCGTTTGCTATTTTTTGCAGCACTTCCCTGTTGTACTCATGCGCCATTCCGATACCTATCGGATAAACTTTTATACCCTCTTTTTTTACCATATCTATGGCAACATCAAGTGGAATTTTGTCTATTTGGGGCGTACTGTAACCGTCTGTAAGCAAAATAGCTATTTTGGTTTTTGATTTGCTCATTTTCAGAAGATTCACACCTTGTGCAAGCGAGGTATTGAGTGCCGTATATTTTCCAGCCATTCCGATATAGAGCTGTGAGACAATCTTATTTAAAATATTCTCATCGTAAGTAAGCGGTGAAGCTATGAAAGAGAACGCTCCAAAAACAACCAAACCTATGTTGTCGTTTTTTCTTTTGGTTATAAAATCGCTAACTATGCTCTTTACGACATCAAATCTGTTTAAGCGCTGATTATTTGCATCGAATCCTTCTGATTTCATGGACTCGGAAGTATCTAAAATTAAAGCAATATCATACCCGTTTTTTGGCTCTAACTCATATGTCTCATCTTTTACGGGCGACATAAGTGCGACTATCATCATCACGATTCCAACCCATTTTAGAAAAAAAAGCGGCTTGAATACCGCTATGGAGTTTTTTAAAAAACCGCCGGTATGAGGAAAGTAGATAGATGGCAATCTCATTTTACAAAGCTTCGCACACAAGATAAAAAGAAGAAGTACGAATGCTATTTGAGGAAACTCAAAGTAGATTCCATCAAACATCAACCATACCTTTGTAAAGTTCTATATAACCGAGAGTTTCGCTATCATATCCCTCAACCTCTTTTTTATACTTATATTGCTCAAGTCTGCCGACTAAATTATCATACATCTCTTTATGTCTTAAAGAGTCATTTTTAAATGTTGCGCCGTAAAAAGTAATCGCGTACGCACTCTCTTTCGTACTCTTTAAATCCAGCATATTTAAATGATTAAAATGTTCTTTTCTTTTGTTGTATCGGTTTCGTTTCTTTAGCCATGAAAAGAGAAGATAAGATAATCCAAAAATCAAAGCAACGGCAAAAAAAGAGAGACCCAAAAAGTAGTATAACGAATACTCTTCTATCTGGACAATCGGCTTGATATCATGAAGCGGTATATCATAACTTTGCATATCAGCCATCTATATGCCTCCAAAAAGTCTGCGAAGCTCTACGCTTGCAATAGAATCCGTATACACTTTTGTAAATCTTATGTCGTCTTTTCTAAGCCTCTCAAAGAGGTTATGGTCATGCAAGGCAACTTTTTTGCTGTATGCCCTCACGCTTGAAGCGTTAAAATCACCCTCTAGCACCGCTCCGCTTTCTGGATCTACCAAAGAAGCAAAACCCATCTCGGGCGGATTTTCCTCAAGTCTGTCTCTTACAATGACTGCGACTACCTCATGTTTTTTAGCTAAAAGTTTAAAATCAGGTATCTCAAAATAATCACCCACTATTAAAATCAAAGATTTTCTTTTAAGTCTTTTAAAAAGAGTATCTGCTATAACTTTAAAATCAACTTTTTGGTTTAATGCATCAAAATTTAAAACCTCTTCAACGCTTTTTTGAACAAGATGTAGTTTTTTGCTCGGTTTTGAGTGTGAAATCATCTCATCAGTAAAGATATACGAACTAAGCAAATCTCCGTTTTTAAGCGTTGAATACCCAAGAAGTGCCACTACCTCAGCGATACTCTCTTGTTTGAATTTTTTTGAACCAAAATGTACGCTTCCGTTTAAAACAGAAACTATCACGACACTCAGTTCTCTCTCTTCGCGAAAGATTTTGATAAAAGGTTTTTGCATTTTAGCGGTGATATTCCAGTCAATACGGCGGATATCATCACCGGGCATATATTCGCGAAGTTCGATAAAGTCATAACCCTCGCCTTGAAAGATAGAGGGATTGTTACCGACCATTTCGCTAAATACTTGTCGCCTTGCACGAACCAAAATTTTTTGCAGTTTACTCATATTTGTATACTTTGGCTTACGGTATCGCTACGGTTTCTAAAACTCTTTGTATAATCTCATCTGTCGTAATACCCTCGGCTTCTGCTTCGTAAGTAAGCACTATACGATGACGCATAAGCTCTTTTGCAATGAAAGCCACATCAACAGGCGTTACAAAATCTTTACCTCTCATAAACGCCATAGCTTTTACGGCTTTAAACATATCGATACTCACACGAGGCGATGCACCGAACTGGATGTAGTTTTTAATCTCGCCGAGTCCATACTCCTCAGGATTTCTTGTCGCATTCACAAGCTCTATCATATACTCTTCAACCTGCGGATCTACATGCACATTTTTTACGGCTTTTTTTAACTCTTGTAAATCATCATGCGTTATAACGCTATGAATCGTCTCAAAATTGCCGCTTGAGATTCTTCTGGCAATCTCAAGTTCTTCAACTTTTGTGTTGTAATCGACTATAAGTTTTAACATAAATCTATCAAGTTGAGCTTCTGGAAGCTGGTAAACTCCCTCTTGTTCAACCGGATTTTGAGTCGCCATAACAAAAAACGGAAGTTCTAATTTAAAAGTAGTATCACCGAGCGTGACTTGTTTCTCCTGCATAACTTCAAGAAGTGCCGATTGGACTTTTGCGGGAGAGCGGTTTATCTCGTCTGCTAAGAGCAGATTTGTAAAAATAGGACCTTTTTTGATTTTAAAGCTGTTGCTTTGCGGGTCATAAATCTCGGCTCCGAGTATATCTGAGGGAAGCAAGTCGGGAGTAAATTGGGCACGTTTAAAACTAAGTCCTAAACTTTGAGCGAGTGCATTTACCGTCGTAGTTTTTGCAAGCCCCGGAACACCTTCTATAAGGATATGCCCCTCACACAACAGCCCGATAAGAAGAGCGTCTATCATCTTCTCTTGACCTACGACAACCTTTGAAACCTCTTTTTTTATCAACTCTATTTTTGAAATCATAAATTGTAACCTTTATCTGATAAATTGAGACCTCTGATTTAAATTATCAGTGAGTTTAATTAATATTTTTATTTACGGAGTATAGCAAAACGGTGTTAATAATAAGTGAAAAAAACTACAAATCAAGCCCCAAAACTTTACCTACACCCTCTTTTTTTATCATCTCGCCGAATTTTATAGCGACACTCTCTTTAGCTATCTCGTAACCTTGCGTGGATTGCCCTACTATATTTAACTTTTTGCTTCCTATAACGGAGTTTTTATAATCTTTTACGGTTATCTCTATAGCAGAGCGGGCAAGCGTAAATCCGTATGAAGATGCTTTTTGAATATTTGAAGATACGGTTATATAAAAGTGTTTTTCACCGCTGCCGTTTTTGATTTGCACTTTTTTTGAGCCAAGTCCCTCTCTTATGAAAGCCTCTAAATTTTTTGATTCATCATCACACTCAATGCTCATGCTTATGGATGCTAACAAAGTACCGTAACGGCTCTCTATCATCTCCATCTTGCCCATATACTCTCTTGCGTCAAAAGCGCCGTTTAAAACATTCATTACGGTTAACATATTCGGTACATCATTGATATCTGTTTTTGCTTTTTTATAACCGTTTAACTGCTCTATCGCATTATATTTTTGAGACTGTTTTATCTGGCTCTCTGTAAAAGCAAACTTCTGTTCCAGCTCATTTTTTAGACTCTCAAAGAGCTTTTGCTTGTCAGATTTGATTAAAACTATATATTTTTTAAAACCGAGTTCCCAAGAGTTAAGAATTTCATAATGGCTGATACGGATTTTTTTGACATCGCTTTGAACCTCGTTTGAAACTGTTGAGCTAATGCTATTTTCCAACCCCTCTTTCACAACTTTTTTTGAGTTAAATTGAGATGCTATGGATACGCTTAGGGTTGAAGCCATCATACTTAGCGCATTTGCCACGGCATCATCCCTATTTTCTCCCTCGCCCGTTGCATAGAGTGTTGTTGATGTTGTTTGCGGGGGATTTGCATACCAAGAGGGAAGCACTTTTTTTTGGGTTAAATCAACCTCTTTTTGGGATAAACAGCCGGAGAGAAAAAGTACACTCGTTATAAAAACAGTTATAAAAATATATCTATTCATTTCCTGCCCTACTTTGATAACTGTTCTTTGGCTCTGTTGTTTTTTTCTATCAAATCCTCAATCCTCAAACACGCTTGACTTATCTCGCCTACGGGCTTTATCATCAACTCGTCTGCTCTTTTATAATACTTTTGCGCCTCTGCATATTTCCCCTCTGCCTCTTTTATAACGCCTAAATTATAAAAAGCAACATAACTTTTTTGCCCCGTAGAATCAATCAAATCAATAAGAAACTTTTCCGCTTTATCAAACCTGTTTTGTTTTATGTACTCCAAAGAGACATCCAAGAGTTTATCTTCTCTATCGTTATACTTTATATCCGGCTTTTCCAGTAAAACAACCTCAAAATAACGATAATGCGGCGTTAACTTGTATGCAAAATTTACCGCAATTGTAGCGGCTAACTTTTGTGCCGCCATCTCCGTAGAAGGCAAAGAGTTAGAATCATCGATGCAATGCGACCACTGAGATGTTTTACTCATCGTATCGGCATAGATAATATCGCCTTTTGCAACATCAACCATACGAACCTCCGCAGATAAAGCGACTTCTCTTTTTGTGCATCCGACATTATAAGGAACCAGCTCTTTGCACTTATTGTCGGCACATCTTAATCGAGTCTCCAAGTAGTGCGTATCATTTGAAGCCACTCTGCCTACACTACCGGAAATTATAGCCTCTGCACCTAGCAAATTACCGACTTGAACGGCAGTTGAGATATCTACAAGACCGCTGTTTTGAATCTTCTGTTCGGCTACTATTTTGTCAAAATTTTTTCTATTGACCATAGTAAAGTAGTTTTTGTTATCGATTTTTTGATTTGCGAGATTTGCCTCTATCTTGTCTGAAAGCCCTACTCTGTCGTTTTCAAACACAGCTACACTAAGCTTTTTTGTTGATGCCACGCGGTCTATCTCAGACGGCTCAAGCGCACGAATGGTAACTTTTTGTGAACATCCGACGCTTATGATTAAAATTAAAAATAACGACAAAATCTTAAAAATTTTAATCATACACAGCCTTTACTATTTTTAGATTACCGCGCCTCTTTTAGAGGCTCGCGATGACTCTCGTTGCAAAATTAAAAAATTCCCGAGATGGATTTTGCCAATGCACTCTCAAGAACAGGTTTTGCCTCTTCAAATTCAAGATTCATTTTGTTTGCGGTACTAACTATGCGGGTGCGATATGTTTTCCATTCCACTTTTCCGCCTTTGATATCCTGTTTTGTCGTAGTAGAGCTTCCCTGTTCCAAGTAGGCTTTTTGTGTTTGAGTAACTACTTCACCCTCTAACGGTCTTTCACGAATCTGCAAATCCGTTACCATAATATACATAATATCCGTAACCAAAGCATCACCCACAAAACCTATAGCAGCCCCTGCCAAAGCCGCTCCCGCCGTACCTCGGTTGCTTCCGCCCATTGCGTACGAAGCTCCGCCTGCCACAGCCGCACCGGTCAGTCCTGCATCAAAGCCTGAGCCAAGGTGTGATTGCGCTTCTTTAAGATTTGATTTGCCTACTTTTAAGATATTTCCCTGAAGCATATATGTTGCCTCATTAGGATTATCGGTAATCCTGTAGCCTCTGCTTTTAAAAGCAGCCATTATATTCTCTTTTACATTCATCTCTTTATCGGATGTATTTCTGATATCAAAATAAACGACTCTCTTCTCCGGTGCAACAGGCTCTAAAAATATAGTCTCGGACATTTTAGTCTGAACATCCAAATCTCTTTTTTTAATTGCGGTATCCATAGCACTGCACCCGCTCAACATAAAACCTAAAACTATCATACCTGCCGTTACCGACAGAGTAAAAACATTACTAATCTTTTTCATAAAAAAACCTTTTTACTAAAATGTAACGGATATTATCCAAAATGATTTTGAAAGAAAATTAAAAAATAGCATTAGATACTTTTTTGCAATATCTTTTTTGCATTATTTAACGATATGATTTTTTTTCTTTCAATATCCAAGATTATCTGCTCATATTTTTTTGAATCATTTAACGCCAAAATCATCATCAACTCTTCAAGTGATTTTGCCTTATCTATCTTTTGTTTAAACTCTTCACCTGCACTCTTTTTTACAACCCTCTTTTTTATATCTATTTTTGAGACTAAAAAACCGGCTATAAAAATCAATACATAGTATATATAAGTGTAGTTAAATTTAAAACTATCATCCTCTGCCTTATCAAGCAGCTCCTCTTTGCTAAACCCTTTTTCAACACTTACGGTTATCGCTTCATATACCAAAGCATTCATTTTTTTCTCTTTGGTGTTAAAATATTCTATCTTAAATTCGGGAATAAGAAAATCCCTCTCGCCTACAAAAGCAAATTTCTGACTCCATTCTCCGCTCTCACCCGCTTCACTTAGCTTCTCTTTTTGCAAAACCTCGCCTGCAAAAATTTTCACACCTTCTATGTTAAACTGAAGCGGTTTTAAAACTTCAAAATTTCCGTCACCTTTTATTGTTATCGTTAGATGATACGGCTCGTTTGCTTTGACTTTTGGCTCATTTTTCTTAATTTCAAAATTAAAATCCCCGACTAAAGAGCTATTTGTCTCTTTTACATCTACTTCTAAAATTTCTTGTTTAATAATTTTTTTTGTAACTGCCTCTTTTTTTACATTATCTCTGCCGATTACCATATCTTCTATAGACTCTTTTGTCGTCTGCTTAATTAAAGCTTCAAAATCAAACTTTATCTTCCCTGCCGTTTTGGCAAATGCGACAAATTCATAACTGCTTATCTTTTTGCCATCAACTATATTTTGACTCTCTTTTAAATTTTTTACTATATATTTTTCATACTCTCCTGCAGGATTAAACTCTACGCTAAAGAGTTCTGCACGGTCGCTAAACTCGCAGACATATTTGAGATAAATAGGCTCGTTTACATAAGCAGTCGTTTTATTTGATGTTGCACTCCATACATAAGTAGAAGCAAAAACTTCTGCATGTAAAAAAATCAATATCGCTAAAAAGACCCTACCAAGGTTTTTTTTCATCTACTTTCCTCTTATTTATAAGTTCATACTGTTTTGAACTGAGTTTTGCCTTGCCGCTGTTTAAATCCACCCGACTATCCGATTCTGCTTTTTTGCCCTTATCATCTCCGCCGCTTGCAGCCGCGCTTACATTCATATTTGAACCGCCGCCCTCTTTTTGCTTTTGTGAGCTCTGCTCTTTTTTTGCCAAGGCAGATTTGTCTTTGCTCTGCTGTTGCCCCGTACTCATCTCTTTTTTATCACCGACATCTCTGATAAACTCCAAATTTTCATCTGCTTCTTTAGAGTAAAAAAGCGTCAAAGATTTGATATACGCCTCTCTTGCTTTTTTAAACTCTTGAAGCCTGACAAGCGAATTAGCAATGTTATAGTAAATGATTGATTTTGTTTGAAGGTCATTTGATTTTACTCTTTCATAATTCTCAAGCGCTTTTTCGTACTCGCCGCTTCTATAAAACTCTGTCGCTTTATTGAAAAATTCCATATTTTGGTTTGCGCCAAGATGTACGCCAAAAAGCAGCAAAAAAGCCACGACAAATCTTTTTAGAGTCGTCACGCTTAGTAAAAATGTAATAATTGCCAAAATAATAAAATAGTAAAAAAGTTCCAGATTTCTAACTATCGTTGTTTTGCTCTCTTTGTCTTTTGATTTTTGAGCCGCTAACGCATCAAGAAGCTTATCAAAATCTTTTGTATAAACTCCGCCCGTAATGTCTGAAACCTCTTTAATCGCGCTGTTTTCCCTGCTTACGACTATATCGCCAAGCTCATCTTTTAAAAGCTCTCCACCCTCAAGCCTCATTGTTCCGCCCATTGTTGAAGCAGTCATAAAGATATTTACCACAAGATTGTTATTTTTAGCAAAAACGGCTTCGGACTCGTAACTCAGCTCATCGGCTCCGTCGCTAAAGAGTACAACGGTAGCTTTTTTTGAGTTTGACATCTTTCTTGAAAGCTCTAACGCAGACATAACGCTGCTACCTTTTGTAATGATAAGTTTTTCATCAAGAGAGGCAAAAAGATGCAGTAAAAGCTCCTTATCTTCCGTCATCGGGGATAAAACAATGGCATTTGTAGTAAAACCGAGAACGCCGAATCTGCTCTTTTGCTCCATCTCAACCAGCCTCTTTAACATCTCTTTCGCAAAGGAAAGTCTTGTAGGTTCGATGTCGTTTGTCTGCATAGAGTATGACAAATCAACCCCGATTATAACATCGCTTAGCATCTGTTTTGATTCGATAGGTTCTTGTTCTATGACAATACGGCTGAGTGCAATTACTATAAAAATAAAAGTCAGCATATATCCATAGACGACGACTCTAAACTCTCTAAAATCCCTCTTTATAAAAAACGGTAAAAGAAGAAGCAGGAGCCAAAAGTATTGCGGATACAAAACGCTCATCTTCTAACCTCCCTAAAGAGTAGATATAGCAAAATTCCGAGTGCAAAAAGCAAAGCCACCCAATAGTAAAAATCTTTCAAAAGATACTCTTTGCTCTTTATCTTTGAGGACTCCATCTCATCGATCTTATCATAAACCTTTTTCAGTTCTTTTGCAGACTCCGTGATAAAAAATTCTCCGCCGCTCTCATCGGCAATTTTTCTTAAAAGCGCCTCATCAGGCTCGCCTTTGTTACCCATACCGATTGTGTATATCTTTATATTTTCATCTTTTGCAAGAGAAGTTGCCTCTTTTGGAGAGATATCACCGCTATTATGCTCACCGTCGGTTAAAAGTATAATGATTTTTGTTTTTGCTTTAGAGTGTTTAAATGCACGGACACTCATAGCAATTCCCTCGCCGATGGCAGTATTTTGCCCTGCCATACCGTGAGAGAGATAACCGAGCATCTCACTTACTATCTCTTTTTCATAAGTTATAGGCGAAGCTATAAAAGCAAAATCTCCATATAAAACTACGCCGACATTGTCGCTCTCTCTTTTTTTTATAAAATCCGTTGCGATAATCTTTACTATCTCAAATCTGCTCAATCGCTCCTCTTTGCTCATCTCTTTTTCAACATCAAATCCTGATGCATTCATAGAGCCGCTCCCATCAATTGCCAAGACTATATCTTTTCCGTCTCTGTTTGACGGATTTATCTTATCAACGACTATGGGCGAAGCAAGAGCGATACACAAAAGCACAAAAATAGCTATTTTTAAAAGCCACTCAAGTTTTAAAAAACTCTTTTTTGCAGATAAAAAGTGCAGATGCACGAAAAATCTAGGCTTCATTTGCTCTCTACATTTATACATACAGTATATTATCGGAGCTAAAAGTAGTATGATAAACGGGTATTCAAAGCTAAAAAGATTCATAATATACATTTTACCAAAAAATTTTAAAATTTATATCTTTTTTTCTTGACATATAAATTCTATTTGTCTATAATTCGCGTCCACAAACAGTAGGTTTGTCAATGTCTTGTTAGCTCAGCCGGTAGAGCATCTCACTTTTAATGAGGTGGCCGATGGTTCGAATCCATCACAGGACACCATTTTATTTTTTGGCCCCGTCGTCTAGCGGTAAGGATCCATGGTTTTCATCCATGTTACAGGAGTTCGATTCTCCTCGGGGTCACCAATTAAAATATCTACTTATCTTTAAACTTTTCAACAACCAAATCTAATTTCTTTAACCCTGCCTTCCGACTATACTTAGAAAATTGCAGTTACATTTAGAATTGGCGATTACATACTAGCAATTTCAATAAGCTCTTTGTCTTTACTCAGTAGTTTGTTTATAATTTGTGTTAAATTGGTATTTTGTTTTTTTGCTAAAGTAGAAAAAAAACTTTCAATTTCTGGTTCAAGATATATGGGTAAATTAAACGCTGCATCTTCTTTGTAAAACTTACCTCTAACACCCTTTGAAAAATCATATTCTTCTTTCATTTTAATCCCTCCAAGTAGATTTGTTGCTCTTTTTTGGTTGCTTTTCTAGAACTTATTATTCTTATATTACAGTTATCGTTGTCAATTGAGATGTATGTGTGCACTACAACAAGCGTTTTTGTGTGCAAATCCATCCCGATAGTCACCCATCTATCTTCACTATCGCTATGTTCATCATCAAAGATAGAAATCATATTTTTATCTCTAAATACCGATGTAGAATCTTCAAAACTAACATTATGTTTGGCAATGTTACTCTTAGCTTTATTTACATCCCATTCAAAATTGTAGTTCATAAATAGCCCTGATAATATTTATGATGTATTGTATCAAAAGAATTACAAATTTTGAATTACACTCTTCTTTAGATACCTAAAGAGTGGCTTTTTTAAAATGTGGTGTGGTGCTTGATGCTAGGCATGTGGAAAAAATGTAAAAGCTCAATAAAATTTATAAGCCTTTATTTTTTTAATTCTAAATTCAAATTATAAGTGCTAAAATGGCTCTTATAGCAATTTTAACAAAAAAGAATATCTATTGACAAATAAAAAAAATCTCATAAAATATCCGCTTATTTTTATCACCTTAAGCGCTATTGCTATTTTTATATCAAACTATCAGATAAAAAATCATGAAAAAGAGATTTTAGATCAGGAAAAAGAGCTTCTCTCTATAACTTATAACACGATAACAAAAGCTTACAAAACACACGCGGAAATCTACTTTAGCACTAAAATCAATGTACCTGCCATATATGAAATAATGAAAAAAGCAAATAGCAATGATATATTGGAGAAAAACAGAGCAAGAGAAGAGCTTTACGACTCGCTTATAGATAGTTACAACTCCATAAAGCTCTTTAGAATCAGACAACTTCACTTCCATCTCCCAAATAACGATAGTTTTTTAAGATTTCACAAACCCGAGAGATACGGAGATAATTTAACAGGCATAAGAGATACCGTTGCCTATGTAAACAAACATAAAGAGCCGGTTTCAGGTTTTGAAGAGGGAAAAATATATAACGGATACCGCTTTATCTACCCTCTTCTTGACAAGAAAGAGCATTACGGAAGTGTTGAGATCTCCGTATCGATGTATGAAATCATTCAACACATGAGAGATGAAGCCGTTGCTAATGTTGAATTTATTATAAAAAAGAGCGAAGTTAGAGAAAAAGTTTTTGACGATGAGTTAAAAAACTATATTCCTAGCAAAATAAGTGATGATTATCTATATGAAAAGAGTATCTCAGGTGATGGAGACAAGCTTCTTGAAACTATCGTAAATACTCACCCAGAGACAAAAAAACAGATATCAACGGGGGCGGCATTTAACTTTTTTACGCCGTATGAGGGGAAAGTTTATATTACGACATTTATTCCAATCTACAACAAATATACAAAAAAACATGTTGCAAGTATTATAGTAAACAGACCAAATCTATCTCTTGAATATATAGTAGAAAAAGATAGATTTATCAACATCTTAATGGTTCTTTTTATCGGTCTCTTAACCTACGCTTACTATAGAATCCAAAACAGTGCTTGGGTTTTGAAGAAAAAAAACAGCGCACTTAATGAGATTCAGCGTATCGCGAAACTCGGTTCATGTGAGTTTGACGCAAAAACAAAAAAAATTTTATGGAGCGATGAGGTATATAACATTTTTAAAACCAAACCTCAATCATTTGAACCCTCTTCCGATAAATTTTTATCATTTGTTCATCCGCAAGATGTAGGAAAAGTAAAAAGCGAATTTGCAAAATCCGTAAAAGAAAAAAAGCCGTATCTTATTCAACATAGAATTATAAATCCCGACAAGAGTATATCTTATATCAACGAAGCCGGATACCATGTATATGACGAAAACGGCGAGCATATTCAAACCATCGGAACCATTCACGATGTAACAAATATTATAGAGTACGAAGAGAAGATTAAAAGTATAGAGAATGAATTGGAGTCTATTATAAATCACATTCCCGATATTTTATTTAGATGCAAAATCGATGACGAGATGACGATGCTCTTTGTAAATAACGCTATTTACAAAATCACCGGCTATAAAGCAGAAGGTTTTATACTAAATAGCGTCAGAAGTTACAGAAGCATAATAGACCCACAAGATAGAGAGACTTTAACTAAATGGATTTTGCAAGCTCTTAAAAACGGAAACGACTACTCTTTTGAGTACAGAATCATAAACTCCATAGGAGATACCGTCTGGGTTCGTGAAACAGGCAAAAAAACTATAACCAAAGAGGGATTGGAAATAGTTGAGGGGCTTATTTCAGATATTACAAGCCAAAAAAATGCTATGGATAAACTACAAAAATTTATTGATATACAAGACAGCATCGTTATCTTAACGGATGAGAAAAAGATTTTATTTGCAAATAAGAAATTTTTTGACTTCTTTGGATATAAAAACCTAGAAGAGTTTAAAAAGGATTACAACTGTATCTGCGATAAGTTCGTAAAAGATGATAACTTTTTTTATTTGGACAAAATGCTGCCAAAAGAGGAGAATTGGGTAAGAAGTCTGCTAAATCTATCGGGTCGAGAGAGAATCGTCTCCATGACAAACAGTAAAAATCAAGCTCATGCTTTTTCTGTATCTATAAACAACTATGATCCGCAAAGTTATATTATAAACTTTAGCGACATCAGCGACACTATGTTTGAAAAACTTCAGCTTGAGATTAAAGCAGTTCGGGATCAGCTTACAAATGCTTATAATAGAAACTATTTTGAATCCTCCATAGAAAATATCATAAGCAATAATGAAAAACAAAACGGTAAAACCGGAGTTATTATGTTTGACATAGATCATTTTAAAAATGTAAATGATAACTATGGTCATAGCGTGGGCGATGAGGTTTTAAAGAGTTTAGTCGAAGTCGTGAACCGTTTTATAAGAAAAGACGACAAACTTATAAGATGGGGCGGTGAGGAGTTTATCATAATTTTTTATGCTAAAAACATAGAAGATATTAAAAAAGAGGCTGAACATTTAAGAGTAGTTATACAAAATCATAAATTTGAACACGCCAATAACTTGACATGCAGTTTCGGCGTTGCCATGCACGAAGAGGGAGAATTGATTGAAGATACGATAAAAAAAGCGGATGAAAAACTCTATATCGCAAAAAAAAGCGGAAGAAATAGAGTCGAATTTTAAAATATTAAATTAAATATAGGAGTAAAAATGATATCTATAGGGAAAAAAATTACAATACTTATTACTGTAATATCTTTGGTGTTGCTGGTTACCAGTTTTTTTGTTTTAAACTATTTCAAATCAGGAATTGAAACGACTGTTTATGAAAATGAAAAAAATGCTCTCACCTCCAAGATAAAAGATAGAATGGGTGCTAAATTTGATGTCGGTATAACAAACGCGGTTGCAATCGCAAACGGTGCAAGTATCATAAAAGCATTGGATGAAAATAACAGAGAGCTAGCTATAAGCACTCTAAAATCTATCGGAGAGATATATAAAAGCGAGACAAGTTTTAAAAATGTCAAAATCCACATCCACGATAAAGATCTAAAATCTTTTCTTAGAAACTGGGAAGTAGAAAAATTCGGAGATGATTTAAGCAGTTATAGACACACTCTAAACAGCGTAAAAGCCGATAAAAAATCAATGGCGGCCATAGAGGTAGGCAGAAACGGGCTTACTATCAGAGGTTTGACTCCGATTATAAAAGAGGGTAAATACATAGGTTCCCTAGAGTTTATGCAAGCTTTTGAGTCCGTTATAAATCAGTTTGTATCACAAAAAGAGAATCTTTTAGTATTGATGGATGACAAACTTCTCAACATTGCAGATTTGGCAGATACTAAAAATAGAGTCTCCAACTATATATTAAGCCAAAAGACAATCAATGAGGACTTTTTAAAATTTGCACAAAAAATAGATAGTAAAAAACTCATAGAAAAAGGTTATGTATCTGATGATAAATATTTTTATACATACTCGGATATAAAAGATTTTAAAGGCAACTCAATCGGTATATATCTTTTAGGAAAAGATAAAGCAAGCGTTGAAAAAGCCATAGACGGTGCTAGCAGTATCATAAATAGCGCTTTGGCTTTGGTAGCTATACTAATCATCATTATAACAATCGCAATTTTAATTACCATTAGAAAAATTGTTCTAAACCCTCTTGATACATTTGAAGAGGGACTGTTAAACTTTTTCAAATATCTTAACAAAGAGAGCAAAGAGGCAAATCCTATTAAGATTTATGAAAATGATGAAATAGGAGAGATGGCTAAAGCAGTTAATGAAAATATCTTAAAAACAAAACAAAACATAGAAGAAGATAGAATTCTCATAGAAGATGTAAAAAGAGTAGTTGCAGGGATAGATAAAGGAAGCTTGGAGCAAAGCGTAGTCGAGAGTACAAAAAATCAAGCCTTAAACGAGCTAAAAGAGAATCTCAACAAGATGTTATACTCGCTTCAAAATAGCATCTGTAGAGATACAAATAACCTTATTGCGACATTGGATCGCTTTAAAAATTCGGATTTTACCGCTAATGTCAAAAACGATAACGGAAAAACTGCACTTGCCGTCAATAATATGGGTGAAACTATCCGCAATATGTTAAGGGTATCTAGTCAAAATGCTTCAGATCTCTCTCAAAAATCTATAACGCTAAAAGAGAAGATGCAAACGCTAAGTACGGCATCGTCAAAACAGGCATCAATGCTAAAAACCATATCATCATCTATGGAATCTACAAACAGCTCAATTGCCGATGTCTCGCAAAAAGCAAAACAGGTAGCTTCACAATCAATGGAGATAAAATCGGTTATAAATGTTATCTCCGATATAGCCGATCAGACAAACTTGTTGGCTCTTAATGCCGCTATCGAAGCCGCAAGAGCAGGAGAACACGGAAGAGGTTTTGCAGTCGTTGCGGATGAGGTAAGAAAACTTGCAGAAAATACTCAAAAAAGTTTACATGAGATAAATATAAGCGTTGAAACACTCTCTCAAGCTATTTTAGAGATAGGAAGCGCCATAGAAGAACAAGTAGGCGATATCAACGAAGCAACCGATTCCATAAAAGATATAGATAAAACTACGGCACAAAATGCATTATATACCAAAGAGATAGAGAGCATTGCCATAGAGCTCGACGATATGTCTGCAAAAACACTCCTAGATATCAGCACAAAGAAATTTTAATTCTCTTTGTGCTCTATTTGGATTGTCGTGTGAGCTATGATAAATTTATACTCTAAAAACTCACTAACTTCAGAAATAGTTTTATCATAAAGCTCTTCATCAACTTTATCCAAAATTATATGGCATGTAAGGTAGTAGTAGTTGTGTGAAATTTCCCAACAGTGAATATCATGAACATCTGCTATATACTCAAACTCTGCTAAAATCGCCTCTTTTACAGTATCCACATCATAGGGTGAACCTTCTAAAAGTACATGCACGGAGTCACTAAGCAACCCTTTTGCCCATTTTGCTATAACTACGGCTACAACTAAAGCTAAAATAGTATCGAGCATATAAAAATGGGTATAATAAATTATTATGGCACCTATAATAATCGCGGCAGATGAAAAAGTATCCGCCAACATATGCAAAAATGCGGATTTTATATTGATATTGTCATGATTTGCTTTAAGTAAAATAAGCCCCGTGATTATATTTACTACAAGTCCTAAAGCGGCTATCATTATCGTAGCACTCGCCAGTATCTCTTCCGGGCTTAAAAATCTCATTATCGCTTCATATACTATCCATACTACGGAGAGTGCAATAGTAAGCCCGTTGATAAATGCGGCTAATACCTCGGCTCTAAAATATCCGAATGATTTTTTATTATCAATTTTCTTTGTAGAAATTACAAGAGCAAAAAGCGACAGTCCCAAAGCAAAAGCATGGGTAAACATATGGATTGCATCGCTAATGAGTGCCAATGAATTTACATAAATTCCGCCCGCTATTTCTACTATCATAACTACAAATGTAATCACAAAAGAGATAGTTAAAAGCTTTTTGTCATTTATGTCGTGATGATTATGACCATTATCGTGATTTTGCTCATGGTTTGAAAGCGGATAGTGATGATTATTATATTTACAAACCATTATATATGTACCGTTTTTTAAATATAAGTCTCATTTACTCTCCAGATGATTATAATTGAAAAGCTAGTATAACTACTTATTTCTTAACTTTTGATAATGGATATCAATATAATAATCCGATTGATATTATAAATTTCAATTTAAATTATAGTTTATAGGGATACTTAGGCTGATTTCCCTACTAGGTTTTGGAAATTTCTGGGACAAATCTTCTATAGTTTTAATTGCTGCGCTACTAAGAATCTCACTACTAGAATCAACTATTTTTATATCTGAGACTTTTGCATCGGTACTTAGGCAAAACTTTACGACTACGGTTCCCGTAATCCCTCTTCTTCTAGCAGAAATCGGATAAGATAAGTTATCTTTTATTAACTGGGCTATTTTTTGCGTATTTACTTCAATATACTCTTTGCTTAACTCTTCTTGTTTTGGCGGCGGATTATCTTTTTGTATCTCAAAATGCTCTTTTTGAACAACTTTTTGCTCTAAGACAACATCTTTGGCGATAGGAAGCTCTTCATGCACCATCTCTTTTACACGCTCAATCTCCTGAGTTTTTGGCTCCGCAATCTCCGCTTTTTTTAACGCAACAAAAGGTTTTATCTCTTTTTGTTTTTGCTCTATTGTTTCTTGGATTTTTTCAATTTTTTTTGATTCCGTTTGTTGCGGTGGTTGTTGGTTATGTTCTACATTACAAAGCTTTAGGCAAACTTTGTTAAGCTCCTCTTTTTTTTCAATACTGCTATAAGTTTTATATGCAAAAAAAAGAGTTATAAGCAGAGCAGCATGTATGCCTAGAGAGATAAGAAGTGAGCTTTTTTGTCTAATCATAAAAGAAATAGTAACAGAAAAACTATTACTATTTTGTTAAACTATTTTTATATAGCTCTTTTAAATTCAGGGTATGATTCCACACCGCACTCGTTTACATCCATACCTTCAAGCTGATTGTCATCACTTGCTCTAAATACGGAGATTTTATTAATTAGATATAAAACTATATAAGAAACACTAAATGCAAAAATTCCCACAAGAACTACGCCTTTTAACTGAGCGGTAAAAGATATGCTATCCGCAAAAATTCCAACAGCCAAAGTTCCCCATATACCGTTTACTAAATGAACGGATAGTGCTCCGACAGGGTCATCAAGCTTAAATTTATCAAATACCGGAACGGCAAATACAACTAAAGCTCCGCCTACCAAACCGATTAAAATCGGTGTATATGCATCATATAAATCAGGTCCTGCAGTAATTGCGACCAAACCGCCCAACGCACCGTTTAGTATCATAGTAATATCAAGAAGTTTGTATCTCATATACATAATTATTCCGGCGATTATTGCACCTGCAAGTCCTGCCGTATTTGTATTCATAATCGTTTTAGCTACTAAATCAGCCTTTTCTATACTTGATATTGAGCCTACGCTTCCGCCGTTAAAGCCAAACCAACCTATCCAAAGCAAAAGCGCTCCAAGCACGACAAGCGGTATATTTGAAGCAGGAATAACTTTGATTTTTCCGTCTTGATAACGACCTTTTCTTGGACCGATAATCATTATAGCTGCTAAAAGAGCCCAACCGCCCGTTGAGTGAATAACGGTTGAACCTGCCAAATCGTACATTTCGATATCAAGCATAGTTCCTTTAATCATATCGGCACCCCAGCAAACATTGACTACAAGCGGATATATAACAGCACCCATTACAACCGTAAAAATAGCCAAAGGAATAATGCGAACACGCTCGCTGACACCGCCGCTCATAATGTTTACTGTTTTACCGACAAATGCCATCTGGAACATAAAAAATGCCCAAATGCTTTGATTAAGATTTTCCCAACTGCCAAAAGCCACCTTAAAACCGATAAGCAAAAACGAGAGCGATGCAACGGCATAAATCATTACATTTATTGTAAGAACTGCAGAGACATTTTTTGTTCTGACAAGCCCTGCTTCAAGCATAGCAAAACCGGGAACCATAAAGATTATCAGCACCATTGCAAAAATGGTAAAGAAAGTATCGAGAATATATTTAAAATCTGCTTCTAACATGTAAGAGATCCTTTTGAAAAATAAAGAAAAGATTATATCTTAGAAATTGAGCAAGATTTTTTTTAATTGATTAAATTTTAATCAGTTTGAGGATTTTTTAATGCTATATATCGGTTCTCTATATCTTTTTTAGATATAGAGAAAAACTTCTTGTAAAACTGCAAGAAGTTTTCTGTCTCGCAAGAGGCAAGCTTTAGTACCCGTGCTGCTAGCGTAGCAAAAGGAACTTTGTTCCTTTTGCGTGTAAATTGAGTTCTGCAAGAACTCTAATAAAAAAGTTAAATTATTATATCGCTTCGCTATCTGTCTCGCCAGTACGAATACGGATGATTTTTTCAATATCGCTGACAAAAATTTTACCGTCACCTATTTTACCGGTTCTTGCAGCCTCTACGATTGTGTTAATCACCTGATCTACATTCTCATCATCCACTACCATTTCCATTTTGATTTTAGGTAAAAAATCTACAACATATTCGGCACCGCGGTAAAGTTCGCTATGACCTTTTTGACGACCGTAACCTTTTACTTCACTTACCGTCATACCGGTAATTCCTATCTCTGCCAATGCATCCTTAACATCTTCTAATTTAAATGGTTTAATAACCGCTTCTACTCTTTTCATAATAATATCTCCAAATTAAGTTTAAAATTGTAACCATTTTTATGCTTTAAAGCAAACTACTTTGTTTATACGCAAAATGAGCAAAGCCCATTTTTGCTACGCTGGCCGCTTTGGCACTAAAGCTTGCCTCTTTCGAGGCAGATATGCAAAACATATCATTTATACGCAAAATGAGCAAAGCCCATTTTTGCTACGCTGGCCGCTTTGGCACTAAAGCTTGCCTCTTTCGAGGCAGATATGCAAAACATATCATTTATACGCAAAATGAGCAAAGCCCATTTTTGCTACGCTAGCCGCTTTGGCACTAAAGCTTGCCTCTTTCGAGGCAGATATGCAAAACAAATAATGTTTTGCAATTAGATTTTTACAGATTTATTGCTTTTTCGCCGTGAATTGTTTCGTCAAGACCTCTGTTTTCGCTCTCATCGTCAACTCTGCCGCCGCCTGTTATTGCTGAAGCTATAAAATAAATAACCGCAGTTGCAATAGCGCTATAAACAGTTGTTAATCCGATTGCTTTTAGTTGACTTGCCAACTGTGAAGCCATACTATAGTTCTCTATCATCGCATAAGGTGCAATAAATATTGCAGTTGCAATCGAACCCCAGATTCCTACCAAACCATGGATCCAAAACGCATCCAATGAATCATCCACTTTAAACATAGTTTTTAGTTTAGCCACGCCGATAAAACCTAAAGCTCCGCCGATTAAACCTATAATAATTGCACCCTCGACACCCGCAGTTCCCGATGCCGGAGTAATAGCGACCAAGCCTGCAACGGCTCCCGAAGCTCCGCCTATAATCGTCGCTTTTTTATAAACAAACCACTCTACCATAATCCAACCGATTACACCAAGGGATGCGGCAACATTTGTAACTAAAAATGTAGATGAAGCTATACCGTCCGCAGCCAGTGCTGAACCTGCATTAAACCCGAACCAACCGAACCATAAAAGCGCCGCACCGAGTGAAACCAATACCGGTGAGAACGGTTTAATTGCCGCTTTGCCGTAATCTCTTCTGCGTCCAAGTATCATTGCAACTACAAAACCTGCTATACCTGCATTTAAGTGAACAACCGTTCCGCCTGCAAAGTCCATCTCTCCAAAGTTAAGCGATGAACCGCCGCCCCAAGCCCAATGTGCTACAGGTGCATAAACCGCGACAATCCATAAAGCCGCAAAAACCATATATGTAGAAAATTTAACCCTCTCTATCATAGAACCGCTTGCAATTGCAACCGCGATAGCAGCAAAAGTTCCCTGAAATGTTACAAACAGAAGTTCAGGAATAGTTCCCTTTAAAGTATCCGATGTAATTCCCGAAAGTAAAACCTTACCGCTTCCGATAATATCACCGTCCCCGAATGCTATAGAGTAGCCTACTAAAACCCATACCAAAGTACCGACCGCATAAGCGCCTAAACTCATACCTATAGTATTTAGCACATTCTTACTGCGAGTTAAACCTCCGTAAAACAGTGCTAGTCCCGCAGGTGTCATAAGCATAACAAAAGCGGTAGCAACAAGCATCCAAGCGGTATTGCCGCTACTTAGCAGATCTTCGGCAAACGCCAAAGACGGTAGAGCTAACAAACTAAGTAAAAACCTCTTCATCTTTCATCCTTTTATAGCTAATCTACTCAAAATTATACATATAAAAACTTCACTATAAACAAAATATTGATTAATTTTTAATCAATATAATTTTTTGAGGTAAACATCAGTAAAATTATCTTTTTTTTAGCCGTTTTCATAAAGCTTAAGGCGTTTTTGGATACTATCGAAAAATTTTATTTTCTAGTAGGTGTTATATATGGGCAATTTGCTAAACAACGATAATATACAAACTATAAATATTGAAGAATCTCTTCAAAACAGCTACCTTGATTACTCTATGAGCGTAATCGTAGGACGTGCTCTGCCTGATGTTCGCGACGGACTTAAACCAGTTCACAGAAGAATTCTTTATGCTATGGATAAATTAAGCCTCTCGGCAGGAGCAAAATTTAAAAAATCAGCCCGTATCGTCGGTGACGTTATCGGTCAATACCACCCACACGGCGATACAGCCGTTTACGATGCACTTGTTCGTATGGCTCAAGACTTCTCTATGAGAATGCAGTTAGTTGACGGTCAAGGAAACTTTGGTTCAGTTGACGGCGATAGTGCTGCTGCTATGCGTTATACCGAAGCTAGAATGACGAAATATGCCGGAGAACTTTTAAAAGATTTAGAAAAAAATACTGTTAATATGATAGACAACTACGACGGTACCACAAAAGAACCGGATGTTATGCCTACTCGCGTACCTAATCTTCTTATAAACGGCTCATCGGGTATTGCAGTCGGTATGGCAACAAATATTCCTCCGCATAATCCTACCGAGATTATGAACGGTTTAAAAGCACTTTTGGCAAACCCGAATATAGAGCTTTTTGAACTTATGGAGCATATAAAAGCACCTGATTTCCCGACAGGCGGAACAATATTCGGTAAAAAAGGGATTATGGATGCATATGCAACCGGTCGCGGCCGTATAAAAGTTCGTGCCAAAACTCATATAGAGAAAAAAGGCAATAAAGATGTCATCGTAATCGACGAATTGCCGTATCAAGTAAACAAAGCTCGTCTGATTGAAAATATTGCAGACTTAGTAAAAGATAAAATGATAGACGGTATTTCAGAGATTCGCGATGAATCCGACCGTGACGGTATCCGTGTCGTTATTGAGCTAAAAAAAGATGCAATGAGCGAAATAGTTTTAAATAACCTTTTCAAGCAGACAAGTATGCAAACTACTTTTGGTATCATTATGCTATCTATTTTAAACCAAGAACCGAGAGTTTTTGGGATAATTGACATATTAAAGCACTTTATAAATCACCGCAAAACTATTATTATTCGTCGTACTATTTTTGATCTTGAAAAAGCAAAAGCTAGAGCGCATATCTTAGAAGGTCTAAAAAAAGCTCTTGATATTATTGATGAAATCATTAGAGTTATAAAATCTAGTAAAAACATTGAAGAAGCAAGAGACAACCTAGTTTCAGAGTTTGATT
This sequence comes from Sulfurimonas sp., assembly GCF_028714975.1. Lineage (GTDB taxonomy): Bacteria > Campylobacterota > Campylobacteria > Campylobacterales > Sulfurimonadaceae > Sulfurimonas. The sequence goes on from NZ_JAQTLH010000003.1 coordinate 64,842, forward strand.
TTAGCATGCTTCAAGCGCAAAGTATCGTAGATATGCGCCTTGGAAGGCTTACAGGGTTAGAGCGCGAGAAAATAGAAAATGAACTTCGTGAACTTCTTGAACTCATCACTTACCTAGAATCTATCCTAAAAAGCGAAGAGATACTTCACGGTATCATAGATCAAGAATTTGATGAAATCCTCTCTATCTATACGGATAGCAGAAGAACAGAAATCGAAGATGATTATGACGATATTGATGTTGAAGATCTCATCCCTAATGAGCCGATGGTTGTAACTATTACTCACAGAGGCTATATAAAAAGAGTTCCTCTCGTACAGTATGAAAAACAAAAAAGAGGCGGTAAAGGAAAAATTGCCGTCACAACCTATGAAGATGACTTTATAGAGAGATTCTTTACATGCAACACGCATGATACGCTACTTTTTGTAACTGACCGCGGACAGCTTCACTGGCTAAAAGTTTATAAAATTCCTGAAGGAAGCAGAATAGCTAAAGGTAAAGCGGTTGTAAACCTGCTTAATCTTGTAGCAGATGAGCAAATCCAATCAATCAACCCGACAACAGATTTTAGCGAAGAGAAATCTTTGGTATTCTTTACTAAAAAAGGTGTTGTAAAGAGAACAAATCTAAGTGAGTTTTCAAATATTAGAAGTAACGGTGTTAAGGCTATTTTACTTGACGATGACGACTCTATCATAACGGCAAAAATTGCAGATCAGAGTATAAAATATCTTTTTATAATGACTAAAATGTCTCAATGTATAAAATTTGATATGGAAAAAACTCGTGATCAAGGTAGAAATACAAGAGGTGTCAGAGGTATCAAGTTTAAACATGCAGATGATGTGGTTGTAGATGCAGACATTATTGCTAATGATGATCAAGAGATTTTAGTGGTAAGCGAAAAGGGTATCGGAAAACGAACCGATGCAGGCGAGTATCGCTTAACAAATCGCGGCGGTTCCGGCGTTATTGCTATGAAGATGACCGCTAAAACCGGAAAATTTGTTGTCGGATGTTTGATGGTTGATGAAAGCATGGATATGATGGCACTTACAAAAGCCGGCAAAATGATAAGAGTAGATATGCAAACAATCTCAAAGTCAAGCAGAAACACAAGCGGTGTTTACATAGTAAAAGGGGATGATGTAGCAAGTGTTTCTCGTTGTCCGAAACAGCCAATCGAAGATGAAGAAGATGATGATTCTCTTTTTGAATCAAATGAGTTGGAATAATAGTTGCTTAAACTAGTTAATAAAATCATGTCAAGGGACAAACAATGAGATATTCCGCACTGCTTGCACTGCTTTTAAGTGTTTCATCACTTTTTGCATCTGAGCGAGATGCTACTACTGTAGAACAAACAAATGTTGAGCTTAAAAAAGTAAGAGCTGAAGCGGCTCAAATAAGAGAAGAACTTGCTCAGGCAAAAGCCCAAAAAGAGGAAGCATTCGCTTCAATAAAAGCTGAAGAAGAACTTTTAAAAAAGAATAGTTCTATGCATATTTCAGTTGTTGGACAAGGCGTTGCACCTATGAACACCTCTTCTCCCGCTCAAGCTTATGCTCTTGCAAAAAGAGCGGCAATCGCAGATGCATACAGATCAATAGCAGAGAAAGTTAAAGGTGTTCGTATCGATGGACAAGACACAATCAAAAATATGATGATTCAAAAATCAACAGTACGAACTTATGTTCAGGCTATGGTAAAAAATGCAAATATTGTTGAAACAACTTTTAAAGAGGGATTATGCGAAGTAGAGATGGAAATAATGATTTCTCACTCAGACTTTGCTCAATAATAATATTTAACTCACTTGCACTTCATGCAAGCGAGTATCTTATCTCCTACAAATATATAATTGAAGATATTATGCTTTACAATGAAACACTGCTTATTTCAGAGGCTATGACAAAATGCCGTGGCAAGCCGTATGATGAGTTGGTTTTTAGCAAGAGTGACAGCAAAGATTTAAAAAAAATTATCTCTGAAAATTCCGAGGAATTTATCGACTTCATACACAAGCTTGGACTTCATCTAGAACATAAAGAGACAACAATAAATTTAAAAAACTCTTCAACAACTACGCTAGTGCTTAAAACAACTTGCTTCAAAGTCGATTTTAATGATAATTTTGTTAAAATTGCACCTTTAAAATAAGAGTGTCAGATACCCAAACTCTAAGGTTCTTCGTGAAAATTGCAATAGTTGAAGATGATATCAATATGAGAAAATCTCTTGAAATCGCAATGAGCGACTATAAAGAGTTTGAAGTAAAAACATTCAAAAATGCAAAAGATGCACTTAAGAGCATTGATGATAGTTTTGATTTGATTATTACTGATATAAATATGCCTGGTATGGATGGTATAGAGTTTGTAAAAACGCTAAATGGCAAATTTGAAGTTATCATAATGACCGGAAATGCAACTCTGCAAAGAGCTATTGAGTCTATTCATCTGGGCGTAAAAGACTTTTTACTAAAACCTTTTGATGTAGATACGCTTATAGCTGCTATCAAAAGAGAAGATAAAATACAAAAAGTAAAAAAAACTATTACGCAAAGTAGTGATAAAAACGGTTTGAGCAGTTTTTTAGGCACATCAAAAGCGTTGGAAGCAGCTCTTAATATTGCTAACAAAGCTGCTAAAACAGATGCCGGCATTTTGCTCTTAGGTGAGAGCGGCGTCGGTAAAGAGATTTTCGCCGCTTATATACACGAAAACTCATCTAGAGCAAAAAAGCCTTTTGTTGCGATAAATATGGCGGCAATTCCGGACAATCTCATAGAGAGTGAGCTGTTTGGATTTGAAAAAGGTGCTTTTACCGATGCCGGTGAAGCTAAAATCGGACAATTTGAACTAGCAAACGGCGGAACGCTTTTTTTAGATGAGATAGGTGAGATGCCTTATGGCGTTCAAGCTAAGCTCCTTCGAGCTATTCAAGAAAAAGAAGTACGAAGGCTCGGCTCGACAAAGGGCATAAAGATTGATATAAGAGTTATTTCTGCAACAAATGCAAATTTAATTGATAAGATAAAAAACGGTACCTTTAGAGAGGATTTGTACTATCGTTTAAATACGATACCTCTAAACATTCCGCCTCTTAGAGAAAGAAAAGATGAAATTTTACAGATTGCACAAAAAGTTTTAGAGCAAAATTGTAAAAAATACGGTTTTACTTTAAAAAATTTTTCAAATGAGGCGCAAAAACAACTTTTGTCTTATAACTGGCCGGGAAACATAAGAGAGCTCATCTCTGTTGTTGAGAGAGCTGTAATATTAAGTGACAGTGATGAAATAACGCCTCAAGAGCTATTTTTAGAACATCGAGGATTGACTAAAGAAAAAGATATTGCAACTATGGAAAGAGAACTTATACAAAAAGTCCTAAATTCCGAGAGCGGTGATGTTGACAAAGCATCGGAAGTGCTAGGTATGAGCAAATCAAACTTAGTTAAAAAAATAAAAATTTATGAACTGTAAGGAGTAGGAAATGTCAAAGAAATATAATGTAGCGGTAGTTGGAGCAAACGGAGCGGTTGGAGAAGAGATATTGGCAATTTTGCATGAAGTTAACTTTCCTATCAATAAACTAGTTCCTTTGGCTAGTTCTAGAAGTGCAGGAAACACGGTAGAATTTGGCGGCAAAGATATAGTTATAAAAGAACTGACTGACACTGTTTTTGAAGAAGAGGATGTTGAGATTGCACTCTTTTCGGCAGGCGGAAGCGTGAGTGCCCAGTTTGCACCCTCAGCTGTTAGAGCCGGTGCCGTTGTAATTGATAACACATCGCACTTTAGAATGGATGAGAACATTCCTCTTGTTGTTCCTGAAGTAAACCCTGAAGATATTGCAAAATGGAAAAAGTCGGGAATTATCGCAAATCCAAACTGTTCTACTATTCAAATGGTTCAAGCACTTAAACCGCTAGATGAAGTTTATGGTCTAGTTAGAGTCGATGTAAGCACATATCAAGCAACATCAGGGGCCGGAAAAAGAGCTATGGAAGAGTTAGTTAATCAAATGAAAGATTTTTTCAGCTTTAAATTAAGCGAGAGTGCACATAAGGCATTTAAGCACCAAATTGCTCTAAATGTAATCCCTCAAATAGATACTTTTTTAGAAAATGGATATACTAAAGAAGAGATGAAAATGGTAAATGAGACTACAAAAATTATGCACAAACAAATTCCTCTAAGTGCAACTTGTGTTCGCGTACCGACTCTTCGCGGTCATGCAGAAGCTCTTACTCTTACATTTGCAAATGAAGTTTGTGCAGATGAAGCTAGAGAGATTTTAAGAAAAGCTCCAAACCTTGTTATTTTAGATACTCCTATGGAATCTATCTATCCGATGCCTTCGGTTTGTTTAGAAAAGAATGAAACTTTTGTAGGGCGAATCAGAAATGACAACTTCTCTAAAAATATGCTTCATCTCTTTATCGTTGCCGATAATCTAAGAGTAGGTGCCGCTACAAATGCCGTTCGCATAGCTCAAAAATGGGTAGAAATGAAGGAAGAAAAGTGAATTTGTTAGAAGAAGTTTTTGAAAACGGTCTATGGAGTTCAAGATTTGTAATAATTCTCGCCGTAATTTTTGGTCTCATCGGTGCTATCTTACTCTTTGTCGTTGCCAGTTTTGATGTATATGAGACTGCAGTCTATGTAATAAACACATATCTTACACATGTTCATCCTGAAAATTTCCACGAAGAGGTTATCGGCGGGATTATAGGTGCAGTTGATTTGTACCTAATCGGTGTCGTAATGGTAATCTTCTCTTTCGGTTTGTATGAACTTTTTATCTCTGAAATCGACCCTGCAAAAGATGAAGAGGGAAAAGAGAATCAACTCCTTGCAGTACACTCGCTAGATCAGCTAAAAGATAAAATATCTAAAGTAATCGTGATGGTCTTGGTTGTCGGATTTTTTCAAAAAGTCGGACACACGGCATATAACAGTGCTCTAGATTTACTATATCTTGCTCTTTCTATTGCAGCGATTGCGGTTGGTCTTTTCTTTTTAAGCAAAGTCGGAAAAGCACACTAATTTAGAATTAAAAAAATAAACTATTTTAAGGATTAAAATGAGTAAAATATTTGTAGATGCATGTTTTGGCAAAGAGACTCCCTATACCCCTGTTTGGATGATGCGTCAAGCAGGTCGCTATCTTCCTGAGTATATGGAAGTAAGAAAACAAGCCGGAAACTTTTTAAACCTATGCCACAATCCAAAACTTGCCGCAGAGGTTACACTTCAGCCTGTCGATATTGTCGGTGTAGACGCAGCAATTCTATTTAGCGATATCTTAGTTGTTCCAAATGAGATGGGCATGAAGCTTGATTTTCTCGTTGGAGAGGGACCTGTTTTTGAAAAGCCCATCAAAACAGAGGCTGATATTGATGCTCTTTTGGGTGGCGATGAGGCAGCGTCGAAACTTACTTATGTTTATGAGACCATAAAAATTATCAAAGAGCAACTAGCAGATGATAAAGCTCTAATCGGTTTTACGGGTGCACCGTGGACGCTTGCAACATATATGATAGAGGGAGAGGGTACAAAAACATACAATATCTGTAAAAAGATGATGTACTCAAATCCTGAACTTTTGCATAAAATACTCGCAAAAGTAACGGAAGTTGTAAAGCTGTACATGGAAAAACAGATAGAAGCGGGAATCGATGTCGTTCAGATATTTGACTCATGGGCTGCTGCAATTGAACCTGCAAAATATGATGAATTTTCTTGGAAATACATGGTAGAAATTGCCGATTATCTTAAAGCAAAATACCCGCACATCCCGATTATAATGTTCCCAAAAGGCATACCTGCATTTTTAGACAAAGTGTATGGAAACTTTGATGTATTCGGCGTAGATTGGTCGACTCCTATGGCTCTTGCAAAAGAGAAGCTTGGTGATGAGTATGTACTTCAAGGAAATATGGAGCCGTGCAGACTATACTCTAAAGAGTCAACGACGCAGTGCGTAGAAGCACTTCAAAATATCATGGGCGGCAAAAGACATATATTCAACTTAGGGCATGGAATTTTACCTGATGTACCGGTAGAAAACGCGAAACATTTTATTAGCGAATGCCACAGAGTTAGCAAAAAATAAGTGAAGACGATTTTTGGACCTATAAACTCAAGAAGATTCGGTTCTTCTTTGGGTATAGACCTCTCCCCTGCCCTAAAACAGTGTAATTTTGACTGCCTATACTGTGAACTAGCCCCTAGTGCGACGACGGATGAGCAAAAAAATATAGTAGAAGTATCTACGATTATCAGTGAACTAAAAGAGCATTTAAACAACCATATAGATGTTATAACCATAACCGCAAACGGCGAGCCAACCCTCTATCCATACTTAGACGAACTAATCGATGAATTAAACAAAATCAAAAACGGTACCCAAACTCTTATACTGACAAACAGCTCAACATTAGTTGATGAAAAAGTTTTTAACTCACTCTTAAAACTCGACCAAGTTAAACTATCTCTTGACGCGGTAAGCGAGAGCGTTTTTAAGAGAATTGATAGACCGCACACAAATATAGATATTGAAAAAATAGTTCAAAAAGTAATTGAATTTAGCAATGTTTATAAAGGCAAGCTCTTCATTGAAATACTTTTTGTTCATGGGCTCAACGATACGAAAGAGGAGATTGAAAAACTAAATAGCGTTCTTTTAAAACTGCATGTTGAAAGAGTGGATTTAGGCACTATTGACAGACCCCCTGCTTATCCCGTAAGTGGTCTTAGCTACAAAGAACTTCATGATGCTTCACTTCTCTTTGAGAGCTCCCTGCCTATTCATATAGCTTCAAGAGTTCATGCAGAGCCAAATAATACTGGCTATACCGATGAAGAGATATTAAATACGCTGGACAAGAGACCATTAACTGCCGAAGATATCAACCTGCTATTTGATGAAGAGAGCAAAAAACGACTTGAAATACTTATAAAAGAGTCTAAAATTACCAAAAAAAGAGTAGGAAATTTGGAATTTTTTATTTTACATGAAAATGAGAAGCGAAAACGGATAAAATAGCGTAAAATGCTTGACTTTTAAAACATCATAAAGTATAATTCCACCCTCTTAAAAATATTCCGAATTAGCTCAGCGGTAGAGTAGGTGACTGTTAATCACTTGGCCACTGGTTCGAATCCAGTATTCGGAGCCACCCTTTTTAAAACCCATAAAACACGGCATTTCAGAAGATTTATTTTCCTATTGTGCCCAAAGTGTGCCCTTAGATATTACCCAAAAATGATAATTCAGCCTCTCGTTTTTTTCATTACGCCGAACTGTTCAATAAATTATTTTTAGAATTGGCGATAACAAAAATTTAAAAAGGAGTCCTTTATGGCACTGCATATAGACAAAAGCGGAAAAATACAAATTGTGACACCGCCAAAAACACTTACAAGTGGTGAAAAAAAGCTTTTGGAAAATAGCCAAGTAAATGAGCATCTCATCCAAAAAGCGATAAATACTAAATTTAATGTAGTATATGGGCAGTAATATAACTATCGTTAAAATAGACGATAAAAATATTCGCCTATATAAAGCGCCAATTCTAATATCAAGTGCAATTTTCACCTAAAATTCACTAGCTAACTTTCTACTCATTTCACTAAAAATACTTTATATGAAATTTTATAGCCCTCAATGGATGCCTAGTATCCAAGCACTTTTCTAGGTCTATGGTTAAGTCTGTTTTGTATCATAAATTTTATTGCGGATTTTATTTTTAAGTTGCAGTATTAAAGAGAGCTATCTTTTGCTCTCTTTAATGTCCTAAAATGGTTGACTACCCATTTTTAGATGATTTTGACACAAAAACTTGCTCAAAAATTTGTTTTGCAGTTTTCCAACGATCTTCTTTGGAATCCATCATTACTATAAGACAATCTCTACCGTTTTTCTTTGCTCTTGCGATTAAACACGCTCCTGCTTTAGAAGTATACCCCGTCTTCACCCCAACAGCGTATTCATAACGACTAAGAAGGCGGTTATGCGTGTACGCATAAAACTTTTTATTATTATTTAGAGAAAAATAAGTATGTTGATTCTTCTTACTGATTTCATTAAAGTATTTATTCTTTATTGCATATTCTGTCATTTTCAAAAGGTCGCTCGGTGTTGAATAATGCTCTTTATTATCAAATCCACACGGATTTACAAAGTGAGTATGCTTCATACCTAATGCTTTAGCTTTGGCATTCATCATCTCAACAAAGCGCTTTTCAGTTCCTCCGACGGCAATCGCAATTGATTTGGCAGCATCATTGTCCGATTTCACCATCGCCGCCGTAACTAGGTCTCGCAGCCTGATAACATCACCAGGTTTGTATCCTGCAATGGTAGGTTCCACTTGAATCATCTCATACGTAATCGTCACGGGACGGTTTAAATCTCCCTGCTCGATCGCAATCAAAGCAGTCATTACTTTTGTAAGGCTAGCCGGTTTTAGCTCTTTAAACGCCTCTCTGGCATAAAGCATTTGATTGGAAGTCATGTCTTTAACTAGCAACGCACCGACATTGAGTTTATTTAACTGCTCTTTATTTATACTAGCAGAAGCGCTTATGGTCAAGCCAAATAATAATACACAAAAAAATTTGATCATACTCTCTGAACTCCTTAAAATTTTTCAATTTAACTATTCTACCTCAAAACGGCTTATTATGTTCATCAATTTTAAAAATAAAACTGCAAAATTGCAAAAAAGCATTTTATGTTCCTCTTTAACATCGTGTTAACCTATAGTGGTATAAAATATCTCAAAAAAAGGCAGCTTTTGCAAAAGATATTTTTACTTTTTTTTCTACTAATGGGGATAACGTTTGCAAAAGATATATCTCCTGTCTCTCGTTTTTACTCTGTCGGTTTTGTAAATGATTTTATTGTGCATGAAAATCTATTATATGCCGGAAACGACATGGGAACGGTCGATATATTTGACATAAAAACGGCAAAATTAATAAACCAAATTTCACTTCCGCCGATTGCATCTTCTATGAACAAAATTATCCCTGCGGATATACTTAGCGTAGATTATATAAACGGCAAGGTTCTGATTCTTAGTATTGGAGAGAGCGGTTATCGCAATGTTTGGATATATGAAAACAATATGCTAAAACAGATAATAAATGAAAATAAAAAATTAACCATTAAAAAAGCTAGATTTATAGATAAAGAAAAAATAATATTGGCAACACTTGATTCTGATATTATCTTACACGATACATCCGAAAACTATAATCTATACCGCTCAAATGTGTCACAAAGTACGATGGGAGATATCTCTCTAAGCGATGACAAAGAAAAAATAATTTTTTGTGATGAAAGCGGAGAGGTAAAAATAATAGATGTTAAAAATTCAAATATTATTAAAAAATATTCATCACAAAATGTAGATAATATTTTTAGAGTCGCCTATAGCAACGGCGTCATAATCACGGCGGGACAAGATAAAAGAGTCGGGGTTTATCAATCTAATCAAGAAGCGTACCACATTAAAAGCAACTTTTTGGTCTATTGCGTAGGCATAAGCCCAAGCGGAAAAATCGGTGTATACTCAAGCGGTGAAGAAAATGTACTGCAACTTTTCGATACCAAAACAAAAACGAAGTATGACCGATTAATCGGTCATAAAAATGTTATTAATCAAATTAAGTTTGTAAATGAAAACGAACTATTTAGTTCAGCTAGAGATAATCATATTTTGCGGTGGAAACTCACTCAATAATCGCTCTTTTAGTGTAGTTTTGTAACAAAATTATCACAATTATCACAATTGTCACAATTTAACTTCTTAATTAAAAAAACTTATATTAAAATGATATTACCTATAAATGTCATAAAATAATTATAAATAAACTTTAAGGGTTGGGCATGGAAAAAAAAACTATTATCATTGTTGAAGATGATGAGATAACGGCACTAAACTTAAAACTATCTCTACAAAAATATGATTATAATATTATTTCAATATGCGACAGTGCCGCCGATGCAAAAGAAAAAATAGACATCTTTAAACCTGATGTTATTATCATCGATATCTCCCTGCAAGAGAGTAATGACGGAATTGAGTTAGCTAAAGCAATCAAACAGCATTATGCGATACCTTTTATATATTTGACTTCTTACAGCGACGATGAGATAATAGCCGAAGCGATAAAAACAGAACCATACGGCTATATTGTAAAACCGTTTGATCCATCTTCACTCCATGCAACAATACAAATGGCGATTTTTAAATTTGATGTAGAAAATCAGAGATTCGCAGAACTAAACAATTCAAAAGTAGATGAGCAGAGCTTAGAAAAAATGCTCTACGCAAGAAGAGATGCAGATAAACCTGTTGTTAAATTTGGGGATGCATATCATATCGACATATCGAAAAATGAGATATTTTATAATAATGAAAAACTCAAACTTACAAAAAAAGAGAGTGCCATTTTTAGGCTTCTTGTTGCAAAAGTAGGACATACTATCAGTTTTTCTCAAGCTATCGACTATGTTTGGAAAGAGCACGGCGCTACGGAAAACAGCATAAGAACACTTGTGTGGAGACTTAGAAACAAACTCCCGACCGACATTATAAAAAATGCCTCCGGAATCGGTTACTATATAGAAGAGTAACCAAATTCTATTATAGTTAACAAACCTCTATAACTACATCCGCTACTTCTATGACATCGCCGCTGCGAATTTTGGCTCTTTTTCTTAGCTCAACTTCATCGTTTCTTCTTACATGTCCATCGGCAATTATAAGTTTGGCTTCCGCTCCGCTGTCAACTAAATCTAAAACTTTTAAAAGCTTATAAAGCTCTATATACTCATCATTTAAAATATATTTCATCATACCTCTTTATCTAATATAGAAAAACCTAAATCATACATTGCTTTATCTACCATCTCGATAGCTCTGTCCATGGTTTTTTGAGAAATTTCAGGCAATTTTCCGCCCCACATCTCCTCGGCCTCTTTAAATCCCTGAATCATTCCTTCACGCCCTGCACGAAATCTATCTTCATCTTTGCCCGCTCCGTTTATAACAAAGTCGGCTATCCTCTGCGATGTCTGATTTATACCGAAAAACCCGTCTTCGCTGACAAGTTCAGTTGCCTCTTTTTTTGAGAGTTCGGCTATAGGCTTTCCGTTATAACCTATATCTTTGAGAAAAGTTTGAAAATCATCATACTCTTGCTTAAAGTTATTATTCCCGCCGGCAATAGTACCTTGAATAGAAGCTGAATTAAAAGCAACTGCATTTGCATTTTGCTTGATTTGCTCTCTAATCTCTTTAACCTCATCTTTTGATAGTTTTTCGGTAAAAAGAGGCTTAATTGCCGACATCTCTTTTGTAGAGCTAAAAACACCCATGCTAGATGATACTTGCATAACAAATCCTTTTTCTTTTTTCAATCTATACATATCGACCTAAACCCGACTTACATAAAGTTTTTATTTTTATGTACAAAAATTTAAAACTTAGGTTATAATTCTTTTCGATGAAAGATTTTTGTGTGCGAGTTCATCTATAGTATATTCTGCTAGACAAACGACTCTCCCTATATTTTGACTCCACTTCCAAAAGAAGTGAATTTTTACCACAGAGGTACTACACATGGCAGAATTGCTAGACGGATCAGTTAAATGGTTCAATGAAGAAAAAGGTTATGGTTTCATTCAACAAGAAAATGGCGGAAAAGATGTATTCGTACACTTTCGTCAAGTAAACAGAACAGGTCCAGGTCGTGTTTCTTTAGCTGAAGGTCAAAAGGTAACTTTTGAACTTGGTGAAGGTCAAAAAGGTCCTCAAGCTGAGAATGTAACACCTCTATAAGGTTTTACCTTGCAGGCATTTTTTGCCTGCAAATCTTTTACTTAATCTCTTTTAAATTACTTTTCATTTCCGATACTCTTTAAAAAAACAAAACTCTTTTTTAAAAAACCGTTTTTTTCATAAAACTTATGCGCGTCAACCCTTGCAAAACCCGATGATAAAACTATATTTTCACACATACCCATTTTTGCATAGTCCTGAAGATACTCAAGCATCATCGCTCCATATTTTTTGCCTCTATACTTCTCATCCGTAACCAAATCAAAAACAAACAGATGTCTTTTATGATAAAGATTTGTTTGAATTGCAATACCGGCATAAGCGATTAACATCTCTTTATCTATTATGCCTATCATTTTATATTCACTTTTTCTCATCTCATATATCAAATCTTCAAATTCATCATATGTCAATGTTGTACGAAGCTGAGAAACCACTTCATAGGCCATTAAAAGCTCTTTTAAATCCAACTCTCTAATCTGCATAGTATCAACCGTTATTAAATTGCAAAATCTTATAATAATTTTAGTTACAATACCTATAGAGGTACTCTATATTTTTTTTAAAGTGAAGCTTTTATGTCTATAAAAAATTTTGAAGTAATAATTATAGGAGCCGGAGTATCCGGTGCAGCACTAGCGTACGAGCTTGCAAGATATACCGATATCAAATCCATCGGAATAATTGAAAAATATGAAGATATTGCCACACTAAATTCCTGCGCGACAAGCAACTCCCAAACTATACATGTGGGTGATATTGAAACCAACTATACTCTTGAAAAAGCAGCTATTACAAAACGAACTGCAAAAATGGTTGAGAAATATTGCTTGCAACATAACTATCAAAACGAGATAATATTTTCACACCAAAAAATGGCTTTAGGCGTCGGAAAAGAAGAGGTCGAATTTTTACTGCATCGCTATGAAGAGTTTTCCGAGCTATTCCCTTATCTAGAAGTGTGGGATAAAGATAAGCTAAAAGAGTTGGAACCGCGTGTCGTATTTGATGAAAACAGTAATGAGAGAAAAGAGGAAATCGTCGGAATCGGCACAAGAGGGCAATGGACTACCGTTGATTATAAAAAACTATCAAAATCATTTATAGAAAATGCGAAGAAAGAAGAAGGTATCAGTGTTGAACTCTTTTTAAATACTAAAGTCGAGGAGATTAAAAAAAGCAAAAAGCGAGGATATGTCGTTAAAACCAAAGATAAAAGATTTTATGCCGACTTTGTCGTTGTAGATGCCGGAGCGCACTCTCTATTTTTAGCTCATAAAATGGGATTTGGTCTAAATCTCGGCTGCTTGCCCGTGGCGGGAAGTTTTTACATGACAAACGAAAAAATGTTAAACGGCAAAGTTTATATGATTCAAAATCCTAAACTTCCGTTTGCGGCTCTTCACGGCGACCCAGATATACTTGCAGGAGGAAATACCCGTTTTGGTCCGACTGCACTAATCTTGCCTAAACTAGAGCGATACAAAAGCGGTACCTATATGGACTTCATCAAAACGCTTAGATTTGATAAAAATATCGCTATTGCTTTGTGGAAACTTTTAAAAGAGAGTGACATACGCAACTATATTTTTAGAAATTTTCTATTTGAAATCCCTTTTATAAATAAATACTTTTTTTTAAAAGATGCCAGAAAAATCGTTCCCTCACTAAAAGCGGACGAGTTTAAATATGCCGAAGGTTTTGGCGGTGTTCGCCCTCAAGTACTCAATAAAGATGAACAAAAACTTCTTCTCGGCGAGGCGTCTATCTACACAGGTGAAGGAGTAATCTTTAATATGACACCCTCTCCGGGAGCAACATCATGTTTGGGTAATGCAGAGCGAGACTTAAAATATATAGTAAAATATCTCGGCAAAAATTTTTATGAAGAGAAATTTAAAGATGAGTTAACCGACGGCGAATATTGCGCACTTCCACAACCGATAGCGTCGCAAAAAGCTGTTGTAAACCTCATCAGAGCAGAAATACAAAAAACACAAGAGAAATTTTTTCAAGAGTTACATATAGGCAAACCTGATGCCGATTTTTGGGATAAACCGCATAGTAAAATATAGGCACATATATAAGGAAAGAGATGAAAGCGCTATTTTTAACAATAATTCTAATATTTGCAGGATGCAGCACAAAAGAGATTAACGAGGGCATAGAGAGCATAACAAGTGACATATCAAACGCTTTTGAAAATGCAAAAGACAAATCTCCAAATAAATAATAATCAGTTTTTAAACAACTATTGGCTACAATCGCGAAAAATTATAGACACATTTTAGCTGTGTCTAAACGAGAGATAAAATCATGGTAACAGTACAAAATTTAGTTATGCGTTACGGAAATAGAGTTCTATTTCAAGACATAAACCTTAAACTTGACCGTCATAAAAGATATGGTCTTATCGGTGCAAACGGTGCCGGAAAAACAACATTTTTAAAAATACTCAGCGGTCAGATAAAAGAGTATGAGGGTGAAATTATTATCCCAAAAACAAATAAAGTCGGTGTTTTAGGACAAAATCAATATGCCTATGAGGACTTTACGATTGCCGATGCTGTTTTATACGGAAACAAAAGACTCTATGATGCGATTAAAGAGAAAGAAGAAATCTATGCAACGGGTGATTTTGAAGACGATGCGGTAAATGACCGTCTTGCAGAGCTGGAAGTTATCTGCGTTGAAGAAGATCCGACTTACGAGTATGATGTAAATATTGCAAAAATCCTAGAAAATGTAGGTATTCCTGCAAGCAAGCATAACGACCTTATGAGCACGCTTGACAGTGCTGATAAATTTAAAGTTCTTTTAGCGCAAGTTTTATATCCAAAACCCGATGTTTTATTTCTTGATGAGCCAACGAATAACCTTGATATCCAAACTATCAGCTGGTTAGAGCATGAACTTCAACGCCATGAAGGCACAATGGTAGTAATTTCACACGATAGACACTTTCTAAACTCGGTAGTTACAAATATTTTGGATGTTGATTATCAAAAAATCCGTGAGTTTACGGGTAACTATGATGATTGGTATATTGCCGCAAATGTTATAGCAAAGCAGCAAGAGCTAAATAACGCTAAAAAAGAGAAAGAAAAAGAGCAGCTAGAAGCTTTCGTTCGCCGTTTTAGTGCAAATGCCTCAAAAGCAAAACAGGCGACTTCAAGACAAAAGCAGCTTGACAAACTTGTAATTGATGATATAAAACCATCTTCAAGAAGAGACCCGAGTATCGTATTTAAACCAAAGAGAGTTATGGGGGATGAGGCATTAAATATCATCAACATAAACCACTCTTACGGCGATAATGAAGTTTTAAAAAATATAAGTTTAAAATTTGAGCCGGATGAAAAAGTTGCACTAATCGGACCAAACGGTGCCGGTAAAACAACACTTTTAAAAATAATCATGGAAGAGATGAAGCCCTCTAGCGGAGAGATTCATTGGGGTGCTACGATTGAGAACAGCTACTTCCCGCAAGATACGGCAGATATCATCAAAGGTGAAGGAACTCTATACGACTGGCTTAGAGGATTTGATCCAAAACGAGATATTGCAGAGATTAGAAACTGTTTGGGACGTATGCTTTTTAGCGGTGAGCAGCAAGAAAAATCTGTTGTAAGTATCTCAGGCGGTGAAAAACATAGAATGATGCTAAGTAAAATGATGCTTGAGGGCGGAAACTTTTTAGTTTTAGATGAGCCTTCAAACCACCTTGACCTTGAAGCAATCGTTGCCCTTGGCGAAGCTCTTTACAATTTTAAAGGTAATGTTATCTGTGTATCACATGACCGTGAACTTTTAGATGCATTTGCAAATCGTGTTATAGAACTTAGAGCAGACGGTACTTATGTTGACTTCAAAGGCTCTTACGAAGAGTTTGTAGAAGCTAAAGAAAATGGACAAATATAAAGATTTTTTAGGGCTGGGGATTGCAGGCAACTTTGCTCTGCATCTTGCCCAAGCCGGTGAGCTGGAAGATTTTAAAGAGATTATCACCGCCGATGAAGCATCTCCAAAAGGGATGTTTCCTTTTTATCTGCCAAAGCGTGTTGATGAAGCGAAAGATATTTTAAACACCTACCCTCTCTCAAGCTCCACTATCAAACTGCCATATCAAAGTGTTAATGTTCAAGCTGAACCGGAAGTTGCTCTTATCTGCGATTTTGTGTATGAAAACAACAGACTCTCAAAGATAATCCCGACTCATTTTGGAGCATATAACGACTGTTCTATAAGAGTTGCGGGAGCTAGCAAAATCAGTGATAAAAAAAACTGGGGCGAAAATTCTAAAGGAGTGAGCGAAAACCTTATCCAAATAGACAGGTTTGATGGCGGCGGGATTATGGATAGTTACTCGATATGCAGTTTTTTAAAAAGAGATAATGAAATCCATGCTTACGGGGAGGATGTAGAACTTAGCGGCTACAGCTACTTCTACGAAAAACTGCTTGATTGGATGGTAAATCAGATAAACACCCAAGAAGATTTCGGACCTCTTGAGCCTCTAAGCGAATACATTTTGAGATGTGAAAATCCGACAAAAGCTATCATCAGCATCGGCGCAACAAGATATACTCACTACGGCGAAACCACATTCTTAAAAAATGGCGATGAGATAATCATAGCAGTCTATAACAGAGCAAAAACAACATCACAAAATATCTTAAAGAGCATAGAGGATGAGAGTTATAACCTCTTGGATGCAAGTATCTTAAGACAAAAAGTTCTCTCATGAGCAGAGGCAAAAAACTAGATATTTTCATCGGTGCAGAGATAGAAGATGGATGGGCAAAGGTTGAGTCACCTAAAAAAACAGATATATCAGACGAGATTTTAGAACCGCAAAAGCACTTTTTGGTTTTTAAAAAAGAAAAAAGAAGAGGAAAAACAGTAACCCTTGTCGGCGAATTTCATCTAAGCCAAAATGATTCGGAAACGATATTAAAGAGTTTGAAAAAAAAGCTCGGCTGCGGCGGCACTCTTAAAGACGGATGGATGGAGTTTCAAGGTGAACTCAAAGAGAAGCTTAGAATTTTGCTTGTAGAGAGTGGTTTTAGATTTAAACACGGACATTGATTTTTAATAATGCTATAAATTTTAGTATATAATACTACTAAAAGCCTAGTTAAATCAAAGGGAAATTAATGCCGTATGTTAAAGAAGTTTTAGATTATTTAAGAAGAACAAGCCCCGCTCAAAACGAGTTTTATCAAGCTGCCGAAGAGGTATTGGAGTCACTAAGACCTTTAATACTGCAATACCCCAAATATGCAAAATACAAAATTATAGAGAGAATCGTAGAGCCTGAGAGACAGATACTCTTTAGAGTAAACTGGCTTGACGACAAAGGCGAGATTCAAGTAAACAAAGGGTACAGAATCGAGTTTAACTCTGCTCTTGGACCATACAAAGGCGGTTTAAGATTTCATCCGAGCGTAAAGGCGGGGGTCATTAAATTTTTGGGATTTGAGCAGATTTTCAAAAACTCTCTGACAGGACTTCAAATCGGCGGAGGAAAAGGCGGAAGCGACTTTGATCCAAAAGGCAAATCCGACAATGAAATTATGAAATTTTGCCAAGCGTTTATGAGTGAGCTATATCGACATATCGGAGCGACTACGGATGTTCCGGCGGGAGATATCGGAGTCGGTGCAAGAGAGATCGGCTATATGTTTGGAATGTATAAAAAGCTCTCAAACAGATATGAAGGCGTCTTTACCGGCAAATCCTTAAAATGGGGTGGATCGCTTGCAAGAACTGAAGCCACCGGATACGGAGTCGTCTATTTTGCAAAATATATGCTTGAGGATAGAGGTGAGAGTTTAAATGGCAAAAAGTGTGTAGTCTCAGGAAGCGGAAATGTCGCCCTGCATACAATCGAAAAACTTTATCATCTCGGCGCACTTCCCGTTACATGCAGTGATTCAAGCGGTATGATTTACGATGAAAATGGTGTTGATTTAGAACTTCTAAAAGAGATAAAAGAGGTTAAGAGAGAAAGAGTTAGCGAATATATAAAATATAGACTCAATGCAAAATATACTCCTGTTGAAGAGTATCCACAGGGTTATAACGGCGTTTTTTCAATTCCATGTTTTGCAGCTTTTCCGTGCGCTACACAAAATGAGCTAAACTTAAATGACGCGAAAAATCTTCTTGCAAACGGCTGTTTTTGCGTAAACGAGGGTGCAAATATGCCATCAACAAATGAGGCTGTTAATCTTTTAATTGAGTCTAAAATCTGCTACGGACCGGGGAAAGCCGCAAATGCAGGCGGCGTTGCTACAAGTCAGCTTGAGATGGCACAAAACGCTTCTATGACTAGCTGGAGTTTTGAAGAAGTTGACGCCAAACTAGCTAAAATTATGAAAAATATCTATGTGAGTGCAAGTCAAACGGCGGCAGAGTTCGGCGAGCCTACTAACTTGGTTTTAGGTGCAAATATTGCAGGATTTAGAAAAGTAGCGGACGCTATGATAGAACAAGGATTGGTTTAAAGCATCAGGTGTAAATTTTATGCACTGGCTTCTTCTATGATATGCGGAGTTGCCGTGCTAACATTTGTAGTTATATCGTATCCGTCTCTTCCATTCTCTTTTGCACTATAGAGCATCTCATCAGCACGACTTATTAGCACTTCTTCATCAAGTGCTTCGTCAGCTATACAACAAGCTACACCGATAGAGACGGTCAGAAATTCATTAACCTTAGAACCTTTATGCTCTATTTTGCTATCTCTTACCACATCACAAATATTGGCAGCAACCGTTGCACTGTCTGATTCTGATGTTTCGCTAAGTAACACTCCAAACTCTTCTCCGCCAAGCCGAAATATAAAATCACTAGGACGGTTAAGTGCATCTTTTAAAATTTTTGCAACACTCTTAAGGGCGATATCGCCCTCTATGTGCCCATATGTGTCGTTATATTGTTTAAAATAGTCAATATCAAGCATCATAAAAGTTATATAACTGTGAGTTCTTTTTGCTCTTCTTATCTCTCTCTCATATATAAGATTAAAATATCTTCTATTGTAGAGTCCCGTTAAAGAGTCCGTATATGAAGCATTTTCTAACTTTTTATTAGCTATTTTCAATTTTTTCGTGGTTATTTCAAGAGTCGTTTGATCATTTTTAATACTCTTAAATACATAATATGAGATTATCATAACACCAAAAATTACAATAACCAATACGGCACCTACTTTTAACAAAATCGAGTCGTATAAATTTAAAAAATTTTTTCTCTCATACTTGGCAATATCAATTTCATACTCAATCAACTTACTTACCACTTTATGAATATGCGTAATTCTCTCCTCAAAATTGCTAATTGACAAATCTTTAATGTTATTTCCAACTGCGAGTGCATCTAGTATCTTAAAAAAATAATCGTTTGTTGCTTTTATTTCTGCCGCGGTATACTCTACATATGAAAACTCTTCATATCTTTTAAAATGCGACTCATAATTTTTCCACTCTTTATTGATTGTATCTATTGCAGTTTTTATTTGTGCTTTTATCTCATACGCATTTACTTCGGAGTGCTTGGCTTTGTAAATCGTACTTGCTAAATTTCCGTGATATGTTTGAAGAATGGTACTTAGTTCAATAACCGGAACAAGAGAGCCGAAATATAGCGAATCTAAATTTTTTTTCATAGAGTTTAAATTTATCGTACCCATAACCCCTATAATAACAAGTCCGATAGTTACGATTATAAATATAAATAAAAGTTTGCTCTTTAGCTTTAAAGCTTCTATAAAATTCATCTAACTCCCTAAAATACATCCTAAAACTAAAGCAAACACTATGCCAAATATAAAAATTATTTTTAAAAAAAGTATCTTTTATGATAAAATACCCGATATATAAATTGAGTTTCGCAAGAACTCTATTAAAAAAGAAGCCAAACGACAGTTATGAATGAAAAATTAAATTTTATAAAACAACTATCTTTTTTCAACTCCCTCGATAGTGAAAAATTAAATCTTATAAATAGCATGTCAAAAATAATCACTCATCCGAAGAACTCAATACTCTATTATGAAAATGATATAAACAATAAAATATTTTTTTTAGTATCCGGTCTTTTAAAAGTATATAAAATAGATAAATTTGAAAATGAAATTTTTCTCTACTATATACACAAAAACTCTCTTATTTCCGAACTCACTACACTAGATAATGATATGATACGCTGCTTTTCAAATGCCGAATTTATGGAAGAGAGCGTTGTTTTAGAGGTTGATTTTTCAGAGTTCAAAGCAGAATTTTTATCCAAGAATATATTAAACAATGAATTTATAAATGAGATACTGCTAAAAACCCAGCAGCTTCACTGCGTCGTAAACAGAGAGTTAGTTTTTGATGCAACTGCAAAAGTTGCTTTTTCTCTATGCGATGACTTGGAGATGTTTAACTCACTCAAAAGACATGAAGTCTCTTTTATGCTCCATATCCAGCCCGAAACTCTTTCTAGGGTTTTAAACAAACTAAAAAGAAGTGCCATAATTGATATTGAAAATTCTAATATTGTAATCCTAGACAAAAAAATGCTACAAAATATATACAGAGGCGATGCATAATGATAAAATCAAACAAAATAAGTACAAAAATCAAACTCATAGGTGCATTGCTAATATTTTTAATGGCAAGCGTAATAGCAACGACCATATATCTAAATCAACAAAATATCAAAGATGCTCTACTTATAAACATCGCGGGCAAGCAAAGAATGTTAACTCAAAAGATAGTAAAAAACATCTTCTACACACACTATAACTCCTTAAAAGATTTTCATGAGCTAGATGAAGCGTGTAATGAGTTTATAGATGGATTAAACACCTTAAGACACGGTAATCAAGGCAAAGGTATACTTGTAGTACCGACATATGAGATATCTAACAAACTCTTAGAAGTCGGCGAACTTTGGGGGAATTTTTACAAAGATGTCGAAGAGTTTAAAAAGCTCTCAAACTCAAACGATGAAAAAACAAAAGAGCTTGAAAAAATCATTGCTTCAATATACAAAAATAATACCGTACTATTAAATAATGTTGATAAACTTGTAACCATGTACACAAATTACAGCGAAGATAAAACCAACTTTATCAAAAGTTTTCAATACTCATCAGGAGCCATACTTTTCATACTTTTCATATACTCGCTATTACAGTTAAAATCTATAGAGTCGCACGTTGATTCATTTATGCAGTACTCAAAAATGCTTGTAAACAATGAAGATATATCAAACTTAGTCCCGTTAAAAGTCGAAGCTGAAAGCGAAAGCGAAATAGTTGAAGTCAGCGATACCATAAACTGCTTTATCAAAAAGATAAACTCTGCCGTAGATTACTCAAATGAAGCACTGCTTCAATCACAAAAAGCCTCGTCCAAGCTTGAAGAGCTAACCGATGAGTTTGACACGATTTTAGATGAACTAAAAGACAAATCATTGGCATTTAAACATCTAAATAACAGCGAAGACATGGTTATAGAATCAACCGAAGAGCTAATGAATTCAACAAAAAAACTCTCAAATTTGAAAAAAGAGTTAGACAAACTTATCAAAAGTTGTCAAGAGCTTAAATAATAAAAATTTCAAAAGCTTATTTTTATCTTAAATGTTACTTATGTAAACTTTTTTTAAAAAAAATCAAATTTAAGTGGCAAAAACTGTCAATTTGACTCAAGTCAAAGATTTTAAAAGCCCTAAAGTGATATTATAAATCTGTTAATGGACACCTTAACAAAATATCGAGATGTAGTAGTTGCATAACTATTATGTTTTAAAAAAATTATCATATAGGAGAAAATATGTCACTTTCAAGAAGAGAATTTCTTAAAAGTTCAGCAGCAGCATCTGCAGCAGCAGCGATTGGTATGAGTGTACCGGTAGAGCTAGAAGCAGCGGCAGCAGAGGCTGAATGCGACTGGAGATGGGACAAGGCAGCTTGTCGTTTCTGTGGTACGGGTTGTGGAATTATGATGGCAACAAAAAACGGTAAAATCGTTGCTGTTAAAGGGGACCCAGCTGCGCCGGTAAATCGTGGTCTTAACTGTATTAAAGGGTATTTTAATGCTAAAATCATGTACGGTGCGGATAGACTTACTCAACCGTTATTAAGAGTTGATGCAAACGGCAAATTTGACAAAAAAGGTAAATTTGCTCCTGTATCATGGGAAAGAGCTTTTGATGAGATGGAACTTAACATCAAAAAAGCACTTAAATCAGGCGGACCGGAAGCTGTCGGTGTATTTGCATCAGGTCAATACACAATCATGGAAGGTTATACGGCTCTAAAAATGATGAAGGGCGGATTCCGTTCTAACGCTATCGACCCGAATGCTCGTCACTGTATGGCATCTGCGGTTGTTGGTTTTTATCAAACATTTGGTGTGGATGAGCCTTCAGGTTGTTATGATGATATCGAACTTACAGATACAATCGTAGCTTGGGGTTCAAACATGGCAGAGATGCACCCGATCCTATGGTCTCGTGTAACTGACAGAAAACTATCAGATCCAAACAGAGTAAAAGTTGTATCTATCCAAACTTATACTCACAGAACTTCTGACTTAGCAGATATCGAAATAATCTTCTCTCCAAATACAGACGGTGCTCTATGGAACTATGTTGCTAGAGAAATCGTTATGAGAGATGCTGCTGAAAAAATTATCGACTGGGATTTCGTTAAGAAACATATGATTTTTGCTGCAGGTCCTGTAAATATCGGTTACGGTATGAGAAGAAGCGATGAGAAATCTGTAAAAGAGGGTAAATATACAGCTCTTGAGATGGAAACAGTTTCTAAAGAGATGAGTAAAAAAGTTTCTGCTAAAGAAGCACCTGCATTGGTACCGTACGGTTACAAAGAGGGTGATGTTATGACGAATGTTCCTGGTCACTTAGGGCACTGGGAAATTTCATTTGAAGATTATAAAAAATCTTTAGAGCCTTATACACTTGATTACACTGCTAAAATCGTAAAAGGTGATCCAGATGAAAAGATCGAAGATTTTAAAAAGAAACTTCAAGCATTAGCAAACCTTTACATCGAAAAAGGTAGAAAAGTAGTATCTTTCTGGACAATGGGTATGAATCAACATACTCGCGGTACATGGGTAAATACACTTTCATACAATGTTCACTTCTTACTAAACAAGCAAGCTAATCCTGGTGATGGAGCATTCTCATTAACAGGTCAACCTTCTGCTTGCGGTACTGCTCGTGAAGTCGGTACATTTACACACAGACTTCCTGCCGATATGATGGTAGAGAATCCTGCACACAGAAAAATTACTGAAAACAAATGGATGGTTCCAGAAGGAACGCTAAATCCTGTCGGCGTACAACACATCATGAAAATTCACCGTGATATCGAAGACGGTTTAATCAAATTTGCATGGGTAAATGTTTGTAACCCTTACCAAGATACTGCATCTGCTCACCACTGGATTAATGCGGCGAGAGAGATGGATAACTTCATCGTAACTTCTGATGGATACCCTGGTATTTCTGCAAAAGTTTCTGACCTTATCTTACCGTCTGCTATGATTTATGAGAAGTGGGGCGGATACGGTAATGCTGAGAGAAGAACTCAACTTTGGAGACAACAAGTAATTCCTGTCGGAGATGCTATGAGTGATACATGGCAATGGGTTGAACTTTCAAAAAGATTTACGGTTAAAGATGTTTGGGGCGGATATGCACCGTCAGGTCCAAGAAAAGAAGCTCTTCCAAGCATGATAGAAAAAGCAAAAGCAATGGGATATAACGAAAACACTACAATGTTTGAGATTCTATTTGCTAACGATATCGCAAAATCATATAAACTTGACCAAAATGATCCGATTCAAAAAGGATATGACAATACTGAAGGTTACGGAGACAGCAGAAAAGTTGTAGGAAGTGACGGGAAAGTATTTGAAGGTTACGGTTTCTTTATTCAAAAATATCTTTTCGAAGAGTATGCTGCGTTTACTCGCGGACACGGGCATGACCTTGCACCGTTTGATATGTACCATAAAGTTCGCGGTCTTAAATGGCCGGTTGTTGACGGTAAAGAGACTCAATGGAGATTTAATGTTAAGTATGACCCGTATGCAGCTAAAGCAGCTAAAGATAGCGGCAACTCACATGCATTCTACGGAACTCTTGCTAAAAAATTAAAAAGCGGTAGCTTAACAGGCGTCAATAAAGACAGTGAAGAAAAACCGTTAACTAACAAAGCTAAAATATTTGCTCGTCCTTACATGGATCCACCGGAAATGCCGGATGCAAACTACGATACTTGGTTATGTACAGGTCGTGTACTAGAGCACTGGCATTCAGGAACTATGACTATGCGTGTACCTGAACTTTATCGTGCCGTTCCTGAAGCTCTATGTTATATGCATCCAAAAGACGCAGAAGCTAAAGATCTTAAACAAGGCGGTTCGTGCTGGGTAGAATCTCGTCGCGGCAAAGTAAAAGCAAGGGTTGAGACTCGTGGTAGAAATAGACCTCCAAGAGGTTTAGTGTTTGTTCCATGGTTTGATGAAAAAGTATTTATCAACAAAGTATGTTTAGATGCGACATGTCCAATGTCAAAACAGACAGACTTTAAAAAATGTGCTGTAAAAATTTACAAAGCATAATTTATTAAATTAAAGGAGAAGTAGTTTTTGGTTTATAAAAAACTACTTATACGAAATGAAAAACAAAACAGAGAGTGATAGAAGAAAATTTATTTTAAGTATGGCTCGCGGTGCCGGAATAACGGCGCTGAGCGGATTCATATGGAGTGCTTATGTTGATGAAGTCACGGCTTCACAACTCACGCTTCGTCCGCCGGGAGCTATAAAGGAAAAAGATTTTCTAAAAACTTGTATCAAATGCGGGCTTTGTGTAGAAGCATGTCCGTATGATACTCTATTGCTTGCAAAACCGGGTGATCATAAACCTCTAGGTACGCCGTATTTTATACCTAGAAATATTCCTTGTTATATGTGTCCAGATATTCCTTGTGTACCTGTATGTCCTACAGGTGCACTTAATGAGCAAAGTGTTACAACAAACGGTAAACTTGATATAAACATTGCCGATATGGGACTTGCTATTATTGACAGAGAGACTTGTATAGCCTATTGGGGTATTCAGTGCGACGCATGTTACAGAGCTTGTCCGATATTAGGTAAAGCCATAACGGTTGAGTACAGCAAAAACGAAAGAACCGGTAAACATGCATTTTTGACACCGGTCGTTCATGCTGATGCTTGTACGGGATGTGGTCTTTGTGAAAAAGCTTGTGTTACAGAAAAACCTGCCATATTTGTGCTCCCTAGGGAAGTTGCAATGGGTAAAGCCGGTAGCCACTATATCAAAGGTTGGGATAAAGAAGATGAGAAGCGTTTAAAAGATGCCTCAGAAATTAAATCAACGACTGAGATAAGTAAAGGTACGGCTATTGATTCTTTAAATAGCGGGATAGGAGGTTTAGACAAATGAAAACATTTTGGAATAAATATCGCTATCTATTTTTTAGAAGAACAACCCAGATAGGTTTATTATTTTTATATTTCGGTGCAAATGCGTGGGGATGGACCGTTTTAATGGGAAATCTTAGCACATCCGTTTTATTTAATGTTATTCCTTTAAGCGACCCTTATGCAGTGTTACAAATGGTTGCGGCAGGTGCCGTGATAGCAACGGACTTAATTATAGGTTCTTTAATTATTACGATGTTTTATTTAGTAATCGGAGGGCGTGCTTTTTGCAGCTGGGTTTGTCCGATAAATCTGGTAACGGATGCAGCAGCACTTTTAAGAAGAAAGATTGGCGTTGACAATTTTTCAAAAAGACAACCGGCTACTAGAAATATAAGATATTGGGTTCTTGGATTAAGTCTAGTAATATCATTTGCAATGGGTGTGACGGCTTTTGAGTTTATTTCGCCCATCTCTATGCTTCATAGAGGGATAATATTTGGTTTTGGTTTTGGATGGGCAGCAGTGCTCATTATTTTTCTTTTTGACCTTTTAGTTTTAAAGAATGGTTGGTGTGGACATATTTGCCCACTTGGTGGATTTTATTCATTAGTAGGCAAAAACAGCTTAGTAAGAGTACATCACAATGAAGAGAATTGTACAGAGTGTATGAAATGTAAAGTTGTATGTCCTGAGCAGCAAGTTTTATATATGATTGGTAAAGAGAGTATTCCCGTACTTTGGGCAGAGTGCACAAATTGTGCAAGATGTATAGAAGTGTGCGATGATGATGCTCTTAGTTTTTCAATAAGAAAACTAGTAAATGATAAAAAAAAGGGAGAGTAATAATGAAAACAATGATTAAGATATCGGTTGGTTTAGTTACTGCAGCACTACTAATAACTGGTTGTGTTAGCGAGGAAAGCGCTAAATCTTCACAAAAATTAGCAGTTGCAAAAACAGTTAGTGAAGAGTCTTTAGGTTTAAGAAAGACAGATATTTACACTGAAGCCGGCACAATAGCTGATAAAACTGAATATAGAACGGCGCAAGCTACAACAAGTTCTAGAATTAAAAGAGCATTCCAAGATGCTCCGCCAATGATTCCACATGATACTACCGGTATGTTGCCTATTAAAGCAGGTAACAATCAATGTACAGGTTGTCACATGCCGGAAATGGCTACTGCAATAGGTGCAACTCCGATTCCTGTATCGCACTTTACAGATTTTAGACCGAGAGCTAAAATTGTAAACGGTATAGCTGTGGATACAGTTGATAACTACAAAAACGAGACTAAAATCGTTAAAGGAAATGATCTTCAAAATGCTAGATTTAACTGTTCAGCTTGCCATGCTCCGCAATCACAAGGTAATTTGGCTTGTGAAAACACATTTGAGCCTGTATTTACAAGCAAAGATGGTGCAAATAAATCAAGTTGGAGCGGCAGCAAGTTAACTGAAGCTCTTGATACTGTTGGTAAAGAAAGCTTTATAACAAAAGATGACCTTGCAAACAAAAACTCTAAAGCAGGCAGCTTAGGCGGCGCGGCTCACTAATGCAAAGAAGAGAGCTATTTAGCTCTCTTGCTTCATCCATAACAGGTGCAAAGAAGCAAGAGAAACCATTAAGACCACCCTACTTTAGTGATGAATCTCTTTTTCATAATGAGTGTAACAAATGCGATGCCAAGTGTGCCACTGTTTGTGAAGAAGATATAATTAAAATTTCGGACGATAAAACTCCATATCTAGCTTTTTCAAACAGCGGTTGCACATATTGTGACAAATGTGCCTTAGCATGTGAATTTGGGGTTTTAAAAATAGAAGATAAAAAATTAATCGGGGCAGTAGTTACGATTGATAAAAAAAGTTGTTTAAGCTGGGGACATACAATGTGTTTTTCTTGTAAAGATCCATGCTTAGATAAAGCAATAGATTTTAAAGCTATGTTTATGCCGACAATCAACGACAATTGTACATCATGCGGGTTTTGCATAGGCAGATGCCCGACAGATGCAATAAAAATAAAGGTGC
This sequence comes from Sulfurimonas sp., assembly GCF_028714975.1. Lineage (GTDB taxonomy): Bacteria > Campylobacterota > Campylobacteria > Campylobacterales > Sulfurimonadaceae > Sulfurimonas. Next base: position 92,222 of record NZ_JAQTLH010000003.1, read on the forward strand.
TATAATGAAGATAATTACTATTTTAATGTTACTCTTAACACTGCTTGTTTCACAAAACATTAAACAGCCTGCATCAAAATTTACTTCAAGCGGTTCAGTCGTCGACTTGCTATATAAAGACGGCAAAGTATATAGTGCCACAAATGCAGGCTGTGTGGATATTTTTGATTATCAAAGCAAAAAATTGATTAAAAAAATTGAAGTTGAAAAAATAGTAGATTTTGCAGGAGATAAGATTGATGCAAAAGTTTACTCCGTAGATATAATTGATGACAAAATATTGATTTTGTCACAAGATAAAGGGGGATTTACAAGAGTACATATCCACCAAAACGGAAAAACTGAGCTTCTGTTTGATCACTCTAAAACTCTTGCCGTTGCAAAAGCTAAATTTTTAGATAGCAACACAATTCTCTTAGCACTTCTTAGTGATGAGCTAATCTCCTACGATATAAAAAAACGCTCTAATAACTGGTTGATGCAAGTTTCAGGTGCAAGATTTTCTGATTTTGCGCTCAATGAATCAAAAAGTGAAGTCGTAATCGCGGATGAGAGCGGAAATTTAAAAATTCACAATACCAAAGACGGCAAACTCATCAAATTATTATCAGGAGAAAATTTAGACAATGTTTTTCAAGTTGATTACAAAAACGGGATTATAGCAACAGCAGGACAGGATAGAAAAGTTGTAATTTATACTCCAAAATCTGCCTCAGCTTATCATATAAAATCCAATTTTTTAATTTACAGCGTTGGATTGTCTCCAAGCGGAAAAGTTGTAGGGTACTCAAGCGATGAACATAACAATATATCGGTTGTAGATACTGCTACAAAAGCAAATATAGGCAGATTCGGCGGCAACAATATGACACTTACAAAAATACTTTTTATAAATGAAAGTGAATTTTTAGTTGCAAGCGATGACAAAATCATTAATCTATATAGTGTAAAATAGGTTTATGAAATAACTAAAACAATATAAAAGGAAATAGAATGAATATATCAAGCATAGTGGTTCAAACAGTGCCAAAATACCTAAATGAAGTAGTACAAAGTCTAAAAGATTGTGAAGCATGTGATTATCATATGCATGATGAAAAAGGCAGAATCATTGTAACTATCGAGGGCGAGGGTGTCGCAGAAGAGCTTGAAAAATTAAGAGTTATTGAAGCTATACCGCATGTGGTTGCAGCTGATATGCAGATGGCATATAGCGAAGATGAACTTGATGCTCATATGGAAATTATTGAAAACGGTGACGCTGTTCCAAAAATGTTAAATGATGACACTATTGATGTGTCTAACATAACATACAACGGTGATTTAAGAAAAAAAGACGACTTAGCGACATTTGCTAAAAACTTCGATAAAACAGAGAGGTAGATTTTGTCTATTGTATTTGAATCAACTATAAAAATGGTTGAAAACAGCAGAACAGAGTGGTATATTGAACTTAAAGATACTATCAACGGTACTATCGAAATATGCAGTGATTTGCAAGAGTACTCTAAAAAAATAGAAGAGCTTGGAAAACTACACGGCGGCATTATAGATGAAGTAAAATGGAGCAAAGATGTTAATGTTCATCCTATAATTATCGATAACATCAGATTTGAGATGTCCAATCTTCAAAGAGAGTTAGAAGACGAGATAGGTGAACCTCTAATAAACGGGGAAAAGCATTAAATTGGAAGCGGCAGCTATAAAAACATTAAGATATTTGAGTGTGAGTGAGATACAAGAGCATTTAAACGGTGTTGAATATATCATTATGGCAGCCCCTGCACCGGATAACTTCAAAGAGACTCCGATTCATTTTACAATTTTTTTAAACACTTCGGATAACTTGCCCAAAGATATTCAAAAAGCCGTTTTTGATAAATTTTTATACGAAGAGGGCATAAAAAATCCGATTGAAGTTATGAGCCAGATAATGCCCGTCGGATTTTCAGAGGGAGTGCAAGAGACTTTAATGCCTATGCTTTTGGTAAAGCAAGAAGATATGAGAAGTATACCAAACGCTCCAATGTTTGTTATAGATTTTTTAGCCGACTCCGACAATTTTAGCGAAGCAAAAGATAAGAGTTTGACCGGTTGGACATACTCTTATAATTAATTAGACTTCTTTTATAGGCTAGATCCTGAATCAAGTTCAGGATGACAAACTTTCCGTCATTTCAGGCTTGACCTAAAATCTAGATTATAATTAAATCATAGATTTCAATTTCATAGAAGAAAGCAACTCCTTTTACTTTGCTAAAGCCTCTATCTCTTCTACAGTTTTTGCGATGCTAGAAGATAAATTTTCACATCCCTCTTTTGTGACTAAAATATCGTCTTCTATTCTTATACCTATTCCGCGATACCTTTTAGGTACGCTTTTATCTTCTTTGTCTATATAGATACCCGGTTCAATTGTTAAAACCATCCCCTCTTGCAGCGGTATCTCTCTGTTTTTAGCATCTCTGTACGGTGCCGGATCATGAACATCGATTCCCATCCAGTGACCTATGCCGTGCGGATAATATTTTTTATGTTTCTTCTCTTTGATTAGCTTTTTATACTCGCCTTTTAATATGCCAAGCTCAATCATCCCTTTTGTAAGCAATTTCTCCGCTTCTTCTTGAAGTTTAGTTCTTTTCACATTTGGTTTTATCATGCCGATAATTTTTAGCTGCGTATCTAAAACAATATTGTATAACTCTTTTTGCGGCTGTGTGAATTTTGCACTTACGGGAATCGTTCTTGTGATATCGCTTGCATAATAGTTATGCTCGCAACCCGCATCTATAAGTATAAGCTCCCCATCTACAAGCGGTTTGTCATTTTGTATGTAGTGAAGAGTGTTTGCGCTGTTTCCGCACGCAACGATAGATGTATATGCATCGCTGTAAGCTGCATTTCTTCTAAATTCATGCTCTATCTCTGCTTGGAGCTCATACTCGTACTTATCTTTTTTCTCAAAACGCATTGCTCTTAGATGAGCTTTTGCCGTTATTGCAATCGACTCTTTGATTAACTCAATCTCAGAGGGAGATTTGATTAGCCTCATTTTTTGTATAAGTTTTGTAATATCTTCTTTTATTTTAAAATATTTTATAAATTTTAAAATCTTCTTTACATCTATATTTTTAGAGTTTATATCAAAATATAGATTTTTTTTGCCCTTGATTAACTCTTTAAATCTCTTCTCAAAATCATCAATTAGATAAACTTTATCGATTAGGAACCTTTTTTTTGCCTCTTTTTTACCTAGCCGCTCTCCTGTCCAAAGTTCTAGCAACTCATCTTTTTTTTGAACAAATAGAACTGTTTTTACTTCGCCTTTTGTCTTTAAAAAAAGCAGACATGCGTTATCCTCTTTAAAACCCGTTAAGTAGTAAAAATTGCTATCTTGTCTATACGGATGATGAGTATCATGTGAACGAGCAGTATGCGGTGCGCTAAAGACGACCCCGACGGAGTTGTTAAATAACTTATTGGCTAAAGTATCTCTTCGCTTTTTATATTCGCTCTCTTGTGTCACTTGCACACTCCGTTAAGCCACTCTATATTTTGAGAAACTGTTTTGGACAAAGCACCGTTTAGCGCCTCTACTCCACCTTCGGCATCAAGAGTTTTTGCATCTACTTTTGAGTTAAAAGTTTTAGTTGCAATCACGCTGTTTGTCTTAGAATCAATCAGCGCTAAAGTTATTACGACATATGCGTATGAAGTTTTCATATCTTTACTGAAAAACTGCATAAACTCCTCTATATTTGTCTCCAAAATCAGGCTGCTTTTGCTTCTTGATTTTGATGTCTCGACACTGCTGAAAATTTCCGCTTCTCTTATATTTTTGAGCAGTTGTGAAGTTATCAAGTTATTCGGTGACTCTTGCCACTTCGACTGCGAGTATGAAAAAACTCTATTGTCAGACTCCATATAATCCATACTCAAAGACATAAGAGAGCTGGAGCTAAACGCTTGTGCAACTTTTAGAGACTTATCTCTGCAACCCTCGGAAATTTTATCCACTTTAAAAGATTCACTAACGACTCTATACTCCGTTATCGGGGGTTTAACCGTTGCACAGCCGCTCATCAGTACCGCTAGTATAATTAAAACAGTTCTCATATTACTTCTCTCCCGGACCTTTTTTAATTTGCTCTTTCATAAATATGATATCACTCGGACTTCTATCATGTTTATCAAGAGTGTCTTCTATTTTTATAATTAAATTCTGCATCTCAAAAAGCGTATTGTTCATAGTAGGTAAAAGATCGCTGCTCATCTCTCTTAGGTTAAAATCACCGCTTTGCAATGCTTCTTTGAATGTATTCATAGAGCCTGCAATTCCGGCATAGCTTTTGACGATTAAGCCAAAAGAAGCAGATATATTATTTTCCCATCCAATACTATTATCTATCAATTTCTCAACACGAGGCATCATCTCATCTATTTTTTTAGAAGCGCTATTGAGATTTTTCATAGTCTCTTTTACATTCACAATAGTTTCATCATCTAGTATTTGATTCATTTTAGAGACAAAAACAGCACTATTTTTTAGTAATAAAGAGAATTCTGCTTGATTTTCCTCTTTTAGCAACTCTTTTGTTCTTTGCAGCGTCTCAGATAGATTATAAGTCACATCTCCGAATGTATTTTCAAGTTTTATAAGCAGTGAGGGTATTGTTTTTATAACAGGATACTCCTCTCCCTTTTTTCTTTCAAGAAACGGAGCATTCCCGTCACCAAAGCTTAAATTTATATAACTAAGTCCGGTAATTCCCTGCGATGTAAGCTGTGCAACCGTAGATGACTTTATCGGAGTGTTTTTTAAAACATTTATTAAAACTTCAACTTGTTCAGAGTTTTTTGGGTTAATGTTAAGTGCCGTTACTTTTCCGACATTTATCCCCCTATATTTTACCGGTGCGTCCATATTTAAACCCAAAACCGATTCATCAAAGTATATAGCGTATACTTTCATCTCAATCTCTTTGGACGGTTTTAAAAGCCAGTAGCCAAATCCCATCATAGCAGATAAAGCAAAAAGAACTAAAAATCCGACTAGACTGTAATTTACTCTATTATTCATAACTTTTTTTCTCTTTTGTGTAACTGGTATTTTGCAGCGTCATATAATTTTGATTTCCATGAAAAAAAGTTTTTATAAACTCATTTTCAACATTTAATATATTATCCAAATTACCCTCATAGACCACTTTTTTATTATCTATAATTGCAACTTTATCAACGGTATCGTAAATTGATTTTAAATCGTGCGAAACCATAATAATGGTCAGATCCAGCAAATCACGAAGCTTTAATATCAAAGCATCAAATTCTCTAGCAGAGATCGGGTCCAATCCGCTTGTAGGTTCATCCAAAAATAGAAGTTTGGGATCCATAGCAAGCGAACGTGCCAAAGCCGCTTTCTTTTTCATTCCGCCGCTTATTTGTGACGGGTATAGATTGGCATCGCTTGCCTTCAAACCGACAATGCTTATCTTAAATGCTACTATCTCATTAATCATCTCTTGAGAGAGATCACTATACTCTACAAGCGAGAGGGCAATATTTTCTTTGATATTTAACGATGAGAAGAGCGCTCCCGATTGAAACAAAACACCCCACTCTTTTCTCAGCCGCATTGCTTCGTCGTACTGAATATTATTTATTTTTTGCCCGAGTATTTCAATATCTCCGCCGTCAATTTTTTGAAGCATTACCATTTCTCTTAAAAGAGTTGTTTTGCCGCATCCGCTCGGACCTAAAAGACCGTAAATGCTTCCCTTTGGAACGCTAATATTGATTCCGTCGTGAATAATTCTGTTATCAAAGAGTGTTTTTACGTCTCTTACTTCAATAATATTATTCATTATATTCCCAAATTTGTAAAAGCAATCGAGAAAACCGCATCGCATATAATAACCGCAAAAATAGATTCTACTACACTTTTTGTAGTATTAAACCCTATGCTTTGAGTATCGTCTCTGACTAGTAAACCTCTGTATATCGCTATAGAAGCGATTAAAAAGGCAAAGAAAGGTCCCTTTACAATCCCTACAACAAAGTGTTTTACTCCTACGACATTGGAGAATCTATCCAAAAACATATCCACCGTAATACCCAAATCCAAATTTGCAACAACCATTCCGCCGATAATCGCCATGATATCGGATACAAAAATGAGTATGGGCAGAGTAATCATAAGTGCGGCAATTTTAGGAATAACCAAAAACTTATATGGATCAAAGCCCATAGTCTGCATAGCATCAAGCTCTTGAGTTATCTTCATAGCACCTATTTGTGCGGTAAACGCCGAACCGCTTCTTCCTGCAATGACTATCGCCGTTATCAGCGGTGAAAGCTCTCTTAAAATCGATATACCCAACATATCGACTATAAATATATTGGCACCGTACAATTTAAGCTGATATGCCGATTGATATGCTACAACCAAACCTATTAAAAAACTAGTCAATGCCACAATACCGAATGCTTTTACGGCACTTTCGTTTATCTCAAAAGCAATCTCTTTATATCGGATATTTTTATATGATAAGAGATAATAAAGTTTATTTGCAAAAAGTTCACCCATAAACGACATAAAAGATAAAAAACTAAGATAATTTTTATATGTATTTTCACCCAGTTTTTTTACAAAACCTCTTTTTCTGCGCTCTAAAATTTCTCCGCAATTTAATTTCTGTGCTCTAACTAGTTCAAGCATATCCAAAACTTCCGTATCATTGCAAAGAAGCTCTATATGCAAAGCGCTATTTAAAGAGAGCCGGTTTTGTAAATTATTTATAAAAATGGAAGCGGCACTATCTAAAAAAGTTAGTTCCAATAAGTCTATAACTACACTGCGAACTTTACTTAAATCCAGTGAGTCTGTTCTTTTTTTATGTTTTGTGAGATTATAAAGAGTAAGCTCACCTTTAAATTTTAAAGAGAGCTTATCGCCGGTAAGTACAATATCTAAAGATGAGTTATTCATATCAATGAGGTTAGAAATCTCTCTCTAAAAGTTTGTTTACTTTGAGTATTGTTATAATTCTATCTTCTTGTTTTCCAACGCCGTCAATTGCGGTATCATCGCCGTTAGCAGTCTCAGGTGCGGGTCCGATTTTTGATTTGCTGATTCTAATAGCCATTGTAAGTCTATCGATTACAAATCCTGCAATATCATCACCGTGCCTCATAACTATAAATCTTGTCTCCTCATTATGCTTTTTAGGGCTGAGTCCAAATTTCAAACGAAGATCTATAAGAGGTATAACGGCACCGCGCATATTAAAAACACCTACCACATACTTTGGAACTTGAGGAACTCTTGTCCACGGAAACGGTTTAATAATCTCTTGAATAGCTAAAATCGGAACCGCATACTCCTCATCTCCGATTACAAATCCAACCAACTGAACTATATCATCAGAGCGTTTTAAACTATCTTCTTCATGTTTTCGTTGTTTGCTGATTACTTGCTTTAATTTATCACTCATCTTAAAAACTCCGATTTAAAGTTTATATTTCTTTGAACTACACTAGCCAAATAGTCCGCAGAATACGGTTTTGTTATATATTCTACCATTCCGGATTCAACACCGCGCATACGATCGGATTTACCCGTGCGAGATGTTACGGCAATCAGAGGTAAATTTTTATAACGATTATATTTTTTAATCTCAATCGCTAAAGAGTATCCGTCCATTCTAGGCATCTCGATGTCTACTAGCATCGCATCAAAATTGTAATCACCCTGCTTTAATATACTTAGCGCTTCTTGTCCGTCGCCTGCTTCAACCAAAGTTATCCCAAGCGGTTCAAGAGCTTTTCTCATAATAGTTCTATCCGTTTTAGAGTCATCTACAATCATAACCGCATAATCACTTGCTTTTGTTTTTTCACGCGTTGACATCGCCGCATCCGATGTAGTGTCTTTTAGAGCTTTTGTTTTAACACGCTTTGACATATCCATAATCGCTATAACGTCAACGATAAGCGTTACTCCGCCGTCACCGCGAATAGTAGCTCCCGCAATACCTTCTATACCTTTTAGGAACTCTCCGAGAGATTTTATAACTATCTCTTCCTGCCCTACCAATGTATCCACAATTAGTCCTAGTTTGCTTGTGCCCAAACCGAGTACGACCACATACGCATATTCACTAGAATCTAAAATGCGTTCAACTTCAAAAATATCTCCGATATGCACAAGAGGAAGAACATCCTCGCGCAATCTCATAACCGAACGACCCTCAACCGTGTAAACTTCATCTTTAGAAATTCTAACAGTCTCTAAAACCGAAGCTAGCGGAATAGCATAATGTTCCTCTTGAACACCGACTAAAAGTGCTTGGATAATGGCTAAAGTCAGTGGGATTTTAAGCTTCATCGATGTTCCGATACCTACTTCGCTGTCGATATCAATAATTCCGTTTAACTTCTCAATGTTTGTTTTTACAACATCCATACCAACACCTCGTCCTGAGACATTGGTTACTGTAGCTGCGGTTGAAAAGCCCGGTTTAAATATAAGGGTAAATGCCTCTTTGTCACTCATATTATCCGACTCTTTTTGAGTGATAAGACCTTTTTCTAAAGATTTTCTCTTGAGCATATCTGCATCAAGACCCTTTCCGTCATCGTCTATTTGAATAACGATTTGATTTCCCTCATTATATGCTTTTAACTTAATCGTTCCTGTTTCATTTTTACCTTGTTCTGCACGAATCTTAGGTATCTCTATTCCATGGTCGCATGAATTTCTAATAATATGAACTAGCGGATCGCCTACTTCTTCAACAATAGATTTGTCAAGCTCCGTCTCTTCACCGAATATTTCAAGCTCTATTTTTTTGTTCAGTTCCCTGCTTAAATCACGAATCATTCTCGGAAATTTGTTAAATACTTTACCGATTGGAAGCATTCTTGTTTTCATAACCGCTATTTGAAGGTCTGTCGTAACTAGAGACACGATAGATACTACTTGGTTTAACTCTTCAAGGAATCCCTCACCCTCATATCGCTCTTCAACATCATCGTTGATTTTAATAAGTCTGTTTTTAGCAAGAACAAGTTCTCCGATAAGGTTCATAAGATGGTCAAGTCTTTTAACATCAACACGGATTGTCTGTTCAACAACTTGCTGTTTCTTTGCAGGTGCCGCAGCTCTAGCATCATCCGAGTCTGAACTATCTCTAATTGAAGCCGGTTTAGGAGTCGGATTTACCGTCATCGGAACTTTTATAGTCGGCTCATAATCCTCTTCCGTAAACTCTTCTTCGGGCTCAGATGAAGAAGCATTGCTTCCTTTTTTAGCCGCTCTTTTAACTTTGTCTTCAGCCTGTCTCTGATTTAAAAGTCTCTCTATCTCTGCTTCTAGCTCATCCGCACCCATATTTTCATAGTCAAGATCATCTTCTGTATCTACAAACTCAATTTCAGGTTCTTCTTCGACTTTTGGAGCCGCCTGAGATACGGGAGTTTTAATCTCTCCACTTCCTCCGACGCATCTGTCAAGTCTGGCAACACAGGCAGAAACATCAACGCCACCGTCAGCGCTTGTATCGCGGATAATATTTAAAAGCGTTTTCATAAGGTCGATTGACTCTAAAATAACATCCATAATATCCGGAGTAATTACCAATTCTCCGTGTCTTGCTCTGTTTAAAACATCTTCCATATGGTGAGTCAAATGTGTTAAAACATCAAAATTTAAAAATGATGAAGCACCTTTTACCGTATGTGCAACACGAAATATTCTGTTTAAAAGTTCTAAATCATCAGGTCTGGTCTCTAATTCTACCAAATCTTGATCTAGCTGTTCAATCAACTCGAAAGATTCAACCAAAAAATCTTGTAATATCTCTTGAAATTCATCCATATTTATACTCCTACTTCATATGTGCACGAACGACTCGCGCTATTTCGTTATAAAATGAACTTGCTTGGAATTTAACCAAATAAGCTTCACCGCCCGCTTCAACACCTCTAAGTTCACTAAAATGATCACTGATTGAAGAGTTAAATACAATTGGAATATTGCCGAATCTTCCGTCTTCTTTGACATTTGCGGCAAAATGAAAACCGTCCATTCTAGGCATCTCGACATCTGAAACGATTATCTTTAAATTTTTAGATATTTTATCGCCGTACAGCTCATAGAGATCATTTAGTTTTTCTAAACCCTCTTCTCCGTCCATTGCTTCAAGAACATCAAAACCCATTTTCATAAGTGCTTCTTTAACAATTTTTCTTGCCGTTGAACTATCATCCAAAACAAGAGCCAAGCCGGAAAAGTTTTCAATCTCTGTCACATTAAACTGCGTATCGGGTTCATAAAGACCGAGATCTTGAACGACGCTCTCTAAATCCAAGATAAGAAGAACATTATCGCCCTCTATTTTGGTAACACCCGTTATTTTGCTTCCTTCGGCAGAGGCACTATTGCTCATAAAAGATGCCGGCTCTATATCTGCCCAACTTACTCTTCTGATGCGTTTTGCTTCATGAACTATAAAGCCGATGAGTACATTATTAAACTCAGTAATTACTACTCTTGAATTTTTCTCAACTCCCTCAGGTTCGCTGATTTTCATCCATTTTGCTAAATTAACAACAGGTATAACTATGCTTCTTAAATCAAAAATACCCTCAATAAACTCAGGGGTACCCGGAAGTTCCGTCAATTTCGGCAGCTTAATTATTTCACGGACTTTTGATACGTTTACCCCGTAAATACCTTCATAAACTCCGCCTTTTTCTTGTTTGAAAATACGGAAATCTACAAGTTCCATCTCATTTGAGCCAACCTTTAATGAATCTTCTATATTCATACTTTAAATCCCTTTTGAGAAAATTTTCTCTTCTAAAAACTCTATATCTTGTGTTGATTTTACAATAAAGTATCTTTGATTGCAAGCAAAAGCACCTAAATTAAAATATCTGAAATATTTTAATTTTATAGTTTTGTTTTGATGAAAATGTCCTTCAACAAAGTAGTCACATTTATATTTTTCGTCCAATCTCTTTGACATAAATTTTTCTAATCCTACAAACTCTTTGCAATCATCTTTTTTATCCAAATACAAATCCAGGCGTTTTAAGATGGAGTGTCCGCTCAAAGAGTCGATAACCTTTAAAATAGACAAAACAAAATGATTTCTAATCAATAATGAATAAATTTTATACCCTAAATCGCTCTCTATATCGCCATGCGCCAACAGAACCGTTTTATCTTCATATCTACATATAACGGGCTGAGAGGAGATAGGAAAAATCTTTACATGCGGAAATATATTTTTTAAATTAAAGTCGTGATTTCCCTCTAAATAGATAACTTCTACGATTAAAGATATCTCATTTAAAAGTTTAATTGCCTCTTGATTTTTTTTGTGGGTGTAAGTGATTTCTCCAAAGAGAGCATCAAAGATATCTCCCATCAAAATAAGCTGTGACGGATTTAATTCTTTGAGTGCAATACTCTTTAAAAACTCTAAAAACTTCGGACGATTATGTGAGTAGTGTGCATCTGCTACAACAAATGCACCGTTTTTTATCTCATGGGACATAAGCTATGTTCGGTACACCTAAATCTTCATCAAAACCCATCATCAAGTTTGCATTGGCAACCGCTGCGGATGATGCGCCTCTCATAAGATTGTCTATCGCACTTGAGATAAATAGCATATTCGCTTTTCGTTTTACATAGATGTCGCAAAAATTAGTTCCTGCTACACTCTTCATATCAACCGGATTTTTGCTAACTCTTACATGCTTAGCATCTTTGTAAAACTCTTCAAGCACGGCATATGCATCAAAATCACCCTCTACTTGAATGTAGATAGAGCTTAACATTCCTCTTGTTAGAGGGCATAAATGCGGAACAAAATGAACCTCATCAAAATCAACTCCAAGCTTATGTGCAATCTCAGGCGCGTGTCTATGCATAAGCGGATTGTATGCGAAAAGATTATCATTTACATTTACAAAGTGCGTTACATCGCTAAGTTTTTTACCTGCACCGCTTACGCCGGTTTTTGAGTCGATTATTATCGGCGTATGTTTTACTCTTTTGCTCATAAACGGCAGAACTCCCAAAACCGCAGAGGTCGGAAAACATCCCGGATTTGCAACAAGTTTTGCACTTTTTAACTCTTTTTCAAATAGTTCAGGCAAGCCGTAAACCGCATGTTCTAAGTTTTTCGTATCGGTATGAGGGCAGTAAAACTCTTCATAAATATCTTGAGGCAGTCTATAATCAGCCGAGAGGTCAACAACTCTCAAACCTTTTTCGATAAGCGGTTTGACATAAGCCATAGCCGTTTGATGCGGAAGTGCTAAAAAAACAAGTTCACAACTTGCGGCACACTCATCAAACTCTGCTTTTTTAACCTCTAAATCACAAACTTTATTTAAAGATGGATGAAGCTTGCCAAGAGTCGTATTGCCGTCCGTATTTGCAACATAAGAGAGATTAAATTTTGGATGATTTATAAGAATTTTTACAAGTTCAAGCCCGGTATATCCGCTTGCACCTATAACACCGACATTAATGACACTCAAATACTATCTCCTGATATCTTATCTCAATTACTTCAAACTCTTTTGTTCCGTTTGGAAGCTGTACTTTTATCTCGTCACCCTCTTCTCTTCCTAAAAGCTGTTTTGCCAAAGGGGAGTTAAATGATATAAGTCCCATATCAGGATTAGATTCGCATCCACCTACAATTGTATAAGTCGACTCTTTATCCGTAGCTAAATCTACCATGACAACAGTTGAACCAAAGCTCACTCTTGAATGTTCAAGTTCACTTGGATTTACTATTTTAGAAGAGCCGATAAGCTCGGCAAGTTCAGCCAATCTTATATCTATAAGTTTTTGATTCTCTTTTGCAGCATGATATTCGGCATTCTCTTTTAAGTCACCGTATCCCAATGCTTCTTCTATATCTTTTACGATTTGCGGTCTTCTAACTTCTCTTAAATACTTCACTTCAGCTTGGAGTTTGTTATACCCAAAGAGTGTCATCGGCTCGATTTTTTCCATAAATTATTCTCTTCTTTTAATTTTTCTACAATTATATCAAATTAACTTTTTATTTTATCGGCAAGTTTTGGTTAAAGATAGTCATAATTTCAATCCTATCTTCAAAAGATTTTTATTTTTACTTTTTTTGCATCTTAGACAAATCAAACTCTATCTTCTCATCTTCACACTCTATTGTTATGACGCACTTGCTTTTGCTAACCTTCTTTGCTTTTTTTATGTTTTGCGCAAGTGTAATATTCTCTTTTGAGATTGGGTCGTGGGCGTATAGTGTTTCTTTTTTTACAAAAAAAAGCCTTCCGCCTCCGCATCCGTCACCGACTATTCCTTCGCAAATAAGCTCATCATTGATATCAAAACCATGAATCATCTAAGCACTCCTCTTTGGCTTTATTTATAAACTTGTTAAAATCAGAACTGTTTTTATCTACCGTTTTGTACTCTTCGTAAGTGTATTCTTTAAAAATCTTATCATCTACACATTCGCATAATGAGGCATTGCTATCGTTTTTGCAGGTAGAAATCATCTCTGATTTTTGGTTTTCGTCCCATCCGATATAGCTGTTGTAGTATGGGTATAAAGTCCACACTGCAAAGAGTACGGTTAGAACTATATTTACTATATATTCTCTTTTTTTAGTTTCAATATATTTCTTTATATCGTAAGAGATAAGTATGAGAAAAATTATCTCTAAAGTTATATTAAACCAATCACTCTTTAAAAAATCAAACAATTTTTCCCTTTATTTTGAGACTATTTTTTTAACGGCTTCGCTGCACATAACAAGTCCAAAAGTAGCCGTAACGCCGATAAAGCTCCCTTTATCTTTTACTTTTGCTTCTTCTGCACTAAATATAACTTTGTATTTTTTATTGAAGCCTCTTTTTTTTAGCTCATAACGGATTTTGGAGCCGAATTTATCGCCGTAGCTTTTCCATACATCGCCCACTTGGACTTTTGTAGGGTCAAGCCTTTTTGCGCTCCCTAGCGATGAAATCAGTTTTTTATGACATTTTTGAGCAAGAGCGAGTTTTGCTTTAATGTCATCAATCGCATCAAGAACCAAATCATACTCGTCAAAATCAAAATCCCATACCCACTGCTCGTCTATTTTTGCATTTATTGTCTCTATATGCGGATAATGTTTTTTGAGCGATTCAACTTTTATCTCACCCTCGTGCAACTCCGACCACATCTGACGGTTTTGATTTGAGAGGTCATAAGTGTCAAAATCTACTATTGTTATATTTGCCACGCCACTTCGACTTAGACAGTCAAGGCAATGTCCGCCGACTCCGCCGACTCCTAAAAGTAAAACTTTTGCATTTTGAAGCTTGGAAAAATCATCCCCCAAAAGAGATTTTATGCGTTCGTATTTCACTTTTGCTCTATCCACTCTTTGAGACTATTCATACTTTTATATGCGCTCATATCAAGCTGAATAGGCGTTATAGATATATCTCCACCCGCAATAGCTTCATAATCGCTTATACCCTCATTGCCTCTGCGCGCCGCAAAATTTAGCGGATGAAGCCCCAGCCAGTAGTACTCCTCGCCTCTGGGATTTCTGTGCAGATGCGAATCATTTGCATACATTCTATATCCTGCATAAGTTATGAGCATTTTTGGATCTTTTACATCAATAGCCGGAGGAATGTTCACATTTAAAAACTCTCGCTCAGGAAGAGGAAAAGAGCCGTTTTTTATTTTTAAAACCAACTTTTTAATCGTCTCTTGCGCTAAAGTAAAATCACCTTGCGGGTCTGAAAAATCCATTACTTGCGAGATGGCAATTGAGGGAATATTGTGCAAAACTCCTTCCATCGCTCCTGCTGCAGTTCCCGAGTATGTAATATCTTCGCCCATATTTGAACCGCGGTTTATTCCGCTGATTAAGAGGTCTGGTTTAAAATCTACAAATATCGTACTGAGAGCAAGATATACGCAGTCACTCGGTGTTCCGTCGTCTAGTTTAAAAAAGTTATCCTCAATTCCTATAAAGCGAAGCGGTCTAATGAGAGTGAGCGAGTGTCCGCAAGCCGATTTCTCGTTTGCCGGAGCCACGACGATTACCTCGACATCATCCAACTCTTTAAGCGCTTTAATTAAACAAAGCAAACCGTTTGCTTCATATCCGTCATCATTTGTTACTAAAATTTTGTATTTATTATTATTTTTCATAAGCCGCATTTTAACACACTTGACATTACAACTTCTATTAGTGTAAAATTACGCTATCAAAATGTATGAAACATATCTTACACTTTCCCGATGCACGACAGAAAAATACCCACAGTGCAAAATCTCAAAATATTAAGGTAGCTATCTTATGAGCGAAATAGATTCACAACAGCCTCGCAAAAACAGTAACAATAACAACAAAACAACCAATGCAAAGACAAGAACGCACAAACCCGTAAAAGGTGCCAGTGTTGAAGACCTACGCGTTAAAAGCATAGAAGAGCTGACGGCTATGGCTGTTGAGTTAAATATTGAGCAGCCAAATGAGCTAAAGCGACAAGACCTTATCTTTGAAATCTTAAAAGCTCAAACGGAGCAAGGCGGTTTCATCCTCTTTAGCGGTATTTTAGAGATTATGCAAGACGGTTACGGTTTTATCCGTTCAATCGATAAGAGTTTTGACGAGAGCATCAACGACGCTTATGTTTCAAACACCCAAATCAAACGCTTTGCTCTTCGTAACGGGGATGTCGTAACGGGGCAAGTCCGTCCTCCAAAAGAGCAAGAGAGATACTATGCGCTTATCAAGATAGAAGCCGTAAACTCGCTTCCGCCTGAAGAGAGTAAGAAAAGACCTCTTTTTGAAAACCTAACTCCGCTCTATGCAACTGATCAGATAAAACTTGAGTATAGAGAAAAAGGACTTACAGGTCGTATGATGGACTTGTTTGCTCCTATCGGAAAAGGTCAGCGCGGACTTATCGTCGCACCTCCAAGAAGCGGTAAAACGGAACTTTTAAAAGAGATTGCTCACGGTATCACGCACAATCACCCAGAGATAGATTTGATGGTTTTACTTGTTGATGAGAGACCCGAAGAGGTAACTGATATGGAGAGAAGCGTCAAAGGTGAAGTTTACAGCTCAACTTTTGATATGCCTGCAAAAAACCATGTAAAAGTTGCCGAAATGGTAATAGAAAAAGCAAAAAGAAGAGTCGAACTTGGCAAAGATGTCGTCATACTTCTTGACTCTATCACTCGTCTTGCCCGTGCTTACAACACCGTAACACCTTCAAGCGGTAAAGTTTTATCAGGCGGTGTGGATGCAAATGCTCTACATAAACCAAAGAGATTCTTCGGAGCTGCAAGAAATATAGAAAACGGCGGAAGTTTGACCATCATCGCAACGGCTCTTGTGGATACGGGAAGCAGAATGGATGAAGTTATCTTTGAAGAGTTCAAAGGTACGGGTAACTCAGAAGTTATTCTTGATAGAAAAATCGCAGATAGAAGAATTTTCCCTGCTATCGACATCCTTAAATCAGGAACGAGAAAAGATGAACTTCTTGTGGGTCCTGATGTACTGCAAAAAGTATTTATTCTTCGTCAGATGATTCACAAACAAGATGATGAAGTCGAAGCGCTTAAATTTGTCTACACGACTATGGGTAAAAAACCGACTAATGCAGAATTTTTAGAAAGCATGAATCCAAACCAATAAACTATGAAAGTAGGTGTATTTGATAGCGGAATCGGCGGACTAACGGTTGTAAAATCACTTTTAGAAAACAAACTCTTTGAAGAGATTGTCTACTTTGGCGATACCGCACGAGTACCTTACGGCATAAAAGACAAATCAACTATCATTCGTTACGCTATTGAAGCTGTCGAGTTTTTCAAAAACTTTGAACTTGATCTTATCATTGTTGCATGCAATACAGTCAGCGCACATGCTCTTAGCGAGATGAGAGAAGTTTCACCCTGCCCCGTAATAGGAGTTGTTGAAGCCGGTATCTTAGCAACGGCAAATGCGCTCAAAGATAAAAACTCAAATATTCTAATCCTTGGAACAAAAGCGACCGTCAACTCTAAAGCCTACGAGATAGGTTTAAAAGCCGAAGGCTTTACAAATTTAGAAGCAAAAGCGACGGGTCTTTTTGTCCCTATCGTCGAAGAGGAGATTTATGAGGGTGAAATTTTAGATGCCGCTTTTAAACACTACTTTAAGAGTATTACAAAACCTGATGCCGTTATACTCGGCTGTACGCACTTTCCGCTAATTACAAATGCACTAAAAAACTATTTCAGCAAAGACACCGTATTTATACACTCCGGCGATGCCATTGTCGAGCAACTTCAAAAGAGTTTTTGTTTTGACACAAGATACCAAACAACAAAACTGGAATTTTTTGCCTCAGAAAATCCGGAATCTCTAAAAGCTATAGCTAAAAAGTGGTTAAATCTATAAACTAGGAAGATTATACATGCGTAGTCTTATTTTGCTATTTACTTTTTTATTGACACTATATGCCGAAGATGAGTATCAATTAGGTAAAGGGGCGCAGGTAGGCTCTTTGCCTCTTTATATCGGCGGCTATTTTTCACTTGACTACAAACATGAAGATGATATAGATAGATACCGAATTGATGATATAGCTATTTTAGGTTACGGTGATTATAAAAATTTCTCTTACTTGGCTGAGTTTGAGTTTAAAGAGATGTATGTTCAAACATACAAAAACAATATAAAAAATACGACGCATAACAACAAATTATATGCAGAGAGGTTGTATGTAGACTATAATTTTAATGAAAACTATATGTTTAGAGTCGGTAAATATAACTCATCTATTGGTTTTTGGAACCTACTGCCGGTAAATGTCTTACGCGAAACAACATCAAACCCAATGAGTACAAACATACTTTTCCCTAAATTTACAACCGGTTTAAATGCTTCTTATCTTTACTACGGCAATGGCGAAATAAAAGTAGATGTTATGCTGCAGCACAATAATGACCTTAGCTATGAATACAATAATTACAAAATTGATAAACATTATGCTTTTGGCATATCTTACGAGATGGATAACTATACTTTTAAACTAAACAGCGGCTACTTTTATAATCTTAATGACTCTGTTCTCTACCATGACCTCTACTATATGTTAGCATCTGCTAAATATGAATCTAGCAAGTATCAGGTTTTAGCTGAAGTGGGTTCTCAAAAATCCAAAAATAATTACACTACCGACTATGCGGGGTATGTTCAGGGCTTATATAGATTTACAGAACAACATCTTGGAATTATAAGAGTTGAGTCATATGATGACAGTGTCAAAAAAATTGCTGATGATATGCTAATTTTGGGATATACATATAGACCTCTGCGCCCCATTGCCATCAAATCTGAATATCAGTTTCATTCGGATAGTACATTTAATCAACTTTTACTCTCTTTTTCAATGCTATTTTAATGAAAACAGTTATAAAAATCTCACTTGTTATACTGTTTTTTTCCACACTGCTGTTTGCTGATAATTATGTTGTAATATCAGGCAGTAAAATGAAAGATTTGTCACATTCACAGATTAAAGCGATATTTTTAAAAAAAATAACAGTTATTGACAATATAAACATCGTACCCATAAACCTAGAAGCAAGAGATTCAACAAGAGAAAAATTTGAAAATAAAGTATTGGAAATGGATTTTGAGAGATTGAAATCATATTGGATGAACCAACATTATCTTGGAAAAAGACCACCGATTAGTATGCAATCGAGTGATAGCGTTAAAGCTTTTGTAAAAAATGTTGAAGGTGCCGTAGGATATATTAACGCTAGCAATCTTGATGAGAGTGTAAAAGTTTTATATAAATGGAGCGAATAATGGAGTGTGTACTTTTATGCGACGATGAGTTGATGAATAGAAAAGTAGCTTCTAAGATATTAACAAAAGAGGGGTTTAGTGTTGTAGAAGCCGAAAATGGCAAAGAAGCCATAGAAATTTTAAACACCCAAAGAGTTGATTTGATTTTAATGGACTTAATGATGCCCGTTATGAACGGATATGAAGCTACAAGCATTATAAAGAGTGATGATAGATTCTCAGCCATTCCACTTATCATTATTTCAGCACTCTCAGATAAAGAAGCTATCACCAAAGGGCTAAAACTCGGTGCAAATGAGTATTTGACAAAGCCTTATGACATAATTGAATTTGGACTTAGAGTTAAAAATGCTATTAAACTCGGAGCTTATCAAAACATGCTTAAAGACCACAAAAAAATCTTGGAATCAGAAGTCTCTAAAAAAACAAAAGAGTTGCAAGAAGCACTCGCTGAAGTGCAAAAAAGTGAACAAGACATCATATCAATTTTAGCTAAAACTGCTGAGTACAGAGATAATGAAACCTCAGCGCACACTCTTAGAGTCGGTGAAATGGCAGCACTAATCGCTAAAAAATTTGCATGGAGCGATGATGATGTTGAACTTATGAGATTAGCATCTCCTATGCATGATATCGGAAAAGTCGGTATTGCAGACAATATACTTTTAAAACCCTCTAAACTCGATGATGAAGAATTTGAAGTAATGAAACAGCACTCACATATCGGTTACTCGATACTCTCTCAAAAAAAGACACCTCTTTTAAAACTTGCGGCAGAGATAGCCCATACTCATCATGAAAAATATAATGGCAAAGGCTATCCAAATGCTCTTATCGGCGATGATATACCACTTAGCGGTGCCATCGTAGCGGTTGTTGATGTTTTTGATGCACTACTGAGTGAAAGACCTTATAAAAAGGCTTTTACACTTGAAAAAACTATTGAAATTTTAAAAAATGATTCAGGTTCGCATTTTCATCCAAAAGTAGTTGAGCTATTTATGGATAGCTTAGATGAAATTTTAGCCATAAGAACAAGACTTCAAGATGTTTGATTTTTTTAAAAAATCATTACGCTACAAACTTCTATCTACATTTATAGGGATTGGATTTTTACCATTTCTTACACTTTTAATATATACACTTTTTTTAAGTGAAACAAAAATAGTAAACAAGACTATTACTGAACATTTTGATAGAACAAAAGTTGTTGTAAACTTAATTGACAATCATTTAAATAGCTTAACTAAAGAGGTTAAATTTCTAAGCTCTCTTGATTTGATGGATGACCTTTTGGCTGAAGATATAGATAAAAGAATTTCAAGACTTTTAACTCAAAGATATGATGATTTGAATTTAGATATTACTTTTATGGCTGTTGCTCTTGATTCTACAATAGTCGCCTCATCAAATAAAGATAATTTACTCATAAAATATAGCATGAATGAGCTAAATGTAAAAAACTACGGAACATATATAAAAGATAACTATTTATACATCTATTCACAAATCACCGCATCATTCGATAAGACAAAAAAGCTGGGGTTTTTAGTTTTAAAATATAATTTAAAAAACTTAGATTCATATCTAACACATAATGACACCATACACTCATATATAATAGATCCAAAAAGTAGTTTTATCATAGGTGAAAACATCCCTATAGAGATAAATTTCAACAACAAGACAAACAATATTATAGATAATAAGTATGTTGTTGTTTATGAAAAATTATCATCTATTTTAAATAATCGCTATATTGTATACGCGGTAGATAAAAGTGTTGCATTTGAATTTTTATATGACTTTATCAGTTTTATGCTCTATATCTCATTTGTTATTTTTATACTGATTATCTATGTATCCATAAAACAATCAAAAGAGATTGTAAAGCCTATTGAAGAGCTGACAAATATAACCGACAACATAACAAAAACACATAACTACTCTGCACAATTAGAGGTAAAATCACAAGATGAGATAGCTACTCTTACGCACTCTTTTAATGATATGCTTAAAACCACCTCTTTTGCACTGCAAACGCTAGAAGAAGAGAACAAGTTGAGACTAAAAAGGTTTACTCAGCTAATCGAAGTCTTCAATACTATCATTCAGACAAAAAGTGAAGATGAGTGTATAGATGTCTCAATGCAGGAGATAAAAAAGTTAACAAATAAAGATGATTTATATTTTCAAAAAAATCAAAATATAGCTACCGACAAAGAGTGTACAAATCTTTATGTTACAGACTTTGAGAATGATGAGAAAATATATTTTGGTTCTATTGAATTAGGCGTAGAGAGCTTTGAAGATAAAAATGAACAAGATTTTTACAACTCAATTGCTTCAATGATAACTCTACAGCTTGATAAAATTAGACTAATCCAGAGAACCACCTCGGCATCAAAAGCAAAGTCCGCATTTATCTCCAACATGTCACATGAACTTAGAACCCCGCTAAATGCCATTATAGGTTTTGCACAATATATGATTGAGTATGAAGAGCTAAATGAGGATCAAAAAGATACAGTTATAAACATTGAATCATCTGCACAATACCTGCTAAGTATGATAAATGAAATTTTAGACATAGCTAAAATTGAGGCCGGCAAGATGGAAGCGCATATTGAAAATGTAAACATTTTAGCGGTACTTCAAAGTTGTTACAATATGCTTTCTCCTTTGGCTAAAGATAAAAATATCAAATTTGATTTAATTTTCAATAATTTTGATAATAAAATTTATAAAACAGACCCTAAAATGTTTAAACAAATTGTTGTAAATCTTATCTCTAATGCTATAAAATTTACAGGTGAGGGAAACATATCACTAGAACTCTATAATGATGAAGAAAATTTATATGTCAGTGTAAAAGATAGCGGTATAGGGATATCTAAAGATGATATGAAACATCTATTTAACGACTTTACTCAACTCGAAAATGTTATGCAAAAGAGTCATAAAGGAACAGGTTTAGGTTTATCGCTAAGTAAAAAAATGGCAAAAATTCTAGGTGGAGATGTCACGCTTGAGAGCCAAGGCATAGGACACGGCACTCTATGTATTTTTTCACTACACATGCCTAAACAAAAAAGTATCTAAACGCTAAATCATTGTAATCTTCTTGAAACAATTCGGCACTAAAATTGTGCCATGAAAAGTAATTTACCAAAAAAATGGATACAAAACCTAAGAGTTTTAGATGTTGCGTTTCAACCAATCTTAAACATTCACACCGGAAAGATTTTTGCAGTTGAAGCACTTCTAAGAAACTATGAAGAGGTGGGATTTAGCTCTATCTTTGAACTTTTTGACGAAGTATACAAAGACAATCTGCTCTACTCTTTTGATTTAAAACTGCGAAAAAAAGCTTTAAAAAAATTCATAACTATTGAGGGTTATGAAAATATTAAACTCTTTTACAATCTTGACAACAGACTTCTTGAGATGCCCGACTTCTCAAACGGAAATACAAACAAACTTTTAAAACGCTACAATGTAGATAGAAACAGCGTCTGTTTTGAGATTTCAGAGAGATACGAAGTGTCAAACAACTCTAACATGCAAGAGATTCTCAACCACTATAAAGATGAAAAATTTTGCATAGCGATTGATGATTTTGGAGTCGGTTACTCAGGCTATAAACTTCTCTATGAGTGCAAACCAAATGTCATAAAAATAGATAGATTTTTTCTAAGCGGCATACAAAACGATATCAAAAAAAAGATTATGACAAGAAGCATAACCCACTTAGCCATTCAACTCGGCATCAAAGTAATAGCCGAGGGTGTTGAGAGCAAAGAGGAACTTTTGGCTTGTAGAGATATCGGCTGTCATTTTATTCAGGGTTATCTGGTTCAAAAACCGACTACAAAAACGGCAGAAATTTTAACCGAATATCCGCATATCTTAGATATTTTAAACATTGAAAAAAGAGTTATAAACAGCAACTATCAAATAGAGACATATTTAGATAAAAAAGCTCCTATTTGTGTTGATACCGATATGAATCTGGTTCTTGAGTATTTCCGAAAAAATCCACAGACAGATTTAATTCCCGTAGTAAATTCAGACAACGAACCTCTTGGCATCTTGTATGAGAGCAAAATAAAAGAATTTGTATATTCACCTTACGGCAGATCTCTAATCATAAACAACGGTACAAAAAATTCAAAACTCAAAAATCTCATACTTCCTTGCGGCATTACGGAGATAAACTGCAATATATCAACCATAATAGAGCTTTTTTCAAACAACCCTGAATCTAGCGGAATCATAATGACTAACAACTCGAAATATTACGGTTTTTTATCCGTCAGAGCCATCATATCCATCATAAATGAGCAAAATCTACTATACGCAAGAGAGCAAAATCCGCTAACCAAACTCCCCGGAAACGCTATGATAGAGAGGTATCTCTCCGATGTTAGCCAAAACAAAAATTCCTATATTTTATGCTACTTTGATTTAGACAACTTTAAAGCGTTTAACGATGTATACGGATTTAGAAACGGGGATAGAGCCATTATACTTTTTGCGGATATTTTGAGAAAAAATTTGCCCCAAGAGTTTTTCAAAGCTCACATCGGCGGAGATGATTTTTTTGTCGGAGTAGAGTTAAATGAAGATAGCGAACTGGCATATATAAAAAATATATCCGATATCGTCTCAAAATTTAAAGATGACGCAAGAGAGCTATACTCCAAAGAGGACAAAGAAAACGGCTACATACTCTCAACGGATAGAGACGGCAACAAAAAAAAGTTCGCCCTCTTAACCACCAGCGCTTCGCTAGTCATCATCCTCAATACGACAAACAAAAGAAATATTGAAAATATCAATGAGATACTATCAATTCAAAAAAAAGTCGCAAAACAAGATAGCAATCATATCTCGATGAGTACGATACTATAAAATTTTTATAAAAAAGATTTTCAATACAAAAACCCAAACATCCAAAGGGGAATTTTATTTTTAAATCCCACCTCTATATCATCAGCTACTACAAAACTATTTGGCATATCTTTTATTTGCTCAAATGATTTATTTTTACCGCCTATTTCAAAAACATAAAAATCATCCACGACAAAATCACCTTTTTGAGCATATTTAACGGCATGATTTATTTTAAGTTGAGATACAAAAAAACTCTCTCTTAGGCTTCCGATATTTTGGCTTGAACACAAAATATTATAAAGATTTATATTTTCAAGATATATCTTATCGGGCTTGTTAAGAAGTTTTTTATGGGCAAAGTTTCCGCCTATAATTTCGATAAGATTTGCTTTTTTAAGATAGTAAAGATATGAATAAAGTGTATTTCTACTAACGCCTGCGCTTTGTGCTATATTTTGGATATTAAGCTCCATGGGAACACTGCTACAAAGTAAATGTAAAAGTTTTCTAATAGTACTTATCTTATCACTATCTACATTGTAAATAGTAGCTACTTCGCTATCAAGAATGATGTTGATTATCTCACTCAGTCTTAGTTTATACCCAATTTCACCTTCCGTAAAAAACGGATAAGTGCCAAACTCTTTATAAAGAGCAAAATACTCCAATGGCTTAAACTCTTTTGTAATTTTTGTAGCTATATCATAGTGGTTTTGCAAAATATCGGCAAGTGAGTATGTCGGCAGCTTCATATCAAACTTGATGGATAAAAACTCTCTAAAAGATAAAGAGTGCAACTCATAAAAAAGAACTCTTCTGCTCAAATCTACTTTGGAGTTTTCTATCTCTAGTGCGGATGAGCCTGAAAATATCACTTTTATATCCAAAAAATCATAGATAGTTTTAAGCTCATGGGCAAAATTATCAGCTTTGTGTATTTCATCAATGATAAGCAATTTTCCGCCATAAGCACTAAACTCTTTGGCTATATCGGTTAAACTATTTACTATGTTGTCAGCACTGATATAGAGCATCTTCGAAGAGGGCAAATCATAATTTTGGGCTAGTTGCCTTATGAGTGTAGTTTTTCCAACTCCTCTTTGTCCTAAAATTCCTATCATCTTTGATGCAAAATCTACTCTATTATAAAGATATCTTTTAAAAGCAGGTGTCGGTAGCGAGAAATAAAGATTTGAAAACTCATAAAGTTTTTCTAGTGATATAGTAGTTGACATACCATCCTCTTTTCAATCAATTGAAAATATTATAGCATAAAGTTTATAATGGGTTGATACTATTTGTTTTATTGAGAATATGCACCCAAAGAAATGCCATTTGGGTGCATACAACACTCATTTTTTTTATTTCATTATTCAAATCGACAAGTTTAAAATTTGTTATTAAAAAAGTAGCCCAAAGTGACGGCAGAGGGTGGTTTGCATATTATAAAGACATAAAAGGAGTAATGGGCGACGGTGAAACATCGGATGAAGCCTTAAACTCTGTTCAAGAAGCATTTAAAGCATATTTAACCGAGGCTATCGCAAATAAAGAGAATATTTTTGAACCGCATAGTCAAGAAAAATCACTTCGTATCAATATATCTATGCCTGAGCGAATTTTAAAAAAAATCGATGAATATATCGAACCGCTTCACATCTCAAGGTCTGCATTTATCCAAAAACTAGCCCTAAGAGAGATAAACGGCAATGCTATAAAGCAGTAGCTAGTCTACTGCATAAAGGGAATATTTTTACCTAGAGACAAAGTAAAATTTATAAAATAATTTCCTTTATGATGACCCGTATTTGAAAATCAGCTTGTCCCTATTATAAAGTTGCTTATGCAAAGTTTATTCAAAAAGTTGTGCGTGAGTGCCTATTCTTATGAGTTTTAGATAATTTTCCTCTATCGTATATATAACAAGCAAATCGCCGCTTATGTGAAATTTTCAACTTTAAATTATTATGATTATTTATACTACAAGAAATAATATTTAAAAACACTTAACTCGTAAAAAAATAATCATCAAATTTTAACCCTATAAATGCTAGAATTGCCGTAACTAAAAATGGAGAGTATGAGTGAGAGAGAGTTCAGAAGTTTTAGCACGAAAATATAGACCTAAAAGCTTTGACGAGCTTATCGGTCAAGAGAGTATCTCTCAAACTCTCTCGCTTGCACTTGACTCAAACAGGCTCTCTCATGCGTATCTATTTTCCGGACTTCGCGGAAGCGGTAAAACTTCTACAGCGCGCATCTTTGCAAAAGCTCTTATCTGTGAAAAGGGCTTAACGCACCAGCCGTGCCAAAGTTGCCAAAACTGTCTGCTCTCACTTGAAAATCGTCATATGGATATAGTGGAGATGGACGGTGCATCATCAAGAAAGATAGATGACATTAGAGATTTGATAGAGCAGACAAAGTATAGACCCACCACGGCTAGATTTAAGATTTTTATCATAGATGAAGTTCATATGCTTACAAAAGAGGCTTTTAATGCTCTTCTTAAAACTCTCGAAGAACCGCCCTCTTATGTGAAGTTTATACTCGCTACTACCGACCCTCTAAAACTTCCTGCTACTATTTTAAGCCGTACGCAGCACTTTAGATTTAAGTCAATCGCTACAAATAAAATAGTCGACCATTTGGCACACATCTTAAATCTTGAGGGAATCGGGTACGAATCCGAAGCACTAGACATCCTTGCAAGAAGCGGAGGCGGAAGCCTTAGAGACACGCTCACCCTGCTAGATCAAGCCATCATATACTCTAAAAACTATGTCGATGTTCGCACGGTTACAGATATGCTCGGACTTGTAGATCCAAAGTTTATAGGCGACTTGTTTAATGCCGTTTTTTCAAAAGATTATGCAACTCTCATCAAGCTTATAAAAGTACTAGAAGATTATGAAGCCGAGATGGTTGTAGATGAGCTTATAGCCTACTTAAAAGATAGAATGTACGCTGCAGATGCACTCTTTTCAACTTTAGTATTGGATAGATTTTTTAGAATTCTAAGCGATGCAAAATATCTATTTAGCATCAATGCCGAGGGCTCTTTTGTATTATCTCTTATATTTTTCAAAATGATAGAAGCTCTGCGCATAAAAGAGGTTGACCAGATGATAGAGTCTTTGCAAAAAGAGATTCATAGACCTGCTATCTCACATACCGCTCCTATCTCCAATGATAAAACAGAAACAAACTCCAATTTTACCCATTTGGAGTCTAGCATTTCTGAATTTTCAGATTACCCGAATGATGAGCAAAATATTCAAATGCAAGACGAAATAAATCCGCATACAAAAACATTTTTAGAGCTTGTTTCTAAAATCAAAGATAGAAATTTTGAACTGGGAAGCTGTTTTGAGAAGAGTATCTATTTCATCTCCTACGAGAACGCTACTCTAACTTGGGAGAGCTGTGCCGATGAAGAGTGTAAAAAAGTTCTTACACACGGTTACTCCGTCATAAAACAGTTTGTACGGGAGATATTCGGGTTTGAAACAAAAATCAAACATGAGCCATGCACAAAAGCAGTAGAAGAAAAAAAAAATGATATAAATCGGCATCAAAACCAAAACTTAGAAGAGCCGACGATGCCTTATACCGAGTCATCTTCTATGATAGAGGATGTTGAAGTAGGCTCAAGTGCCGGCTGTATAAATAGCTGTGATAACAACGACTCGGCAAAAGAGATAGACGGTGCAAAAATTTTAGACGAACCGATGGTGCAAAGGGCAACCGAGCTTTTTGAAGCAAAAAAAATGACTATTCAGTCAAAAATTTAACTCTTTAACATGCTCTTTATACTAAAGCTAAATGTCGAGCCTTTGCCAAACTCCGACTTTATCTCAAGCGAAGAGTCGAGCGCTTTTAAAATATACTTAACCATCGCCAAGCCAAGTCCCATAGAGTTATCCCAGCTATTTTTATCTACTCTGTAAAATTTGCTTGTAATTTTTTCTAAATGTTCATCTTTTATACCTATTCCGCTGTCTTTTACAGAAATTTTTTTCTCTTTAAACTCTATAATGACATTACCTCTTGAGTACTTAAGAGCATTGTCTACTAAGTTAATAAGTACCAATTCCAACATTGTTTTATCGCTAAAGAGCATCAGCTCATCCACTTGAACTACTATCTCTCTATCTTTATATTTTGATGCAAGATTTGATGCGACTTCACTGCATAGCTGTTTTAAATCAAACTTACTTTTATTGATTGTCAAATCGCCGTTTTCAAGCTTCACGGAAAGTGCGAGTCTATCTAGCATTTTTGATATTTTTTCACCGTTTGAACTGATTTTGCTTAAAAATTTGCTACGGATGCTTTGCGGCATATCACTATCTTCTTGAATAGTTTGTGCATACCCTATTATGGATGCTACGGGATTTTTAAACTCATGTGAAAGAGCAGATAAGATATCATTTCTCTGCTTGTTTACAAGCCTTAGTTTGGCCATATTTTTAATCTTTTTCTTCTCATTCTTACTCAATTTTTTTACCAGATTTTTTAAAAGCAGAGAGATTTGTAAAAACTCATAAAAATACTTTGTTTTTATAACGGCTTTATAATTTTTGTTTGACACCTCATCCAAATAGTTTGTGATTTGAGAGATATCATATACTATCCTCTGGCTCATGCTTCTGGATATAAAAGCGGCAATAATTAATATCACGAAAAACACAAAAAATAGTTTTGTCCATAATGAATAAAAATCATACATTATTTGTGCCAAGCTCATGGAGAGTCTTATATATATCTGCTCATTTTTATAAGTTACTCTTTTTGCTACATATAAAAAATCTGCTCCGACCGTATCGGAATACCTTGTTATATCCCCGTAATCTTGTACATTTGATTGCATAAGTTCAAATCTTGAAGAGTGGTTGTCCATCTCTTTTTTATCGGCACTCGACTCGGCTAAAACAGTTCCGTTTTCTGAGATAATAGTTACTCTAAGAGAGGTGCTTTTATGTACTTTTACTGCATAATCATCTAAATTTTCTATATTTTCTAAGTCTATCTTGATAAGCTCTATTGCATGCTTTAGATGATTTTTATTGTGTTCGATTATTATATTTTTTAAAGCTATATAACTAATAACGGATGTGATTAAAAGGGTAACACTAAAGAGCAGTACAAATTTGAGCATAAATATTTGATGTATTTTTAACACAGCTTATAACCTACACCGCGAACTGTTTGTATATACTCTTTTGTTTTGTCGGGATCTATCTTCTCTTTTAATCTATTTATCGCAACATTTACTGTTCTGTACTGGTACTCTTGTGAATCTTCCCAGACATTTTCTAGCAGGTAGTCACGGTCTAACACACTGTTTTTATTTAAAATAAACTCGCTTAAAAGATTAAACTCAAGTTTTGTAATATCTACATTTTCGCCCTCAACGCTAAGAGTTCTTGAATTTTTATCTAAAACTAAGTCTCTATGAATGAGAGTACCCTCTTCTATCTTTTTTGTGGTTCTGCGTAAAAGCGCTTTAACACGCAATATCAGCTCTTTCATATTAAAAGGTTTGGTTATATAGTCATCTCCGCCTCTTAAAAATCCCTCTTCAACCTCTGAATCAAGATTTTTTGCACTTAGATATATTACCGGTGTTGTAAACCCTTGCTTTCTCAGAGATTGAACAAACTCGCTTCCCTCAACACCGGGAAGATTTCTATCCATTATAAGCAGATCAACATCCTCTTCTATAAGCATCTGTTCTACTGTTTTAGTGTTTAAAAAACCCACAACCTCATAGCCCTCTTTTGAAAGGTTATACTCTAGTAATTCCAGTAAATCTTCTTCATCTTCTACTACCACGATTTTTATGTTCATAACGGTTCCAAGGCTCTTTTTTTATTATTGTATCTTAAAAATATTTCATTTTAATTACATTTAAAGTCTATTTTATTTATAATCAAAGCAAATAATTTTTAAAGAAGCGCCATGTTTGTATCATCTTTTAATACATATATAAGTACAAACAGCTCAAATAAGAGTGATAACTATAAAGATAGGGATTTTAAAAGTGATGCGGAATCTTTTAGTAGCGAACTCTCAAAATCTACTATTTTAAAGCCTTATATAAATAAAAATCTTCCGATTGATTATGTTTCAAACTATAAATCTTTTAACAATCAGCAAAAACTATATGAACAGCTGCAAAATCAAAATGGGGAAGAGCTTAAAAAATTAAACATTCTAAACAACGCAAAGGTCGCTTACGAAGAGAGCACAAAGATGTTTTCACTGCTAAAAAGACCAACCCTGACTTTGAGTCAAACACCTAAAATAGATGAGAAACTTCCTCGTGATGCTCAAGAAGCGAAAGAGAAAAGCCTGCGACACACAATGGTAAATACCTATCTGGCAAATGATAACTATTACCGTGTAACAGCTGCTTAATTCTCTATCCAAGCATCTGTTTTTAGCACAATTCCCTCATCAAATATCTTTAGCTTAAACGCACTCTCGCACTTTCCGTCCTTGAAATCCATAATCGCGATTTGAAGAATCTTTTTACACTTTTTAGGGATATCAAAATGCCCTTTTATGCCTGTTAAAAACTGTCTAAGCGGTGTAGCATTGTCCATCCCTATGACATTATCGCGACATCCTGTGAGTCCTATATCCGTTAGGTATGCAGTACCCTCGGCTATCTGAAAATCATCGGTTGAGACATGCGTATGAGTACCTATAATAGCACTTACGCTCCCTTGAAGCAGCATCATCATAGCTCGTTTTTCGCTTGTTGCTTCTGCATGAAAATCTATAAATATATTTTTTACGCCATCAGCGTGCAGAGCCTCAACCGTACTCTTTGCCGCTCTAAAAGCATTATCCGTGTATGGCATAGAGTAATGCCCCATAAGATTTAAAACTGCTAGTTTTTCTCCGGCTACTTCGTACACTTTGCAGCCTGTCCCTTTTACCCCATCCGGATAATTATGCGGTCTTAAAATCTCATGTGTATCAAAAAGCGCTTCAACATCTTTTTTATCCCATGTATGATTTCCGCCACTCATACAGTCCACGCCGTAGCCCACTATCTCGTTTGCATTTTTAGCCGTAAGCCCAAAACCGTGTGAAGCGTTTTCATAGTTTGCAACTACAAAGTCAATGGCGTGTTCTTGTCTAATTTTTTTGAGATGCACTTTTAGCATATCTCTGCCGTGACTTCCTACAATATCGCCTATAAATGCTATTCTCACTCTTATAATTCCTTTATGATTTTTTGCAAAAATAAAAACTAAGCGAACGATTCTGCAGCATAGCGAAGCCTTAGTGAGTGTGTTTTTATTTTTGCAAAAAGTCTAATACACTTCATCATGTGTTCCGATGTCGATAGGTATGATTTCATTCTCTTTGATAATAAATTCTATCACCATTCTATAACTTAAATCTATTGAGACGGAGTGATACTCACTTAGCTGCCCTTGAAGTTTGTGAAGCCTTAGAGATGGGTGGAAAGGATTATCTGCAAGCAACGACATGCTTTTTGTAAACTTAGAGTAGAGATTTGGATGTTTTTTTAAAAATTTAATAACTTTTTTATCAAAATTATCCGTAATGCTAATTTTGTATCGCATGTTCTAGCTCTTTAAAGTACGCTTCCAAATCCTCTCTTGTACTCAAAACCTCATACCTTCCCTCTTTTATATCATTCATAGCATCCTGATACGCTCTATCAAGCTCCAACGCTCTAAGCTCTCTGTACCTCTCTATATCTACAACTACAAACTTATTTTTCCCTCTGACATTGATAATAATCTCCTCTGCTTTTTCAAGAAGCGAAGCAAACAGAGAAACTCCTTTTGTCTTTACCTCATTTGCCATAATAACCATGATAGTACTCCAAATAGTATGATTGAGAGTATTATATAAAAACTTTTATTAATACTATGTAAAACTTCAAAGACACCATTCGATTGGCTTCAGTCCCCTCTCTCTTAAAAACTCATTTGTTTTTGAAAAAGGCTTTGAACCGAAAAACCCCCTATATGAGGAAAGGGGTGAGGGATGGGGCGACTTTAATATAAGATGTTTTTTTGCATCAATGAGCGAAGCTTTTGCACCTGCCGGACTTCCCCATAGTATAAAAACTAAATTCTCTTTTTGCTCACTAAGCAGTCTGATAACAGAATCCGTAAATATCTCCCAACCCCTGCTTTTATGTGAATTTGCCTCACTCGCTCTTACCGTTAAAACGGTATTTAGCAAAAACACCCCCTCTTTTGCCCAGCTTATCAAATTTCCGCTCTTTGGCATAGTACAACCAATATCATCACGAAGCTCTTTAAAAATATTTTGAAGCGACGGCGGAAATGGCACTCCGTCATTTACCGAAAATGCAAGTCCGTGTGCTTGATTTGCCCCATGATACGGGTCTTGTCCTAAAATCACAACCTTTACATTCCCAAAAGGAGTATTGTTAAATGCAGCAAAAATATTTGAACCATGAGGATATATGTTATGTTTTTGTTTCTCCTCAACCAAAAACTCTTTTAACTCGTTAAAATACGGTTTTTGGAACTCATCAAAAAGAACTTCTCTCCAACTGCTCTCTATCTTAGGGTCTATCATTTTTTCTCCATTATAACTTCAATGTTCATTTACGCCCTCAAATACAAAAGTACTGCTTTTATGATGTCGTCGTCATCTTTTGAGTCAGATTTTATGGTTGTTTTTTTATCGTCACTCTGCGTGATTGTTATGTTTTGCCCGTAGTTTGAGATGATTTTTATCTTCTTTTGCAGACATAAAAGCTTGATAACCATCAGTTCAAAGAACTGCTTGCTCGGGGTGTCAAGCTCGCCGAAACGGTCTATTACCTCTTCTTGTATCTCATATATCTCTACCACTTTTTCACAGGCAGATAAACGCCTGTAGATGTCGAGACGAAGTCTGTCCTCTTTTACTACCTCATCGGATATATAAGCGGAAATGGTGAGTTTTATGTCTACTTTGAACTTTTCTACTTGGACATGATTGCTTAGAAGTTTGATGGCATCTTCTAACATCCTCAAATAAAGTGAATAACCGATATTTTTTATATGTCCGCTTTGGGCATCTCCGACTAAGTTTCCGCCGCCTCTTATCTCTAAGTCATGGTACGCTAAAGCAGAACCGCTTCCAAGGTATGAGTTTGATTCTAACGCAAGAAGTCTTTTTTTTGCCTCGTCGGTTAAAACTTCTTTATCATTTACCACAAAGTAGGCAAATCCCTCAACGCTTCCTCTGCCGACTCTTCCGCGGAGTTGGTGTAAATCCGCCATTCCAAACCTGTCTGCACCGTCCACGATGATGGTATTTACACGAGGCATATGGATACCTGATTCGATGATGGAGGTTGCAAGCATTAGGTCATATTCGCCTGCTTCAAACTTTAAAAGCTCTTTTTCAGTATCGGTTGCAGATATTTTTGAGTGAAGCATAACGACTCTTAACTCCGGCAGTATCGCTTTTAATTCGCCGTACTTTATAGGCATATGGTCTATGGAGTTATGTACATAAAATATCTGTCCGCCACGGCGAATCTCGCGTAAAATCACCTCTTTTATGAGTTTTTCTTCATACTCTTTTACAAAAGTTCTAACCGGTTCTCTCTCGCTTGGCGGAGTAAGCAGCTGCGACATAGTTTTAATGGAGCTTAGAGCTTGATTGAGTGAACGGGGAATCGGGGTAGCACTCATGGAAAGAAGATGAACATTGTGATAAAGCTCTTTTATCTTCTCTTTTTGTTTTACCCCGAACTTATGCTCCTCATCTATGATGACGACTCCTAGATTTTTAAAGTCCAAATCAAAAAGTGCATGAGTTCCCACAACAGCATCTAAAATCCCATCTCTAAGTGCTTTTATGATGTTTGTTTTATCTTTTGCGCTTACAAATCTATCCAGCTTTGCAACTCTTATGCCAAGCGCATCAAACCTTTGCGATAAAGAGCGGTAGTGTTGTGCAGAGAGAAGAGTAGTCGGGACGATTAGAGCCGACTGAAAGCCTGATTTGTATGCTGCATAAATAGTATTCATCGCAACTTCAGTTTTACCAAATCCCACATCACCGCTTAGAAGCCTATCCATGATGTGACCTGAACTCATTTGAGCGATTATCTCATCTATGGCGGTTATCTGATCATCCGTATAAAGAAAGCCCGACAACTTTTGAAACGCTTTTAGTTCGTTCTCATCTACGCTGATTTTCGGCGCTTTTATAAGCTCTCTTGCGGCTGCAGTGTTTACAATCTGCCCTGCAATCTCCATAAGGCGTTTTCTCACACTCTCTTTGAGTTTGCCGAAACTCCCTTTGCCGAGTCTGTCTAACTCAGGAGTTGAGCCGCCTGAAGCTATGTAGCGGTCTATATAGTCGATATTTTCAACAGGGAGCAGTATCTTATCGTCACCTACATATTTTATAACGATAAAATCTTTCACACCGCCTAAAATCTCTGTCTTTTCAATCCCCTCAAAAATGCCCACACCGTAATCTTCATGCACGACATAATCACCGACTTTTAAATCATCTAAAAGTATGGAGCTTTTTCGTCTGCGTCTAAATTTATCCGGTTTGTTGAGAGAAATAACAAGCTCGTCTTTGTCTATGATGTTTAAAACATAGGGAGCATAGATAATTTTGATACCTTTTGTATCGTAAAGTCTAGCTTGTTTTACAACCGCTTCATTAGATGCGATAACGGTTATCTTTTTCTCTTTATGAACGGTTATCAGTGCCATGGCATCAGTAACCGCCAACTCTTTGCACTCATCGTTCTGCGGCAAAATATCTAAGTTAAAACATTCACGACTAAGCATCGGGTTATTAAGCGCATAGGCATCAACTAGAAGTGCATCTAAATTTCGTATGAGTTTTGCATTTTTGCCGACTAAAAAGTTCGATGCTTTTTCACCCAGATACCAAAGCCCAAGAGAAGCTATATCGTATGAGAGAGAGTTAAACTCGCTCTTTTGCACTCTCTCATTTAAAGAGTTAAAGTTATCTTCATCAAGTGAGAAAAATGCCGGATTTACCTCTACGCTCTCTAGCTCCTCACCCTGTGTTCTTTGTGACTCTAGCTCAAAATATTTTATCTGCTCTATCTCATCATCAAAAAGTGAGATGCGAAGCGGCATTTTACTTGCAGGTGGATAGATATCTATGATGTCTCCACGAAAGGAAATCTCACCCTCTACCTCTACCATATCTACAAAGCTGTATCCCCAAAAAAGCACCTGCTCTTTAAATTTTTTTAGCTCTATCTTTGAACCAAATTCTATCGTTGTACTCTTTAACAGCTCCTCGTTTGGAAGATGAAAAAGGAGTGTTTTTAACGGGGATATAATAAGTGGCTTCTTTTTTGAGGCATAGTAACGCTTAAGAGATGAAAAAAGTTCATGAAGCTCCTCTTTATAAACTCTTAAATCATCTCCAAACGATGCTCTAAAATCGGGAAAAACAACAACATCTCTGCCATAAAATTTGGCAACGCTCTGAAGCTCAACCGACTCTTTATGGTCTTGACAGATAAGAACATCAAGATTTTGACCTTTTTTAAAATAGTCAAATAGTATATTTTGCGACATCTATATGCTCCTTCAAAAACTTCTCTGCAACGCTAAAAGAGCCAAAAACCAGATAGTTTTGCTCATTCTTTATCTCTTTAAAAATCGTATGTTTTATGCTCAAATCATCAAGCGCTTTTTGGATTTTTTCTATATCTTCAACTCTTTGATTAACAACTTCTATAATTTCTACGCTTACAATAACGGGCTTTAAAATCAAGAGTATCTCATGATAGTTTTTATCTCTGTAACTGTTGTATATTAGCGTAAATTTTTGCCCCATTAACGCCTCTGCTATGCTTGAAGCGGCAAGTGCGTTATGTCCCACATCAACTATAACATTTTTGGAAACTCGGCTCAGTCGCCCAAAAAGCGTTGCATTTTTAAAGTCACTTACTTTGTAACTTACGCCTAAAAATTTCAAAGCCGAAATGCTAAGAGAAAGATTTTGCGCAAGATATGGAGCTAAAAACAGCTCTTTGCTTATCGCTAAAAT
Organism: Sulfurimonas sp.; assembly: GCF_028714975.1. GTDB lineage: Bacteria > Campylobacterota > Campylobacteria > Campylobacterales > Sulfurimonadaceae > Sulfurimonas. The sequence goes on from NZ_JAQTLH010000003.1 coordinate 128,081, forward strand.
ATTTTTTTTGTCATCTTCTTCTAAAAGATTATCAACTCTATAAATATTTTTATCGACTAAACTTTTAGCTACTTCGTAAACCTCGCTAAATCGTTGATTTGCCATTATCGCACTGTTTTGGATAGCATTTAATTTTGTTGTTGCGATTTGCGATATGTCACTGCCTAAAAATGCCTCATGGTCATAGGCAATAGGTGTTACAAGAGTTAGTATTTTTGGGAAAACAGCCGTTGCATCATGCTCACCGCCAAGCCCTGCTTCCATAATAACAAACTCACACTCTTTAAAAATTATCATAGCAAGAAGTGTCGTGTACTCGAAATAACTAAGCTTCTTTGCATCATCTTTACTTAAAAGCTTTTGCAACTCCTCGTGAGCATTTTGCAACTCTTTATTGCTTGCATTTTCCCCGTTAATCCATATTCTCTCGTTAAACTCTAAAATATGCGGTGAAGTGTAATGTCCGACGCTGCAAGCATTTGCAAAAAGTGCGGTTGCCAAAAAGCGCCCCGTAGTACCTTTACCGTTTGTACCGATTATGTGGATGATTTTTGGAATTTTTAAAGAGTGTTTTATCTTCTCATATACTCGCGGCATTCGCGAGTAATCTATTTCATCGTAGTAGAGCGGTTTAGCGTTTAAATAATCTTGGAGGCTCACTTACTTACTACTCTATCTCTACCGTCTTTTTTAGCTTTATATAAAAACTCATCGGAGGTTTTTAGTAAATTTTGAAGTGAAAAATTTGATTTTCTATCGCTAACTCCGCAACTAACCGTAACTTCTATACGACTATCTTTGTACATAAAGCGAGCATTTTTAACTTTTTTTCTAACTTTCTCGGCAAATATTACCCCGCCGCCCACATCAGTTTCACCAAGAATCGCTATAAACTCTTCACCGCCGAATCTTCCTATTGTATCAACGCTTCTTGCTTCATTTTTCAATATGTTTGCAAAGGCAAGAAGTACGGCATCACCCGCATCATGCCCATAAGTATCATTAACTGCCTTAAAATAATCAAGATCAAAAAATACAACGACAAAATTGCGTCCATATCTCTGAAATTCTGCCTCTTTATTCTTTATAAATTCATCTATTGCCCGTTTGTTATACAACTTTGTTAAAAAATCTTCTTTAGACTCTTCTTTGGCGCGCTCAAGCTCTTGCTCTAAATATTCTATTTTTTTACTTAATGCACCGACTTCGCTATTATGTTTTTTCAAATCTCTAGTTAGTGCTTGAGTATTCTCCTCCAGTGCTACTGCTATGGTATATAATTTTTTATGTGCAATGCTAAAATTTATATCCGTACTTTCATTGTAGCTCTCAAGCTCTTTTTTTATCTTTTGTATCTCTACCGTTGAGCTATCCGAACTCTCTATCATCTCTATCAATCTAAGAGACAATTTATCTAAAACACCGTCAATTGACTCTATCATATCTTTAACACTCTGTTTATCAAGTGCTATTCTTAAAGAGATTGCCGATTTTATCTCAGACTCAATCGTCGCGCTCTCAAGAAGTGCAGGATTGTCTTTAATTTTTTGACTAATTTGCGCTATTTTATCGTTTACGCTTGAAGCGATAGAGGGAACAAACGATGAAACCAAAAGAGATGCGATGATAGAAAAATCCGCGGAGCCTGATGCTTTTTCATAACCGTCTAGCCTTAAATTTTGAATACTTTTTTTAAGATCCTTGCTATCTATATCACCGAAAGTTTTTAACTTTTGCAAAAATGTATCATCATATGTATTTGTAAAATTAATCCACAACTGTCTATATTGATCTATTTCGGCAACAGTAGCCTCTCGGCTTAAAAGCTCCGTGCTTCTTTTTGACAACTCCGCTGCTTCTTTATTATGAAGCATTTCAACAACTTGAAGCACTCTTTTTGTAAATTGAATTTGCGATTCTAAGAGGTTTGAGCAGTGTGACGGATTAGTTCTATTTAGTTTTGAAACTAAAAAGCGTGCTAACTCAGGCATACTTTTAATATGATATTTTTTTAACTCATTTTGAAACTCTTTGTTAAGAGTTGCGGTAAATTTTTCTAAATGCGTACAATCTTCCGTCGTAAAGCCCGCTTTAGAAGCCTCTTTACAAAAGGCTTCGGCATAAAAATCAGGCGTTAAAAGCTTGCCTTCTAACTCTAATCTTTTAACGGCATTTTTAATGATAGCTTGAATATTCATAGCCTCTCCTACTAATAAAATCTCATTATTTTTTAGCTCTTGCTCCCTCTGCAGAAACTTGTGCGACAAATGAATTAAGAGCTTTTTGTGCAGCAAATCCAATAGCTTCATATCTCTCTTGATCGGTCACGATTGCATTGGGTGCTACTGAGAAATCATAAAATCCTCTTGTATTATAGCTTTTTGACTCATCTTTAGTCTGTTTGGTAATATTCAAAATAACGCTCATTCTATAACCCGTTACAAAACCGTTTTTATCATAAACAATCGGCGAATAAGCCGGTGAAACAATTTTTATAACAAGATGGCTGTCTGAAACTGATTTATCTACCAATGATGCTTGAAAAACTTGTATAACAGCCCTATCAACCGCATCTTTTATAAAAACCGTATTTTCAGGATCTTGTAAAGAGATAATTACATTTGTACTTATCTTCTCCCCCATGGCATCTCGAGAAAATTTAGCACTCGGCTTGTATCCGCATCCGTTTATTGCACCTAGAATTAAAAAAAATAAAAGAAGCCTTTTGATATTTGAAACAGTTTTCAAATTAATCCTTGATTACCAAATTTACTAATTTTTTAGGAACTACTATCTCTTTAACTATGGTTTTTCCCTCTAGCCATTTTGCAGCACTCTCTTTTGCAATTTTCATGATATTTTCTTGCGACTCATCAGATGCAACTTCTATCTCTGTTCTTGCCTTTCCATTTATGGAAACTCCCAAGATTATAACATTTTCAACAAAGACCTCTTCTAAAACTCTCTGCGAAGTCAAATTTTTAAGCGAAAAATATTCACTGCTTATCTCAGAACACACATGCGGAATTACGGGTTCCATAATGGAAGTAAGTATCCAGTAGCCCTCGCTCCAAACATCACTATTGCTCTGAGCATTAAGAGCATTCATAGCTTCCATAACACCGGCTATCATTGTGTTAAAAGTATATTTTTCGCCGTAAACATCATTTGCACGAACAAGTGCTTCATAAACCTTTTTTCTCGCGAACTTTTCATCTTTGCTTAATGAGCCGTGATCTATTTGAGGAATACTATCTGTTTTTACGATATTTGAGCTTCTCTCATAAAATCTTTTTATAAACCTGTACGCTCCCTCGACGGCACTGTCATTCCACTCCAGCTCTTGCGTAGGAGGTGCTGCAAAGAGGATAAAAAGTCTAGCTGTATCCGCACCGTACTTCTCGATGATAGCATCAGGGTCAACCGTATTGCCTTTGGATTTGCTCATTTTTGCACCGTCTTTTAGCACCATCCCTTGAGTTAAAAGTTTGTTAAACGGTTCATCAAAACTGATATAGCCCAAATCGCGAAACACTTTTGTAAAAAATCTTGCGTACAAAAGATGTAAAATCGCATGTTCTATTCCGCCGATGTAATGATCTACCGACATCCAATACTCTATCTGCTCTTTTGAAAATGCCTCGTCTTGCCAATTTTTAGGCGATGCACAAAAGCGTAAAAAGTACCAGCTAGACTCGACAAATGTATCCATAGTATCTGTTTCGCGAACAGCGTCTTTGCCGCAGGAAGGACATTTGCAATGTTTCCAAGTCGGATGTTTATCAAGCGGATTTCCCTCACCCGTAATTACGATATCTTCAGGAAGTGCAATCGGGAGGTTTTCTTTCTTCTCCATAACCAAACCGCAACTATCACAATGAACAAACGGAATAGGCGCACCCCAATATCTCTGACGGGATACTCCCCAATCTTTTAGTCTGAAATTTGTCTTTTTTGTGCCGATGTTTTGAGCTTCAAAATAGTCTATGATTTTGCCCTGAGCATCTTTAGAGTTTAGTCCGTTAAACGACTCCGAGTTAAACAGCTCTCCGACTTCGGTAAATGCTTTATCATCGCTCAAGTCACCGTTAAAAGGTTTTATAACTGCATTTATCGGTAAGTTATATTTTTTTGCAAAATCAAAATCTCTATCATCATGAGCCGGAACCGCCATAACTGCACCGCTTCCATAATCCATCAAAACAAAGTTGGCAACCCAAATAGGAACCGATTTTTTAGTCAGCGGATGAGTAACATTTAGATTTAAAGAGACACCGCTCTTCTCTTTTTGTCTATCTATGGAAGATGTATTTTTCATCTCTTGGATTTTTATGATTGTATCATCATCTAAGAGTAAATTTTCAATCATGTAATTTACTATCTCATGTTCAGGTGCAAGAGCTGCGTAACTTACGCCATAAATGGTATCGGGACGAGTCGTAAATACTTCAAAACCGTCAAATTTATTGTTTAATCTCTCTCGCGAAGCTATATCAAAAGAAAATTTAAACTCCAAACCGTATGATTTGCCTATCCAGTTCTCCTGCATAGTTAAAACTTGTTTAGGCCAACCGCCCTCAAGTTTTGCCAAATCAGACAACAGTTCATCCCCATACTGTGTGATTTTAAAGTAGTACTGATTCATATCTTTTTTAACTACATTTGTGTCACATCTCCAGCAGCTTCCCTCTAAAACCTGTTCGTTTGCTAAAACGGTTTGACAACTTGGGCACCAGTTTAAAAACCCTTTTTTACGATAAAGAAGCCCTTTTTCATACATATCGATGATAAAGCCCTGCTCAAACTTCGTGTAAAGTTCATCGCTTGTTGCCAGTTCTCTCTCTTTTGAAAATGAGAAACCTAAAGATTTAAACTCGCCTTTCATGTAATCTATATTGCTATATGTCCATGTTTTAGGATGTGAGCCGTTTTTAATAGCCGCATTTTCAGCAGGCATACCAAAACTGTCAAAACCGATAGGATGAAGAACATTAAAACCTTGCTGACGGTAGTATCTCGCAAATGCATCGCTTATAGTATAGTTTCTAACATGCCCCATATGAAGTCGTCCGCTTGGAAACGGGAACATACTTAAAATATATTTTTTTGCTTTTGTAAAATCTTCGTTAGGTTCAAAACTGCCATTTTGAGCCCAGTACTCTTGCCACTTTTTCTCTAACTTTTTTGAACTATACTCCAAAATATCTCCTAATACTCAATCACGATTTTTTAACTCTTGTTCTGTAAATAAAATCTTACATAACTCCGGATTCAAACTGAGATCTCATTCTCTCTTTTTCTGCTTGAATTTTTACCTTATCAGCCATTTTTTGACGATATGCCGCTACACTAAACCCAGTCCATACGACAAGCTGAGCAGCAACAAAGATTGAACTGTATGTTCCTATGACGACACCTACTAACATCGGGAAACTAAATCCGAGCATTATGTCGCCGCCAAATAAAAAGAGAGTAAGAACAACAAAAAATACCGTCAAAGAGGTAAGAGTCGTACGAGATTGCGTTCTAGAAACCGCTTCATTAATGATATGAACAAAATCTGCCTCTTTAGACTCTTCTATATGTTCGCGGACACGGTCATAAACGATAATAGTGTCATGGATAGAGTAGCCCAAAATCATAAGCAGTGCCGCGACACTCTCTATATTAAAGTCAACTCCGAAATATGAAACAAATCCAAAAGTAATAACAATATCGTGAACAATAGCAATAATAGCAGCCAACGCAAAACGCCACTCATATCTAAATGTCACGGTTGCCATAATTGCCAATAGTGTTAATAAAAATGCGCTAAGACCTTTAACACGCAGTTCGTCTCCTACTTTTGGACCGACCATATCGACACGGCGAATCTCAAACTCACCCGTGCCTTTTAAAATCTCTTTAGTGGTATCGCCTATATCATGACTTAAACCGACTGTAGATGAGGGAGTTTTAATAACTACCTCTTGCGATGAACCAAACTCGCTTACGCTTGCATGTTCAAAAAGTTCGCTCTTTTTAAGACTTTCGCGAATCTTATCAATCGGAGCATCACCCGTATATTTTACCTGAACAACCGTTCCTCCGGTAAAATCGATACCAAACGAAAACCCTTTTATTGCAATAAGAGCAATTGAGATAAAAAATAGAACAAACGACGCAATAAAAAAGATTTTTCCTTTTCCTAAAAAATTATAAATCTTATCTTCTTTAAAAAGTTCCATAAGTTATGCTCCCTTTCTTTTTGACATACCAAACCACAGCGTGTAATTTTTATCTTTCTCTATGCGACTCATGAAAAACTGATAAATACCGTAAGTGCTGACAATTGCCGTTAATATGGATGCCAATATACCTAAACTAAGAGTAACCGCGAATCCTTTAATGGCACCCGTTCCGTATACATAAAGAATTGTACAAGCTAAAATTTGCGTTATATTTGAATCCAAAATCGCACGCATAGCTTTTTTGTATCCCTCCGAAATCGCTCTGCTTGTAGGGATTCCTGCACGAAGCCCTTCTCTAATACGCTCGTTAATAATAATATTTGCATCTACGGCGAGTCCTATATGCAACACAATCCCTGCCATACCGGGCAGAGTCAGCGTTGCGCCAAGAAGTGAAATAACACCCAAGATAATAAAAAGATTAACAACAACCGCTATATTGGCGATAACACCAGCAAGTCCATAATAAAACATCATAAAAACGATAACTAGCGCAAAACCGCTTACCAATGCAAGAAGTGACGCACGAATACTGTCAGCACCCAAACTAGGACCGACGGAGCGTTTTTCCATTACATAAATAGGTACTAAAAGCGAACCTGAGCGAAGAGCAATCGCCAAATCTTTAGCCTCTACCACAGTGTAATGACCGGAAATTTGACCGCTTCCGCCACCGATACGCTCATTGATAACAGGAGCAGAGTAAACTTTCCCGTCCAACACGACCGCCAAACGCTTTCCTACGCTTCTACCGGTAAAATCACCGAATATTCCGGCACCTTCGGCATTTAGCGTGAAGCTAATCAACGGACGATTATTTTGGTCAAAGCCGACATGAGCATCCGTTAACATAGAACCGTCTAAGATAGGAATTTCACGAACCAGATGTTTTATCTGTGGGTTGTTAGCATCTTCTAAAATTACATCTCCGTAAGACGAAGCATCGGATTCACTCATAGAGTTAACCCGCGCTGCCCTATCCTCATCTACCGCCATAAGTTCTAACTTTGCGGCACGAGAGATAAGCTCTCTAGCTCTTTGTTCTTCATCGGCAGTTTTAATCCCTGCCAACTCGACTAAAATCTGATTTTCACCTTGACGGGCAACCACCGGTTCAGCTAAACCAAACTGATCAAGCCTATTTCTAATCGTCTCGATTGCTTGAGATATCGCCTGTTCTTGAGATCTTAAAATCTCCTCTTTAGTTAAAGAGATAGAGATTTTTGCACCGTCGACGGCGACAACACTCCCCTTTATTTCAGAAATGAAATTTTTTACATTTTTTACTTCATCTTTGTCTAAAAATGTAATGGAGACGCTATCTTCATTAAAACTAAAAGAGTCGATTATAATATCTTTTTTTTCGCTAAAATTTTTAACGCTTGCAGCAATTGATTTTATACGAGCTTTTATCGCTTCGTCTGTTTTTACACCAAGAAGCATGTGGAGTCCGCCCTGCAAATCAAGCCCAAGCGTCACTTTTTTACCACTTTCTAATTGCAAAAGCGAAGGAGCTGAAAAAAACAGACCAAACGCTATTAAAAATGCAAAAATTACTAAACGAAAATTAAGCTTCATCTTCAAGCTTTCTAGCAACTGCTTCTTTTGTTATTTTTACAATGATGTCATCATTGATTTTAACACTCAAAAACTTCTCTTCAACCTTATAAATGACAGATATAATTCCACCTACTGTAACGATTTTATCGCCTTTTTTAAGAGCCTCTATCATCTCTTGATGATTTTTTGCCGCTTTTTGTTGTGGACGGATAATTACGAAATACATAATTGCGATCAAAATAACGAACGGTAATAGCTGACTTATTATTTCCATGAGTCTAGGTTTCCTTTGAATAAATTGCGGCGATTATACAAAAAGTATATTAATAAAAGACTGAAGAGTGCTATAATTCGCACCAAAAAACAGAGTAAAAAATATGATTGAAAAACTACAAAAGCTTAGAGAGAGATACAATCCTATCTTTTTTGACTTAATATGCGGAGTTATAACTTCGCTGTTATTTAGTGCATTTCTCTACTTAGAGCATTTTGGCATAACTATAAAATTTTTAAATACTATTTTCGGTCTTTTAGCTTTGGCGATGCTCTTATACATACCAAAAAGAGCTGTTTTAATAGCCGGCTTTTTTATCGGTCTATTATGGTTTTACTGGATTGGATATAGCTTTAAATATAACGGTGTAGGCTATATGGAGCCTGTTATCACCGTGCTTTTTGCGGTTGTATATATGCTCTTTTTCGGCGTTACGGCATTTACGAACAGCGTAGCGATTAGAGCTGTTTTGCTCTTTGGCTTAAGTTTTGTCGAACCTTTTGATTTTAACTGGATGCAGATCGAACTTCTCTTTGTCGATAGCTACTTAGGAGTATTTAAATACCAGCTTGCTCTTATACTTTTAGCTCTAACTTTACCGAACTATATAAAAAATCCGTATAAATTTGCTTCACTTTTACTTATATTGCTCTCTATAAATTTCAATCCTCCCGCACAAAAAGAGGCTCCTCTAAAAATAAAATTGATAGCTACCGATGTAAAACAGGATAAGAAATGGGAGAAGGAGAGCCTGCGTCCGACACTAGAACTTATCTACAAAGAGATAAGAGATGCAAAAGAGCAAGGGTACGACCTAGTCGTTTTTCCGGAGTCAGTTTTTCCTTTTTATATGAATAAAGCCAATCTTGTCATGGAACAGTTAAAAGAGCTCTCTTACGAAATAGCGATTGTTGCGGGCACGCTTCTGAGTGAAGAGGGCAAACACTACAATGTAACATATATGTTTGAGGGCGGAAATTTTGAAATAGCAAAAAAAATGGTGCTTGTCCCTTTTGGAGAGTATATTCCGCTGCCAGACTTTGCAAAAAAATATATAAACGAGTTCTTTTTTGCCGGAGCATCCGACTTTAAAACAGCCGACAAACCGACCGATTTTATCATCAAAGGCGTAAAATTCAGAAATGCCATCTGTTATGAAGCAACTTGTGAAGAGCTTTACGAAGGAGATGTAGATTTTATGATAGCCTCAAGCAATAATGCATGGTTTTATCCCTCTATAGAACCGACTCTGCAAAAACTTCTTATGCGCTTTTATGCACGCAAAAAGGGTGTTACGATATATCATTCTGCAAATTGGAAGGGTACGGCAATCGTAAGGTAACCTTTATTTGATATAATTCCCAACCATATTACTAAAAATTATTTTTATAAGGTTTTATAATGCTAAATCTAAAAAATCCGGATCTTTTCAACAACCGCGAACTCTCGTGGCTTCAATTTAACACCAGAGTTTTAAAGCAGGCTCAGGATGAATCTTTACCGCTGCTTGAGAGGCTTAAATTTTTAGCAATTTACGGTACAAACTTAGACGAATTTTATATGATTAGGGTTGCAGGACTTAAAAAACTCTTTACCGTAGGAATAATAGAATCAAGTGCCGATAAGCTCACACCGCTTGAACAATTAAGAGGGATTAGAGAGTACCTTCATCAAGAGCAGCAAGTTGTTGAATACTGCCTAAATTCTATACTAAAAAAGCTTGAAACTCAAGGTATAAGTATTAAATATTACAATGAGGTTACTCAACATCAAAAACACTATTTAAGCAAATATTTCAATGAACAGATATACCCTGTCGTTATTCCCATCGCCATTGATGCAACGCATCCGTTTCCGCATCTAAACAACCTTAGTTTCGGACTTATCGTAAAACTAAGAGACAACGACAATCCCGCTCTTGAGAGAAGCGGTATTGTTCGTATTCCAAGAGTTTTAGAGAGATTTGTAGAGTTGGATCTAAACACTTATGTTCCTATTGAGAGTATTGTTGCAAAACATGTAGAAGAGCTTTTTCCAGGATATACTCTTATCAAACAAGCCTCTTTTAGAGTAACAAGAAATGCCGATATCGAGATAGAAGAGGAAGAAGCAGACGACTTTATGGAAATTTTAGAAGAGGGTCTAAAACTTCGTAAAAAAGGCGCTATGGTTCGACTTGAAGTTGAGAGCGACGGAGATGAGGAGCTTATAAACTTTTTTAACCGTCATATAAATGTTTATCGAGACGATATTTTTAGATTTCATACATTTATAAATCTATCTAGCCTCTGGCAGATTGTTACAAACAAAAAATTTGCACATCTGCTTGTTGAGCCGTATCAGCCGAGAAATCTTCCTCCGCTTGATAATATAGAAAATATATTCTCAACGCTTGAGAAACAAGATATAGTGCTTATGCATCCGTATGAGAGTTTTGATCCGGTTGTTCAGCTCATCCAAGCGGCGGCAAAAGATCCCGATGTTGTCTCTATAAAAATGACGCTTTACCGTTCAGGAACGGATTCTCCTATCGTTAAAGCTCTTATGGGGGCAAGCGAATCGGGAAAACAGGTAACCGTTATGGTTGAGCTAAAAGCTAGATTCGACGAAGAGAACAACCTTATCTGGGCAAAAGCGCTTGAGAAAGCAGGAGCGCATGTTATTTACGGTATCAAAGGCTTCAAAGTTCATGCAAAAGCAACGCTTGTAACGAGAAAAAAAGGCGGCAAACTCAAACAGTACGCGCATATCGGAACAGGTAACTATAACCCATCAACTGCAAAAATCTATACGGATATGAGCTATTTGACATCTAAAGATGATATTACAAATGATTTGACAAGATTTTTCCACTTCCTAACGGGCTTTAGCAAAAAAGGCAAACTTAACGAGCTGTATATGTCACCGTCGCAAATTAAACCGAAAATCCTATCGCTTATTCAAAATGAGGCAAGAAAGGGAGTCAACGGTCGCATTATTGCAAAACTAAACTCTTTAGTCGACGACGATGTTATTCGCGCACTATATAAAGCAAGTCAAGCAGGTGTTAAAATAGACCTGATTGTCAGAGGCGTATGCTGTTTAAAACCTGGGATTGAAGGAGTGAGCGAAAATATCAGAGTAATATCAATTTTAGGAAAGTATTTAGAGCATGCAAGAGCATTTTACTTCAAAAATGATGAAACGGGTATCTATATATCTAGTGCAGACTGGATGCCGAGAAACCTGACAAGACGCATAGAGCTTTTAACTGCCATTAAAGACCCCAAAGCAAAAGCAAAAATTTTACAAATCTTAAAACTTCAATGTGTAGACAATTCTCTGGCGCATGAGCTTCAAAGTGACGGAAGTTACATAAAAGTAAAAAGTGATGATACAAAACAGATAAACAATCATAAACATCTCGAAGAGTATGTCAATAAAATAGTCAAAGCTACAAAAAAAGAGAGTGTTAGCGTGGTTGAACAACTGCAAACAAATTTATTTATAGAAGGAGAGGGACAATGACATATAATTTTAAAGAGTTTAGCCCAAAAATCGGTAAAAACACATGGATTGCGCCATCCGCCGATGTCATAGGTGATGTAACATGCGGAGAAGATTGCTCTATCTGGTTCGGAACTGTTGTAAGAGGCGATGTTCATTACATCACAATCGGCAATAGAGTAAGCATACAAGATTTGAGCATGGTTCATGTAACGCATCATAAAAAAGCAGACAGAAGCGACGGACACCCGACAATTATCGGCAATGATGTAACCATCGGTCACCGCGTTATGCTTCATGGATGTACGATTGAAGATGCATGTCTTATTGGGATGAGTGCGACCATACTTGACGGTGCTCTAATCGGGAAAGAGTCTATTGTCGGTGCAGGTGCGCTTGTTACAAAAAACAAAGTTTTTCCGCCTCGCTCACTTATCATGGGAAGCCCTGCAAAAGTTATCAGAGAACTTAGCGATGAAGAGGTAGCCGAGCTATACGCTTCGGCATCAAGATATGTAGAGTTCAAATCTCACTATCAAGAGTAGAAAAGATGTATGCCTGAATATTTTATATTTGCCGACATTATAGGCATCACGGCTTTTAGCATAAGCGGTTTTTTAATCGCCACAAAAAACAGACTTGATATTCTTGGCATACTTATAGCATCTACCCTTACCGCCCTTGGCGGCGGCATAATCAGAGATGCTATTCTTAGCTCTGCACCGTTTGCATTTACATCACTCTACCCTGCTTTAACTCTTATTGTTACAATATTTTTAGTCTATATTTTAAAAATTTATAAAAAAGACTCTATCGAGAGAGGCTGGATATTTGTAGTAAGCGACACCATAGGACTTGTCGCATTTAGCATAACCGGTGCGCTTATGGCTATCAATGCAGAATATAACTTTTTTGGCATTATCATACTTAGCTTTATAACCGCAGTAGGCGGAGGCGTTACAAGAGACATCATGATAAATCAAGTCCCATCAGTCCTCATAAGTGATTTTTACGGCTCAATAGCGGTCATCGTAGCTCTTCTTTTAGGAACATTTCACTTTTTTGGCGCTATAAATGAGTTTTCTATCTTAGCAACCGCACTCTTTGGCACGGCTCTAAGACTTGTGGCATACAAAAAAGAGTGGCATTTGCCGCGGCTTAGATAAATTTTTTTATTGTTTGAAGCATTATCAAGCCTTGTCGTAAATATTTATAGTCGTTTACAACTTAGGCGATTATTTTAATTTTAAGTTCTATAATCCGCATTTATCTTTACATACTCGTGACCCAAGTCGCATCCGTATGCTTTAAAACTGCCCTCGCCTATGCCTAAATCGCACGAGATTGTAAATTTTTGGTGTTGCATAATAACAGCACATTTTTTCTCCATCTCTGCGTCAAAATAGATAGTGCCGCTATCGTAAACGCAAAGATTGTCAAATGAGATTTTTAACTTCTCTTCATACGCTTCTACTCCGCTGGCACCTATTGTTGAGGCGATTCTTCCCCAGTTTGGATCTTCGCCAAAAAGTGCAGTTTTTACTAAAAGTGAATCAGACAACGCTTTTGCGGCAATTTCAGCTTCTCTATCATCTTTTGCACCAGTTACTTTGTAAGTTACTAACTTTGTAGCGCCCTCGCCGTCTCTTACCATCTCAAGTGCCAAAAAGTGCATCACTTTAAAAAGTGCTTCTTTAAATGCCTCTTTATCATAAGCGCCGCTTCTGCCGTTTGCCAAAACAAAAACGGTATCGTTTGTAGAGGTGTCACCGTCAACACTAATAGCGTTAAAAGTAGTCTTTACAACCTCATCAAGCGTCTCTTGCATCTCGCTTTTACTTACTTTTGCATCGGTTGTTATAAAGCAGAGCATCGTTGCCATTGCAGGGTTTATCATTCCTGCACCTTTTGCAATCGCTCCGATGTTAAAACTGCTTCCATCTTCAAGCATAACCTTAAAAGCTATCTCTTTAGGGAATGTATCAGTCGTCATTATAGCTTTTGATGCACTTGCCGAATCTCTTTTTGTTAAATCAAAAAGCTTCATTCCATCTATAATTTTAGCTTTTGGAAGTCTTACACCGATAACTCCGGTTGAACTCATAATGGGATTTTTTACTCTTGCATCACAAGTGGATAAAACTTCTTTTATATCGTCAATCCCAGCTTGACCCGTCATGGCGTTTGCGTTTTTAGAGTTTATGACTATAAAATTTGTCTTGACATCACCCATCGCTCTAAAATGTCTAATCGGTGCCGCACACATCTTGTTTGTCGTAAAAACCGAAACAACTTCACACTCATCTTCGCTATAGATAAATGCCATATCTAATGCACCCTCTTTTTTTAGCCCTGCATGTATGCCTGAAGCAAAAAAACCACTACTTAAACAAACACCGCCTTGCGAATAAACTATATTATACAAACTTCAGCTCCTTAAATTTATCTCTGTAACTATAGACATTTGAATTAAAACAAGAAAGTTCTAAACGGTAAAAATCGGGAAAATGACTCATGATTGATTGCTGTGAGGGGTTTGGGAGATAACTCCCAATATATAAAGTTTCGAATCCTCTCTAAGAGATTCAATTTTATAACCTTATTTTCTTAAGAGTTTTTCTTAAGTGTTCTTAGCTCTTTTGCAGAGATTTTAACTTTTTGAGTAGTACCGTCATCTAAAGTGATACGTACTGTTCTAAGATTTAATAAAAAACGACGCTTTGTTCTGTTTTTAGCGTGAGAAACATTGTTTCCGCTCATTGGGCCTTTGCCGCTTATAGCACATTTTCTTGCCATACTAGCTTCCTTATATTAGGTTTTAAAGTTGCGAATTATATCAAGCTCAAACAAAACTTCTGCTTAAGGGTAAATATAATTATTCTTATTTTCACTTTTATATTTCTTTTATAGTTATATAGATAGAATAAGCAAAATTTAAGTACATGTAGTGAATATGATAACAAAAAATGAAATAGATAGCTTCATAGAAAAGATACCCCCTGCTCCAAACGCTTTAAAAGAGACTATGAGACTCCTCAGCGCAGGAGAACTAATCAGAGCTGCCAAAATCGCAGAGGGTGATTTAGCTCTTAAATCTTATCTTAAACATATTGTAAATAAGCCAATCTATGGATTTAAAAATGAGGTAAGCGATATTTCTCAAATCTTCGGTATTCTTGGAGTATCTTTATCGCAGCAAAGCGTACATAATTATATGGTTACACTTTTAAGTCCTAAGAAATGGACTCTTTTTAAACTAAACTCCAAACTATTTTATGAACTTCAAGCAAATTTATCAAAAAAATGGGAAATCATACTAAACAATCTCGGTATCGATGATAAAAACATTTATGCTTCTATCAGCCTGTTGCCTGCAAGCATACTAGTTACGGAAGCTCTTTTTGCCCAAAAAAAAGATGATATAAATTTGTTAAGAACTACAAAAGCACTTGATTACAATACGGTTCTTTTTCGTCTTTGCGGAGTCACTCTTTTTGATATTTGCGAAATGATTGCAAAGAAATGGGAGATGGACGACTCAATTTCTCAAATTGTTCAAGCCGCTTCGGGAGTAAAACACTCAAGTGACGAAAATATAAATAATCTTGGAAAGTGGATGCATCTTCTGCTTTTTTACGAGCTTTCCAAGCCGCAATTCATCGAAGCGGGACTCAATGATTTCGTTGATTTTCAAGTTGAATATGTCGGTGATATATACGACGATTTTGCTTTGCTTATGGGGATTCAATGAGACCGGTAGTAAAAAACGGTATCGCCACTTTTTCGCCGCAAGGTTTTTTAGACGGTAATAACACCAACTCCTTTTTAGGCATTGAAGATGTTGAGGCTACAATACACTTAAATGTAGATATGATTTTAGTTTCACTTAAAAAAGTTGTCTTTTTCAATAAAAACGGCTTAGATACTTTTATAAAACTCTTTATTCAGATTCGTAAAAAAAATCATGCAACTGTCGGATTTTGTGATTATGACAATAAAAAATATGCGGCTATAAGAAAGTTTTATCAAGACGATATAAATTTTTCACTTTTTAAAACTCTCGAAATTGCTTATCTCTTCTCCTCAAGTTTTAAAAATCAAAGTAAAAATGTTCTCATTTATAGCAGCGACAGATCTCAGCGTTCCGCTATTGCCATTGAGCTGCATGACAACGGACATAATCCTATCGTCGTACAGTCCCAAGAGGAGTATGATGAAAAAAAAGAGAAGAAAGAGACTTTTGACTATGCAATTGATTCAACTTTTTTGGGACAAATGGGGCAAAAAATCGCAACAAGGGTAACAGGCAACGCTATCATATACACTATATCTATGTTTTTAGATATTGAGATAAGCGATAAATTTAACATAGAGTATCACAGCAACTCCCTAAATGTAGGATTTAGACTTTTTATTTTTGATGCATATAAAGTTATCAGTATGAATGTACATGCACTTAACTTTTTTTCTAAGTTGGCAAGTTCTGCTGCCGAGTATAACGCTACCATATGCTTTGTAGGGATGAAATTTGACAAAACTCCCGAATCATTCAGAAATACGCTAGAAGATTCAGGAATACTTTTCTATGCGCAAATGGATGATATCTTAGGGAACAAAGAACTTTTAAAAGAGCTTGGTGCAAGCAGTGCAGCAAATGTAAAAAACAGAAGAGTTATAAATAAAGAGACGGTCTTAGAGTTGCCGAAATTTATCAATGCCGCAGCCGTTACGATAGAGATGATGACAAATTCAAAAGCAGTAAAAGAGTCTGCAAGCGTTCAAAATCTAGTTATTGAAAACAGAGACGCAAAAGTGGCAAGTTCCATCGGGTACTACGGCGATATGGACGGTATGGTTATTTTAATCTTCCCGATAGGCATTGCTAAAAAAGCTTGTGAGCTTCTCATCGGTGAAAATACGGATGATATGGAACTGATTTTAGATTCATTAGCAGAACTTGTAAATATTGTAGGCGGAAAGATAAAAACTCTTCTTTTAGATGAAGGCATAAATGTAAATATAACGCTTCCAAGAACATACCACGATGTAAAAAGCTTGCTTGAAGTCATTGAAAACAGAAAAGGCGTTCAAGTAGATTTATCATTTAACGGCGATAAATTTCTTTTTTTCTTAACAAGATAAAAGATACAAAATTGTACAATTTCAAAAAATTTACGCCCTAATAAAGGAAAATCGATTGTTAGTAGCTCCTAGTGTTCTATCTGCCGATTTCGGTAATCTACAAAGAGATGTAGAGGCGATATGCAGTGCCGGCTGTGATTTGGTTCATGTAGATGTAATGGACGGTCATTTTGTACCGAATCTAACAATCGGACCCGTGGTAGTCTCCGCAATTGCCGCGTGTGCAACCAAGCCTCTCGATGTCCATCTAATGGTTGAAAATAACACTTTTTTTGTTGATCTCTTCGCTCCGCTAAAACCTGAGTATATCTCTTTTCACATCGAAGAGGAGAAGCATCCTCATAGACTAATTCAAAAAATCCGTTCTCTTGGCATTAAACCGGCAATCGTACTTAATCCTCATACGCCGCCCGAGGCAATAGAGTATCTGCTTCAAGATTTGGATATGGTTCTGCTGATGAGCGTAAATCCGGGATTTGGCGGACAAAGCTTTATAGAGAGCGTCATACCAAAAGCAAAGAAGCTCGATGAGATGAGAAAAAGATTAAACCCTAATTGCCTTATAGAAGTTGACGGCGGGGTGAGTGATAAAAACATTCATCTGCTAAAAGATGTCGGTGTAGATATCGTAGTTGCGGGCAGTTATGTATTTAACCATAAAGATAAAAAAGAGGCTATCGCTTCTTTAAAAATTTAACTATGCGCGTAAAGATTTGCGGAATAACATCCTATGAAGATGCAATGATAGCGATAGAAGCCGGTGCAGATGCATTGGGCTTTGTCTTTTATGAAGCCTCCCCCCGCTATATAACTCCAAAAGACGCAAGAGCTATCATAAAAAAACTTCCGCCATTTGTTGAAAAAGTTGCCCTCTTCGTTAACAGCGACGCCCAAGTAATCAACTCATACTGCCAAGAAGCGGGTGCTACACTTGCTCAAATCCACTTTGAAGCTCCTCATAAGCTCTATGAACAGTTGTTCGTTCCTTACATAAAGGTAATCCGCGCAAAAGAAGCTAAAGATATTGTGCAATATAGCGATGAGTATAGACTTGTAGATGCCTACTGCGAATCTTACGGCGGAAGCGGTAAAAGACTAAATTTAGAGTGGTTTGATGGGGTTGACTGCTCTAAAATCATCTTAGCAGGCGGACTTGATGCACAAAATGTAGCATCTCTTAAGCAATATGGCTTTTACGGTGTTGATGTCAGCAGCGGTGTTGAACTCTCACATGGAAAAAAAGATGCTTCTAAAGTTAAAGAGTTTATAAAAAATGCAAAGCAATAAGTTCTAATTGATGATAAATAATGATATTTGCCTAGATGCAAAAAGTATCCATAAGCTATCTTCCGGCGGACTCTCTTCAAAAACACTAAAAGAGCAGATTGATGACGATTTGGAGTTTTTGCTTCAACTTTGGCACTCTCAAGGTTTACAGATAACAAAACAGCAGGGAAATTTTTACTTTGCAACAAGATTTATCCCCGTAGAAGATGCTGAGTTTTGTATAGTAGACATTGAAACAAACGGCTCAAAAATAGAAAAACATCAGATAATTGAAATAGCAGCCGTAAAAGTAAAAAACGGCAAAATAGTCGATAGTTACGAATCACTTGTTAATTGTATCGAAATAAACCCGCATATTACCGAGATAACGGGTATAACGGCAGAAGATACCAAAGATGCCCCGAATCTAAAGAGAGTAATGTATGATTTTAAAACTTTTTTGGGAGATGCTGTTTTTATTGCGCATGATGTAAAATTTGACTATAAATTTATATCACAAAGTATGCAAAAAGTCGGTTTGGCACCGCTTTTAAACAGAAGCTTATGCTCTTTATCGTTAGCGGAGAGAACGATTGAATCATATAGATACGCTCTCTCTTATTTAAACGAAATATTTAGCCTAAATCCCAGCGCAACTCATCACAGAGCGATGAGCGATGTGCTTACGACTTATGAACTTTTTAAATTATCACTGGCTAGTTTAGATGAAACTGTAGAAACGGTAGAAGACCTCATAAAGTTTACAAAAGAGGCAAAAAGATTGAAAAGACCGAAATTTGACCCTCTGATTAAAGAGAGTCAAGAGTAATCTACTCGCTATAAGCTCCGACGCCTACAAGTTTTTTATATCTTGCATCCATTCTCTCTTCATCGGACATTTGACGAAGTTTTGAGAGCTCTGTTAAGAAATATTCGGCAATTGCTGCAGCAGCACCTTCTTTATCTCTATGCGCGCCTATTAGCGGTTCTGCGATTATATCGTCTATTAGATTTAACTCTTTTAAGTCACCGCTTGTAATTTTCATAGCATTTGTTGCCGCTTCTGCTTTTGCAGGGTCGTTCCATAAAATTGCAGAACACCCTTCAGGTGAGATAACGCTAAAAACAGAGTATCTCATCATAGCAAATTTATCGGCAACACCGATAGCAAGCGCACCGCCGCTTCCGCCCTCGCCGATAACCACAGAGATAGTTTGCGTGTTTAGCTGCGATAATTCCAAAAGATTTCTGGCAATTGCTTCACTTTGGTTTCTCTCTTCTGCTCCGATACCCGGATATGCACCCGGAGTGTCTACAAGCATAAGAATAGGGATATTAAATTTTTCAGCAAGTTTCGCCGCACGAAGAGCTTTTCTGTAACCCTCAGGATGAGGCATACCGAAATTTCTTTTTATCTTGTTTTTAGTTCCGCGACCTTTTTGCTCGCCGATAACCATAACTTTCTCTTCGCCGATATAGCCCATATAGCATAAAATAGCCGCGTCGTCACGGAAGTGTCTGTCTCCGTGAATCTCATACTTATCTCTCACGATCAAGTTAATATAATCAAGTGCGTACGGTCTATCTATATGGCGCGCCAATTGGAGTTGTTGAAAAGGAGACAGATTGTTAAATATTTTTGAAACTTCTCTATCTAAATTTTCTTGCAAAATTTTAACCGTACCCTCGTCATGACGAACTCGTGCAGATATAATGTCTTCTTGTATAAACTTTATCTTGCTCTCAAAATCTAAATATGTTGCCAAACTAAATCCTTATACTTAGATTTTTTTAAAAATTAAAACACCGTTTGTTCCGCCAAAACCAAAAGAGTTACTCATTACCGTAGTTAACTCTGATTTTCTAGCACAATTTGGAACTATATCAAGATCACAATTTTCATCAGGTGTTTCGTGGTTAATCGTAGGAGGTATTATTCCATCACGCATTGCCATTAAGCACACAACCGCTTCTATACCGCCCGCAGCACCTAAGCAGTGACCGATTTGTCCTTTTATAGAACTCATCGGAGGACAATTTTCTTTGCCGCCAAGTAGCTCTTTTACCGCAGCAGTCTCGTTTTTATCATTTATAGGAGTACTTGTTCCGTGTGCATTTACATAATCAAGTTTAGGTTCACCTGCCATTTTATATGCGGCTTTCATTGCACGAGCCGGACCGTCAAGACTTGGTGTAGTTATATGGTTAGCATCACCGCTTTCACCGAAGCCGATGATTTCACCGTAAATATTTGCCCCTCTTGCAACTGCGTCTTCATACACCTCTAAAATTAAAGCGGCAGCGCCCTCTCCCATAACAAATCCATCACGATCTGCATCAAACGGACGAGAAGCTTTCTTTGGATCTTCATTTCTAGTGGAGAGTGCTTTCATTGCAGCAAACCCGCCCACACCCGCACCTGTTATAGCACATTCTGCCGAGACTACCAACATTTTGTCTGCACCGCCGCACATAATCGTCTTAACAGCTTCGCTTATAGCATGAGTTCCGGCAGCACATGCCGTTACACTTGAGAGATTCGGACCTTTTGTCCCATGCTCAATCGAGACAAAACCGCCAAGCATATTTACAAGCGCTGAAGGAATAAAAAACGGGCTTATTCTTTTTGGACCTTTTGTCTCGATTATAATAGAATTTTTCTCAATCGCAGGAAGTCCGCCGATACCAGAACCCGCACTTATACCGAATCTATCCATATCGATATCTTCTTTAAAATTAGCGTCAGCCATTGCTTCTTGAGCAGCTTTTAAGCCAAGGTGGATAAATCTATCTGCTTTTTTAACCTCTTTTGCTTCCATAACCGTAGACGGATCAAAATTTTTAACTTCACCTGCAATCTGTACAGCGTAATTCTCCGGATCAAAAAGAGTTATTTTATCAATCCCGCACTCTCCATCACAAATAGCTTTAAAAGAACTCTCTTTATCATTTCCAACCGCATTTATCATGCCTAAACCGGTAACTACAACTCTTCTCATTAAAATCTCCGTAAAAATATAAAATACTTTTTAAAAGCCAGAAAAACCTGACTACTAAAAAATATTTGCTACTGAGGAGCCCTCAGTAGAATTATTTGGTAATTATTTGTTTTCGATGTAATTAACTACATCTTTAACAGTTCTAATTTTTTCAGCTTCATCATCAGGAATTTCGATATCAAATTTCTCTTCAAGCGCCATTACTAACTCAACTACATCAAGGCTATCAGCACCTAAATCCTCAACAAACTTCGCGTCTTCTTTCACTTCATCGGCATTTACGCCTAATTGTTCAACCACTACTTCTTTAATATCGTCTAAAAGTGCCATTCTAGCTCCTATGTTTTATGTGTAAAATCCTGTAATTGTAACATATTTAACTTAAATAAACTACCAACAAAAAATAAAACAAGAGACCGTTTATCGGGCTTAAATCGCTTTGTTTAGGCATAATCATACATTTTTTTAGAGAAAAACTTTAAAAAAACAACCCTCTACCATATTTGTGTTACAACGCTACACATCATAACAGAGCTTTTTTTGAAATAGCGACTTTAAAGTTATACTCATAGTTTGCAAAAAGGTCATCGAACGGTAGATTTTCGTGATTTGTAACGATATTTTCAAGCACTCCACAAAGCTTTTCATCTTTTGTTTGAAGTAAAAGCTTGTTTTTTAAATGAAAATCAACAAGAGATTTTATATTTGGACTACTCTCTTTTAACTTCTCTATGGAGTCATACGCAAAAAGATGCATCATAAAATTTTCTCTAAGCCGCTCATCTTGAAGTCTGCTCTCCTCTTCCATCGGCAAAAGAGGAAATTTCTCTTTGAAGATAGTGACAAAAACACCGTCGCTTTGTGTATCGACATTTCCGTTTTCTAAGTAGGTTTTTGCGCTGCCCATGCCGCAGCTTGGAGATTTTGACTTAAAAATAATACCGCTTAGATTTACTTCTGCTATTTTATGCATCTCTTCATACACTTTATCTAAAAGCTGCCGTGTTAAATCAGAATCATTTTCGTTTGAGAACACAAAAACAGCATCATCTCTGCTAGCAAGTCTAATGGAGGAACGCGGTGTTCCAAACGCAATAGCTTCGGGACAAAAAGGAACAAATGAGGCATAGCGGCTCAACTCATCG
The DNA here is from genome assembly GCF_028714975.1 of Sulfurimonas sp. GTDB lineage: Bacteria > Campylobacterota > Campylobacteria > Campylobacterales > Sulfurimonadaceae > Sulfurimonas. The sequence continues at coordinate 150,183 of NZ_JAQTLH010000003.1, forward strand.
GTAATAAATTTATCTTGTTTATGTCCGCCGTCATATCTGACATTTTGACCTAAAAGACAAGCCGAGACTGCTATGTTCATTTTATGTTATGCCATATTCATTCCGCCGTTAACTTTTAGCGTCTCACCAGTTATGTAGCTTGAATGATCTGATAGTAAAAATGCCGTTGCTTCTGCTACTTCGGCAGGATTTCCAAAACGACCCATAGGGATTTTAGAAGTAAAACTATTTTTTACCTCATCGCTTAAAACATCCGTCATCTCAGTTGCTATAAAGCCCGGAGTAATAGTGTTGTAACGGATACCGCTAGAAGCTGATTCAAGTGCAAAACTCTTCGTCATAGCAATTACGCCGCCCTTACTTGCAGAATAGTTAGTTTGTCCCGCATTCCCCGTCTCACCTACAATTGAGGCAATATTTACGACTGAGCCAAACTTTTTCTTTCTCATCACTTTCATAGCTTCACGACATCCTACAAAACATGAGAGAAGATTTGCATTGATTACCGACATAAAATCTTCACTCTTCATTCTTAGAGCTAGTTTGTCATTCGTAATTCCTGCGTTATTTACAAGGTAACTTAACTCTCCATCGCAATCAACAATAGTCTTAATTGCATCTACAAACGCATCTTCATTACTTACATCAAAACCGATTACCGCTGCACTTCCGCCTAAAGCCTCAATAGCATCTTTTATAGCATCCGCTTCTGCCGCACCGCTTCTGTAGTTAATCCAAACTTTTAAACCGTATGACGCCAAAACTTTTGCAATCTCCGCACCGATACCGCGACTAGAACCCGTTACTAAAACATTTTTTCCGCTAAATTTCATTATTATTTCTCCTTGATTTTATTTTAACTTTAAACTAAACTATGATCCATCTCTGAAGGAATTTCAAGTCCCATAAGCTTTAAAACGGTCGGTGCTATATTGTTTAGTCCGCCGTTTTCAACCTTGCTTACACCCTCTGCTTCAACAAAACACCACACTTTTCCCACAGTATGATTTGTTAAAACATTTCCCTCATCATCTCTCATCTCTTCACAGTTTCCATGATCGGAGGTGATAACAAGAGCATAATCTTTCTCTTTGGCTTTTTGCATAATTTTGCCAAGCTCGTTATCTACCGCATTTACCGCAATTTTTGCCGCTTCAAAATTACCTGTATGTCCTACCATATCGCCGTTTGCAAAATTTACGACTATAAAATCATACTCATCATCCATAGCCTTTAAAACGACCTCTCCTACTTCTGCCGCACTCATCTGCGGTTTTTCATCGTAAGTTTTTACATTTGGAGAAGGTATTAAAATTCTTGTCTCATTCTCATAAGGCTCATCAATCCCGCCGTTAAAGAAAAATGTCACATGGGCGTATTTTTCGGTCTCAGCCGTATGAAGCTGTCTAAGACCTGCTTTTGATATAACTTCAGAGAGAGTGTTTTTAGGCGAATCTTTCTTAAAGAGCACAGGATAAGTAAAACTCTTGTCATACTCGGTGATAGTCGCAAGATTTACTTCAACATGCGACTTTGAAAATCCGCTGAAATTTTTATCCCCGATAGCAGTTACAATCTCTCGCATACGGTCACTTCTATAGTTAATCGTCAAAACGCTATCTCCCTCTTTCATACCCGCATATCCGTTAAATGCGACGGGTTCTATAAACTCATCCGTCTCATTCTTTGCATACGATGCGTCAATATAGCCCAAAGGCTGCATATCTGTTTTCGGAGTTGCATTTACAATCGCCTCATACCCTTTTTGAACTCTGTCCCAACGGTTGTCTCTATCCATCGTATAAAATCGTCCGGCAATAGTAGCTATTTTGATATTGTGATTTAAATTAATTTGAACTTGCTCTAAAAATCTCTTTGCAGAAGTGGGAGAGACATCTCTGCCGTCGGTAATAAGATGTAAAAACACCTCTTTGCACTCTTTTGACGCCAAATCTGCTATACCCATAAAATGGTCTATATGAGAGTGAACTCCGCCATCGCTCATAAGTCCGATAAGATGCAATCTGTTTGATTTATCTAAAAGGTTTTTAAACTCTTCGTTCTCTTTAAATCTGTTCTCACTCAGTGCTAAAGATATTTTTACCAAATCCTGATACAAAATTCTCCCGCTTCCTATGCTCATGTGTCCGACTTCAGAGTTGCCCATTTGACCCTCTGGAAGTCCGACGCTTAAACCGAAAGTGTCTATCAAAGAGTGCGGAGTTTTGCTAAAAAGTTCATCATAGGTCGGTTTGGTCGCGCTGTAAAAAGCGTTAAACTGAGTTTTTGAACTATAGCCGATACCGTCTGTTATGACTAAGATAGCTTTTTTTGTCAATATTTATCCTTGATAATAAAAGATTTATGCAATTATACTATAATGTCGTTTTTATTTTGTTACGCAATCCCCTAAAGCTTTTTGCATAAATGCGAAAGATTTACCCTGTAACAACAGTTATTTATAAGGACTATCAATTTTGCTGTACTGGCTCTCAGAACTACTTAATATAAATCTTCTCGGTTACATCACGGTAAGGGCAGGAATCTCGTTTTTTCTAGCACTCTCTTTTACGCTGTACTTAATGCCGCGATTCATAAAATGGGCGCAATCAACTTCTAGCGTTCAGCCTATCAACGAGTGGGCGCCACAGCGACATCAGGGCAAAGCAAAAACTCCGACAATGGGCGGAATTGTCTTTATTTTTTCAACTATTTTAGCCTCTTTGATTAGTATAAAATTCTCCAATATTTATGCCGTCGGTGCAGTTGCAACGCTTCTGCTCTTTGCTTTGATAGGCTTTCAAGACGACATTGCAAAAATCAAGAAAAATCAAAATCTTGCAGGACTAAAAGCGAGAACTAAACTGTTCTTGCAAACTGCTTTTGCTTTGACAATCTCAATCTTTTTATATAACCTTACCGACTTCAACACAAGTCTTTATGTTCCGTTTTTAAAAAATCCCGTTTTTAATATGGGTATTTTTGCTATCTTTTTTTGGACAATAGTCATAATAGCAACATCAAATGCGGTAAACTTGACCGACGGGCTTGACGGACTTGCAACCGTTCCGTCCATTACGGCTCTTGCTTCTTTTAGCATTATCATCTACATCACGGGAAATGTTACCTTAAGCTCTTATCTACTTATGCCTCATATAAATATTGGGGAAGTTGCAATCGTCTCAAGCGCGCTAATCGGAGCTTTGACGGGATTTTTATGGCATAACTGTCACCCTGCCGAAGTTTTTATGGGAGACAGCGGTTCACTTACAATCGGTGCATTTTTAGGCTATCTCGCAATCATCTCAAAAAGTGAAATCCTTCTTCTCTTAATCGGTTCAATATTTGTTATAGAGACGCTCTCGGTAATACTTCAAGTCGGAAGTTACAAACTTAGAAAAAAAAGAGTCTTTTTAATGGCTCCTATCCATCACCATTTTGAGATGAAAAATTGGGCGGAGAACAAGATTATCGTTAGATTTTGGATTATTGCTACTCTATCAAATGTTATTGCTCTAATCACGCTAAAGATTCGTTAATGCAAAGAGTCTCTCTTTTTGGATATGGCAAGACCACAAAAGCACTTACAAAGCTCTATCCTGATGCAATATTTTATGACGACAAGTGCAACGAAGCGTTTAGAGACGATAACGGCTTTGAAGTTAGACCTTCATCTGATTTTGATCCCGACTATTCAGATTTAGAAGTTCCCTCTCCGGGAATTCCCCCGTTTAATCCTCTGATTTTAAGAGCAAAAAACCTTATAAGTGAATATGACTGCTTTGCTAAAAACTCCCCGCTTAGCGTGTGGATTAGCGGAACAAACGGAAAAACTACTACAACACAGATGATGCAACACCTCTTAAAAGCCAGAGGCTCGCAAGAGGGCGGAAATATAGGAACACCGCTTGGCGAGCTAAACCAAAATGCCGATATATGGATACTTGAAACTAGCTCTTTTACAATTCACTACACAAACCAAGCAGTGCCTAATTTATATGTTTTACTGCCGATAACACCTGACCATCTAAGTTGGCACGGCGATATGGACGAGTACATAAAAGCAAAATTGAAGCCTGTTTTGAAAATGCGTGAGGGAGAAGTAGCAATCATCCCCGAAGCATACAAAGATGTAAAAACTTCCGCACATCTCATAACATACAAAGATGAGAGCGATTTGGCTTCGCGATTTGGCATAGATACGAGCAGAGTGAACTTCAAAGGCGCTTTTTTGATGGACGCGCTTTTGGCAATGGCGGTTGAGAGGATACTTTTCGATAAAATTGATTATGAAAAAATCAACTCATTTGTTATCGACCCTCACAGACAAGAGGAGCTTAGAGACAGCAAAGGTCGCCTATGGGTAAATGATACAAAGGCGACAAACTTAGATGCGACTATCGTAGCACTTAAACGCTATCAAGATTCGAGTGTGCATCTTATTTTAGGCGGGGATGACAAAGGAGTCGACTTGAACGAACTCTTTGTCTACCTGCAAAAATGTGATGTTAAAATCTACAACATCGGCTCAAACAAAGAAAAACTCTCAAATCTGGCACGCGAGTACAACATTGAGTTTGAACTTTGTAAAAACCTTGCAGACGCGATAGTAAGAATAGATAAAAATCTAAAAAATTACGAGGTTGCCCTACTCTCTCCCGCTGCAGCGAGTCTTGATGAATTTAAATCATATGCCGACAGAGGCGACCAGTTTAAAAACGCCGTAAAAGTGTTGTAGTGACGAAAATAGCCATTTTAGCGTCTTACAACGGAAGCGGTTTCAATGCGCTTTACGAAGCATCTCAAAAAAGAGAGCTAAATATTGAAATAGTCTTAGTTATATCAAACAACTCAGATGCGGTGGCATTACAAAATGCGTCCAAATACGGGATTGATAATTTAGCAATCAACTCAAAAACAGATGAAAATCCGGATGCAAAAATAGAACAGCTCTTACATGAGTACGGGTGTAAATATGTTTTTTTATCCGGCTATATGAAAAAAGTCGGCGAGAACATAACAAAAAATTTTAAAGTTATAAACTCTCATCCCGCACTTCTTCCAAACTACGGCGGAGCGGGAATGTACGGTCGCTTTGTGCATGAAGCCGTTATGAAAAACCAAGAAAAAGTAAGCGGCGTTACCGTTCACGAAGTTAATGAAAATTACGATGAAGGCAAAATCATCTTACAAAAAAAACTCATCTTGAGCGAAGATGAAAGCGTAGATTCGCTAGAAGCTAAAATCAAAAAACTTGAACAGAGCGCAATCGTAGAAGCATTTAAAAACATTTAAAAAATAGACTTATAAGCTAACTTTCAGTCCCCAAAAGATATAATTGCGCTCTTAAAAGATGGCCAATTAGCTCAGTCGGTAGAGCAAGTGACTGAAAATCACTGTGTCCTTGGTTCGATTCCGAGATTGGCCACCACTCTTTTAAACCACAACTTTTTTTATAATGGCCAATTAGCTCAGTCGGTAGAGCAAGTGACTGAAAATCACTGTGTCCTTGGTTCGATTCCGAGATTGGCCACCACCAACCCATTCAACAATTAATTAGAACCTTAATATAACCGTTGTCAAACCGTTTTCTACGGAACTTATCTTAATCTCTATCTTATATCTTTGGCAAACTCTCTTAACAATATCCAATCCAATTCCAAATCCGCCTTCGTATTCGTTGGCTCTGTAAAATCTGTCAAAAATCTTATCCTGCTGCTCTTTTTTTATCCCCGTACCGCTATTGCTGATGGTAAACTCGTTTGCACTTAGCGTTAGCTCTATCTTACCGCCGTGCTTGTTGTATTTAACGGCATTGGATAACAGGTTGCTAATGAGCCTCTCTGCGCTTAGCTGATCAATCATTAAAAAAGCATCTGAGAGGTTTTTATCTATGGTTAGTGATTTTTTGGATGCCAAATCCTCATAAAGAGCAAGTTCATTTTCTACAATTTCTCTTATATTAATCTGCTTTACGATTTGATTTTCGTTTTCAAGCAGCAGATAGGTTAAATCCGAGTATATTTTTTGAACGCGCTTTGAGCTAATCTCAACTCTTTTTAAAATATTTTCATTAATATTCTCTTTTTTAAGCCTCTCAATGCTCATCAAAATTGCGGTAATAGGGGTGTTTAGTTCATGCGTCGTATCTTTGATAAATTTGTCTAGTTTGATTCTCTCGTTTTGTATCGGTTTTAAAAACATCTTTGCTAAAAAGTAGCCCACAATTACGATAAGAACAACCGAAAACAGGGCGATAAGAAGTATGCTTTGAATCAATTTAAAAATTTGCTCGTTTGCTTTTTTATTTTTAACGACCAAATATTTTACATCGTGATGAAGCTGCGGACTAAGATCTACGAAGTAGTCAAATTTATCATCCTCGTAAAAGCCCTGCTTAAACTCTATCGCCTCTGACGCCAAACCGTAGATAACGGCTCTGTTTTCATCATAGAGCGTTATATCGTATCCGTCTGTTTTCTCAATGTTTAGCGGCTGCGAATTCATATAGGATGAGACGATTTTTGAAGAGAGTCCGAGTGCCAAATTCTTCATCTTCTCTTTTTTCACCAAGATAATATTTGAAGACTCATAACCGTAAAAGCTAACGGCAATAAAGAGAATTAAAAAGATTGATGAACTAAGATAAAGTCCTAAAAAGCCGTAGAGCGACTTTTTTTCACTAGATGTTAACTCTATAGCCGACTCCTTTAATCGTAGTTATAAAATCTTTGCCAAGGTGCGCTCTTATATTTTTTATATAGGTTCTAAGCGTAGCATCGCTCGGTACCTCGCCGTCTATCCAGATATTGGCTGCTAGTTCTGCATGTGAGATAATTTTATCTTTTTGCGATAAAAAATACTCAATTATTTCAAAATCTTTTTTGGATAATTTTATTTTTTCGCCCTCTTTAACAAGCGTATGAGTCAATTTATCAAGATAACTCGTAGCATCTATAACAATATGTGTAGAGTTTAGATTGTGCGTTTTTATAAGATAGTTTATTCTTGCGTCGAGTTCTATGAGGTCAAAGGGTTTTTTTAGATAATCATCGCATCCCAAATCAAACCCTTTTTTTAAATCAACGGCAGAATCAAGCGAAGTGATAAAGATAGTCGGAATGTTGATATACTGCTCTTTTAATAGTTTTAAGAGCTCAAAGCCGTTTAAAAGCGGTACATTTACATCAAAAAGCATAAAATCATACCGCTTCTTAATTATCTTCTCATAAGCCTCTTCACCGTCGTAAGCACACGAAACAGAGTAGCCTTTTTCGCTTAAATGCTCACTTAGTATCTCTGATAAAATAACATCATCTTCTAATAATAAAATATTCATTTGAGTATTCTACTAGAAATCATCTTAGAAAATCTGTGAGTAAATTAACTCGTCCACTTCAACTGCGGTTCAACATGACGCATCGCACAATCTGTGAGATACGAATTTATAAGTGTTTGATACGGTAAGCCCATTTTTACCGCTAGTTCCTTAAAATACTCAACCGTTTCCACTTCGATATTGAGTGAAATCTGCTTTTTGGCTCTTTTGGCATACGGATTCTGAATAGATTGTGAAAAGTCGTATTCTTTTTTCATGGTAAAAACTCCTTGTATTGGCGTTCTTCGTTTTTCGTTGATGCTCTGGCGGAAATAATCCGAATAATTCCATCCGCATCTCGGTAACAATGAACAACTGTTAAAATTTTCAGGGTGTAACTCATTCCCAGTAAGATAAACCGCTCTTCTTCATCTGAGTGTTCAGGGTCTTGAAGCAAGCGACCGTAATCATCATCAAAGACGGTTCGAGCCTCTTCAAATGAGACGCCATGCTTTTTGATGTTTGATAACGCTTTTGCTGGATCCCATTCAAATGTTAACGATTTCATAATGCTATTATAATGATTAAATCATGCTAAGTCAAGATTATGGCTTAGACTGCTCTTTTAGTTTTTCCTTAAAGAGTATAAAATAGGGATGATAAGCAGTGTTAAAATAGCCGAAGTGACGATGCCGCCTATCATAGGTGCCGCAATTCGCTGCATAACTTCACTTCCCACACCGCCGATGTACATAATTGGCAAAAGAGAGCCGAGAATGGCAAAAACCGTCATTAGTTTTGGTCTTAATCGCCCTGCCGAGCCGTGTATAATCGCCTCTTGATGAGAGAGAGTTTTATCTTTTATCGCCTCTTCAAGATAGATGACCATAACAATCGCCGTCTCTGCGGCAATACCGAGCAGAGCCAAAAAGCCTACAACAACGGCGATTGAGAGATTAAAACCTAGATAGTCGACATAAAGCAGTCCTCCGAGAACGGCAAAAGGCAGAGTCAAAAAGACTATAAGCGAATTTGTTGCATCTTTAAGCGCAAAATAGATAAGCACAAAGATACTGATAACGACTATGGGAACGATAAAACTAAGTCTTGCTTTGGCAGATTCGAGATATTCGCTCTGCCCCGCAAACTCATAGTAATACCCTTTTGGAAGTTTGATATCTTGCAAAAGAGCCGTAGCCGTCTTTTTATACTCATCCGCGCTGGCACCGCTTTTTGGCGTGATATAAACAAATGAAACTTTCATACCCTTTTCACTCGTTATAACACTCGCTCCCTCTGTGTATTTTACATCTGCAAACATACTAAGAGGCAAAAATCCAAAAGATGTTTTTACTTTTAACTCTTTGATTTTATCTATATCTTCTCTTTGGCTTGAATTTATCCTCATAGATATAGGATGGCGTTTAAGTCCGTCAATAAAAGTGCCCACGCTAAGCCCCCCTACTCCAAAGGAGATAGTATCAAGTATATCTTCTTTTGAAAGACCGTATCTTGAGAGTTTATCCTGCATAATGTTTACTTCTAAGAAATATCCGCTGTTTGATTTATCGGCAGATACGCTTAGTGTAAGCGGCATAGTTTTTAGTTTTTGCTCCATCTTAGAAGAAATCTCTTCTAAAATTTTGTTATCATCCCCGTAGAGTTTTATGCCAAGAGGGGTACGGATACCTGTTAGAAGCATATCTATCCTTCCTCGTATCGGATAAGTCCAAGAGTTGATTAGCCCTTTGATTTCAAGCGCTTTATGCATATCCCGCATCAATTTCTCATAAGTCATTCCCTCTCTCCAAAGAGATTCGTCTTTAAAAGTTATGATGGTCTCTATCATCGCAAGCGGAGCTGGGTCTGTCGCACTGTTGGCACGACCGGCTTTTCCAAAAACGGTATCGACTTCAGGAAAACTTTTGATGATTTTGTTTGTCTCGGCGGTAATCTCTTTAGCCAAATCAATGCTGACGCCATATGGAGTAACGGGCATATACATAAAATCCTGTTCATTCAACTGCGGCATAAACTCCCATTTTTGCGCATTGTAAAGCGGATAGATATAAGCTATCCCGACAACGGAGAGAACAATTATCAAGTACTTTAATTTTAAAAAGAGTTTCAGCACGGGAGTATATAAAAATGTAAAAAATCGGTTGATGTAGTTATGTTCCTCTTTTTTAATCTCACCCTTAATGAATAGCACCATTAAAACCGGTACCAGCGTAATGGATAGCAGCGCACCGATAAGCATTGCAAATGTTTTGGTGTAGGCAAGAGGCGAAAAGAGTTTTGCTTCTTGCCCCTCTAACGCAAAAATTGGCAAAAACGAGATAACTATCAGCATAAGAGCAAAGAAGATAGGACGACCGACCTGCTTTGAAGACTCTATGATAATTTCAACCCTGCTCTTTGAGCCGTCACTTTTACTGAGATGTTTATGAGCATTTTCAACCATTACAATAGAAGCGTCTACCATCGCGCCTATGGCTATGGCGATACCTCCTAAACTCATAATATTTGAACCTATATGAAAGAGCGTCATAAGCCAAAAGCTAAGCAAAACCGTCAAAGGGAGTATGATGACTACAACCAAAGCGCTTCTAAAATGAAACAAGAAAAGAGCCGTAATGATGATGACGATGATAGACTCTTCCATCAATGTATGTTTTAGCGTATTTATAGCCCTATCTATTAGTTTACTTCTGTCATAAACGGTAACTATCTCTACATCTTCATTTTTAAGCGACTCAATTTTGGCTTTGATTTTTTGAATCACCTCATAAGTATTCTCTTTATATCGCACCAAAACAATGCCGCCGATGGCTTCACCCTCTCCGTTAAATTCGGCAACTCCGCGTCTTGGCGTCGGCACTATAGCAACTTCACCTATATCACTCAGTTTTATAGGCGTTACACCGCTTACTTTGAGTGTTATATTTTCGATGTCTTCTATGCTTGAGGCATATCCACGCGCCTGAATGATATTTTCATAGCCGTTTTGTAAAAGTACGCCGCCGCCGATATCTTGGTTATTCTTCTTAAGCGCATCGGTTATTTCGTTTATGCCGATGTTGTACTTTACCATCTTATCTTGATCTACAAGAAGCTGATAATTTTTTACAAACCCGCCCACTGCCGCTACTTCACTGACACCGTCAACGCCTAGCAGTCCGTATTTTAAGTAGTAATCCTGATAATCCCTTAACTCTTGAGGGTTAAGCTTTTTTGATTTTAAAACATATTGATAAGCCCAACCCACACCAGTTGCATCGGGTCCCATACTTACTTTTGCATTTGATGGCAAAGTAGGCAAGATGGTAGAGAGCTGTTCTAAAATCCTGCTTCTGGCATCATAAATATCCGTATCGTCTTTAAAGATGATGTATATCATCCCCGTTTCAAAACTGCTCATCGCTCTAACAGTTTTGATATTTGAGAGCGACATTAAAGAGCTGATAAGCGGATAAGAGACCTGCTCTTCGATAATTTTTGGAGATTGCCCCGGATAGGATACTTCAAGTATCACTTGCGCAGGAGAGAGATCCGGCAGAGCGTCAAGCGAAATATTTTTAAGGCTCGATAGCCCTAAAATCGTTAAAATCACCGAGACAATAAGGACTAAAAATATATTTTTTGCGCTAAAGCCTATGATTCTCTCAATCATTTTATTACCACTTTTCACTCATATATGAGCCGTTTGTAACCGCATCGCTATCAAGCAGGAAAAGTGCGTTTTGCGCTACTTCGCTACTCTCGTCTATGCCGCTAGAAATCTGATAATACCCGCCACCGTACTTTGCGTCAACCTCTTGGGGCTCATATTCGCTTTTAGATATTTTCTTAAAGACATAAAATTTATCGCCTTTTTTTATAACTGCATCTTTTGGAAGTGTGAGCGAAGAGTTTTCATTTTTACTAAAACTTACTTTTGCAAACATATCAGGGAAAATTTTACCGTGCGGATTTTCAACATCAACTCTAACATCAAAAGTCAAATCCTCTTTGTTGATTTTTGGATATATCTTGCTGACTTTTGCGGCAATCGGCGTGCTTAAGCCCTCTATCTCCACGCTCACGCTCATCCCTTGTTTAATAAACTCAAGATCTTTTTGATACACTTTCGCCATAACCCACATTGAAGAATTATCTGCGATTTTTAAAAGAGCTGCACCCGACTCCGCATAAGAGCCTATAAAGATATTTTTTTCGATGATTTGACCGCTAAACTTGCTGTAAATCGGAATTGTAAAATCATTAGAAGTAAGTACTTTTTCGTCTATCTCACAATCTTTTAGTTTTTCTAAAATTATCGCTTTCCTTTCTTCATAATTTTTAGCAAGCTCAAACTCTTTTTTTAAAGCATGCATATGTTTTGGAGATATATCAAAAAGTTTATCTCCCCGCTTAACGCTCTTATAGAGTTCGTTAGCATCAAATTTTTCGATGTAGCCGTCAAATCTTATATTTACTTCATAGATTTTACGCTCATTATAGGCAGTCGTCGCATAGTATGTTTTAGATATTTTTTGCGCTTGCATCTTTGGTTTGATGCTTTGGATGTTAAAAGCCTGCTCAAAAGTTTTTGAGTTTGCCAGCGTAAGGGTTAATAAAATTAAAATTACTATTTTCATGCGTAAAATCCATCTTCAGCCCTTAATGGCCGTGCGCGGATGAAGCCTGTCCAAGATTAACACTTCCCTTGTATTTATAATCTTTGTTTTGCTCATCTTTGATAAAAATCTGATACTGCCATGTTCCGCCCATTGCAAAATTTGCATTACACTCAAAATATTTATCTACTTTTTTACAAATATCTTTTGACTCCATATAAGGCATTCCCGGCATTTCAGGCATAAAAAACTTTACTCGAACATCTTTAGCCGCAACAACCGCTCCGCCGTGCTCACCTCTGTTTAACTCTACTTTGATTTTATTCTGCCCCTCGCTCAAAACTTTATCGCTTGAAAGCATTATATGTAAATCACCGCTCGTACCCATATCCATAAAACCGCCCGCAAAAGAGAGGCTTGAAAGCAAAACCGCCGAGAGAAGAATTTTTTTCATTTTTGATACTCCACTTTTATATTTTTTAGCAGTATAATGCTTTTGATGTGTAGCGAGTGTGTAGTCAAATTTTTCCCACTTTATCTTTTACTTTTCATTTACAAAAATTATGTTACAATTCTACTCATGGGGCTGACCTGGTTTCGACGGGATCAAGTAGCTTCTAATTGCATGTCGGACTGAGCACTTCCGTTACGCGGCTCAACTTGCTTAAACGCAAACAATACAAATTATCGCCCAGCTTTAGCAGTAGCTTAAGTTTTACCCCCTCGCAAGAGGTCGGGCTGCTTCACCTATGGACTCTAGATAAGTAGGATTCGAAGTATAACCCCCTATGTAGATATACTTTATGTTTGTCTCGAACATAAAATGAACCCAAGAGGCTCGTCTTGCGTAACTTTGCAAATTGTGTGAAGCAAGATTAAACTCAAACAATTTCTCTAAACATGTAGACGTTAGGAGTAGCGTGGTTTCGGACTGGAGTTCGATCCTCCACAGCTCCACCATCATACCCTCTAAAGTAATTCAACAACACCTAAAAGACCATAACTTAAAGCGTTGATTTTGAACTTTTTGCTATTGCACTTAAAAATCTGCTTGATAACGCGCTAAAATACGCTAACGGCAAACCAATAATTATCGTTTCTACGCATTTCATAAAGATTTGCAGCCATGGAGAGCCTATTTTAGAAGAAAAGAGAGATTTTTCCAAATCGTTTAACCACTCTTATGAAAACTCTGCATCGGGACTCGGACTCGGACTTTATCTCACCAACTCGATAGTTTAAAAGCACGGATTTCATTTTGTACATAGTTACAAAGATGATATCAACTCTTTTAAGATAAAATTTTAAAAAGGATGCAAATGAAGAGATATGCTATATTTTACCTAAACATTTTTTTAATAACTACATATGCCGCAGAGACGGAGCTTTTTTCACCGCAGAAGCAAAATCTCTTACGCGAAGAACAAAACCGATACGAGTCCGAATATGAAAAACTAAAATACAACTGGATAGCGCCCATTAATCTAAACGCTTCTTACGGTTATGACAAAAGCACTATCGGCGAACATGCGAATAATAAAAAAATCTCTGCTTCCGTATCTCAAGATGTTTTTCGCTCAGGAGGCATCACTTACCAGATAGCCTATGCCGATGCAAAAAAAGCATCTAGCAAAATTGCGCTGGATATGGAGATTGCATCCATAAACGAAAAACTATTTAGTGCCATATTAAATTACAAAAAAGCACTCTGCCAAAAAGAGCAAAGTGAGCTAAATCTTAAAAACAGAGAGATTGAGATATTCATCAAACGGCAACTTTACGATGTCGGCAAAGCTGACATTACAGAGCTAAACAATGCGCTTATGGAGCAAAGCAGCGAGCTTAAAAATATAGCTACATATAACTACACCTTAGCACAGCAGCGATATGAAATCTCAAAAATAAGCGATATAAATCCCGATACTTTTTTGCTTAGAGAATTTGCTTTAACTAAAGAGAGTGACTATCTTCAAAATAACCTAGAGCTAAATTATGCCCGCTCCCAAAGTATGGGTAACGAGTATCTCTACGGTATAGCAAAGAGCAGCTATCTGCCCTCAGTCGCCCTAAATGCTAACATCGGGTATCAGGATTATGATGCCAAAAAACTCTCAAACGGTTACGAAGGTGGTTTTTACGGTGCCGGAGTCTCCGTAAATGTGCCGCTGGCATATAATTCATCCGCAACTATAGAAGAAGCAAAATCTGCACACTTAAAACAGTTGGCAGATGTGGTCGATAAAGAGCGAAGCACCAAAGCTTCTTATGCGCAGTCTTTGGAGCTGATACAAAATTACCGCAACCAGATAGAGATTACCTTAAAAAATCTAGCCCTTTACGATGAGCTAATAGCAACTATAAAAGCCGGAGTCGATGCAGGAGTGAAAACAGGATATGATTTGCAAACTTTAAAAAATTCAAAAGCAATAGAAGAACAGACTATAAAAATCAATGAAATAAATATACAACTTGAGTTGGCAAAGCTTCATTTTGCCCTCAAAAACAGCAAGGATATTTAATGAACAGCCCATCAAACAACTCGATAGAAAATACGCTAGGACTCACCAAAAATCCAAAAAAATCTTATAAGAAATATTTATGGACTGGTTTTGTCTTGCTCCTTGCCGCATCAGGCGGCGGATGGTATGCTTATATAGAAAAAGCAGACGAAAACCTAAACTATCAAACGGCACCGGCAGAGAGAAAAACCATTACGACTACGGTATCTGCAACCGGAAATATGGAACCGACAAATACCGTTGATGTCGGTATAGAGGTCTCGGGTACCATAAGTGAGGTTTTAGTCGATTACAATGAGCGAGTTAATACAGGGCAGCTTATGGCACGGCTAGACACCGTAAAACTCTCCTCTAAAGTAACTAGTTATCAAGCCGCCCTCTCAAAGTTTGAGGCAAATATTGCCGAAGCGATGTCTTCAAAAAACAAAGCGCAAAATGAGTGGGAAAGAGTTGAAAAAATGGTTAAGGCAACCAACGGAAACTATCCATCAAGACAGGATGCGGATTCTGCTTTTGCGGCGTTAGAGTCGACTAAAGCTTCCGTACAAGCGGCAAAAGCCGCGCGTGACCAAGCAAATGCCGAACTAAAAGCGATAAGAGACGATCTTCGAAAAGCAGTTGTTCTCTCTCCTATAAACGGAATTGTTTTAGAAAGAAAAGTTGAACCGGGACAAACCGTCGTTGCCGCTATGCAAACACCTATTTTATTTAAATTGGCACAAGATTTGACTAAAATGAAAGTAATAGTCAGCGTGGATGAAGCTGATATCGGAGAGGTAAAAGAGGGACAAAAGGTTAAATTTAGCGTCGATGCTTACCCTCAAAAGCTCTTTGACGGAACGCTTACGCAGTTGCGTTTAAACTCGCAAATAGTAAACGGAGTTGTTACATACAATGCCGTTGTAAGTGTAGAGAACCCTGAACTTTTACTCCGCCCCGGAATGACGGCTTCGGCACAAATAATAACCGGTGTTTTAAACAATGCGCTTACGGTACCAAATGCTGCACTCCGCTTTAATCCGACTTTTAAAAAAGATGAAATTCCAAAAAATGCCAAAAATCATTCCGGCAATTCAACGCCTCATGTGTGGATTGTTCGCAAAAACAAACCGTTTAAAGTAGAAGTTGAAACAGGAAAAAGCGACGGCAGTTCGACTATTATTACAAAGGGAGAAATCGAACAAACCGATTTGGTTTTAATAGGAACAAAAGAGCCGTGATGGAACAAAAATATGTAATCGAACTTCATAAAGCTACAAAATTTTACGGTGAGGGCGAGGCTAAGACATTTGCCTTGCAAGGAGTAGATCTGCAAGTCGCACACGGAGAGTTTTTAGCAGTTATGGGACCCAGCGGATCAGGAAAATCAACTACTATGAATATAATCGGCTGTCTTGACACCCCAAGCAGCGGCAACTATCTATTCGAGGGAGTTGATGTCGGCGCTCTTTCAAGAGATCAGCGCGCACTGCTTAGGAGAAACTACATCGGGTTCATATTTCAAGGATTTAACTTGCTTGGAAAAACGACTGCCGTTGAAAATGTCGAACTGCCTCTTCTCTACCGCGGATTTAACGCAGAGCAAAGATATGAGATGGCAATGGAAGCACTAAGAAGCGTGGGACTTGAGAGCGTCGCAAACCACACACCCGCCGAACTCTCAGGCGGTCAGCAGCAACGAGTTGCTATCGCCCGCGCAATTGCCACAAAACCGATTGTTTTACTTGCTGATGAGCCGACGGGAAACTTGGATACTGCAAAAAGTATTGAAATAATGGAACTGCTGCAATCCTTTAATCGTGAAAAAGGGATTACGATTATTATGGTAACCCATGAGATGGAGATGGCAAAATACGCCTCAAGAACAGTCCATTTTCGAGACGGCGGGATTGATGAGGGATATGAGAAAAAGGTGCCGTTATGATTTGGAATGCCTTTTTACTTGCACTTCGCGAGATTCGCAGAAGTGTCATGCGCTCGGTACTAACAACTTTAGGGATAGTCATAGGCATTGCTTCAGTTATTGCTATGGTAATGCTCGGAGATGCGACAACTGCTTATGTCTCACAAAGCATCTCTAAACTTGGGACAAATATACTGATTATTTTGCCGGGTCAGCAGCGACAAGGACCGCCAAGCACAGACTCAACGGCAAGAAGATTTACGCACAGCGATGTTGATGCTCTAAAAAGAGAGGTTGATAATATTCGCGGAGTTGCACCTGTAGGCTCAAACACTATGCAAGCGGTCTACGGCAATAAAAATCACTCAGCAACGGTCGAGGGAACAAATAACGACTATTTTGTAGTTAAAGATTGGGTGTTTGCATCGGGAAGAAACTTTTTAGGAGCCGAACTTCAAGGAGGAAAAGCAGTTTGCGTAATAGGCGAGACGGTAAGAAAGGAGCTGTTTGACAGCGGAGATCCCATAGGAGCGTCAATAAGACTTAAAAACTTCTCTTGTGAAGTAATTGGACTGCTTAAGCCTAAAGGGGCGACGATGTTTGGGATGGATCAGGACAATATCATCGTTGTTCCCATTAGAATGTTCCAACGCAGAGTCAGCGGAAATCAGGAAATATCAAGGATTATGATTTCGGCAAACTCGGCTGCAACCATAGAGAGCGTAAAAGCTTCCATAACTTCCCTTTTGCAGGAGAGACGCAGGATTCAAACCGGAGAAGAGAATGATTTTAATATTCGCGATATGCGCGAAATGGTTCAAACGCTCTCTTCTACCACACAGATGCTCACCATCTTGCTTGGAGCGGTCGCCGCCATTAGTCTTTTAGTCGGCGGAATCGGCATTATGAACATTATGCTCGTCTCAGTTACCGAAAGAACTCGCGAAATAGGCATACGGCTTGCCATTGGAGCGCTTGAAAGAGAAGTTTTGCTTCAGTTTTTGGTTGAAGCCGTAGTTCTCTCCTCTCTTGGCGGAATTATCGGCATAGTCTTTGGAATAAGTACGGGAATCGCAATTACGCTCTTTTTTGATTTACCGCTTATTTTTAACACTTTTATAGTTATTGTGGCTTTTTTGTTCTCAACTTTAGTCGGAGTCGTATTTGGATTTTTTCCGGCAAGAAAAGCGGCACGGCTAAACCCTATCGATGCGCTAAGGCATGAGTAGGATTATTTAGCACCGACTTTTAACAATACAACATTAATTGTTTTAAGAAAAATAACAAAATCCATCCACAACGACCAATTTTGTATATACCAAACATCCAAGTCGACTCTTTTTTTAAAAGTCAGCTCATTTCGCCCGCTAACTTGCCATAAACCAGTCAGTCCCGGTTTTACTTTGAGTATTATTTCTTCGTTGTTTTTACCTATGTCTCCCATTTCAATTAACATATAGGGTCTAGGTCCGATAAGATTCATATCGCCCTTTAGTATATTATAAAACTGCGGCAGCTCGTCAAGCGATGTTTTTCTTAAAAATCTACCGACTTTTGTAATCCGCGGGTCATTTTTATATTTATGAAACTTCTCATAGTACTCCACCTCATCAGGGTTTTGCAAAAGATATTTGTCCAAAATATTTTGGCTATTTTCATACATTGTGCGATACTTATAACACTCAAATACTTCAGAGTTTTTGCCGAGTCTTTGCTGCTTAAAAAAAGTGTCTCCGCTTGAATCCATTTTGATAAAGTAGCGAATAAAAAGATGCAAAATCAGAGCAAAAGGGAAAAGCATAATGATGATTGTTTTTTCAAAAAAATACTTTATAAATATATTTTTATAGTTTAAGAGCCTATTTTCTATATGCAGAGCCGAAAATCTTATATTTGAAAAATCGACTATCGTAGTATGCGAAAAATCTAAATTATCCAAATATGGAATGAGATATATATCTTTAGTGTTGTGCGAAAACTCTCTTATACTCTCTTGAAGCCTGTTTATCTCAAAACCTCTCGAAGAAACTATAACAATATCGTAGTTCTCATCATTAACCTTATATCCAAAATACCAATTTTTCGTTATTTCACTGCATATGATATCGTAGTTCTCTTCATCAGCCATAACTCTGACTTTGATTTTAAAAAAATCAAACGAAAAAAGAAATTTTTTAAATAATCTTTTAAAAAAAAGAGTGGCAAATATGGCTATAACAAAAAAATTTAGTAAAAAAGGCACTGAATATACATCAGATATTTTAGCAAGAGATATAACCGTAAAAACAACAAAAAAGGAGAAGAAAAACACTTTGAGTATTTTTTTGGCGTCACCCCAAAAATCATATCTGATTACATATATTTTTTGGGTAGCAAAAGAGGATAAAATAAAGATAGGTATCCAAATATAAGAAGCTATATCTACACCTTGGCTCTGCGTGAACCGTGCTGCTTCCAAAGAGAGATATAGCACTAAGAAGTCCGCACTTATAAGCAAAAACGCAAGCAAATAGAGCGAAGGTTTAAATTTAAAACTGTTCATAAAGCAGATTATACTTCAATACTATTTATAAACTCTTTTATCTCATCTTTAAATCTTTGCGTAGCATAACGCTCGGTGTTTTTAGATATATCTGCTAGATTAAACTTCAACTCTTCAAACTTATAAACTGCATTTACGATATCTTCTTTTGTCTGTTTTTCAAAATGCACTCCGTTTACTCCCTCTATGACGGTTTCAGCCGTAGCGCCGCCGTCAAGTGCTATAACCGGGGTTCCGCATGCCATAGCCTCAATCGGTACTATGCCGAAATCTTCAACGGCAGCATAAACAAACGCTTTTGCTCTTTGCATATAATCTATCAAAATTTTATCTTCGCAAAAACCCAAAACAGATATATTTTCTTTTGCAATCTTTTTTATAGCCTCATACTCTTCGCCGCTGCCGATAACAAAGAGTTTTTTATCGCTCATCTCATTAAATGCTTCGACTATGAGTTTTGTTTTTTTATAAGGAACAAGCCTTGAGGCGGTTAGATAAAAACCCTCTTTGTCCGTTTTAAAAGTAAAATTTTGCGTATCGACCGGCGGATATATAACAACCGAATCTCTGTTATATGTTCTTTTAATTCTCTCTTGCACGAAAATTGAATCGGCTATAAAATAATCCACTCTGTCTAATGTTTTTATATCCCATTTTCTTATATATTGCAGTGTTAATTTTAAAATAATTTTTTTTATGCCTTTTATCTCTTTTGTGTACTCGTCATAGAGGTCCCAAGCATAGCGTATCGGTGTATAACAGTATGAGATATGGAGCTGATTTTTATTTTTTTTAACGCCCTTTGCGACTGCCCATGATGAACTAATAATCAAATCATACGAACTGACATCCAAACTCTCTATCGCTTTTGGAAAAAGAGGAAAGTAGCTTCTAAAATGTTTTTTTGCAAAAGGAAGTTTTTGGATAAACGATGTTTTGGCAAACCTGCCGCCGATAACCGTTTCTCTATCATTATCGCTTAAAAAATCTACAAGAGAGAAAATATCAGCATTTGGGTAAATATCTACCAAAGCTCTTAAAACTTTTTCTGCTCCGGCATTTGTTACAAGCCAGTCGTGAACTATAGCTACTCTCAATTATAATGTCTTTTCATATCTAAACTTCAAGCATATCTCGCAGTGTATCTTTAAACTCTTTTTGTTTTACTTCGCCGATAAGCCCAAAGAGTTTCTCGCAAGAGCCGGTAAGAGTTTTTATCTCGCCTTTTCTTACAAAATCAGGATTGATTTTTACCTCTATCTTATAACCCGATATATCATTCATCATATCTATCACATCCAAAAGTTTTATACCTCTGTTAGACGATATATTTACAACTTCTGACGAGATAGAGGATTCTAGGAGTTTTTTATAAATTTCGCACACATAACCGACATCGTTGAACTCCCTGCTTACATCTATGTTGCCGAGTTCGATAGTTTGCTTTTTTTCTTTAAAATGTTTTATGATTTTTGGAATTAAAAAATTATCTTCTTGATTTATACCGGTATAGTTAAACGGTCGTGCTATTATGATGTTTAGTTTTTCAAAGTAGTTTCTCGAGAGTGACTCCATAGCATATTTACTGGCGCCATAATGGTTTGTAGGTTTTGGGCAGAGTGTTTCATCAAGAACTTCCAACCCTTGATTTCCGTATACGGTTGCACTGCTTGCCATAATTATTTTTTTTGGATTTTGGTTTAAATGTATCAGCACATCAAGTATATTTACGGCACCAATTGTGTTGATTGCGTAAAAATCTTCGTTATGTCCGTGAGCAGGAAAAGAGATGCCTGAGAGCACTATGATAAAATCAGGCACTACTTCTCTTAAAACACTGTCTATATCTGCTTTGTAAGTGATATCTACTTTAAATATTTTATAATTTGCCCTAGAGTATGAGGTTCCGTAAACCTCATAACCTGCATCTTGCAGATAGGCGGATAAGTGATTTCCCGTAAATCCGTCTATACCGAAAATAAGAACTCTCTTAGAAGCTGCGTCCAATCTCATTCCTTCTTAAATCTTCTTTTACCATCATCGCACAAAGCTCTTCAAGCGTGCATTTCGGCTCCCATCCAAGCTCATCTTTTGCTTTTTGAGGATTACCGATAAGAAGTTCGACTTCGGCAGGTCTATAAAACTTAGGATTTACCCTTACTACCACTTTGCCCGTTGCCTTGTCAATCGCAACTTCATTTTCATCACTGCCTTTAAACTCCAACTCTATGCTGACGGCTTTAAATGCCATAGTCACAAAATCTCTTACCGTTTCGGTTCTATTGGTTGCTAAAACATAGGTGTCAGGTTTTGGAGCTTGAAGCATCAAGTACATTCCCTCTACATAATCTTTTGCAAATCCCCAATCTCTTTTTGCATCCATATTTCCGAGTTCTAAAACATCAAGTTTGCCGAGTTTTATTTTTGCAACACTATCGGTGATTTTACGAGTTACAAACTCTCTTCCTCGTAGAGGCGATTCATGGTTAAATAGTATTCCGCTGCATCCAAAAATATTATAAGATTCTCTGTAATTTATCACCATCCAGTGAGCATAAAGTTTTGCAACGCCGTAAGGACTTCTAGGATAAAACGGCGTACTCTCTTTTTGCGGTATCTCTTGAACTAAACCAAACATCTCCGACGTGCTTGCTTGATAAAATTTTATTTTCGGATCTACTATGCGGATAGCTTCAAGCAAATGTACGCATCCAAGTCCTGTTATATGGGCAGTTGCAAGCGGCTGTTCAAAAGAGACGCCTACAAAACTCTGCGCTGCAAGATTGTATATCTCATCTGGTTTTATATCTGAGACCATTCTTATACTATTTGCCTGATCCGTCAAATCATACTCGATTAAATGAAGATTTGGATGCTTTTCTATGCCAAGCTCTTCGATACGCCAAAAATTGACAGAAGAAGTTCTTCTGTAAGTTCCATATACCTCGTAATCTTTTTCAAGAAGCAACTGTGCAAGATATGCACCGTCTTGTCCGGTAATACCCGTAACTATAGCTTTTTTCATTCCTACTCCTATTCTACTAATTTATCCAAGAGATTTAACTCTTTAAAGTTATTTGTAACCATTAAAAGTCCGATATATGAGTTAACCATCTCATACATATTTTCTACATATTTGTATTTTACTTCATTTAGCTTATTTTTAGCCTCATTTAAATCTATAATGCTTTTAAGTCCGTAATCATACCCTTGATTTATCGCTTGCAGGTAAAGTTCTGCCGATTCAAGAGCATTTTTATACATACTGACCGATTCTGTTGAAGCTTCAAAAATAGCCAAATATTCATTATGCTGTACATGAACCTCTTTTTTTGCATTTTCCAAATCTTCGCCGGCAGCTTTTCTCATAAGTCTAGACGAATCAACCCTTGATGATACATAACCGCCGCTGTAAATCGGCATGTTAAAGCTAAGCATTGCGTAACTGGTGGTATCGTAAGGTGCTTCAATAGTCGGCGTGTCCGTATCATACTTTGAGTATGCCGCATCAAAAGTTACTTTTGGCAAGTGTCCGGTTTTTGCATTTTCTAACTCTGAATTAGAGACTGCAACAGCTGCCTCGGCCTGTTTAACTTTTAAACTTTTTTCTAAATCACTCTTACCTAAAACTTGCGCTTTCATCTCTTTTATGGTTTCTAAAATCAGCTTATCAGACTCTATTTTCGGCAATTCATAAGCGATATCTCCGATATACTGTTTAAACTTCAAATCATAAACGTGAAACAGTTTATTCTCTTTGTCAAGCTCTATCTGTGCAGAATTATACTCAACCCTCATTTGAAGCAGATCCATCTTATTTGACATATCCATATCAAATTTTTTGCTTAACTGTTCAAGCTTAGATCTATTGTACTCAAGATAAGATTCCAACAATCTTATCTTGTTTTGAGATTTTAAAATATCGAGATATGTTTTAAAAAGCTTTTGAGCCAGATCCTCTTTTTCAAACTCAACTTTTATTCCTGAATATTTGCTTCTTGACTCCTGCATATCAATTCTTGAATAAATTTCGGGATTGTAAATATTTTGTCTAGCACTTAGCGAGTAAGTTATCAAACCTTGTCTTGTCATATGTCCTGTCGGATTCGCTTCTAACTCTGACTTTTTATATGATGCAGAGAAGTTGATTTGAGGATAGAGTTGCGATACTTCTTGGTTTATCTTCTCTTTTTCTGCCTCTGAGACATAAACGGATGAACGAATATTATTTGCATTTTCAAGAGCAAGCCCATACGCTCTTGAAAAATTTAAAACTTCGGCATTTACACCGCTGCAAAACAGTCCGCCCAAAAGCAGACAAAGCGCATATTTATTACTCTTCATTAAACGCCCTGCCTATCATATCGGTAAGAGGTTTTACAAGATAACTAAGCATAGTTCTCTCCGAAATTTTTATCATAACTTCCGCAGGCATACCCGATACTAGCTCAAAACCATACTCTGCTATTTGCTTCTCTCCGCTTTTTGTCACTTCGATTTTTGCTTCATAATACGGTGCGCCGGTTTTTTCATCCCTAAAGCTATCAGCTGAGACATGTACTACTTTACCCTCTATAACTTGAGTATGACGCGTGTTAAAAGCTGAAAATCTTATATCTGCCATAAGCCCGACTTTAACTTTGTCGATATCCGTTGTTTGAACTTGAGCTACAACTATAAGCTTTGATTTTTGCGGTATTATTTGCAATATATCTCTACCCGGAGGAACAACGCCTCCAATCGTATGCAAGCTTAAACCTACAACCGTCCCGTCAATTGGGGAAACTATATCTGTTCTTCCAAGAGTATCTTCCATAGAAACTATTTTTGATTGCAGGTCAAAAAGCATGGATTTTGCTTTTACCAAATCGTTTAGAGTCACTTTTGCAAACTCTTTTTCTCTTAATAGCTGCTGATTTTTAGTCTCGTTTATAGCTTCATAAAGCTTTGCTATCTCAGAAGCAGTTTGAGAAATATCTCCCTCAATCATATTTTTTTCTCTGCTTAAATCTCTTATCTTTAGCTTATCGACCAACTTCTCTTTATAAAGCTTTTCCCACTCTAAAATCTCTTCGCTTATCGAACTCATTCTGCTCTTTTTAGCTTCCATTAAAGATTTTAAACCGCTTATCTGATTTTCAAGCTGCACAACTCTGTTTTGAGAGATTATTTTTTCCTCTTCTATACTCTTTTTTGTTTCAAAAAATATACTGTTTTGCTCTTTTTTGATACTTTCATTCTTAAGTTCGTTAGGATAAATAACACTGTTTTGTTCATCTCTTTGAGCTACGAGTCTCGCATAAAGAGCCGATGCATCGTCATATTGGGTTTTAAAGATATCAAGCTGGCTTTTTATATTTATATCTTTTAGCTTTAAAAGAATATCGCCTTTTTTTACCTCATCACCGTCTTTTACATATATGCTCTCTATTACTCCGCCCTCTAAATGCTGAAGTGTTTTTTTATCCAAATCGGCCGAAATCTTACCGATTGCCACCGAAGATTCGGCAAGCGGAGCAAAAGCCATCCAACCGCCAAATACTCCAAAGAGTAAAAAAATCACTCCAAGCCCAAACCCGATAACCTTAGAATCATTTGTAGACGGCATTTTTATATCTCTATTTTCGCTCATAATTTTTCCTTAATTTTCAGGCTTGCTGAGTGATATTTTAGGCGCACTTTGCGGCTGTTGCTGACTTGCTTGTGTCTGAGCTTGCTGCTGCTGTGCCGCTTGAGCTTGTTGTGCATTTTTTGCCAAATGAGCTAAAACATCATTTGAATTTCCATACAATTCTAAAGCTCCCTGATTGATTAGGGCTATTTTATTTGTCACTTGAAGTATGCTCGGCCTATGCGTAATTATTATCACGGTAGAACCTATCTTTTTTAAGTAATTAATAGCATTTACAAGTCCGATTTCCCCTGCATCGTCTAAGTTTGAGTTAGGCTCATCCAAAACAACTAAAACAGGATTGTTATAGAGTGCTCTAGCAAGCCCTACCCTTTGTCTTTGACCGCCGGAGAGTGCTAAACCGCCTACACCGATTTTACTATCGTAACCCTCGGGAAGTCTGAGTATCATCTCATGAACGCCTGCTCTTTGTGCGGCTTCTACAACTTTTTGAGAGTCAATTTCACCGAATCTTGCTATATTTTGACTAATAGTTCCTTCAAAAAGTTCTATATCCTGCGGTAAATAGCCTATGTAATTTCCAAGTTCTTGTTTGTCCCATTGGTAAATATCCGCTTTGTCAAGTCTGACTTTTCCTGCTGCAAGCGGCCAAAGTCCTAAAATGACTCTGGCAAGAGATGATTTCCCTGCCGCACTCGGTCCGATTATACCGACTACATCACCCTTTTGAATCATCATAGAGATGCCGCGAAGAGATGGCTGAGATGCACCCGGAGGCGCTACAACGGCACCTTCAATTAAAATTTCGCCTTGCGGAGCAGGCAGTTTCATATACTCTTTATCTTTTGGAAACTCTTTTAAAAGTCCGTCAAGTTTTTGATATGAAGCTCTAGCATTGCTAAACCCTTTCCAACTGCCGATCATTAAATCAAGCGGAGCCAATGCCCTACCCATAATGATAGAACCTGCAATCATCATACCCGGAGACAACTCCGCTTTAATGGCAAGATATCCGCCGAGTCCAAGGATAAGGGATTGAAAAAGCATACGCAAACTCTTAGATGCGTTTGACCAGATTCCGGCGCTGTTGCTTGCATCATTTTGAGCATTTAAAAAACCGAAATATCGCTCTTCCCATATCTTTCTAATATTCTCTTTCATACCCATAGCATGAACGATTTCAGCATTTCTTAGATTTGCTTCTACAAACGCCGATGAAGATCTGCTAAGGTTATTCGCTTCACTGAGTTTCTGTTTTGTAGTATATTCGTTTGCTATAGTAATACCGACTAAAATAATCGCGGCGAATATGGCAAAGTAACCAAAAAGAGGGTGAAACATAAAAAGAACTGCTATATATATAACCATCCACGGTGCATCAAAAAAAGCAAAAAGACCGTTTCCTGTCATAAACTGTCTGACTTGCGTAAGATCGCTTAAGGGAATCGAAGATGCCTTTCCGGGATATTTTTGTGCTAGTTCAAATACGGAATCAAATACTCTTTGGCTTAGTAAACTATCCATCTTATTTCCAACTTTTACAAGCACTCTTGATCTTACAACTTCTAAAAGCGCCATTACTAAAAATAAGAATACCACTATACCCGTAAGCATTATTAGCGTATCCTGACTTCTGCTTGCCATAACTCTATCGTAAAGCTGTAACATGTACAATGACGGAACAAGCATAAGTATATTTATAACTAAACTAAAAAAGCCAACCATTATAAATGATTTTTTAGATTTTAATATAGCTTCTTTTAATTCAGAAAAATCCCCTTTTTGTCCATTAGGCGGTTTCTTTGCCATTTGATTCCTTTTATATATAAATTCTATCTATGTCATTGCGAGCGAAGCGCAACAATCTAAATTAACTCTGTCTTTTTTGCGCTATTTCAAAAAGAGTCCCGATATTGTTTAATGATTTTAGATGTGCATCTATCATAGTCATAATCCCTTTTCTAACCCAGTCTGCTAAGATATCATCGCTTAGTGCGTTAAGTTTTTCTCTATCTACGACTTTAAACCCGTTTACCAAAACTTTTTTCTCATCACCCTCACCTACTGAAATCTCTCTATCTTCAAGGATTCCGCTTTGTGAAATAATTTTAACTACATTTTGAGTAACGCTCATCTGAGTATCGTAAGAAGTTAAAAAAGTAATAGCATGTTCTAATGTTTCAGACTTTTCGCCGTCTTTTTTAAAAAGCTGTTTGCCTTTTGATTTTGAAAAGAGTGAAGAGTCTTCATCTATAAGAATCACTTTTTGTTGTGGATTTTCTTTCGTAC
Organism: Sulfurimonas sp.; assembly: GCF_028714975.1. Lineage (GTDB taxonomy): Bacteria > Campylobacterota > Campylobacteria > Campylobacterales > Sulfurimonadaceae > Sulfurimonas. Next base: position 177,005 of record NZ_JAQTLH010000003.1, read on the forward strand.
TTGCCAAAGAAAACGGATACTTTCTTAAGTATGACGGAACATAAGAAGTTATCCATTTTCCGTCCGCAGTTATTGCCAAACTATCCGAACCCAAAGAGACAACTGCTATTAAAGATGCACTTTCATCTGCCGTAAAAACTATAGGAAATAGTTCACCTACTTGTGAAACTTCACTAGCTAATACAGGTATATGAGTTACAGACTTTGCAAAATTTAAATCTGTCAATGGATTTATCTTTAATTCTTTGTGTTTTTCTTTATCTAAGATTGCTAAATTTTTGTACATTTTTTTTCCTTTTTCAATATGATCTTTTTTGGGACGACCTCTCTCTTTTAGAGATAGACTCATTCCTACTATTATCTCAAGATTTCTTATAAACTCTAAACTGCCGGTTATGCTCTGTTTTTCTAAACATGTCGCTATAAACTCACTTTTATCTGTTTTAGAGTTAAAGAGTGCCGAGTATTTTTGTACTCTTTGCTCATCCGTAAATCCCAACTTTTTATACAAACCATGATAAGAGACGAGATCATCTTTTTTGTTATATAGATTTTTATAAATACTGCTAAAGAGGTGTTCTCTTGGAGCGAGCTTCTCTATATAAATCATAACATCAAAAAGAAATTTATCATTTTCTACAAGCGAAGATTTATATCTGCCTTCCCAAATAGTTCCTGTGCGATTATACTTTTTGTTAAAATAACCTACATATTTTCTACCCAAGCTTTGCATAAATTTTGACAAAGCATCTTCATTTGACGGAGTAGCCAAAAATTCAAAATAGTGCGGCATTAAAACATAAGCATGAACAGCCAAATCATTATTTGCACTAGACTCTTTTAAAATAGTCGTAAATGCTCTATAATCCGATTCATCTCTAAAAATAGCAAGCTTATCCAAACTCTTTAGTATCACATGCTGTGAAGAATCTTTAACAAAAATTCTAACTTTTCGTGCCAAATCAGTTCCTTAACTTACTTTCAAACTGAATTGTATGCAAATAGAACTTAAGAGTCAATTAAATGACTCCGACACTATTTTTATATTTTTAAATAGGTGCCATAGTCATAATCAAAAATGATAAGATATTCCCCATCTAATATAAGGTATAGCCGATTTTATCACTTGAAATATTTGCGACAGCATAAAACCGTCCAAATCAGCCTTTGCCGTTGTACTTTTAGAGCTGAGTGTTAAAATAGTATGCTTTGAGTTTATATCAAAAGAGAAATTAACCTCTAGCAAAAGATCATCGTTTGTTCTTAAGAGTTCTAAATTTACATTGTCTGTTTTTGACATAACTTTATCATTAGTTTCGATTTGAGGAGTTGCTTCAAAATCGACGATGCCGTAATGTCTAGCCATAAACTCTTCGGCAGTAGGAACTAGATTTAAGATAAAATTTCTCGTTATCATAAAATCGACTCTGTTATAAATATCTTGATAGTTTACGACAAGCCTCAATCTGTCTTCAAGCTCATCATAAATCGGTGTGAATGTTTTTGCCGTAATATTTTTCTTCATAGATAGAATTTTACATAAAATCAGTTTTATTAAAGGTTAATTAGATAGAATTGCACTCTATTTTTCGCCGACATAGCTCAGTTGGCTAGAGCAGCTGATTTGTAATCAGCAGGCCCGGGGTTCAAATCCTCGTGTCGGCACCACAACCTAGTAAACCACCTAAATTACGCTACTTCAACCAATTGTTCCAAAACTGCGCCAAAAATGTTCCAATTTTATGATTTGATAATTTGTTTATGCTAAAATAAATTCTGTATCTTTATCTAAAAAGTATAGAATAATGAACTTTGATATCAGGAATTTTTTGAAACAACCTATCAGCATGTCAAAATATATTATTTTTGTCACATTGATAGATATGATACTGTACCATTATCCACTCTATTCATTTGTATTTGCAAACCTAAATATTTCATCTCTTAGTGGCATATTGACTTTTTCTTCAGTATTGGTAGGTCTTTTTGTTGTTACGGCATTCATTTTGTATTTATTCGCGATTATTTCGTCTCGCTTCGTTAAATTTTTTATTCCTTTTATAATGGTAGGAAATTCAATTGCACTTTATTTTATTATTTCTTATCAGGTAATCTTAGATAAAACGATGATGGGGATTGTTTTCAACACAAATTCAACAGAAGCCATAAGCTATTATAATCCAAAAATGTTTCTTTACCTTTTTATTTTAGGGATACTCCCAGCCTATATAATTTCAAAAATCCATATTGAAAAGACTAAACGATTGCATCTTTTTTTCTACGCAACAGGTATATTAGTTAGTGGTGTTCTAATTATGTATCTTAATGCCGGTACATGGTTATGGATAGATAAATACGCAAAAAGGCTTGGTGGTTTGGCGCTACCTTGGTCTTATACGATTAATGCTATTCGATATGAAGCAGAAGAATTAAAACATTCAAAAGAACAAATACTCCTGCCAAATGCTAAATTTTTAGACGATAAAAAAATGATTGTAGTGCTTGTAATTGGTGAATCAGCTAGGGCTAATAACTTCTCACTCTATGGCTATGAACGGGATACAAATCCACTACTTAAAACATTAAATGTAACCACTTTAAAAAATGCTTTTTCATCGTCAACATATACAACTGCATCCGTTAACAGTATACTCTCTTATGAAGGCGGAACTTCTGATAATTATGAACCTCTACCAAACTATTTGCAACGTTTAGGAGCAGATGTAATATGGAGAACGAAAAATTGGGGAGAGCCTTCTCTTAAAATTCAAACATATGAAAGGGATGATAAGCTCACACCTCACTGCGATGGGGAAGGATGTCAATATGATGAAGTCTTATTAACGGAACTAACCAAATGTATTGAAGCATCAAAGAAAAAGAAAATATTTATAATTTTACATACATCAGGTAGTCATGGACCCACATATTATACAAAATATCCCAAACGTTTTGAAGTTTTCAAGCCGGTATGCAAAACTGTGGACTTAAAAGAATGTTCGAATCAGGAACTCATCAATGCTTATGATAATACAATTTTATATACAGATTATTTTTTAAGTAAAGTAATCGAAGTTTTGAAACAATCCTCAAATACGCCTAGTTTAATGCTGTATGTTTCAGATCATGGAGAATCTTTGGGTGAATATGGGCTGTATTTACATGGAACCCCTTATTCAATTGCTCCAGATGTACAAAAAAAAATTCCATTTATAATATGGGAGTCAGAAAGTTTTCTTGCAATGAAAAATCTTTCTAAGACTTATACAAAACCAATGGATAGCTATGGCCAAAATAATATATTTCATACCATTATAGGAGCTTTTGGGGTTAATAGTCCTGTTTACAATAAAAAGCTTGATATATTACAAAGAGAATAAATATGTAATTTTTTATGTTTTAAAACAATGTCAACATAAAGATTATGCTGAATTTAATCTCCATTTCTTAGGCCAATAGATGCATAATATGCTTACGGTTATTACCCCTACAAGTGCCCCCACTAATACGTCACTTAGATAATGCTTTGTTAAAAGTACTCGGCTCACACCCACTGCAATAGCTATAATCCAGCCTATTACTGCCCATCTTGGCCAATACAGTGAAATGTACATTGCCAATGCGAACGCCGTTGTTGTGTGGCCTGATGGAAATGAATTCATATCAGAATTGCGATGAAAAAAATCAAATCCATAAAGAACTTTTTCAAATAACATGCACGGACGAACCCGTCCCGCAATAACTTTAATAATACCAGTAATAATGCCGGAGATGGCTACAACCGCAAAAAGAAAAAGAGCATGATGCGATTTGTATAGATTTTTTTTAATATAATGAAAATAAAAGAACAGTAATGCTGATCCAATCAAATAAGGGGTAGAAATTCCAAGTTGTGTAACAGCAACAAAAAAGTCATTACAGCCTCCTACGCAATAATGAACGGACCATTCCGCTATAGTACGATCAAGAACAAAGTATGCGCAGATGGCAATAAAAAATGTGATTATGATGTACTGTTTCAATGGAGAACCCTTCATTTAACGCCCCCCCCTCTTTGTTACGTCACACATGAATTTTAGTTTAATGACTATGATATAAGATAGATTATCCATCATTATATATCTTTTTTTATAAAGCGAGCGCTTTTTTGACTCGATTGAATAAATATTTTTTCGTTTTTTATCACTTAAGAATATATAAAAACGACCATCACGAATACCGCCTTATCTTCGAAATACTTATTGTAATTAACCTGAACCTGTATTTATTGCTGCAATTTTTTCAATTCCGAACGATTTGGCTATGGTTCTTAATATTGTGAATATTAAGAAAAAGTGTTAAAATAATCCTTCAATTATTAAAAATGAGATGGAGTGAGGCTAAGATGGTAAAAAAAGTATTTGCATTAATATTTTCTCTATTCGTCTTAAATGGGCATTTGTTTTCTGATAATATTGAAAAAACTGGGAATACAATACAACTGTTAATACCATCAATTGCATACGGAACAACTTTTTATCTTGATGATGAGAGTGGTCGTAATGAGTTTTATAAATCATTTGTAACAAATATGGCTGTAACATACGGATTAAAATATACCATCAATGAGCGAAGACCTAATGGTAATGACCATTCTTTTCCATCAGCTCATACTTCGTTATCATTTCAAAGTGCAACATTCATTCATAAAAGATATGGGCTTGAATATGCTATTCCAGCTTATTTAGCTTCAACTTTTGTTGCTTACAGTAGAGTAGAAGCACATGAACATTACACAAAAGATGTTATAGCAGGAGCTTGTATTGGTATAGCAAGTAGTTATTATTTTACTACTGAATATAAAGGCTATAATATCTCGCCAATGATAAGTAATTCGTTGTATGGAATTAGTGTAGTAAAAAGTTTTTAAGTGCCTATTTATAGGTGTTTTGTGGTTTTTCATTTATCTATTTAGAAAATCCTCGTGTCGGCACCACTTCTTAGTTTCAGACCATCCATTTCAACAACCGTAACAAAAATTAAGTATAATTGTACCGATGATTGAAATAAAATACATTTTACCGTTTATATTATCATTTTTATTTATATATCTTCTTATAAGATATGCTTCAAAAATCGGGATATTGGATATACCAAACGATAGAAGCATACACGCAAGCACCGTACCTAGAAGCGGCGGCATCGGCTTCATCTCTGCACTTTTCATATCTTTTGCACTGCTTGAGACGGCTCTGTTTTTACAATATATCTATATGTTCTTGGCAATTGCAATAGTTTTTATCGCAGGTTTTTACGATGACTATAAAAATCTCTCACCTAGAATTAAATTTTTCGCCATAGGCTCATCTACACTTTTTTTGTACTTTAATAATATTTACATAGACTCTTTGGGAATTTATTTTGGATTTGATGCCGTGCTGTTTTATCTCTCTATCCCGTTTACTATCTTTGTCGTTAGCGGCTTTACAAATGCCCTAAATCTCATAGACGGACTTGATGGACTAGCCGGAGGAATCTCTATAGTAATCCTTACAACCTTTGCTTATGTCGGCTTTGTTTTTAACGATGAGTTGATATTTTTGCTATCTATATTTACAATAGCCGTTTTGGCTGCTTTTACAATGTTTAATTGGTCGCCGGCAAAAATATTTATGGGTGACAGCGGGAGTTTAAGCATAGGTTTTATCATATCTACAATAGCGATTTTAAGCATAAAACATATACATCCCGTAATAATTTTATACTTTGCAGCCATTCCCATCATAGACACCGTAGTTGTAATGCTTAGACGAATAAATATGAAACGCTCGCCGTTTTTGGCGGATAAAACACATATACATCACATACTTTATAGATTTTTCGGCGATGCGAAACAGACTGCAATATTTTTGATACTAGCTCAACTTATATTCTGTTTTTTGGGGTATGTAGTAGCTAGACACATTGAGCATTACCCAAACGGTCTATTCCCGATAGCTATGATTTTTACTTTTTTTATCTTAATTGCAATGGCGTATATGATTTTTACGACTATTTTAAAAAAGGGATGATTTTATTTTCTTACAAATCCCATCAATTTACTTGGATATTTTGAGAGTATCTTAAAAATATTCGTATCAATCTTGTTTTGTCTGCAAACTCTTAACTGCTCGATGTTGTTTATCCAGATACTGCTAAAAGATGTGCTGACTCCGCCAAGCCTCATCTTTACAAGCACCTCTTTCATATAGCTGTAGCTTATCTTATTCGTATATAAAAACCTTGCCAATATATCAAAATCCGCTCCGATTTTTAAGTCCGTTCTAAACACGCCGTACTTCTCATAAACCCATCTTTTTACAAAAAAAGTGGGATGAGCAGGCATCCAGCCGTAAGCAAATTTTTGCGGCGTAAAGTAACTGCTATCATAGTGTCTCACGATTTTGTCTAAATTTTCAGATTTTACATATACCAGATCCGCAAACACGCTATCTGTTTGCTTCTCTTCAAACTCTTTGACAATTCGCTCTATAACACCGTTGTCTATATAAAAATCATCGCTGTTTAGTATCCCCACCACATCGCCGCTAGCAAGAGCAATACCTTTATTCATAGCATCATAAAGCCCTTTGTCCGGTTCACTTACAAACTTGTTTATCTTATTGCCGTAGCTTTTCACAACTTCAACCGTACCATCCGTACTTGCACCGTCTATGATGATATACTCTATATCTTTATGCGTTTGCCCAAGAACCGACTCTATCGCATCTTTTATGGTTTTTTTGTTATTCCATACTACTGTTATAATTGAGATTTTCAAGCTTTATATCCTAAAATATTTTTATAGATCTCTATTTGATTAGCTATCACACAATCATTTTCATATAATTTTGCAGTTTTTATAGCATTTTTAGAGAGTTCTTCATATTTTGCAAAATCATATGATTTTTTAATCACTTCCTCCAAATCATCTACTGCGCACAAAAATCCATTTTCGCCCTCTTTTATAAAATCTCCTCTTGTTCCGATATCAAACCCTATGACAGGTACTCCAAAACTCATAGCTTCTATGATAGTTAGTCCGAATGTTTCATACAAAAATGAAGATTGAATAAGATACTTTGATTTTGAAATATATGAGAGTGTCATATCTCTGCTGCACTTACCTTTAAATATTATATTCTTTTGATTAAACTCTTTTTGCAAATCTTCTTCTATCTCACCGCCGCCGATAACAGTAAGAACAAATCTTTCATCTAAACTCTTCCAAACTTTTAAGAGTTCATATATCCCTTTTGATTCTTCAAGTCTGCCGACATAGATATACCCGTTTTTTTCCTTTTGCACATCAAATGCCATACTTAAACTATTGGATTTAAGTATTATTTTTTGCTCATTAATACCGAGTGACTTTACTTTTGCTTTTTGAAAATTCGTAAGTGCAAAAAAGTAGTCGATATTATCAAATACTTTAGTAAAGCGATAAAACCAAAATGAAACTTGAGCTACCAAACTTTGAAGCAAAGATTTTCTATAACACCTATTTAGTATCCCTGCAAACGAAAATTTTTTTTGAGTACATAATTCACAAATACCGTAATTATCCCTGTACAAAATACCTGATATGCACCAAAGACGATAATTATGAAGCGTGTGGATGACTTTCGCACCTTCATCTTTTGCAGCTTTAAAAACACTAGGCGTCAAAAGCGGAAAAAAATTATGAACATGCACCAAATCTATTCTGTTTTCTTTAACTATCGCTCTGACTTTTTTATAGTGCTTCTTTGAAAACCATATCTCAAAAAGAAGTTTAAACTTGTTTATATCATCGTTTGAAACTTCATAAGAGTATACATTTTCGCATCCCAGTTTTTTTTGTAAAAACAAAAGTTCATTTTCATAAACTATATCTTCGCCGCCGATGTTGTTTGATTGGTACTTGTTATGGATTATTAGAATTTTCATATATAAGAACTTATCTGATTTCGGTCTTTATCGTCAATAGAAAATTCTTCGACTCCTGCTAAAAGCTCATCATACCTTTTTGCATCAATATTTATAATAATATCTTTTAAATTTTTACTATCTTTTGGGTCAAATATATATCCGTTTACTCCATTTTTTATAAGCTCTACTGAGCCGCAATTTTGACTTACAATTACAGGCAAGCCGAAATAGAGTGCCTCTTCTATCACCAAGCCCCATGGCTCTATCACGCTCGGCAATATAAAAATATCGTTATTTAAAAACTCATCTTTTAGCTTTTTATTTTCAATCGGTTCTTTAAAGATTATATTTGATTTAGCCATTTTTGCAAGAACCTCCTTCTCTTCTCCATCACCTATGATAGTTAAAAAACACTCCTCTAAAGAGTTAAACAGCTCTATAAGAGTTTTTAAATTTTTCACTTTTGAGAGTCTTCCTATATATAGAAATCTTTTTTGATATCTTTTTTCTTTTCTTGCAAATTCCGTTTTATTGATTATTCCTACGCCTTTGGTTACTTTAATTTCACTTTTATAGCCAAGCGCGTTTAATAGTTCAACATGTAAAGCACCTGATGCGAAGACCGTAGATATGCGGGATAAAAAGAGTTTTTTTATAACTCTTTTTATCCCGACAGTACTGCTCTCCAGCACTGTTGATTCCAAGGCTAAGCAGTTTTTAGACTTTGGATAAAAAAAGACCAAATACCAAAATTCACCCAGCTCCCAACCGCTCACAAGCAACTTTTTATACTCTATATTTTTTATAATATCTTTTATCTTTCTTATATTTGCGAACTGATTTCTATTTTGAAAATCACCCTCGCTTAACACTTCATATCTAAACTCTGCATTTTCTAGGCTCACAAAATCATCCGCTCTTTTTTCATTCGTGTCGCCGGAGATAAAAATCACGAAAATATTTAATTTTTTTGAGAGTTCATTATAAAGATTGACTTTATAAAAAACCGGTATATGGGTAACTATAACATAATCATACATAGTTAAATACCCCTCTGCCGATAAATCTCTGTTTTATAAATATAATAATTTGAAGCAGCAAAAGTGAAATAAACAGTTTTATATACCAATCTCCAAAATTAATTTTTAGGGCCGCAATATGAGCGATATTATTTGTATATGGATGAGTGATAAAAAGCAGCATTGCATTCCCTCCCCATATGCTTAATATTTTAATCTCAAAATTTAGTTTTTTAAATATAAAGAAAAATATATAACTCATAGACACAGCCCAAAGTAAGTTTACTAAAATATTACCATAGCTCTTTGATGCTACATCTAAACTAGGAACTCCAAATAAAATATATAATCCGACTAACATAAAAGGCAGAAAGTATAATAATCTGTTATCTTGATAAAATCTAAAAAACAGACTTCCTGCAAACAAAAATAAAATGGCATTTAAGCCGTTGTCTACGCCAAACGGCAACTCCGTATAAAAACTAGATATAAATAATGAAAATATAACGGCAGCTTGGATAAATAAGTTTTTGATATATTTATTTATAACAAACAAAAAAACTCGTGCAAAAAACAGAGCAGGCAAAAACCATAAAACGAAAGCGTATGTATTTTGCAGAGATGTTATATCCATCCATATAAAGATACCTTTTAACTCTTGTATATAATCCAAAGGTTCTCTATGAAGCGCTATACGCTTTATAATTTCAACAACCAAACCCAATAAAGCAAATATAAAATAAGGAATCATCAGCTTTTTAAAATCTTTTAAAATAAAATCCTTTATCGGCAAATCAAATTTAATAAAAAAACCGGCTAATATAAAAAAAAGAGGTATATGCCAAGAGTATATAAAGGCACTAAAAGGTGATGCGATATGTCCTAATATAACGGATAAAATAGCAAAAGCTTTTAAATTTTCTACCCAATTAATTTTTGGCTGCAAAATAGTTGTTCTCGCTTATCTGTTTTATATTTTTATACCCATAACTTTTTAAAAGTTCAAAAACATCATCTTTTGCAAAACATTCAAATACGATGCCTTTTACATTGTAAAAAGTTAAAAACTCCTTTGCGCCCTCAAAAACTTCTTTTTCAAAACCCTCGACATCTACCTTTAAAATATAAGTTCTATCTTTAGAGTAGTTATAATCAACAACAAATTTATCCAAAGTGCTTACTTCAACTTCTATACCGCTGCCCTCCTCTACGATATGGTTGATAGTTGAACTTCCGCCGTAATCAGAAAAATGTGTCGAGCCTATTTTGTTTGATAGTGCTAACTGCTTAACATTTGTCTCGGAAATATTGTTTAATAAAAAATTCATTTTACATCTATTTGCAGTGTAAGGGTGAGGTTCAAAAGCTATAATTTCAGAGCAAATATCCATCAAAGAAATACTATATGACCCTATATTTGCACCTATATCAAAAAACAGGGTATCACTTCTCTCGTCACTTTTTATTAAATCTCTTAACATAAACATCTCTTTTTTATCCGGAATCTCAGTATATGCATACATTGTTGAAACATTACATTGCGGATACATAAAAATATTTTTACCGTTAAATATTTTTTTGGAAACTACGCTATTGGTTACTCTTTTAAATAGTTGAAATATAAAGCCGAATACCAAATATTTTAAAATATCAAATCCATCATTGTTTTTAAAAATATACTTTACTATTCCCAACATTTTCAATCCATTTTTATTATTTTTTTTACATAATACTTTAATAATGTCCAGTAGTTTATAAGTTCAAGCACCAAGCTGTTTGCAACTCTGTTTTTTCTTTTAATTTTGTCATACTCTTTAAAAATTTCCAGTATTCTGCCGTTTCCGATTCCATCTGCTCTCCATCTAGCTGCTATAACATCTTTTATAACCACTTTTGGAAACTCGTGATAACTTCTTAACAAATGTTCATAATCCATACAAAAAGTGTTTTCTACATCAAACAATCCATATTTCTCAAAATAGCTTCTATGCGTAAAAAGACCTTGATGAGGCATAGACATCCTAAATAAAAGTGATTTTTTATCAAAAGATTTAGCCTGCTTAGATACAAATATCTCTTTGCCTGCTTCATCTATACGCTGAATTTTTGCACTTACAAAAATATCTTCTTTTGGATTTATGCCAAAAAAAACCTTTTCTAAAGAATCAGATGCATAAAAACCGTCTCCGTCGCCTTGAAAATTAATGTAATCACCCTTTGCAACCTTTACGCCTTTGTTAAAAGCATCGCTTATCCCCTTATCTTTTTCGCTTACCCAATAATCAATCCTATCTTCATATTTTTTTATAATATCAACCGTACCGTCGGTTGAACCGCCGTCTATGATGATGTACTCTACATTGTCATAAGTTTGGTTTATGATGCTTTGGATAGTTTCTTCAAGATATTTTTCACCGTTGTAAACTACCGTTATGACTGAGATAAGAGGTTTATCTTTAATTGTTGATGACATCATTTACTATCTCTATATATTTTTGTGCAAAGTTTTTCGTTCTCTCTTTCAAATCATAGCTAGAAAAACCACAATTCTCACAACTATAACTCTTTAAGATGTTTTTTAATGATTGCACATCAAATCTATCAAAAAAAAGCGCTTCGGGATACTGTTCCTTATGTACATCCAAATCTGATAAAATCATATTTTTGCCTACGCTTTTACACTCTTCAACGGTTGAGCTCCATCCCTCAAATAAAGAGGGATTTATAACTGCTTTTGAAAATTTAATGAACTTAAAAACATCCTCATAATCTACTAAACCTAAAAGTCTAATATTGTTATGCAACTTATTCTCTTCTATAAAATTTGTTATAGTTGTTATGTAGCTGGCATTTCTATAATCATTCAAATATCCCGTACAAACTATGCAGATATCACTATCTTCGCTCACAAGTAATTTAACCGCCTCAAACACTAACATATGATTTTTATGCTTCCAGAACTGGTTTGGTATGTAAAAGAAAATATTTGGTAAATTATACTTATGCATCAAACTGATTTTATCATTCTCGTTTAAATCAAAATATTTACTATCAGGTTGTGAAACAAATTGTAATACACTCGCTTTATAAGTATATTTTGGAGCAAAAGTTTTAAAATCTTCTAAGGCATCATAGCTGCTTAAAACAATTTTATCGCTTTGTTTTATCAAATTTAAAAAATTTTTATTTCTTTGCTCTATCTCTTTTTTAGAAAACATTTCCGGCAAATGTAAATGTTGAAAATCAGGTATCCAATTAATAGTTTTACATATTTGTAAATCAATTATAGACGAATGGGAAAGAAGTTCAATATGGTGTTTGTTTAATAATCTCTCCAATAAAAAATTTCTATTTAAAATCTTTGTTTCTATTTTGTGTAAAAACCATTTGATACTTTTTCTGTCGAAGATATCATCTTCTATGACAATAGCATACTTTTTAAACATATTTTTTATATCGATATCAGTTTTTTTACCGACAAAAACAGTTATTTGCAAGTTATTATCTATAGATTTTATAGCGTAAAGCAAATTTTTAAAATAATTTAATCCGCCCATCCACTCTTTTGATACGGCACCTATAAATCCGACTCTTATCACTTTTGTTTCTTTACCCATTTTATATACTCTTTTACTCCTTGGTTAAAATTAACCACTGGTTCCCAGCCTAGTTTTTTTGTTTTACTTATATCTGAGTGGTAGTAAATTGGGTTGCCTAAATTTCTTTGATTATTAAAAACTATTTTTATATCAGAGTGTAAAATCTCTTTAATTAAATTTACAACATCATAAACGCTATGCTTTACACCGCTTCCACCGTTTAATATGATAAATTTATCTTCAATTGAAAGTAGCTTTAAAAATAGATCCATCACATCCTCTACATGAATAAAATCTCTTGTTTCGCTGCCTGTTCCCCAAAATTCAACTTCACTGTTTGATAAAATCATCTTATTATAAGCATCCCACAGCAACTGTTTTCTTAAACCGTTTCCATAAACTGAAAATAATCTAACTATTGATACTTTGATATCATATTTTTCAGAATAACTTTGACATAAATCTTCAGCTATTTTTTTGTGATAACCATAAGGCGAAACAGGTTTGCCTATATAATTTTCTGCAATCGGTTCATCATTGCACTCACCTAAAACAGCGGGGCTTGAGGGATATATAAGATGTGCATTTGGATTATAAAGCCTGATATATTCCAATACTTCCAAAGTTCCATCAACAGTTTTTTTAAAATCTTCATATGGATTTTCCATGGAAAAACCCACAGAACCGCTGCCTCCGCAATGTATCACTACATCAAATTTTTCATTTATCTCTTTAATGGCTTTTATGTTAACATCTGATTTAAACCAATAATCCAATCCGATCATACGACACTCTTCTACAAGCAAATCACCATGCCCTATACCGTATGTTTCAAACTTTAAATTTTTAAAATATTTTGAGATATGAGAACCTAAAAAGCCTTTTGCACCCGTGATTAATATTTTTTTCACTTTTTACCCATTTTTTTTATTATCAAATGCATATCACTGTCCGCTTTTGATTTTTGATTGAAAAAGCAGTCTAAATGCAATTTTCTGACTATTTTTTCTACAATAAAAATTTTATTTGTAATCTTCTTTTTAGAAAAAATATGTAAATTTTGATTGTTTGATATAAGAAAATATCCATATTTTTCAGCAATATATTCTAAGCTTTTTTTAGAAAACAAAGAGATATGCTGCCCATGTTCTAAACAAAAATACCACCACTCATTTGGATTTGGAGTTTGTTTTGGCACTAATTCAGTTGAAAATAACACCGTATCGGTCAAACTAAAAATATTTTCTATCTCTTGAAGCGGATTTTCAAAATGTTCAAAGTTTTCAAAAGATGTTACTGCAGCATATCGATTATTTTCAACTTTACCTTCAAAACCTCTTGCAACTAAGTTTGTTGCATATTTATCATACCAATAAAAGTCAAATCCCTTATCTCTCATAAGTCTCGTAAATATTCCGTAACCGCCTCCATAATCAAGAAAAGTTCCATTTTTATTGCATACTAACGACAAAATAGTAGCAGCTATTTTTGCAAAATTGTTGTTTCTTACCATAACTCCCGTATCTGAAATACTGATAGCATCACTGTATGACTCTTTTAGCCAGTACGGCTTTTGAGTCTGTAAAAAACCACAATTAGGACATTTAAAATATTGAGCGGTGTATTTATTTAATATTTGGGCGTCAAAAACATAACTACTCTCTTCATTACATATTTTACAGTTCAAAACAAATCTCCAAATCGTGATGTCGCTGCCATAACTGGCATATTTATATATGGCTTATTTGTTTTTAAAATAGCAAGATACTCATCTTCACTCGGCATCAGAGTTTCTAGCTTTTGGTCAAAATCAGATACTTTTTCCCACTTATTTAACTTGAAATTGTATCTTTTGATTACTGTAGAGGGGTTCCCGACTGCGATGCTAAAAGGGGGAATATCTTTTGTTACCACACTTCCTGCTCCTATTATAGCACCGTGTCCAACCGTAACTGCACCTAAAACTATCACGCCCGCACCTATCCATACATTGACGCCTATCTTTAATACATCCTCATCGGTAGTACCTGTTGTGATATATGGACTTAACGGGTCGTTATATCTGTGATTGCTTCCCAAAAATTTACATTCATTGTTCGTCATTACATAATCACCTATAATCAGCTCTTTGCTTGAGCTAAGAAGATTTCTGCGCCCTATATAGCAATAATTACCTATTTTAATATGTTCAAAATTCTCCACTCTTTTATTTACATTAAGCCAGCTCTGCTCACCTACGAGAGTATTTGAGCCTATACTTATATACCCCCAACCAAAAACATTGACTGTTTTATCAATATATGTATTTTTTCCAATCTTTTTTTTATAAAAAAGGAGTTTTAACTTTGAAAGCAATATTGACAAAAATTGTTTTTGTTCATTAGTTAATACTTTTTTAGCAAATTTGTTAACTCTGTTTTTTACTTTTAAGAATAAAGAGATTTTACTTTCTTTTTTAAATATATTTTTTACCATATTTGCCACACTCTCTTTTTCAAAAATCTCATTAGTCAAAATAGGTCTGTATAATGTTAAAGTTTTTTCTATATTAGAGCTGCTGCAATGTACGCCGCTTCCGTCAAACCCTATATTTTGTACTAAACTTTTAGCAGGGTAAAGTGTCAACCCGCCTCTTTGCAACACGGAAAAATACCAATAAATTGCCCAAGAATCTATCTTGCCATTAAGTTGAGATTTTGACATAGAGATGTAATCATAAGATCCGTAAAAGTTAAACTTGTAGTGATTGCTTTTATCTTTAATATATTTTTCTAATTTTTCACTATCTCTTTTAAAATGCTTCCACTTATCTGCCCATGTTGCCCAACTCCACGAACTGGTAACAGATAAAAAATAGGTGCTATCTATTAAATCTACTTCATCAGTAAAAGAGTATCCCGTAATGCTATAGACTTGTTGTTTATTTTTATAAAATTCCAAAGCCTCATTCATAAATTTCAAAAAATAGGGGCTTGTCACAAGATCATCTTCAAGTACGATTATTTTTCCATACTCATTTACTATTTTAGTTACTCCGTCTATGATGGAATTTGCAAGTCCAAAGTTTTTTTCTCTCTCAACAATGGTGACTTTTTTAAAACCGTCTATCGTTTTAATATAATTTCTAACCTCATCTACACTCTCTTTTGCATTTAAATTTTTAGCTTCATCGGAGTAGATGAAAAGCTCACTCTCATTTGCAAATTCGTTTTTTTGTAGTGCTTCAACCGTTTGTTTTGTATGCTGCGGTCTATTATAAACAAATAAAACTATAGGTGCTAAATTATGCAAAGTCATACTTTCTCTTTATGATTGATTTTTCCCATAAATATTGACTTATAGAACTCCATGCTTTTTCTCCGTCTGAAAATAAGTTACTTTTTCTATCAATGATATTTAAAACCAATTGCTGTGTCTCTTTTGCATTATCAACTAACGAAGAGTCTAAAAAATCTTTTGAGTGTACAACATCGGCAAACCACTCTTTTAAATCATTTTGCATCCAATCTACAATAGGAGAGTTAAATCCGATTTTTGACTTTCTCCAAGTTACCTCTTTTGGCATATACGGATCCATTGCATCTCTAAGTAGTTTTTTAGTATATCCGCCTCCAAATTTACTGTTATACGGAAGTGAATTTACAAAAGTAACTATTCTATGATCCATAAACGGCATTCTAATCTCAACACCGTTCATCATGGAGTATCTGTCATAATTTCTCAAAAGCGTAGGCAAAATTGTTTCATGAAATATTACATAAAGATGTTGTGAAAAATTATCTAACTTCTTAAAATTATTATGATCAGAATCTTTGGAAATAATATCTCTTTTCATTAGTTTATTTATACATTTTCTAACCATATATTTTAAATAAATTTCAGAATTTGAAGTTGATTTTCTATGAGCTCCGACATCACCGAGTGTACCCTGATATGTATTTAAGACATCCATTGTACTTTTTAAACTAAATTTACTATCCCAAAGAGCCTCTAGCATATGTCCATAACCGCTAAAAAGCTCATCTGCTCCGTGACCGTCGAGAGTAACGGTAATTCCATGTTTTTTAACAGCTTCATAGGTCATAAGCATCGGTATAGGGGATGTAATATATAGCTCTTCAAATATATAAAAATACTCATCTAGCTTATCCCATTGTTTAAGTGGATCAATTTTTACAAATGTTGCTTCTATGCCTATATGATCTGTTACCATCTTGGCATAATGTGATTCATCTAAAAAAGTATTTGGAAATGAGGCCACAAAGGCATGTTGCCAATCTTTTTTGCCATAATCGATATGCCCTTTAGATAGATGTGCCATAGCTGACATAGTTGCACTGCTGTCAAGACCCCCACTAAGTGCCGTACCTATCGAAACATCTGATCGCATCCGTATTTTACAGGCATCTAAAAACAGCTCTCTAAATTTTTCTACTTGATCATCATAACTACTTGGTATCTTTTCTAAGTGGTCTAATGTGTTCCAATATCTGGATATTTTTAGTTTTCCATCCTTAAATACTCCGTTATGTCCGTATGGGAATCTTTTAATACCCTCTATTAAACATTTATCCGTACTTTCATATAAGAAGATATTATTTTTCATCCAATGAAAATCTTTTGAAGGTTTTACCTCTTTCAAAAATGGATATATTGCTTTCATTTCGGAAGCAAAAATTAATTTCTCGTCTACAAAAGCATAAAACAACGGTTTTTTGCCAAATCTATCTCTTGATAAAAATAACTCTTTTTTCAAACTATCCCATATAGCAAATGCCCACATCCCGTTAAACTTTAAAACTGATTTTTCACCCCACTCTATATAGGCATTTAAAAGAACTTCGGTGTCGGAATTTGAAAAAAATTTATATCCTTTTTTTAAAAGCTCGTTTTTTATCTCTAAAAAGTTATATATCTCTCCGTTAAAAACTATACTATATCTTTTTGATTCATTAAACATAGGCTGA
The DNA here is from genome assembly GCF_028714975.1 of Sulfurimonas sp. Taxonomy (GTDB): domain Bacteria; phylum Campylobacterota; class Campylobacteria; order Campylobacterales; family Sulfurimonadaceae; genus Sulfurimonas. The sequence goes on from NZ_JAQTLH010000003.1 coordinate 194,519, forward strand.
TGTCCATTATGCGATAAATCCACAATTGACAATCTTCTGTGTCCTAGTGTAATTTCCCCGTTAATAGTATTGATCCCATAATCATCGGGACCTCTGTGAGAGAGAGTATCAAGTGCTTTTTTAAAAAAAGTTTCATCTGTTTTTGGAATTGTTCCTAAGATTGCACACATTTTTATTTACCCTGTATTTTATATTTAACAATCAAACTTGACTTCCGTACTTATTAAAATTACTTCTGATAAATAAAACGGTATTTATAGTTTTTGCAGATATACAATATCCTTGATTTTTTAAGAAAACCGTTATTTCACTATTTTGTATCTCATATAAGTTGCTGCCTAGTATCTCCACAAGTATTACTTTTGGTTGATATTTTTCGAAATTATTAGACTTTAACACCATAAAATCCAATCCTTCAACATCAATAGATAAAAAATCTATTTCTTGATTTATCGGTAAATATTTATTCAATATATCTTCTAAAGTCACTGTTTCAATCTCTTTTGTAAATATTAAATGAAACTCGTTGTTAAGGTTTATATACTCTTGAGATAACTCTTTTGAAAACCCATTTAGTGCCGGTTCATTAAAAGCATAGTATGTCAAAACTTGTTTTTTATCTGAAACGGGTTTTTCTATATTTATATCTCTTGGACGGATTTTATTAAACAGTTTCATGCTATTTGGCATTGCATCAATATTAATACCCTTCCACCCTTTTTTATAAAAAAAGTAAGTATTTGAAAATCTTTTTGGATGATGAGCTCCGACATCTACATAAAAGCCCATTTGTTGTTTTTCAAACAATCTTCGCAAAATCATATCTTCACCCTCTTGTGAATATGATTTTAAAGCATAACCGTCAAAATAGTCATTTTTAATATCGGCTATTTTTTCTTTTAAATTTTTTGGCAATAGCAACTTAATTAGTTTTTTTAACATTTTCATTCACCGTTTTGTTTGTCGGCAGCAATTGAAAAGTTAGGCTGTTCATTATCAATCGGTTTAAAATTAAAATTTCTCGATAAAAACATAGAGGTAGTCCAAGTGTAATCATTTATCGGACCGAATCCATGGAAATCAACCTCAATTAAACCCAAGTTTTCTCTGAAATATTTTGAAGTTTCTTTATACCAGTCAGAATTATCTAATATTATCATATATCCTTCATCCGATTCTTTATTTAAATAATGTTCGACAATTTTTGAACATTCAACTCTTCTAATACCGTCAATAACGATTACATCAAATTTTTTATCAAATGTTGTTATGGAATTTTCATATTCATTATTATTTGCTTTACAAAGCAGTATTTGATTGTTTTTTAAATTTTTGCTTACTTTTTCATACCATACTTTGTCATGTTCTATTGAAACAATACTTTTTGCTTTATTACTCCAAAATATTGAAGAGTTACCGCTTCCGTATTCAAAAATAGACTTTTGCGAAAAATCTATATTATTTAAATACTCTATTGCAGGATATGTATACCAAGGAATTTTATTATTATTTTTATCTATACAATCCCAATTTTTAATTGTTCCGTACTGTCCATATTCTAAAGCCAATATCTTAAAATTTATTAATTGCTTTTTGATTTTCAACGGAATCATTCTACTGATAATTTTCTCAATCATAGCAATCTCCTTAAATTGATTGTATCTAATTTCATAAAAAAAACTTTTCTTGTTTTAGCATTAAAATAATCAAATAAAAATCCGGCTACACTATAACTAATCAATGTTGCAACTGCCGCACCGTTTACACCATATTTTGGAATCAAAATAAAATTTAAAATTACATTTATTACCATTCCGCTAAAAGTTCTCCAAAAAGCCAATGTTTGTAAATTTTCAGAGATAAACCACTTTCCGCTTGCAACTCCCAAAAACACAAATACTCCGGCCCAAATATGTATCATCAACACACTTCCCGCTTCGTCATACTGCCCGCCGTAAAGAAAATTCACAATCCAACCACTTAAGAATGTCATGGGAAGGGCTATTGCGATAGCCATCCATACCATAAGATTATAAAGCTTTTGAAGTCTGGCATAATAAAGATCTTCGCTTATCTTTTTAGCATTTATGATGGCAGGAAAAAGCGAGCTAACGACAACCATAGGGATAAAATACCATGCTTCACTTATGCGAACTGCTGCCGCGTACTGTCCGACTGCATTAGCATCCAACATCTCCATTATCATAACTTGGTCTATTTTCATATAGACAGAGACAACTATACCGCTAAGTATGAGCGGCCATGAGTCACGCAGTAAATCAACGGCTATTACTTTGTTAAACTTCCAATTAAATGCAAATAGATTGCTTCGCTTTGCTCGCAATGACGGTGATTCGTTGGGTTGCTTCGCTTTGCTTGTAATGACGGTGATTCGTTGGATTGCTTCGCTTTGCTTGCAATGACGATTACGAATATAAAAATAGATATACCCCAAAGCCAAAACAAAACTATCAAAAAGCACTGTCCATGCAAAAGCCTCAAGCGATGCTTCATTGATGATAAGTGTGATTTTAACGATGGAAGAAAACAAAAGACTTAGTACATTTGCATAAACGATATATTTACCCATCACTTTTGATTGAAAGTACATGTCTACGACATTGAAACTCTGAAATATTGTCGCACTTGCGATTATAAAAATAAGCATATTTGTTTGCGTATCGTTTGAAGTAAAATTGACGGCGATTGCTAAAACGATGAGCACGCCAAACGCCCCGATAAACTTTAGCCAAAAAGCAGTTCCTATGAGTTCATCTCGCCTGCTTTCATCTTTTACAAGTTCACGGATTACAATACCGTCAAGCCCAAGCGTAGCAATTGCAGTAAAAAGCCCCACAAAACTCTGCGCATAGCTAAAAAGTCCAAACTGCTGGGGTCCGAGATAACGAGCCACCCAAATACCTACAAAAAGCCCTACAACCATACGGAGTATTTTTTCACCAAGCAGCCATGAAGTATTTTTAAAGTACTTCATAAAGCCTTGATGATTTTGCAGGGATTTTAGTTTTGTCAGCATCGGTTATCTAAATACCACTCATAAGCTTTTTTTATTCCCTCTTCAAGCTCTACTTTGTGTTTCCATCCGAAATTGTGGAGCTTAGAGGGATCTGTTAACTTCAAAATTGTTCCATCAGGCTTACTTGTATCAAAAGCTAGTTCACCGCTAAAACCGACTACTTTTTTCATAAGATATGCCAACTCTTTTATGCTTATATCTTCTCCCGAACCTATATTTATATGAGTGTTTCTAATCTCTTTTTCATTGTTGTCGTAAGTATCTTTAAAGTCTACATTTTCCATTAAAAATACACATGCGTCTGCCATATCTTCGGAGTATAAAAACTCTCTTCGCGCCTTTCCGCTTCCCCAAATCTCAACAGTTTTTGAGTTATTGATTTTTGCTTCATGCATTTTTCTCAAAAGTGCCGGCAATACATGCGAAGTGTGAAGATCAAAATTATCGTTTGGACCGTAAAGGTTTGTCGGCATTACACTTATAAAGTTTGTGCCGTACTGGATGTTATAACTCTCGCACATCTTTATACCTGCGATTTTTGCTACGGCATACGGTTCGTTTGTATACTCAAGCGGACTTGTAAGGAGACTCTCTTCTTTCATCGGTTGCGGAGCGTTTTTTGGGTAGATGCATGTTGAGCCTAAAAAGAGAAGTTTTTTTACTCCGTGAACATAACTTTGATGGATAACATTATTTTGGACTTGCAGGTTTTCATAGATAAAATCTGCTCTATAATCATTATTTGCCGCTATACCGCCGACTTTAGCGGCTGCAAGTATTACATATTCCGGTTTTTGGGACTCAAAAAATTCTATAACTGCTTTTTGATCCATTAGTTCTAACTCTTCATGCGTTTTATATACTAAATTTGTATAACCTTTTTTAGTTAAATTTTTTACTATAGCACTTCCGACAAGTCCAAGATGTCCTGCCACATATATTTTGCTATCTTTGTTCATTTTTTCCCTTTGCACTTTACAACTGCTTCTTGTATTTGTTCAAGTACCACTCTATAGTTTTAACAATTCCGCTCTCAAAGTTCTCATCCGCTCTCCAGAGAAGCTCATTTTCCAGCTTTGTTGCATCTATAGCATAGCGTCTGTCGTGACCTGCACGGTCTGGCACGAAAGTTATCAACTCTTTGTAAGATGATATAGATATTGCCGTGTCGCTTTGCTCCTCGCAATGACGAGATGTGTCGCTCTGTTCCTCGCAACGACGAGATAAGTCGCTTTGTTTCTTGCTATGACTCTTATTTGTCACTGCGAACGAAGTGCGGCAGTCTAACGGTACTTTCTCATCCAATATCGCACATATTCTATCGACTATCTGAAGATTTGTTCTCTCGTTTCTTCCGCCTATGTTATAGACCTCTCCAGTTTTTCCAGTATGATAAACCAAGTCTATCCCTTTGCAGTGGTCTAACACATAGAGCCAGTCACGGATATTTTTACCGTCTCCGTAGATTGGGATAGGGTTACCTACAAGAGCATTTCTTATGATGGTTGGTATAAGTTTTTCATCATGCTGTTTCGGGCCATAATTGTTTGAACAGTTTGTAATCACTGTATTCATTCCATAAGTTTCATGATACGCTCGAACTATCATATCCGAACCTGCTTTGCTTGCAGAGTATGGAGAGTTTGGCGCATAAGGAGTTAACTCCGTAAAGAGTCCGTTCTCTCCAAGTGTCCCGTACACTTCATCGGTGCTTATATGATGAAAACGCGGTATCAAGATTGCCGCATCGCTGTGCTCCTCGCAATGACTAGATGTGTCTTGCTCCTCACTATAACTTTGCTCTTTGCAATGACTTCCACCGTCACTGCTAAGCTTCATAGAAGCTGTGGCAGTCTCTAAAAATCTCTTCTTGTATTTAAACGGCGCATCCATCCAGTACTTATATGCTACATCTATAAGGGTAAAAGTTCCGTTAACATTTGTCTGAACAAACACTCCCGGATTTTTTATAGAGTTGTCTACATGACTCTCCGCGGCAAAATGAACCACCCCTTGTATGTCATACTCGTTAAATATAAACTCTACAAGTTCACGATTGCAGATATCCCCTTTTATAAACTTGTATCTCGGATTTCCATCAACTTCTTTGAGGTTTTCTAAGTTTCCTGCGTAAGTTAGCAAATCTAAGTTTATAAGATTATACTCAGGATATTTTTCCAAAAAGTACGGCACAAAGTTTGAACCTATAAAACCCGCACAACCTGTGAGTAAAATATTTTTCATCTCTCTATCCTTTTACCAAATCCGACAAATACTGACCGTATCCGCTTTTACTAAGCACTCTAGCTACCTCAAGCAGTTTTTCTTTACTTATCCAACCGTTATTGTAAGCTATCTCCTCTAAACACGCTATTTTATACCCTTGTCTATGTTCTATTGTTTGAACGAATTGCCCTGCTTCTATAAGGCTATCGTGCGTGCCGGTATCCAGCCAAGCAAAACCTCTTCCTAAAAGCTCTACTTTGAGTTGTTTTCTTCTTAGATACTCTTGATTTACGGATGTAATCTCTAGTTCACCGCGATCTGATGGTTTTACACTTTTAGCAATCTCTACTACGGCATTGTCGTAAAAATAAAGCCCCGTCACTGCAAAGTTTGATTTTGGCTCTTTTGGTTTTTCTTCTATGCTTATGGCATTTTGTTCTTCGTCAAACTCAACCACGCCAAATCTATGCGGATCTTTTACCTGATAGCCAAATACTACCGCGCCCTCTTGAAGCATTGAGGCGTTTTGCACCATAGCGCTAAGTCCGTTGCCGTAAAATATATTATCCCCGAGTATCAAACATACACTATCATTCCCGATAAACTCTTCCCCGAGTATAAAAGCCTGTGCAAGACCATCCGGTGAGGGCTGAACAATATAGGAAAAACTTACACCCAAATCACTCCCATCCCCTAGCAACTCTTTAAATCTAGGCAAATCACTCGGTGTAGAGATAATCAAAATCTCTCTGATTCCTGCTAACATCAAAACCGACAACGGATAGTAAATCATCGGTTTGTCGTAAATGGGCAATAACTGTTTGCTTATACTCTTTGTAAGCGGATAAAGCCTTGTTCCGCTTCCGCCTGCTAAAATTATCCCTTTCATCTATTTTTCTCCTTTTTTATTAGACTTCTTGCAAAACTGCAAGAAGTTTTCTGCCTCAAAAGAGGCTAGCTTTAGTGCCATAGCGGCTAGCGTAGCTAAATGGGCTTTGCTCATTTAGCGTGCCTATTGTAGAACTTTTTATACCACTTCACAAATTTCTCCACCCCGACTTCAAGCGAAGTATCGGGTTTGTAACCAAAATCATCAATCAGAGCGCTTATATCCGCATATGTTGAAACTACATCCCCGTCTTGCATATCCATAAAATTTTTCTTTGCCTCTTTTTGCAAAGAGATTTCGAGTGTTTTTATAAAGTCTAAAAGCTGCACGGGCGAGTTGTTGCCTATGTTGTATATACGGTACGGTGCAGTAGAACGGTCGGACGGGAGGTTCTCTTCTTTGGTTAAGGACACATCTTGCTCTGGGTGTTCTAGATTGCCGCGTTGCTTCGCTTCTCGCAATGACGGTAAGTCTGTTAACGGTTTAGCCGGATTGTCTATAACTTTTATAACACCGCCAACTATATCGTCTATGTAGGTAAAATCCCTGCTCATATTGCCGTGATTAAATACTTTTATGGCTCTGTCGTTTAAAATCGCATCTGCAAAAAGCATAGGTGCCATATCCGGTCTGCCCCATTCGCCGTATACCGTAAAAAACCTAAGCCCTGTTGTAGCGATACCGTAAAGATGGGAGTAGGTATGCGCCATCATCTCGTTTGATTTTTTTGTAGCCGCATAGAGGCTAATCGGATGGTCGGTATGATCACTTGTTCTAAACGGCTGGGATCTGTTTAGCCCGTAAACGCTCGAACTGCTTGCATACGCCAAATTTTTCACTCCAAAATGTCTGCAAGCTTCAAGTATATTCATAAACCCTACAACATTGCTTTGTATGTAAGCATGAGGATTTTCGATGGAGTATCGCACCCCCGCTTGTGCGGCAAGGTTGCATACCGCATCAAATTTCTCCGTTTCAAAAAGTTTATTGATTGCTTGGGTGTCTGCTAAGTCCATTTTTACAAACTTATGGCTAGGGTATTTTGATGATAAGATTACCGCGCTACGCTCGCAATGACTATCACGATGAGGAGGTGTCTCAGAAATTGCTTGACTCTGTTCACAATGACGAATCTGTATGCCAAGCTCATTTAATCTCGCGTATTTTAAGTTTACATCATAGTAGTCGTTTATATTGTCAAGCCCTACAACCTCATCGCCACGCTCTAGCAATTTTTTTGCCAAATGAAAACCGATAAAGCCTGCCGTTCCCGTTACTAGTATCTTCACATCTATCCCTTAACTATCTGAATTAAAAATATCTCTGGTATAGACTTTGGCTTTTACATCCGTAATTGCTTCACTTAGCCTATTTGCTACTATAACATCGCTTATCTTTTTAAACTCGTCCAAATCTTTTATTACTCTTGAGTTAAAAAAGTTATCCTCACTAAGTACGGGCTCATAGATAACAACCTCTATTCCTTTTGCTTTTATGCGCTTCATAATCCCTTGAATGGCCGAACTTCTAAAATTATCACTTCCGCTTTTCATCACAAGCCTATATACACCGACTATCTTTGGTTTTTTCGCCAAAATACTATCTGCTATAAAATCTTTTCTCGTTGAGTTTGATTTTACAATCGCCTCTATCATATTTGAGGGCACATCTGCATAGTTTGCAAGAAGCTGTTTTGTATCTTTTGGCAAACAGTATCCGCCGTATCCAAAAGATGGGTTGTTATAATGCGTGCCTATACGCGGGTCAAGTCCGACACCCTCTATGATTTGCTTGGTATCAAGTCCATGGCTTTGCGCATAGCTATCCAGTTCGTTAAAGTAAGCTACTCTCATAGCAAGATATGTATTTGCAAAAAGTTTTATCGCCTCTGCTTCAGTTGAGTCCGTAAAAAGAATCGGGATATCTTTTTTAATCGCCCCTTGTGCCAACAAGTTTGCAAACACGCTCGCTCGCTCACTCTGCTCTCCTACGACAATTCTGCTTGGATAAAGGTTATCATGAAGTGCAAGCCCCTCTCTTAAAAACTCCGGTGAGAAAATTATGTTATCCGTAGCGAATTTTTCTCTTAGAGTTTTTGTATACCCCACGGGAATAGTCGATTTTATAACCATTACCGCATCAGGATTTATACTCAAAACATCGGCAACAACAAACTCTATGCTTTTTGTGTTAAAGTAGTTTGTTTGCGGATCATAATCAGTAGGAGTCGCTATGATGACATACTCAGCCCCGCCGTAAGCTTCAACTTTATCAAGCGTTGCTTTGAAGCTTGAGCTTAATGTTGAATTTTGAATATTTAATTTTGAATTGTTTTTTAGATTTGTTAAGTATTCTTGAATCTCATTATCTTCTATGGGCGAAATACCTTTATTTATCATCTCCACTTTTTGCGGGATGATATCTAGGGCTACGACTTCATTGTGCCCGGATAAAAGTATCCCGTTGCTAAGTCCCACATATCCTGTCCCTGCTATAGCTATTTTCATACTTGTTTTTTAACTCCGTTTGTATAATGATTTGGCTTTTTACAAAAAAATTTATTAGTTTTACAATTAATGATTTATTTTATCTAAATTATTCTATTTTGGGTAGCAGAGTTTTTTAAGTAAAATCTATTTTTTTATCTACTTTATCGGTTTTGTATCTCTTTTTGATTTGTCAGCTGTTGAAGATAATTTGAGATATTTATCAATGAAAATGTAACTAAAAATATCATAAGTCCGGGGAAGAAGCTAACCCACCACGCAATCTCTACGACATCCTTGCCGCTGCTTAGTATCGTACCCCAGCTCATCTGAGGCGCTACGATTCCAAGACCCAAAAAGCTAAGTCCGGATTCCGCAAGTATAGCTCCGCCTACTCCAAAAGTAAAACTGACAAAGTATATAGGAGCCAAAAGAGGAGCGTAATACTTGAAAAGTATCTTTAGCTTACCAACTTTTGCAATATTTAGTATCTTTATGTACGGCTGTGATGTTATCCCAAAACTCTCTGAACGGATAAGCCTTGCCGTCGTCATCCAACCCGTTACGGATATGATAACAATCAAAACCAAAGCCGAAGCGTTTACATAACTAACGAGTGCAAGAAGTAGAAAAAATGTCGGAAATGTTAAAAAGAGATCCACTAAAACGACAAAACCTTTATCTATATTTCCTCGAAAATATCCAGCCATTGAACCCAAAATCAGTCCGATAACCGAAGCTATAAAAGCGCTTCCCACACCGATAATAAGAGAAACTTTTCCGCCTTCGATAAGCCGTGCCAAGATATCTCTGCCGAGTCTGTCCGTACCCAGCAAATGTTCCATTGACGGTGAAACTAAAATAGAACCGCTATCTAGCGCATATGCATCTACCGAATAAAAAACAGAGCCGAAAAAAGAAAAAAGAGAGACAAAAACAAGTATAAAAAGACTGGATTTCGGCATTTACGATTACTGCTTAAGCCCAAGAAGCGTCTGCATCATCTGATCCACGGTTGTAATGATTTTTGAAGCAGCCCCGTAAGATGTCTGATATTTAATCAAGTTTGTAAGCTCCTCGTCAATACTTACTTTTGAGACGGAAGAGTACTCTAACTTGGTTGCATTAAACTGGGCAGTCACTGTCTGATTACTTAAAACTGCATCATTTGTAATTACACCGACTTCCGTTGCAACGACATCAAACATACCGTACATTGTAGAGTTATAAACTGCATTGCCGACACTAAAATCATATGTCTCAAATTGCTGCTGAATCATATCTAACGCTAAAGTGTTATCCCCTGTTGCCGGAATTTTCCCTGCTGTTATATTTGTAGGGTTGTCTCTTAGTTTATAATTTAAATTTATATTTTTTGCACTATCTCCGTCAAAAAAATTATTCATCCCCAATGCACCCGCAAAATTTGAACCGGAATTAAAGTCATTGCTTGTAAGTTTATCTTCTATAGAAAAAGAGTAACCTTTTGCTGCAGATGAAGCATCCATAACAAACTCTACCGCATTTTTTCCGTCTGGGTATGTTGCCCAATTATACTCAATATAATTATCTATATCATTATTTGCATTGCCGTCGCTATTATCATCACTCTGCGCTTCAATTTGACCTTGAATTGAGTTAGAACCGGCAACTCCCGACATGGATGTCTTAGAATCAATATTAATAGTTCTTCTTGCGGCTACATTCCCGTCTATATCATAGATAAGAATATCAAACGACCCAGCTTTTAAATTTAAGGAGGTGTTTAAAAGAGGTGCTGCCTCTTCAAAATCTACTGTTTTTGATTCCATTCTAGTTGTATGGCTAGAAGCATAAATATTATTAGTCGACTCTATAAGTGTTGCCGCAAAAGCATCCATCTGATCTATAACTTTTTGTAAAGTGCCGTTACTGGGAACACCTGCCGAATTATCACTAATCTCATTACCTCTAAGAGCTAAAATGGCACCTATTTTACCACTAGTTATACTCTTATCCATAGGTATTAAAACAGCGTCTTGTCTCTCATAAGAGAGCTCGTAAAATCCGTTTGAATTGTTAGCGCTTGAGATATGAATAGGATGAAAAGTCCCACCGTCAACTATGTTAAATCCGTTTACACTTAATGTATAACTTCCCGAATTTTCATTTGATGAACTGTCTACACTCATATTTGATTCTATTTGACCGTTTATAGCATTTGAACCGATAAGTTTTGAAAGATTTAATTCAATAGAGTTTCTTTTATCTCTTAAATCGTTTGCCGTAAATGCCCCGCCGGCTTCTGCAGTTGAAATCGAAATATTTATTTGTGAAAGCTCTTTAGCAAGTACATTTACTTCGCTTACGCTTGTTTGGAGCTGTTCATTTAAGCTCGATTGAAGCGTCATAATTTTATTTTGAGTAGTGCTTATACTTCCTGTGAGAGTCTCTGCTTGTTTTGCAAGGGCAAGCTTAATAGCATCATTATCCGGGTTATCCGAAAACGACTGCCACATTTTGTAATACTCTTTTAAATTCGACTTTATCCCGACTTCATCTATTTCAGGAAAGTAAGTTGAAATCTCTTCTAAAGTAGATTGTGTAAAATCTGAATACTCTTTATCGGCGGACAAATCCGTATATCTATCATATATAAAATTATCAAAAATTCTAGCGATATCCATTACGGAAGTACCGTTTCCTATATTTCCGGTAGCCGAGTAAACCGGTGTAGAAGCTGCCGTCACAACTCTTTGTCTGGTATACCCTTCGCTCTCTGCATTTGTTATATTATGACTGGTAGTACTCACACCCAACTGTGCGGCAGACAGCCCGCTATAACCGATATTTAATGTATTGAAAATAGATCCCATCTTACACTCTCACTTTTAAGATTGCAGACTCTTTTGAAGCAACTTTATTATAACCCTGCATCTCCGTCGGGATTAACCTTTCTAAAAATGTATTGTATAAATTGCTCACGGCTAACACCATTCTCGCATAACGTCTATTTACTTCACGAAGATTTGACAACTCGACTTTGAGCTCACTCAGATAAGCATGCTGCTCTTCATTTAACAGTTTGGGTAAATCCACATTTGGATTTAAGCTAACAAGAGACGAGATCTCATGATCTATCATAGCTTTTTTAGATTCGAAGCTTTTTAACTTCTCCTCTTTGAGTTTTAATCTTTCAAATTGAGGATTATGGTTCGCTACTTTTATATCTTCTACATCCGACTCTGTAATTTTAATTAAATCTCTTAGGTCGTTTAATGCACCTTGTAAATGGTAAGACAGCATAATTTAATCCTCATTGTTTGTTTTAAAACTACAATAACTCTTCGGCTATCTTCTGTGAAAGAGCTTGTAGATTTATTTTATATTCGCCGGATTCAAGAGCACTTTTTATCTCTTCAATCTTACTCGTATCACCCTGCTTGGAGACAGTCGCTCCGCCTTTTTGTGAAACTTCCTTGCTTTCGCCAAAATTACTAGCGTATGCACTGCGAATGCCTGCACTACTTAATTGTGAAATCATAACTTATCCTTTTTTCTATCTCTAATGAGAATAATTCTATTTAACTATATCGTCATAAAGAAGAAAAATATTAGCTTTTTTGACTCAAAAAATCATAAAGCATTTGAGAAAATCCAAACCCGCCGGCACTTGCTTTTGCAAGCTCTTCTCTATACATAGATTTATATACTTTGTCACCCGGATCTTTAGCCTGTGAAAAAATATTTTTCTCATCCTGCATCGCATTATCCATCAACATTTTAAGGATAATTGATTCAAAAGCGTCAGTTTGCTTTCTTAACTCTGCATTATCGGCTTTAGCATCAATTTTGGGAATTTGATGTTGCTGCGACATAAATGTAGCTTGTAAATTTACAGAATTTGCGCCGTACATTATATTAACTTCAGCTCTGCAGAGATGCTTCCCGCACTCTTCATCGCTTCTAAAATTGAGATAATATCTTTTGGCGTTGCTCCAAGTTTTTGCAAAGAACGAACTAAATTTGCAACGGTCGTAGTGCCTGTTTTTGTATAAAGCTCATTTTCATTTACCCCGATTACCATATTGTCATCCACAACCCTTGAACCTGCAGGTTTACTCAGCTCATCTTGTTCCGTAATCTTGATTGTTATTCCTCCGTGCGTCATAACAATCGGTTTTATCGTTATTCCTACACCCGAAATTATAGTTCCTGTTCTCTCGTTTATAACAATCTTATCATCTACGCTATAGTCCATATTCATATCTTGAACTTCTGCTAAAAACTCTACCATACTTTTGTTTTGCGGCTTTTTTAGTTTTACTGTTCTAGAATCCATAGCTACCGCAACTTGCGTACTATAAAACTCATTCAACACTTTTTGAATACTTACGCTGTTTTTAAAATTTGCGTCTTTTAAAGATAATGTAACAAACTCTTGATTATAAAGATCAATATTTATTTCTCTCTCCACTACTCCGCCGTCATAAATAAGTCCTGCCGTCTGATGAGATTCACCTCCTGCACCTTTTCCTTTTTTACCGCCTACGGTTATGGCACCTTGAGCCAAAGCATAAATCTTTCCGTCCACCCCTTTAAGCGGTGTCATAAGAAGCGTCCCGCCCTCTAAAGATTTAGCATCGCCTATGGATGAGACCGTAATATTCATCTTGTCACCCTGCCTTGCAAACGGAGCGAGCTCTGCTGTAACAACGACTGCAGCGACATTTTTTGATTTTATATCTACGGATTTCATATCTATATTCATAGCTTTTAACATATTTGCTATTGATTGAAGGGTGAATTTTGAAGTCGTACCATCGCCTGTTTTTTCAAGACCGACAACTAGAGAATAACCGATAAGATGGTTATCTCTCACTCCGACGATATTAGCGACATCGCTTATTTTAGCGGCGTGAACAGTTGCAATAGTAAGTAAAAATAGAATAAATTTTTTCATCGCCAATCCTTAAACTAGCGATATTAAGCAAACTCTATTCCACTTTATTCATTCTCAAGATATGTAAGAGTCGTATTTCCAAATTTTTTAGATTTTTTTATACTAAATACGCCTATCTCGTTTGGTATTACAAGAGTACTCATATGTTCTATGATAATAAGTTTTACGCACTCTTTAGGCAGGGAAGCTATCATATCAATCATTTTATCGTATATATCTTCCATCCCCTCTCTTATGCTAAAAGGCGGGTCAATATAAAAGTATGCCGCTTCGCCGCTTCTTTGCAGCGATTTTACGACACTTTTAATATTTACAAATGTATCGCCGCTGTAAACTTCGCATAAACTCGGATCGGTTTGAGCAATATTTTCTCTTAAAATCTTAAGTGCGTCATGGTCACGTTCCATAAAAATAATTCGTTTTGCACCGCGGCTAAGCGCTTCAAGACCGATGGAACCGCTTCCTGAAAAAAGTTCCACAAAAGTTGCGTCTATTATCTCAAATTGAATCGTATTGAAAAAAGACTCTAGCACTATGGCTTTTGATGTTCTTGTCGTACTCTTTGAGGGAAGTTTTAAAATTTTATTTTTATATTTTCCGGATACTATTTTTTTGGTTATAGTTTTATTTTTCATAAAATGCCCGCACCGCCCTTAAAATATTTGCTTGATACTCTTTTGTCAATGACTCTATGCGTTTTTCCAAAATCTCAAAATCAAGTTTTTCATCATCGGCAAATTCGCTCTTTATATCTGTTTCATTTATACTTCCATATCTCTTCTCAAGAGCCAAAATAAGCTGAGATTTTGAAAACGGTTTAACCAAATCGGAATCTTTAGAGCTTGAGATATAAAAACATCTCTTATCGTTCATGCATTTGACATCTCGTAAGAGAATATCGCAATTTTTTACGGAACTAAGATGCTTACCCAAAAAAAGTTCCAATGATTTTTGCATAAGCGGCGACTTGCACTCAACAGCTACTCTCAAAAACACTCCTTATACATTTTATTTATGCGAAAGTATAGCACATCAACTTTATAGATATCTCTCTATGCTATATCTCAAATCTTCATCCAAATCTGCAATATTTAAAAGCACCCACTCCAAATATCCTCTGTCGTATATACTTATCTCTTCTATATAGCGACCGCTGTATTTGCCAAAATCAAACTTCTCTATCAGCACATTTTTAAGAGTAAGTTCGATTAACTCTTCATACGCTTTTATATCTAAAAGATACTCATACAAAAGTTTTACATGCACGGTGTCGCTAAATGCATTATGAGGTATAAATTCGCTCTCATTCATAACCTCGTTATATTTTAAAGCCTCTTTTTTCTCATTTTTGTAGAGCCTTAGTTCGTATCTTAAAAATTGAAGCGAAAAGTATTCACACTCGGGGATGAGATGTTTTGTAACCCTGAGCGTATCGATGATTTTACCGTGCCAAACAAACCCGCATGCAAGAAGCATTTTGAGGTCAAAGTTTACATTATGGGCTATAATAGTTGAGCTTTCACGGTTATGTTCTTGCAAAAATTTCCACGCCTCGCTCTCTTTTAGTGCAGGCTTGCCTTTTATCATCTCGTTTGTGATGTGGTTAATGCTTGAAGCTTTTGAAGAGATTTTTTTGCCCTCATTTACAAGCTCATACTTTGAAAAAATCTCATTTTCGCCAATGCCGATTATACCGATGGAGCATATTTTATCGCTGCTCTCTAAACCCGTTGTCTCCACATCCAAAAATATTAACATTTTATGGGCATCACTCATCTGTTTTAAAAGATTCTAACATTCCGTGATAATGTTCAAGCGTCATAAAACTTTTTTCAAACCTAAAGCGGATTATAAACTCTACTATTTTATTTTTTAACTCTTCATCCACATTTTCGGCTTTTCCAAAATAGCCCAGAGAGATGTTTTTACTCTTCACAACAGCATCTTTATCGTAGCCGATTGCCAATATCTGTAAATATTTGCCCTTTTTTATCTCGCCCAAACTATCATTTAGAAGTGATGCACCTGAGAGATTTACGGCTTTGAAGTTAAAAATCTCGCCAAACTCTTCAACTTTTTGATTTATACCGAGTTCACCGTAAAGGTTTTGTAGTATTGCTAAATTATCTTTTCTTGCACGCTCATAACTAGAGATTTTATTTGTTAAATTTTTTAATCTATCTAAGGCTGAACTCATCGTTTTTCCTATGTTTACTTAAGTCATTATACCAAAAACACGAACTATTTTAGATATAATTTCAAACTTTAAATTTTTTGTAAAACTACAAGAATTTTCTGCCTTGCAAGAGGCAAGCTTTAGTGCCACAGCGGCAAGCGTAGTAAAATGGGCTTCGTGTACCCTCACTTTTGGGTATTGCTCATTTTGCGTGTAAATAGAGTTCTGTAAGAACTCTTCTATAAAAATAAAAAGATAAATATGGACTACTTACAAATTAAAAAAGCCGCTCCTCTGCACGGAGAGATAAAGATTTCAGGTGCAAAAAATGCAGCTCTTCCGCTGATTGCTATGACTATACTTGCTAAAAACAGCGTTACTATAAAAAATCTACCCAATGTTGCAGATATCAAAACTCTTTTAAAACTTCTGTCAAATTTAGGTGCAAAATGCTCGTCTACATGGGAAGAAAATAACAATATAACAACCGTAGACACATCTTGTTTAACCCAAACAAAAGCCACATACGACATTGTAAGAACAATGCGTGCTTCTATACTTGTGCTCGGACCTATATTAGCAAGATTCGGTCACTGCGAAGTATCTTTGCCAGGCGGATGTGCCATAGGTCAGCGACCTGTTGATTTGCACTTAAAAGCGCTTGAGCAGATGGGAGCGGTTATAAACATAGAAGCGGGTTATATACACGCTACCGCTCCGGATGGTTTAAAGGGCTGTAATATTATTTTTGACAAAATCACCGTTACCGGCACGGCAAATATCGTTATGGCAGCAGCTTTGGCAGATGGAATTACCACCATTACAAATGCTGCAAGAGAGCCGGAAGTTGTTCAACTTTGCGAAATTTTAAATGTAAGCGGCGCGAAAATCGAAGGTATCGGAACTGCATTTTTAACCATACACGGAACAGGCGGAGAACTTTTAAATATAAATGAGTTTAGCGTCATCCCAGACCGCATTGAGGCGGGAACCTATCTCTGTGCAGCTGCAATAACAAGATCGGAACTTACATTAACAGATGTTAATGCCACACACTTAGGCGCCGTTTTATCAAAACTTCAAGAGATGGGAAGTAAATTTACGATTACGGATGATACCATTACCATACATCCTTCGGAGGTTATTAAACCCGTCAAAATAGTTACTCAAGAGTATCCTGCATTTCCTACGGATATGCAAGCTCAGTTTTTAGCACTTGCAACTCAAGCAAACGGTACTTCAATCATCGAAGAGAGACTTTTTGAAAATAGATTTATGCATGTGAGTGAACTTCAAAGAATGGGTGCAAATATCTCATTAAACGGGCATGTTGCAACTATAAACGGCGGAACAAAACTCAGCGGAACCGATGTTATGGCTACGGATTTGCGCGCATCAAGCGCTTTGGTTTTAGCCGGACTTGTGGCAGATGGGATAACAGATGTTCACCGCATCTACCACCTTGATCGCGGTTACGACTCTTTAGAGAAAAAACTGCAAAATGTCGGCGCGGATATAAAAAGATTAAAAGAGTAATCGCTATTTCTCAAATATTATCATCTCATAAATGCTTTTTTTAGTAACTAAAGCTTTATCGTGTGATACGGTTTGAGAGTTTTTTGCTTTTAAAACTTCTTGCCTGAGTTCTAAGATATCCTGTTCCATACTGTCAACATTCTCTTTTAGTCTCAAAATAATATCTACTCCTGCAAGATTTACGCCAAGCTCGCGAGTCAGTCTTAAAATGAGTTTTATTCTATCTATATCTCTTTGAGAATAGAGCCTTATCTTGCCGTTTGATCTTGATGGAGTAAGAAGATTTTCTCTCTCATACTGTCTAAGAGTCTGCGGATGAATATCCAAAATTTTCGCAACAATACTGATTAAGTAAACAGGTTCGTCATATTGATGTATCACGGCTTTACTCCTTAGGCAATTTTTCTTTCATTAACTCTACTAACTTCTCATCCAAATCTTCAATTTTAGGCAAGACAATGTTTGCTTCTAGGTATAAATTTCCGCGCTCTTTTGTTTTGCGATTCATGGCACCCATCTCTTTTACACGAAATCTCTGTCCGTTTTTAGTATTTTGCGGGATTTTTAACTTAATCTCTTTTTCTAGCGTTTGTATGGTTACCTTCTCGCCAAAAAGTGCCGCATAAAGAGGAACATCAAATTTTTTAATCAAATCATCTTCTTCTCTGATATATTCAGGATTAGAAGCTACATTTATCTTTAAAAAAAGGTCTCCCGCTCTTCCGCCTTGAGCATGTCCTTTACCCTTGACACGCATCTTCTCACCGCTGTTTACACCGGCTGGGATTTTGATATCAAACCTCTCTCCATTAACCGCAACAGAGTGTGAACCGCCTAAAATAGAGACGCTAAAAGGAATAGTAACGCTTGTTTCTATATCAAGATTCGGTTGTTGTTTTCCGCCAAATCCTCCGCCTCCAAAGCCGCCGCCAAAAGAAGAACCTCCAAATCCGCCAAAACCGCCGCCGGAGAACATATTTCTTAAAATTTCATCCAAATCACCACTTCCGCCATGTGAACGAGAAAAATCATGGAAATTTTGTCCGCCGAACATACTATCGCCGTGTGCGTCATACTGTGCTTTTTTCTTTTTATCACTTAAAATTTCATATGCGGAGTTTATCTCTTTAAACTTATCTTCCGCACCTTTTTCTTTATTTATATCGGGATGATATTTTCTTGCTAACTTTCTATACGCTTTTTTTATTTCCGCTTCGCTTGCGTTTTCCGGAACTTCAAGCGTTTCATATAAAGATTTACTCATTTTTTTTCCTACAATATATATTATTTGATTATTAAGTAAGATTATATCACAAGGGTTGAGTGGATGTCAATCAACTTTATGATATGTATAAGTTCAGAAATCTTTTTTTGTAGTATGCCTGACGCCATCCACTATTTATATTAAAAAAGGCACCATATTACAAATTTACCCAAACACACTAAAAAAAATTATTTTATAACAATATATTACTACAAATTATACAAAAAATAGATATTATAAGAAATCGTTCTTATTTGTTTGTAAATAGTACTTGATATAAAGCTATAAAAAATAAAAATTTACTAAAAAAGTGGTGCAGATGGTTGGAATAATAGCTTTATATCAAGAATACAGATTACCACTTAGTACCCCCCCCCTCTCCCTCAATACAATATTTATAACTTAAATCTCTTCAAAAAGTTTGGAGATTTTTAATGGGTCATTCCATCCTAATAAATAAAACATATTATATTTATCGACGATATAATATTCAAGCCACATTTGCTTTGCTCTATCACAATGAGCCTCTAAGTATTGTTGACTTATCCAAGTTTGTTAGACTCTCTGATCAGTTTATCCAGATTGACAAGAATCACTACTTTATTATTTTTGAATTTACTTCCCAAAAAAATGCATATAAAGCATCACAAAATATTATTTATAATTTGGATAAACATTTTAATACTCATAAAGGGTGTTATATTGCAATTGACTCTTTTGATATTACAAAATCTCCCCAAAATGTCTTAAATAGACTTAAGCAAATTCTTATTGAGGTTCGTAAAAATCCATGTGTCCGAGTTGAAGTTGAAGATATACTGGATAGGTGACAAGAAATAGTGTCTGACACCAAAAGATACTATTTGAGGGGGTTAAAGTGTAGTTATGCAAACTGAATTATTTACAGCATGGTATAAAATGGTTATAAAAATTAGAGTGTTTATATTAATCTTTGAAGAAATGATGGTGCCATTTGTCAAACGAACTATAAAATTGGGCAGTTAAATTTAAAAAATAGCTTCCAAGCCAAGCTTGGAATGACGAATTGCCCGTCACCCTGAACTTGATTCAGGATCTAGATTATGCAAAAAGGTCTAATGCAAAAAGTGTCTAACTTCTGAGAAGTAAAGGCTCATTCCAAACTCATTTGCGGCATCTATGATTTCATCATCTCTTATGCTTCCGCCCGGTTCTATTACACTCTTAACACCGGCTGCAGCGGCAGCGTCAATGCTATCGCGGAATGGGAAAAATGCCTCGCTTGCAAGTGCTGCTCCAGTTACATCAAGACCCATCTCTTTTGCTTTTTTAAGCGCACATTGGCTTGCATCAACTCGGCTTGTCATTCCCATGCCCACAGCTACCATAGCAGAGTTTTTCACATAAACTACACAGTTTGATTTTGTAAGGGATGCTACTTTGTAAGCTATCTCCATATCTTTTTTCTCTTGTTCCGTAGCAGCTTTTTTCGTCATAAGTTTTGCGTTTTTAACTTCATCGTCGTTTACTTTGTCGGCATCTTGATATACAAAACCGCCGTCAATATGTTTAAAATCTTTCTCGTCATTCGCAAGAACTAACTTGTCATGACCCATTTCAAACAGCTTAATTCGCTTTTTAGAAGCAAATACCTCTTGCGCTTCCTCTGTTATGCGACCGGCAATAATAACCTCTAAAAATATCTCGTTCATCTTAAGTGCCAGCTCTTTTGTAACAACGCCGTTAACCGCAACAACACCGCCAAATGCAGAAACAGGGTCACACTTTAGAGCCTCTTCATACGCTTCTAAAAGGGTGTCTTTTATAGCAAAACCGCACGGATTGCCATGCTTAGTTATACAAACCGCATTTTCGCTTCCAAATGCAGAGGCGATTTTAACCGCACCGCTTAAATCGTTTAGGTTGTTAAAACTTGCTTCGCCTTTTAGGGTTTTAAAATTATTTGAGTAGTGTTTGTCAAATTCATACAATGCGCCGTTTTGATGAGGATTTTCACCATAACGAGTATCCATCACTTTGCTTCCTACTATAAACTGTTTCGCTCCAAAACCGCCGTTAAATCGCTTGTTCATGTAGTTTGCTATCATTGAGTCGTACGCTGCAGTGTGTTCGAACGCTTTTATCATAAGATTACGGCGAAATTCAAGCGTGTTTTTCTCATTCTCTAACGCATCTATAACTTTTGCATAATCATTTACATCGGTTACAATCATAACACTGTCAAAGTTTTTAGAAGCCGAACGCACCATTGCGGGTCCGCCGATATCGATGTTTTCTATGATCTCTTCAAAATCATCCGTTTTCTCGATTGTCGCTTTAAACGGATAAAGGTTTACACAAACAAGGTCTATCGCCTCAACGCCAAGCTCTTTTGCCTGATCTAAGTGCGACTGCTTGTCACGACGATGCAAAATCCCGCCGTGTACAAAAGGATTTAGAGTTTTTACACGACCCTCAAAGCACTCGGGAAATTTTGTAACCTCATCTATCTCTATAGCCTTTATACCGTTTTCTACCAATATCTTATAAGTACCGCCCGTCGAGATAATTTCAAAACCGTTTTTTACTAAAGATTTACAAAAATCAACCACACCGCTCTTATCGCTTACGCTTACCAACGCTCTTTTCATCAAAATTTCCTAAAAAAATAAATTGGCGAATTTTATCTCATTTGAGATTAGAAGATGGTAAACTTAAAAAAATCATAACTATTCTTAGGTAAAACTTAAAACAATTAAATAATTAAAAAGCGATAAGAAAGATAAAAGTTAAATCGGATAAAATTTCTCCGATTTAAAAAACTAGAGCGTAATGCGTTCTTACCAAAGGAAACAAAATGAAAACAATCATTTTATTAATCACATTAACATTAGGTGCTCTTCAAGCAGACGACATTGTACAATACGATGTAAAAGAGTCACAAACTCCAATTAGTAAACCGAACCACCCTTCTACGGAAATTTACTAATTAGATACGCGTAATTTTATTTCTCCTTCTAAAATAGGCTTAAAAGCCTATTTTAGCGATATATATCTAAAACCCCTAAGCTTTCTTTCTTACAAAATTAATCAATCCGATAGTTATAATAAGCACGCACAACATGAGTATTACAACATTTGTCGTTCCGGATGTTCCGTCTGCAAACGGCAATCCGCTAGTGTTTATTCCGAAAAAACCTACAAGCAGATTTAATGGCAAAAACACGGCAGAAATGGTTGTAAGAGTATAAATTGAATGGTTCATTTTTTCGTTTGTTTGCGCACTGTAAAAATTATAAAGATAATCAAGTTTAGAGAGTTGCAATGTGGCAGATCTTAAAGTTCTCTCAATATGCTCATGTAAATCCGTATAATGGTTTATAGGAAAATCACTGCTATTTTCATAATATTCAATTGCTCTATTCATTGTTAAAGATGCATGCATCAATACTCTCTCAACACGTACAATATTATGTTTAAGCCTTAACCATTGATTCATAAAAGAAGTTTTTTTCTTATTAAGATATAAAACTTCTTCCATCTCAGCAATTAAATCATGATAATACTCAAATGATTTTAACAGCTCATCTACCATCTTATCTAAGATTCTATACGGGGACTCAAAACGACTGCCTAACTCCTCAAATCTATCTTCGCTCCTGTCGTAGAAATAACTGTTATCATTCGTAATTATAAATCCGATAGAGTTTACTTCAAGCTCTTTATCAATAATCGGCAACCTAATAATCAACATATCATACTGTTCATTTTCGTCAAACACTGACGGGTGTTCTTTATTTCGTAAATCTTCTAAATGTAAGTTATCAACTAATTTATGAAGGTTAATCATTGTGTCCCTTTACTTGGATTGCACGCAAAATTCAACTCCCTCTTCTTGAAGTGTTTTAACAATTCTTTGACTTAATTGAGATTTTAACTCCATAATCTGATGATACGGAGCGACATACCAAACATAAAGCGTGAAACATGGATCTTTTGAATCCGGTATAAAATGGATACGTGGTCTAAATTCACGAGAACTCATTTCATAACGCTCCCTAAGGCTTAAAAATTGCTTTGTAGTGACCTCTATATATTTTTCCGTTTCTTCAAAAGTGATTTCCTTAACCAATTTTTCAATTTTTTGCGTGTCAGCCGTAAAAGGAATACGAAATTCTACGAGATCATATATGGTTTTCATCTTATCGTGTGTATAGTTGTATACATAATTTGTTACGAAAAAATTATTTGGTATAAAAACGGTGCGTCCTGCGCGTTTTAGCTGTAGAGATGTCGTGTTGTTGATGCTCTCATACAGAGTGACTTGAAAGAGTGAAATATCGATTATTTCACCTATAATCGGGTTGTTATTTACCTGTATTAAAATTCTGTCCCCGACTTTTATAAAATTTCCAAATGAGAGATGAAACCAAGTTGCAATGCTTTGAAGATACTCTTTCATACTAATCGTCATAGCCGCTGCAATAACACCGATAAGCGTTGCCGCATAGATTAAGTTGTTGATGTTAAATATAATGATAATAAGCAGTATAGTTAAAAAAGAGGTTATATTCAACACTCTTCTTACCTTAAAAAGACGCTCTTCTTCTTTTATTCGTTTTACAATAAAGTATTTTGCTAAATGAAAAAGAGCAAATATAAAAATTAAAACAGTTATTTTTATGATGTGAATCGGTAATTGTGTCTGTTCATAAGCTTCAATATCATTGAGATAACTCTCTTTTATGCGTTTAAGCACATCTTCTTTGTTTTCCAACAAACCTTTTGCGTTTTCAAAAAAATCTAACGCTTTATTGAGTTGATACTCTTTTGTAAAATCTTTTGTCTCTAATGCACCAGTGGCGTTTAACTCTTTTTTTAAAAAGTCAACGGCTTCATCATACTCATGCCGTAAAATATTTAGTTTTTGAGTTTGAATACTAAATTTACTCTTTTGATTTGTAAAAAGGTACTCTATGATATTTATCTCTTTATCCGTGTCGCCGAGTGTTATTTTGCTTAACATATTGTCAAATGATTGCGGCAGTTCATCGAGGATTTTCTTTTTGCTGGTTTGAAGTTTTAGCAGCTGTTGAAGTTCAGCTCTTTTTTGTCCGTTTGTATTTTTAATTGACTTCTCAAGCGTTTTAATCTCATCATCAAGTGCTTGTGCTTTAAGAGAATTGCTATAAACCTGCAGCCAACTGTTTTTCTCTTTTTCAAAATATGAAAAATCTTCCGCAAAACAGAGTGCAGAGAATAAAAATAGGCTGATAATAAAACTAAATATATTTTTCACTTTATATATACTTTTGTTAAAACTCGAATCATGCTCTCAACGGAATTTTTAGTTGTTGTTTCATGCACGGTATGATACCCGATTGTCGGTATCTGCAAAGTTGTTCCTTGAATTTCACCTTTGGTAGCGTGGATTAATCTCCCTAGTTCTGTCGTACCCAGAGAGCCGACCGTACCATTTTTAGCCATTTTAGCCTTTAAATAACTATCTTTAAAGTCGTATCTTATGTTCTCTTGCGTGGCTATTTTTTTTATTTTATTTTTCAAAGGTGACTTAAATACGGCGTTTGAATCCCTGTTTCTCATCACTATATCTATATTTCTAATCTCTTCTAAAGTCGGGTATGGACTTGTGTCAAGAACAAGGAGCTCGTTTGTTTTGATATCAAATCGTCTAAACCACTCAAGTAAAAATCTCCAACTCCTGCCGGCTTCTTCAGAAGCGGTAAAAAAAGCCGTCCCCTGATACCCTATGCTGTACATATAGATAATAATCGCTATACTGATAACATTATCTAATTGCGCGGATATCAAATCACCGTTAATCTCAAGTTTGTCCATAAATGCGATGGGCGTTCCGGGAAAGAGATAGTCAAAACCCTCTATTTTAAAAATTATGTTATTTCTTCTTTGACAGAGAAAAGCATCTTTGATTGAACTAATCCCCAAATAAGTTCCCGATGATTGTTGATATGCCTGAACTCTCTCATCGACAAATCTAGCCGTAAAGTTATGAAGAAGCTGTTCTGCGTTTGAATCTCCCGTTAAGTCGGCTTTGTTTTTTGCGATAAACGCCGCGTATTGAAACTCGTTATGACCGGTACAAATAAGTCCGTGTCTATCGGTGTGCGCGGAAATATAACCGTTCTTTGGTTTTTTTCCTTTGGCTACTAGTACGCCGTCGTAATATTCAACATTTACGCCTATCTCTTCTAACTCTCTTTTTATAAACATAAAAAAAGGGTGTTCCGCTCCGACAACACTCGGTATACGGATAAGCTGCTTTAATATATCATAAAATATTTCCATAGCTCTATTCTTTAGGCTCCAATGCTATCTTTTTTCGGTTTTCTTTTTTTTGGATTTATCTCACATTTTGGAGTTGCATTTTGTGCGATATAGTCCATTATTTTTCCGGCAATGTCGATTTTTGTCGATTTTTCAATACCCTCAAGCCCCGGTGAAGAGTTTACTTCCATTACCAGCGGTCCTCTTGAAGATGGAATCATATCAACTCCGCAAATTCCGAGTCCTAAAGCTTTTGCGGCAGCAAGTGCCGTTGCTTTTTCTTTTTTTGTAAGTTTATGTGCAGTTGCTACTCCGCCTTGATGCAGATTTGATCTAAAATCACCCTCTGCACCCTGTCTTTTCATGGCACCTATAATTTTTCCGCCGACTATAAACACTCTTATATCGGCTCCGCCTGCTTCTTCAATGTACTCTTGAACAAGAAGATTTACATCCATTCCGTAAAATGCGTCTAGTACCGATTTTGCCGCTTTTTCGCTATCGACTAAAACAACTCCTACCCCTTGGGTACCTTCGAGTATCTTTAGTATCAACGGAGCGCCGCCGCTAAGTTCAATAACATCTTTTGCATTTGACTTGTTTGAAGCAAAAACGGTTTTTGGCATATCTATACCGTTTTTAGAGAGAATTTGAAGACTTCTAAGTTTATCTCTGCTTCTTTTTATAGCTAAACTTCCTGTTGCGGTAAAAACACCCATCATCTCAAAGTGTCTTACCATAGCAGTTCCGTAAAATGTTCTGCTGGCTCCGATTCTTGGAATGATAGCATCGGGAGTCGGAAGCTCTTTTCCTAAGTAGTTGATTTTAAGTTCATCTTTCATAATCTCAATACTGCATTTTAAGTAATCAATCACTCTAACTTCCCAGCCTCTTTTTTCAGCGGCTTGAACCAATCTTTTTGTCGAATACAACTCTTTATTTCTCGATAGTATGTATACTCTCATTTTTTTTCCTGTTTGGATTTTTTTTTGTAAGACGCTCTTTTGTAAGATACTCTTTTGAGACATCGACTAAAAATTTATTTGCTAAGAACTTTCTTCCTATTAACATCGGGTATTTCATATCGGAACGGTCTGTCAAAGAGATAACGGTCATATACTTTTTTCCGAAAAAATCAACTTTTACCCTGATTGAGGGTCTTTTTTGAAATTTTCCGTTTGAACTTCTGACTTTTTTCATTCGGTAAAGCGGTATAGCCATCTTTTTTCCGTGATATGCGGGATGGATTTTGTCTAGTAATTTAAAATGTACGATATTTTCGTCATCAATAAATATATCGTCACAATGCAGGGCATTAGAATCCGCACCGGTATCAACCTTTGCATCTAAATCATAGAGATCTAAATCAATAATCGAGATAACCTCTTTGTTACCGATGATTTTTTTTTCTGGCATTCGATTAAGCTTCCGTTTTTTGGGTAGATTATAACATATAAAATTAGCAAAAAAATCATTAATTACTGATTGAAACATAAGTCTACATTAAGATAATTTTTAGCAAAAAAAAAATCATTTGAGAGTATAATTTTGCTCAAAATAAAATTTTAGAGTACGGTAATAGTGGCATTTGTGCTAATGATAGTTATGTGAAAACATTGTTAATCCGCAACAGCGGAATGTATTTGTTAAGAGGGCAAATATGACATTAAAAGATTTGGAATTTCTGTTAGAGTTAAACGGTGTAATGCAAAAAGATATTGATTGCATCTTAGATTTTGCTAAAAAAAACGGCATCGATAAAGAAGAGATTGACGACGAACTCAATAAATTAGGTTATGAGAGGCTTCTTGAGAACGAAGGAGAAGAGTCTTGGGATGAAGATGACGACGACTACGGTTATGTGCAAAAATTTCCTAATAGACATAAGTTCTCAGAGGATTATGACTAACACGGGTTTTTTTCAAAACCTCAAAGAGGACGGTGCTTGTCATTGCGAACAAAGTGAAGCAATCTAAAAGAAAGCTATGCAAGTCTAATCAATAAGGTTTAATAATTAAATTATGATAGAATTATATTTACATTATAAAAATAGGACAATTTTATGCAAAATCAAACAACTTTATCAAAATTAGGCGACAAAGTTTCAACCATTGTTGAGCGATATAATTTTTTAAAAGAGGAAAATGAGATGCTTCGAATCGAAGTTATCAAGTTAAAAGCAGAAAGCGAAGCTAAAACCAGAGAGATAGAAAAACTAGTAGAAGAGAATGCTCTAAAAGATTTGGAAATTGAAGAGATAGTTCAAAAAATAGAAAGCATAATGGTTTAAACGAAGTAAATGAGTAAAAGACTTGGTTTAAATATAGGCGGTCGTCGTTTTGATGTTGATGTGGAAGATAGCTTTGCTCCTTTTTTAGAACAACAAATGAAAAATGATTTTAATATGGAAGGCAATAATGATTTAAAAGTATTGCTTCAAGCATATGTGCGTAAAAACCATAATCTGTTTCTACAAGAACAAAAAATAGAAGAAATTACAAAAAAATTAGAAATTTAAAGGCTAGATTTATTATTATATAAGTTAAGCGTGATATAATTTCACTCTCTTAAATAGAGTAAATGTGCGTTCGTAGCTCAGCTGGATAGAGCACTGGTTTGCGGTACCAGCGGTCAGGGATTCGAATTCCTTCGGGCGCACCATATAAAACTTCAAGAATATATAATCCACACAAAAATTCTTACAAAAATTTTCTTAGCATCCATAAATTGTTAATTTATAGTGCCCATTTTGATTTATCTAAAGTAATTTATTTCATAAAGTTTAAGAAATTACACTAAAACAGCATCTACGATCGTGATGCTGTTTTGCTTTTGCACTCCTTATCGCTTAACTGGATAAAGCAGTCCCCTCCTAAGGGATAGCTCTAGGTTCGATTCCTAGTAGGGAGACCATCCATCAAGTTATAGCAATTGCTGAACCCTTATAAGCGTAGATAAAAGTATAGCGCTCTTATCCACATGTGAACTTTTCATCTTCAACTCGCTCTCAAGTAGCAGTTCATGTAGTTTATAGTATCTGTTTGGTTTAAATTTTATTGATAATTCTGATTTTTCTTTTACTATTTGAGGCGGTGCCGGATAACCTAAAATTGCCATTGCGTTTGGCGTTCCGTTTACACGAATGTAGATATTAAACATATAGAGTTGCGTTAGATATGTTGTAATAGCAGTGAGTATTCGTATCTCATCTTCTCCGTGCTCAAGCATATTTTGCAGTTCAACTTTAAAATCTTTTTTATTTAAAATCTTTTTTATAAAATCATCTATATTTATCTCTGAGAGTCCGAAAATCAGCTGCTCTATATCCTTGGTAGTTACTGCTCTGTTTAAAATTTTTAATTTTTCAAGCTCATTGCATGCAAGAGCGATATCTCCGTTATGAACAGCCAGAAGATGATTTATGGTATAGTTGTCTATATCTACATACTTTTCTTTAGCTGCCTGAGAAACGCTAAAAACTGCCTCTGTATGACTTGGATGAAAAAATCTAACACACATTGTGTTTGTTTTTGCCGCTGCCTTTGCATAAGCTTTATAATCATCTCCGTAGTAAGCATAAATAAAGATATTGCTTGAGTTTTTTTCACACTGCTCAATAAGTATATCCAGCTCTTTTTTAGGAATTTTCTTTTCACTTTTAATGATTAAAACATTTTGATCGCCAAAGAGTGAAGCTTGTGAAAGATGTGCTTTTGCAGAGCCAAAATCATACTCGTCATGGTAAAATTTTGCTACCGAAGCATCAGAGATATTTGTAAGGATTTGTATATATTTGTCTATTAAAAAACTGCTCTCACCAAAAAGTATAAAACTGTTTGAGAGGGAGTTGTTTTGTATATGTTTGTCTAGCTCGCTTTTGTACACAATTAGTTGTCTCTCTCTATTCTCTCAACAACACTTGCGTAAATTTTTGCTTTAGCAATATCTACTTTGTCGATTCTAACTTTTACATCTTCAAACAAAAGAGCATCCAAGCTGCGGGTAATAAAAAATCTTGCCCCCTGAAGCTCATCGTGAAGTTCGGCTTTTAATACAGGCTCGGTAGATACTATTCTAGCCTTAAACACATTTTCTAAATTTTCCTCTGCCCAACGAGCAAATTTTCTTGCCATAAACTCAACTTCTATCGTTGCCGCTTCTCTCTCTTTTTCACTAACACTAACACAGAGTGATTCTATATTTCTCAAAACATAAGAGCCTTCCATCGTGTCGTTATTATTAATAGCTTTTAACAGTCTATGGACAATTAAATCGGAATATCTCCTAATAGGCGATGTAAAATGCGTGTACTCTTCAAACCCTAACCCAAAGTGTCCGGCATTAATCGGCGCATATCTGGCTTGCATTTGAGATTGGATAATCAGGGTGTCTACTTCAGATGATAGCCCCATCTCTTTTGCCTGTTTTTGTATCTCGGTTATGGTCTCTTTAATGGATTTTTTTATATCTACAAACATTCCGATACCCGCCAACTCTTGGTAGAGGTTTTGAAGTTTAAGCTGATTTGGAGGTTCATGTATACGAAATATACCTCTTGAGAATCTTTTTGCAGCCTCTTTGTTCGCCAAAAGCATACAATCTTCTATTAAAGCATGTGACGGTGTCTCCTGTGCATAAGTAGTATGCGTTATATTGGAGTTTTCATCGATAAACATCTCAAGTTCGTGTGAGCGAAAATCATAACCGATTTTTAATCTTTTCGCCTTTAAAGCATCTGTAATTACCCTTAACTTAGATATATAATCAAAAATTTTCTCTTCATCACCGTTTTTGGCTGCTAAATTACCGTTAAAAAAATCATCTATCTCTTCATAGTTGAATCTTCTTTGCGAGTGTATGATTGCTTCATAAACTTTTGAGTCGCTTACTTCCAAAGAGTTAAGGTCTAGTTTCATCTCAAAAACATAAGAGAGTCTATCTACATGCGGCTGCAGCGAGCAGAGCGTCTCACTCAGCTGTCTTGGAAGCATCGGAATAGAGCGGTGAGGAAGATAGATAGAAAAACTTCTATATATTGCTTCATTGTCAATCGCCCCAAAAGGAGTAACATACTCGCTTACATCCGCAATTGCTACATAAAGAGTAGTCGTCTCCTCAACATAACAGATAGCATCGTCAAAATCTTTTGCAGTAACGGGGTCAATCGTGCAAAAAGGCAATTTTCTTAAATCAACTCTGGATGGGTAAAGTGAAGCATCGACTTCTTTAAATGATGAAGCAAGTTCCAAAACTTCTTGAGTAAATTCATCATGTTTATTAAACTGTGCAAGAACTATCTTTTCGTCAACGAGAGGATCTTTTATATTGCCAAGCCGCTCCATTATAGTGAAGTCTTGATTGTTGATTTTAAAAACATCGCCATCTTCGTACGAGTTTAGTTCGCTTTGGCTTATCTCGACTCCGGCAGGAAACTCCGTTTTTAAATCAATTAAAGATTTTTGACCCTCTTTTGAAACTATATAAGCTATGCTATAAGTTTGCGCTCTCCCTACAATCTCAACTATTTTGGCACTTGGGGTTCCTCTTTTGCCAAGAAGTCTTTGTGCAATAACAAGATCACCCTCTTTTGCTTTGATGGTTTCGACATCATCAATAAAAAGATCACGAACATACTCACCGATGACATTTAGATATGCAGTGCCGTTTTGAACAAGTCCCAATGTACCGGCACGATATTTTGAGTTAAATTTATATACATTCTCTTTTTTAGTAATGTACTCTTTTGCTAAAAAATCATTTACGGATTTTAGCTCATCGGGGGCAATATCTTGTTCACTCAGTCCATGAGTGAGTCTTATTAAGAGAAATTTCATTCTAAGCGTTAAGCGTTTTCTAACGCTTTATCAAAACTTTCCATATCAAGACCGTATTTAATAATTAACTCTTTTGCCGCAGCCGTGCTTGCATCGGTTATCACGCCGCTAATCGGTACTGCCGTGCGGACAACATGTAAAATTTGTGCAGATTTTCTAAACTCCTCTTTAGCCTTGTCCGGATTTTGACAGTTGCGTATAGTCTCAACAAGTCCTAACTCAAATCTCCAATGTTCAAAAATAGTAGCACTTACCTCCGGAGTATCTACTCCGACGACTTCTCTCTCGGCTGCTTCAATATCACCAAGAGCAGCTAGAGCGTCTTTAAATTTTTGCTCACTCTTATCGCTTATGATTTGTTGAGCAATTAAAACTTTACCGATTTCTACCAAAAATGCCGCCGGAGATAAAATACCCAGAAGTTTAGCCTCTTTTCTTAAGCACCATGCCGTTATTAAAGAGTGTTGTCTTTTTGAGAGCAGAGAGAATGCATCGCTGTTAATACCGTACGGAGACAAATCAAGAGAAAAACTCTTCTTTACGATGCTAGCAAGAGCAAAACCTCTTACCGTTCCCATGCCAAAGAGACCGACTGCCTGACTAATCGCATTTATTTCACGGCTAAAGCCATACAGAGGCGAATTTGCCGCTTTTAGAATATCCGCAGTTAAAAGAGGATCTCTCTCTAAAATCTTAATCATATCGTTAAAAGTGCTATTTGGGTCTTGATAAACAGACTCTATCTGCATTGCCGATTCCGGAAGCGGCGGAAGTTGTTTGATTTTTTTAAGTATCTCTTCAGTCATCTAATTCTCTCTTTTATCGACATATAATTTAGGTATATGATACATAGATGTTCATAAAAAAGTACTGAATATTTACAAATTATTGATACTATTTTCTTGATATTTAAAAAAAAGGAAAAACATGCAAACAGAAGCGATGCTGATACAACTAGGTTATGTGCCAAACGATGCTTTGATTAAACAACTTCAAAAAATTCAAGCCAACACTGAGGGCTACGAGAAGATACAAAAACATATTATGGATTTACATGATCATTTAAAAGTTGACGATTCTTATGTTGCTCTGTCAAATTCAAATGACTATTTTAAAATAAAAATAGATTCTTCAAGCCCAGAAATTGTGGAGGAAGCACACGAAAAAATTAAGCATTTCAGCGATAAATTTAAAGTAAAAGTAAATAAATTAGAAAATAAAAACACCTACTATATTTTAGGTTTCAACGCTTAGGTACTTTGAAATTGCAAGAGCCTATGAGTATAGAGGGTTATGACCTTCTCATTGAAGAGTTTAAGTTTTTACTAGAGGTTGAAAAACCTAAAGTTGCGCAGGAAAAATTAGTTGCCGCAGCTTTGGGAGACAGAAGCGAAAATGCTGATTATCAAGCGGCAAAAGAGAAACTTCGCCATATTGACAAAAGGCTTTTTTATCTAAACTCTATGATACAAAAATCTCAGATTATAGATCCATCGCAACTCTCACACAAAAGAGTAAGTTTTGGAAGCAGCGTAAAGATTGTAAATCTCCAAACGGATGAAGAAGAGAGTTACACGATTTGCGGTGTTTTGGAATCGGAACCCGAATATGGACTTATATCCGTGCACTCTCCTCTTGCTCGTGCGCTACTTGGCAAAGAGGTAGATGAACAGTTAAAAGTCCAACTTCCAAATGCGAAAAAAGAGTATGAAATATTAGAAATCTGCTATAAAAACATCTTTTCACTCAAAAAAAATATTCGTAAAAAGTCTGACTTTTCCTTTCATTAGATTTTTTTACCAACTATTTTTAGATATAATCCACCTTTAAAAACCAAATTTTTAGGATTCCCCGTGAGCCAACAACTAGAAAACATTGAAAAAGTACTCGCTTCACACAAGCTTTCAAGCGATGATTATGCGCATATTAAGCAGATTTTAGGGCGTGAGCCGAATTTAGTAGAGATAGGCATTTTTTCTGCAATGTGGAGCGAACACTGTAGTTATAAATCTTCAAAAATTCACTTAAGCGGATTTCCGACAAAAGCTCCATGGGTTATTCAAGGTCCGGGTGAAAATGCAGGTGTTATCGATATCGGGGACGGTTATGCTGCCGTGTTTAAGATGGAATCACACAATCACCCAAGTTTTATAGAGCCTTATCAAGGTGCAGCAACGGGTGTCGGCGGAATTATGCGCGATGTTTTTACCATGGGGGCGCGTCCTATTGCAAACTTGAATGCTCTTAGATTTGGAAATGTTTTAAGCGATGATAAGATTTCAGCTCATCAAAGATATCTTGTTCGCGGCGTAGTAGCGGGAATCGGCGGTTACGGAAACTGTATGGGAGTTCCTACTATCGGCGGAGAGACAAGTTTTGACGAATGTTATAACGGAAATATTTTAGTAAATGCTTTTACTCTAGGTCTTGCAAAATCAGATGAAATTTTTTACGGCAGAGCTGACGGTATAGGAAATCCTGTTATCTATGTCGGTGCGAAAACGGGACGGGATGGTTTAGGCGGAGCGGTTATGAGTTCGGACAGCTTTACGGAGGAGAGTAAATCTCTTCGTCCGACTGTTCAAGTGGGTGACCCGTTTACTGAAAAACTTCTGCTTGAAGCTTGTTTAGAGCTTTTTAAAACTGACCATGTCGTTGGTATTCAAGATATGGGTGCTGCAGGGCTTACATCTTCATCTTTTGAAATGGCAGGAAGAAGCGGCAGCGGTATGATTATGCACCTTGACCGTGTTCCTGCCCGCGAAGAGGGTATGACTCCGTATGATTTTATGCTCTCAGAATCTCAAGAGAGAATGCTTCTTTGTGCAAAAAAAGGCAGTGAAGCCGAAATTATTAAAATATTCCAAAAGTGGGATCTTGATGCTGCTGTTATCGGTGAAGTAACT
This sequence comes from Sulfurimonas sp., assembly GCF_028714975.1. GTDB lineage: Bacteria > Campylobacterota > Campylobacteria > Campylobacterales > Sulfurimonadaceae > Sulfurimonas. Next base: position 228,100 of record NZ_JAQTLH010000003.1, read on the forward strand.
GCAACCGGCAATATGGAACTTTTCTGGCACGGAGACAAAGTAGCGGATGTTCCCGTAAATCCTGTTAGCGAAGAAGCGCCTGTGTTAAAACGCCCGATGGTTCGTCCTGCGTACTTAGATAAAATTGCAGATGTGACCATCAATGATTTTCCTCGCGTCTCCAATCAAGAGGCATTTGAAAGATTGACAAAATCTATGGAAGTAGTCGATAAAGCGTGGATATATACTCAATATGACTCAATGGTACAGACAAATACTATCAAAAAAGGCGGTATGTTAGACGCTTCCGTTATCCGTGTAAAAGAGAACGGCAAAGCGCTTGCAATGTCGGCTGATTGTAATGTTCGCTACTGCTACATAGACCCAAAAGGCGGAGCGGCAGCAGCGGTAATCGAGAGCGGACGCAATGTTGCAATGAGTGGTGCTAGACCGCTTGCGATTACGGATTGTTTAAATTTCGGAAATCCTGAAAATCCTGAGGTTATGTGGCAGTTCGGCGAGAGTTGTTTGGGGATTAAAGAGGCTTGTGCGGCACTTACGACTCCGGTAATCGGCGGAAATGTTTCACTTTATAACGAAACAAACGGTGTCTCTGTTTTTCCTACTCCATCAATCGCAACGGTCGGCGTAAACGACGACGCACACAAAGTTTTGATGTCAAGTTTTCAAGAAGAGGGAAATGCTCTTTATCTCATAGGCGAAAGTAAGAGCGAATTTGGCGGATCACTTTACATGAAAGAGATTTGTGGAACCGTTGCCGGAAAACTTCCTGAGATTGACTATGAAAAAGAACTTTTCCTTTGGGATTTTGTAATAGAAGCAAACAAAAGAGGATTGTTAAAGTGTGCAAAAGATGCAAGCAGCGGCGGTGTTGCGATTGCTTTAGCTAAAATGTCGGCCGTGAGCGGTCTTGGATGCAGCGTTAGAATGTTGGTTGATGATGAAAGAGATATCTTTTCTGAGACTATGAGTCGTGCTATCGTAGAAGTTAGACAAGAAAATTGTGCAGCTTTTGAAACAATGAGCGGCGGCGGTATGATGTGTCAAAAAATCGGAACCGTAGGCGGAGATAAGATCAAAATCAACAATGTTGAGATGAGCATGAGTGAACTTCAAGATAACTACTTTAACACATTTAAAAGAGTGATTGAGAGAGATATCTAATCAACTGATGTTACGCACTAAAACGAACGCGTCCGTTTTAGTGGCAGGGACAAAATGTCCCTTGCGACCCCATAAAGCTACAAAAAACAAGTTTTTCGAGATTTACAGTATATTTTACGAATTTTTTTGCAAAAGTGCGTAAGGTCAGTAATCCACTTTCATATACTCAAGTGAAAAATCTCCTGAGATTCTCTTCTCAATGCTTGTTTTATAAGACGGTGCGATTGATGAAATATTTGCTATTTTTTCTAAAAGTTCTCTATATTTACTTGGATTTGCAAAAGCCCTGTTTGCGTCCAAGATAGACACTTTTGCTTCATCGTGCAAAAGAACTTCTACTTTATCACCCGCTTCTATAAAACCCTCTTCAAGAACTCGGTAGTACCATCCTGTTAAACCGCTTGTGTAAATTTCATTTGTAAACTTTTTATTGTTCCATCTTTTTGAGATTTTCCAGCAAGGTTTTCTAGGCTGAGAAACTTGTAAGACGGCAGAGCCTATCTTATGGATATCGCCTAAGCAGACACTACTCTCATGCGATCCCGAGATAGTAAGATTTTCCGCCAGTGCGCCAAAAGGAATGGTTTTTAAACCTAAAAATTTTGCCCAACTCTCATAATTTTCATAACTGTTTGCAAAAATCGCTTTTTCTTCTCCGCCGTGATGAACTCTATCGGCTACTTCATCACCGATAAAACCAACTTTGCCAGCCCAAACTTGCGTATCGACAATCTCTTTAAACGAGCCGCTTTCCCACTGCTTATCCAAAAAATCTTTTGAATCTTTATCGCCGTAAGATTTTACTTTGCCTATTTGAATAGAAACTATTTTGCCGCTCATGATTCATCCTTATAAAAAAGATATTTTAACAAAAAATTGAACTTTCTAAACAAACATAGATTGCTTCGTTGCTTTTCTTCTTTCAATAATCGTCAATTTAAAAAATTTTGAGTACAATACGCGAGATATTTTTTTTCATATAATTTTAAGTTAAGGCTTTTTCGCAGTTATGAACAATAAAACAACATATACAAAAATAACCGCTAAAATAATGCTCCTGACACTTATTTTTACTTTAATATGTGCTTTTGTATACGGAGAGTATATGAAAAAAAACGCTATATCCAGCCTTGCACATGTAGATGCCAAAAAAACAAGTATGTTGGTTTTTGAAAGTTTATACTCCGCTATGCAAAAAGGGTGGAACAAAGAGGATTTAAAAGAGATTATTATTAGATTAAACCGCGTAGATCCGTCTATGAAAGTTGATGTTTACAGAACAGATGCGGTATCTGAAATTTTCGGTGTTATAGAAAAAGATAAGCAAGCAATCGGCAAAAATGAAGATATACGAAAAGCTATGAGAGGTGAAGAGGTATTAAATATATCTAATTCTAATTTTATAAAGTACTACTATCCGGTTGTAGCAAAACAGGATTGTCTTAAATGTCATATAAATGCAAAAGCGGGTGAAGTGCTGGGCATTATAGATATATCGTACCCTGTAGATAATTTAAAAATATCGCTAGACGAGATGATAAACTTTTTTATAATATTTATCACTATATTTTCATTTGTAATTTTTATAGCAATTTTTATTGAATTTAACCAGTATATTATCAAGCCGATTAAAAACTTTTCAAATGTTATTCAAAGCATAACAAAATCGCATGATATGAAAAAAAGAGTAGAAGTTGAAGACAACATAGAGGAGATAGACTCCATAAAAGATGTTTTTAATACTATGCTTGACTCAATTGAGCATCAATTTTATTATGACGGCTTAACGGGCTTGGAAAATAGAAGAAGATTGACTGAAAAGTTAGAAGAAAAGAAGAATTCATTTTTGATGATTATAAATATAGACTCTTTTCAAGAGATAAACGATCTATACGGAAATGAAGCCGGTGATACAATATTGAAAGATTTTGCCGGATTTTTAAAAGAAAATATGTTTGGCGGCAATGCTTTGTACAGACTTCATTCGGACGAGTTTTCATATCTATGCGACAAGGGGATGGATATAGAAGAGTTCAAAATATTTGCTTCAATGTTAAGCGAAAAAATTTCACATAAAAATTTTAAGATTGACGGCAATAACGAAGTAAGCTTAAGTGCAACATTCGGTATCTCTTACGGATATGAAACACTGCTGGAAAATGCGGATATAGCCTTAAAAATTGCAAAGAAGAACAAAAAAGACTTTTTGGTATATGATGAAACTATGCATATGGTAAAGGAGTATGAAAAAAACTTTGAATGGACTAAGCGATTAAAAAAAGCAATAGAAGAAGATAAAATTGTTCCGCTGTTTCAGCCCATAGTAGATTGCAAAACGCAAGAGATTATAAAATATGAAGCATTAATTAGAATGGTTGATGCTAACGGGTCGTATATAGCGCCTATTCATTTTTTAGAACTTGCTAAGAAAAACAAACTTTATCACCAACTTACAAAAATAATGATTGAAAAAACATTTCAAAAATTTCAAAATCTACCCTACTCTGTATCAATCAATATCTCCGTTGAAGATATTTTAAACAAAGATGTAAATAAATTTATTATGGACAAGCTAAAAGAGAGCTCAATCGGCGAAAAAATAGTGTTTGAGATAATAGAATCCGAAGGCATAGAAAATTTTGACCAAGTTTTAGAATTTATAAACAGTGTTAAAAAATATGGAGTAAGAATATCTATAGATGATTTTGGAACGGGATACTCCAACTTTGATTATCTTATGAAATTGAAAGTAGATTATATAAAGATAGACGGCTCAATGATAAAGAGTGTAGATACGGACAATAATTCTCAAATGATTACCAAAACAATCGTAAATTTTGCTAAAAATATGGAAATTAAAACAATAGCAGAGTTTGTACACTCTAAAAACGTTTTTATGAAAGTTCAAGAACTTGAAGTCGATCTTTCACAGGGTTACTATTTTGGAGAACCTACCGATAATATCACTTAAACAAACCTACAAGTAATATTAGGGAGCCATATGCAATTTCATCGTGTCCATATTGAAGTTACAAATATTTGTGGACTTGCGTGTAGTTTCTGCCCGCCAAAAATAAACTCATCCAAAACAATGTCACTCCCGTTTTTTGAAGAGACCTTAAAACAGCTTCGCCCATATACAAAAACTCTCGCTTTTCATGTGATGGGCGACCCTTTAACACTCTCAAACCTAGAAGAGTATCTTGACATTTCCCAAAAATACGGGTTTGAAGTAGAACTAACGACAAGCGGCTACTATCTTGGCAAAACTAAACTCCAAACACTATTTCATGAGGCAGTCCGCCAACTAAATATCTCCCTAAACAGTTACAACAAAAACAGCCTAAATATGACATTTGACGAGTATATTAACTCTGTTTTGAATGTCTGCTTAGAAAAAGTGCAACATTACCCAAAACCGTTTATAAATCTGCGTCTTTGGAATCTTGACGATATTTGCAGTGAAGCCGAGTATAACAAGCTCTTATTTGAGAGACTAAGCTCTTTTTTTGACACTCCCATAGATACCGAAGAAATTTATAAAGATAAAATCAAATCAATTCGCCTTGCGCAAAAAGTGCTGTTACATTTTGATAGCTATTTTGAGTGGCCCTCACTCAATTCTACCCATGAGAGCGACGGAACTTGTTACGGCTTGAAATCGCACATCGGCATACTTGCAAACGGAACAGTCGTGCCGTGCTGCCTAGACGGCGACGGAATTATAGCTCTTGGCAATCTAAATAATACCCCGCTTAAAGATATACTAAACTCAAAAAGAGCGATAGATATGATTGATGGTTTTAAAGATGCAAAAGCCGTTGAAGAGCTTTGCAAAAAATGCAGTTATAAAGATAGGTTTTCAAGAACAACGCCAAATCAGCTATAATTTCAAATGTCAAAATTTAAAGTAATATCAGATTATCAACCTGCAGGTGACCAACCGACAGCCATAAAAACATTAAGTGATTCCATTCTAAAAGGTAACCGTTATCAAGCCCTAGAAGGAGTAACCGGAAGCGGTAAAACACACACTATGGCACGAGTTATAGAAAAAGTGCAGATGCCGACCATAATAATGACTCACAACAAAACTTTGGCTGCTCAGCTTTACAGCGAATTTCGTCAATTTTTTCCAAACAACCATGTTGAGTATTTCGTCTCCTATTACGACTACTATCAGCCTGAAGCTTACATACCCCGTCAAGACCTGTTTATAGAAAAAGACAGCGCTATAAATGATGAGTTAGAACGAATGAGGCTCTCATCTACCGCAAATCTTTTAAGCTATGATGATGTTATAGTAATAGCTTCCGTCTCCGCAAACTACGGCTTGGGTGACCCTGAAGAGTATGAAAATATGGTTCAATCCATCGCCGTCGGAGACACGATAGCTCAAAAAAAACTTCTGCTTCGTCTTGTAGAGATGGGTTATGCGCGCAACGACACATACTTCGACAGTGGGCATATTCGTGTGAACGGTGAGAGTTTAGATATTTATCCGCCATACTTTGAACAAGAAGCTATCCGTATAGAATTTTTTGGAGATGAGATAGAAGCTATATATACTTTTGATATCATTGACAACAAACGGCTTGAAGATCATAAAAAATTTACTATTTATGCAACTTCGCAATTCAGCGTAAGCCAAGAGAAGATGGCAGTTGCCATAAAGCGCATAGAAGAGGAGCTTGATGAGAGACTTGCATACTTTCAAAAAGAGGGAAAACTTGTCGAGTATCAGCGTCTTAAACAGAGAGTCGAGTTTGATTTGGAGATGCTGCAAACTACCGGAATGTGCAAAGGAGTTGAGAACTACTCAAGACTATTAACCGACAAAAAAATCGGTGAAGCCCCGTATACGCTGCTTGACTACTTTGAACTTCATCATAAAGATTATCTTGTCATTGTGGACGAATCACATGTTTCGCTTCCGCAATACCGCGGAATGTATGCAGGAGATCGTGCTAGAAAAGAGGTTTTAGTCGAGTATGGATTTCGTCTTCCAAGCGCACTCGACAACCGCCCTCTTATGATAGATGAGTATATAAACAAAGCTCCGCACTATCTTTTTGTTTCTGCTACACCGTCAAAATATGAGCTTGAACTCTCTGCCGTAACAGCTAAACAAATTATCCGCCCTACCGGACTTCTCGACCCTGTTTTAGAGATAAAACCCTCTACAAATCAAGTTGAAGATATACATGACGAGATAAAAAAAGTTATTGTAAAAAATGAGCGGGTTCTTATCACGGTACTAACAAAAAAAATGGCAGAAGCTCTTACAAAATACCTAGCGGATTTGGGGATAAAAGTAGAGTATATGCACTCAGACATCGACACTATACAGAGAAATCAGATTATCCGCTCACTTCGCCAAGGCGAGTTTGATGTTTTAATTGGCATAAATCTTCTTCGTGAGGGGCTAGACTTGCCCGAAGTTAGTCTTGTAGCCATTTTAGATGCGGATAAAGAGGGTTTTTTAAGAAGTGAGACTGCTCTTATTCAGACAATAGGAAGAGGTGCGAGAAATTCAAACGGCAGAGTAATTTTGTATGCAAACAAGATTACAGGCTCTATGCAAAGGGCGATTGATACGACTACCGCCAGAAGAGGGATGCAAGAGGAGTATAACAAAGCTCACAACATTATACCGACCACCACCATCCGTAAACTTGATGAAAATTTAAAAGTTGAGGATTATGGAGCTATTTACCAAAAACATAAAAAAATGGATAAAATACCGGCTTCAGAGAGAAAAGCGATAATAACGCAGCTCTCACTTAAAATGAAAGAGGCAGCTCGCGAACTCAACTTTGAAGAAGCGGCTCGTCTTCGCGATGAAATAGCAAAATATAAAAAACTCTAGAGTCTCGCAAAGTGTGAAGCTTTAGTGACTGAATAAAATCCGGATTAGTTCAGATTTTATGAGATTAAATAATAGGACAAAATATGGAAGATACTTTTAGCAATTTAGCGACTTACGGATATATAGGACTTTTTCTCTACTCACTCGGCGGCGGATTTGTAGCGATAGTAGCTGCAGGCGTTCTCTCTTACATGGGTAAAATGGATTTGGGATTATCGATTTTCATAGCTTTTGCGGCAAATGCAATGGGTAGTTTTTTACTTTTTTATATGGCAAGATATCAAAAAAGCATGATGATGGACGGACTGCGTGAGCATAGAAGAAAACTGGCACTTGCCCATATTTTACTCAAAAAAAATGATTCTTGGATTATAGTCGTTCAAAAATTTATCTACGGCATAAAAACTATCATTCCAATTACAATCGGGCTTACAAAATATGACTTTAAAAAGTTTGCATTTTTCAATATATTCGGAGCCGCTGCCTGGGCTTTGGTTTTTGGATTTGGAAGCTACTATTCGGGAGGTTTTTTGGTAACGCTGGCAGAAGCAGTAAGTGATAGACCTTGGATAGCGCCTATCGTTTTAGTAGTGTTTGGCGGAACTTTATGGCTATATATGACTCACGCCACAAAGAAAAAAGTTAAATAGACTTATTGCGTGACCTAGATCCTGAATCATACCCAAAGGGCACGCGAGTTCAGGATGAGAGAAACTCAAGAATCTCATCCTACTCTTCTATTTTCGGTCCCGCAGCAGAGTAGTCAAACTCGCTGTCTTCTTTTTGATATTTCTTAAAGTTTTTTATAAACATAGCAGCCAAAGTATCTCTTGTTTTATCAAAAGCATCTTTATCGCTCCAAGCATTTCTTGGATTTAATATCTCAGGATTTATGTCGCCTAAAGTTTTAGGAACATGCAGTCTAAATGTTTTTGTAGTGTCAAACTCACTATTTTTAATACTTCCGTCTAGTATGGCATTTATACAAGCACGAGTATCTTTAATACTCATTCTCTTTCCAACTCCGTATTTTCCGCCTGTCCAGCCCGTGTTGACAAGATAAACATTTACACCGTATTTGTCAATTTTTTCGCCCAAAAGTTTTGCATAAACAGTCGGATGCAGAGGTAAAAAAGCCTCTCCAAAACATGAGCTAAATGTTGCAACAGGCTCAGTTATCCCTCTTTCGGTTCCTGCAACTTTTGCAGTATAACCGCTTAAGAAGTAGTACATTGCTTGTTCGCGAGTAAGTTTAGAGACAGGAGGAAGAACGCCGAAAGCGTCTGCTGTTAAAAAGATTATATTTTCAGGGTGACCCGCACTAAGAGACGGCTCGTGATTTTGTATATGCTCTATCGGGTAAGAGACGCGGGTGTTTTCAGTTTTGCTTCCATCTTTATAATCTACTTCGCCGTCGCCGTGCAACACGACATTTTCAAGAAGAGCATTATCTTTTATAGCGCCGTATATCTCCGGCTCGCTCTCGCTGTCAAGGTTGATAACCTTGGCGTAACATCCGCCCTCAAAGTTAAATACTCCATCATCATCCCAGCCATGCTCATCATCACCGATAAGTCTTCTATGCGGATCTGTTGAGAGAGTTGTTTTTCCTGTTCCGCTAAGCCCAAAGAAAAGTGCGGTATCGCCTTCTTTGCCGACATTTGCAGAGCAGTGCATAGAGAGTTTGCCCTCAAGCGGTAACCAGTAGTTCATCATTGAAAAAATCCCTTTTTTCAACTCACCGCCGTACCATGTGCCGCCGATTATCGCTAAATTATTTTCAATATCAAAAAGTACGAACACTTCAGAGTTTAGCCCATGCTCTTTCCATTTTTCATTGACGGCTTTGCAAGCATTTAAAACGGTAAACTGCGGTTTAAAACCCTCTAGTTCCGATTCTGTAGGGCGAATAAACATATTTTTCACAAAATGCGCTTGCCACGCTATTTCGGTAATAAAACGGATAGATTTCTTTGAAGTTTCACTCGCACCGCTGTAAACATCCGTTACATACAAGTCTTTGCCTGAGAGTTGCTCTCTTGAAACATCCAAAAGTTCATTAAAAATTTCTTCACTGATTTTTTGATTTACATCGCCCCACGCAATATATTTGTTTGACGGATCGCGATCTACAAAATATTTATCTTTTGGGCTTCGACCCGTAAATATACCGGTATCTACGGCAGTAGCTCCTTTTTTTGTAAGAGCACACTCCCTTTTTTCTAATTCGTGTTCAATCAACTCGCCATAGCTAAGGTTATGATGAACCTTACCGATGTTCTTTAAACCAATATCTTCTAACTCTTTTAAGTTCATAACTTGCCTTATGGTACTTTTTAAAATAATGGTGAAAGTATACACTTTATAAACATAAATTAAAAGTAAATATCTCTTATGAATTAAGATTTTTAACAACTTTTTCACGTAGAAAGACAAATCAACTTATTTGATGATTTTTAGAAGTATCCTTTAAGTATTTTTTGATAAAATTCCACTCTTGCTCGCATAACTCAGTTGGTAGAGTGTTACCTCGACAAGGTAAAAGTCACTGGTTCGAGTCCAGTTGTGAGCACCACTCGTTTATAGATTTCGCACATACAAATCCGCTGCTAAAAGCCCACTGAAAATTGTACCCACCGAGTTCACCCGTTACATCGACTACTTCGCCTATAAAATATAGATTTTTCACATCCAAAGCTTCCATTGTGTATGGATTTAATTCGTTCGTTATAACTCCGCCACGAGAAACTTCAGCTTTGCTAAAACCGAAATTTCCTGCCGGTGCGAACTCGTAAGCGTGAATACGCACTAGCTTCTCTTTAATGTCACTACTGATTTTTTTACACTCCGTATCTTCTACATAAAGCGCTTCTAAAATTGCTTTTGAGAGCCTTTTTGGAAGAGGAATTACGGAGCTTAGTAGTTTTTTACTATCTTTGATAAGCTCTAAAATATTATTATTTGGTAAAAAATCTATTGCAATGTTTCCCTTTTGCCAGTAGAGTGATGCGGACAAAACTGCTGGTCCGCTTATGCCTTTGTGGGCAAAAAGAAGCTCCTCTTGTAAAATTTTATCGTTTACTTTTATATTTACAAGGCAGCTAAGTCCGCTTAACTCTTTCATCCAAAACTGCTCTTTTTGAACGGTTAATCCGACAAGTGCGGGGGTAAACTCTTTTACTTTTATGCCGAATCTCTTTGCAATCTCTAACCCGATATCGCTTGCACCCAAATCCTTGTAACTTTTACCGCCCGTTGCGACTACAACATTTTTCGCCCTCAAAATACCCTTTGAAGTTTTTACTTCAAAGATATCATCACTTTTTTTAACTTCTAAAATATCTCTATCTAAAAGCATATCTACCTGCTTCGTAGCTCTTTTAAAAACATTTATAATTTCATCGGAAGAATCTTTGCAAAAGTAGTAGCGATCTTTACGGACAACCGGTTCTACACCGTTTATCCGTAGATAGTTTAACAAATCTTCTTTGGAGAAAGCATCTAAGACATTTGATATAAATTCGCTATCGCCGTCATAGTTATACTCGCTTACTTCTACATTTGTAACATTGCACTTTGAGCCGCCCGAGATTTTTAGCTTCACGGCAATTTTGCCATTGACATCTACAATGCCTACACTTAACTTTTTATCTAAATGTGAAGCGCACATAAGAGAGCTTGCACCTGCACCGAGTATTAAAACATCATATATTTTCATATTTGTATTATAACATTAGAGTTCTTGTAAAACTGTATAAATTAGATTCTGAGTCAAGCCCAGAATAACGAAGTTACTATATCCTTGTCACCCTGAACTTGATTCAGGGTCTAGTCTTACAAGACATTTATTAGATATAATACGATTTAAATTTTAGATTCCAAATAACCGTAGGAAATGCCTTTGGTGCAAGTTTGGAATGACACAATAGGCATAAAATGGGCAACAAACTTCACATAGTATCTCTGGGATGCACAAAAAATCTAGTCGACACGGAAGTTATGATGGGTAAACTTCAAAACTTCACGCTAACCGACAATCAAGAAGAAGCCGATGTTATCATCGTAAATACCTGCGGTTTTATAGATGCTGCAAAACAGGAGTCAATAAACACTGTTTTAAATCTTCATGACAGTAGAAAAGAGGACTCTGTTTTAGTAATGGCAGGATGTCTGAGCGAGAGATACAAAGAAGAACTTAGTAAAGATATGCCCGAAGTTGATATCTTTACGGGTGTCGGCGATTATGACAAAATCGATGAGCTTTTAGTTGAGAAAAAGAGCCGTTTTTCTGAAGCCGTTTATCTTATCGACGGTGCAGAGCGTGTAGTAACAGGTTCAACATATCACGCTTATATAAAACTCTCTGAAGGTTGTAACCAAACTTGTAGTTTCTGTGCTATCCCGTCTTTTAAAGGTAAGCTAAACTCAAGAACTCTTGACTCAATCGCTAAAGAGGTTGAGGGGCTTGTCGCAAAAGGATACTGGGATTTTTCATTTGTATCGCAAGACAGCAGTTCGTTTTTGCGAGATCAAAATGTAAAAGACGGGCTTAGCCTGCTTATCCAAAGAATAGAGCTGATTGAGGGTGTTAAAAGTGCAAGAATCCTTTATCTCTACCCGTCTACGACGACTATTTCACTGCTAAAAAACATAGCAAAAAGCGAGATCTTTCATAACTATTTTGATATGCCGATTCAGCACATTAACGACGATATGTTAAAGCTTATGAAGAGAGGTTTCGGCAAAAAACAGACGCTTGAACTCTTAGAGTTTATGAGAGCGCTTCCTAACTCTTTTGTGCGAACCAGTTTCATTGTCGGACATCCGCAAGAGAGCCAAGAGATGTTTGACGAGATGTGTGAATTTGCCGCAAATTTCGGATTTGACCGTATAAATGTATTTGCATACTCCGATGAAGAGACAACTCCGGCACATGAGATGAATGAGAAAATTCCTGCTAAAGTTATCAACAAAAGAGCCGAAATTTTAGGAAAAATCGCCTCTAAATGTATGGAAAAGTCTCTTAAAAATGAGCTAGGCAAAGAGGTTAAAATCGTAATTGACGGTGAGAGCGAAGAGCATGAGTATCTTTTAAGCGCAAAAGAGCTTATCTGGGCACCTGAAATTGACGGTGAAATCTATGTAAATGACAGAACAAGTGACGAAGAACTTGCGTTTGGCAAAATTTATAGAGCAAAAATCACCGATATACTAGGAAATATTTTAACTGCGACAGTAGAGAATGCTTGAAAAAAAAATACTCTCAAAACTCAAAGATAAAAAAAATCTTTTAGCATTCTCAGGCGGAGCAGATTCGACTGCTCTGTTTTTTCTTCTTCTAAAACATAACATTCCCTTTGACATAGCCATCGTCGATTACAACATCAGAGAGCAGAGCAAAGCCGAAGTTGCTTATGCGCTAGAGTTGGCTCGCACTCACAATTTAATATGCCATCTTCACAATGCAAAAAAAGTTGAACAAAACTTTGAAGCAAAAGCACGAGAGATAAGATATAATTTTTTTGAAGAACTGATTTTAAAACATAACTACGACAATCTCTTAACGGCTCACCATCTCGGAGATAGGTTTGAGTGGATGCTTATGCAGTTTCGCAAAGGTGCGGGATGTGCTGAGATTGCAGGGATGCAAAAAGAGCAAAACAGAGGTTTTTACACACTCATCCGCCCCCTGCTCCATCTGGATAAAAAAGAGCTTTTGGCATATCTTCATGCGAACAAAAAAGTATACTTTGAAGATGAGAGTAACTTTGATGAAGATATAAAGAGAAACTCCTTTAGACACAACTACTCTCTTCCTCTTTTGGAGAAGTATCTGGGCGGAATCAAAAAGAGTTTTGACTATCTTGATGAAGACAGAAGCCAACTCATAGAAGCCATAGAGATAAAAACAATTGATGAGTTTGCATACTTCAAAAGCTCGCACAACAAAAGAGCCGACATTTTTGCGATAGATAAATACCTAAAATCCCAACTCTATATGTTAAGCGCATCTGAGAGAGAACTTTTAAAAACCAAAACAACTCTGATAGTCGGCAGGAAATTTTTAGTTGTTCAAGACGGGCATTTTGCCTTTATAGCACCGCTTTTAGATGAAAAAGCAGATATGTCCCACAAGTTTAAAGAGGAGTGCAGAGTTTTAAAAATAGAGCCAAAACTTCGTCCCTACCTATACAAAAACCAAGATGCTTTTTTAAAAGTAAAAGAATTACTTACTGCTATTTGACTCTTTAGCGTTATTGTAAACTCTCATAGTAAAAGTAGAGCTAATCATCTCACCATCTCTTTTAAAATTTATGGGAAAATTAACCGCTATCATCCAATCGCTTTTATTTAAAGTATCTAAAAAATTATAAAAACTCTTAGGCGAGCTTATCTTGGAAGTCGTATTTACCTCATAAACACTGAAACCTTCTTCATCCTCAAGCTTACTCTTTTTAGAAACGCTTAAAGAGCTAAAAAAACCTTTATGCTGTTTTTCAAATCTATCTGCACTAAACTCTGTCTCAAAAGCGGTTATTATATGTACATTGTCATTTTGAAACTTTTGAAGAGTTACCTCTTTTTCAATAGAAAAATCAGAGAGTTGTTTTAACTCAAGATTCTCTTTTTTAAGTTCACTCTTTTTGATTCTGTACTCTTTACCCTTTGGAATCAAAACGGCAAATGAAAATGCCAAAACAAATATAAGTAAAAATATACAAAGTGCAAAAAGGTAGATAGTTTGTCTGGAGAAATTAATTTTCATTGCTTAACTCCTCTTCGTTGTCTATATAGTTTGTAGAAACAAATCTCAACCAACCGTTATCTGCCGGATAAAAGCTGCTATATGTTCTATGAAAAATTGAACGCAAAGGCGCTTGGAGCATAAAGTTATATACATCTTTGTTTGGTGTTATTCCGTAGAGGATAAGAGCATTTTCCATTATTTTTGCTTCTGTAAGAGTTATTCTGTTTGGAACTAAGTCAAACAGGTTATTAATACTGTCTCTTAAGACAATGTTTTTTGTAAATATTTTCTCAGATAACGAAATCTGCTTCTCTATAGCTGCAATTTGATTTTCCATTTTCGGAATATTTGTGCGATACTCATTTTTTTGCGACTTTATATCGGTCATCTCTTGTGTGAATCTATTATCTTGAAAAATCAAAAAGGCATATGTACTAAAAAGCATAAAAAGAGTAACACTAAAGAAGATAAAAAGCAACTGTATCTCTTTAGTGAAAATCGTTTTTTTTCTTGGGTTTATGTAACTATATCTCATTTGCCTCTGCCTTTGCAATGTCACATAATGAGATACATAAATCTATTTTTCTTATATATACGCTTAAAAACATCTCCTCTTCCAGATAACTCTTAAGATCAGGGCTTACACCTATGCCATCGGCTATATAAATAGTCTCAATAAACTTGCTGTCATACTTGGAATCTTTATAAAAAGTGTTTAATGCGCTTTGTATCAATGAAAATCTCTGATAATCCTCACTGAATCCCTCATGTGAGGTATCAACTTTTTTCTCAACCGCCTGCTCAACCTCTTGCGCTTCGGAAAACTCATCCAATACATCATTCTCATCCAACTCTTCAATGTTTGCAAAATCATCAAACACCATAGAATCATTCTCCAAATTTACCTCTTCTAGATTAATACCTTCAAGTTCATCCTCTTCCGGCGACTCCATATGAAGATCTTCATCCTTATGGTTTTTCATATCCAAATACTCTGCATACAAAAGTTTTGAGTTGTTAAAAACTGCAAAAGAGAGATAGCCGTCTTCAACTAAAACAAACATTGATAATGTAGTGTCTATTTTATCTTTAAAGAAGTTTGCCATCATAACAAAAGGTGAAAAAATAAAATCAACACCGATAGTTCTATACTCATATTTAATAGCTTCTAAATCATATTCCGATGTATAAAACGCCCAATCTTTAGAAAAACACCTATACTCGGATGAGTTAATATCGCAATATCTACCCATCTCGTTAGTCACACATGTCGGAATAGCTCCCTGAAGCGGAGATTTATCTAAAACTGATATATAACAAAACGGGGACTCTTTTGCGTATGTTTGTATAAAGTCATACATTTTAGAATTTATTGTCGTCGTCTCAAAATTTCTACGAACACTCTGCAAAACTTCCTTTTTAGAACACACCTCAACATACACGGTAGTCTGCAAATTTTCAACAATAATATTTATAAAAACTTTTGTATATAAAGATTTTAATAAATTAGTTATCATTTTTCACCGACTCCACAAAGAGGGTGAGCCGTATTGTAGTTTTGTTGTTTCAATGCACTGCCCAATTTTGTATATATTTGCGTCGTCGCCATAGACGAATGCCCCAGCAATTCACTAACATCGGCAATCGGCGCACTACCGTTTAATAACTGCGATGCATAAGAGTGACGAAGTTGATGAGGAGTAACTTTAAGCCCGACTCTTCTAAAGACTTTTATAATAATATATCTTAGACTGTTTTGGCTTAATTTTTCGCCATTTTTCTCAAAAACAAATCTTTTTTGCGTTGATATACTGAAATATTCATCCAACAATTTTTTTGTCTGAGCCAAAAGCGGAATATCTCTTTGTTTATTACCCTTTCCTACTACCCTAACCCATTCATCAGAGATATTGCTTATTTCTAACGATGCCAGTTCTGATATTCTAAGCCCAAGAGTATAAAAAAGCGCTACAACCAATCTTTCTATAGGCTCACCGCAAGAGAGAGCCTCAAGGATATGTTTATGAGAAATCGGTTTTGGAAGAGTTTTAGCGATTTTAACGCTCTCATCGGCTTTTACTATAACTGCCGTATCGTTATCGTTAAGATAACTCACAAAAGAGCGAATTGCACTAAGTTTTTTACTGATTGTTTTTGGATTGAGCGAAGAAATTTTTATACGGTAAGGCATTAGATTAAAGAGCAGATGCTTATCTTCCTGAATGATTTCTATATGCAGCAATGCTTCTTTTAGAGATTCATCGTAACTCTTGATAGTCAAATCAGAGTACCCTCTTATATCTTCAAGATATGTTAAGAACTCTTTAACTTTAGCTTCTATTGACTTTTTCAAAGAGTTTCTCGTTTTTTTTATAGCACTCCGCCGATTTAGATTTCATGTTTTAAGAGTCCCTCTTTAATTAAAATCTTTGCCTCTTGCACATCTAAAGAAGCCACATCTATCGGAAGCGTAGAGTAGTAGTTTAGCGTTCCAAACGGCTTTGGAATAGTAAATTTATCCCAACTCTTAAACTGCCAAAACTTAGTAGGCTTTATCTCAACCAGCACTATTTTAGCATTAGCTTTTTGCGCCATAGCTATAATGCCGTCTGCAACTTCATGTCTTGGACCTTTTGGACCATCAGGCGTAATTCCTATGTCATAACCCTCTTTTAATGCTCTTATGCCCTGCATTAGAACTCTGGTTGCATTTCTATTGGTTGAGCCTGCTATTGTCCCAAGTCCAAAATATTTTATAGTTTTAGAGATTAACATCCCGTCAAAATGGCTTGATATCAAAACTTTTGCATGTGGAGTTTTTCTATATTTGGAGTATAGGTAAGGAAGCATCAAAAGTTCACCGTGCCAGCAAGCAAAAATAATAGGTTCATCCCCTACACTTGGCGGAGAGTGAAACTTTTTTTTGTTTGTTGCATATATCAGCCTGATAATTACAGATGCGATAAAAGGCACGATAATAAGTGCTAATGCGCGAAATAGCTTTTTAAGCAACAACTTCTCCGGTTAAAATTGTTCTGCCGATTTCGGTGATTTTTACATCTCTAAATTGACCTAAAAGTTCATCTGAACCTTTGACTTTTATAACCAGATTATTATCACTTCTACCGCTTACAAAATAGCCTTGATTTAAATCTTCAAAATAGACGTTATAAACTTTACCCAAATGAGTCTGGTTTTTTTCGTCTAAGATATCCGTATGAAGGTTTTGAAGTGTCGTGAGCCTAAAGGAAGCCACATCTTCATCTATGACATTTGTAAAATGTTCAGCCTCAGTCTCCGGTCGCGGAGAGTACTTAAACGAAAATATCTGATCAAATCTAACACGCTTCATAACATCAAGCGTATCTTGGAAATCTTCATCGCTCTCACCCGGAAATGCGACGATTATATCGGTAGACAAACTGACATCGGGACATACTGTCTTAAGTTTTTCGACTCTATTTAAAAACCACTCTTTCGTATATCCGCGCTTCATATCTTTTAAAACTTTTGTCGAGCCGCTTTGAAGCGGCATATGCATTGATTTACAGATTTTAGGATTTTTTGCAAACTCTTCGATAAACTCATCGTCCATATGAAACGGATGTGGCGATGTAAAACGGATTCTCTCTAAGCCATCTATACTGCTAAGTCTTTTTAAAAGTTCCGTGAAATTTACCTTCTCATGCTCTCCCGAAAAACGGCGGCCGTAATTGTTTACATTTTGCCCCAAAAGAAAAAGTTCTCTTGCTCCAGCATTAACCGCTTTTTGCGCTTCACGCAAAATAAGCTCTGTCGGGATAGATATCTCGTCTCCGCGCGTTTTTGGAACTATGCAGTATGTACAAGATTTATCACATCCTATTGAGATATTTATATACGCTTTATACGGGGATGTTCTAAAATCATTAAAAGCAAATTCGCTCTCATCATAGTTTATATCTATCTCAACGGCTTTATCTTTATGTAAAACCTCTGCAATCTTAGATACATTTCTCGCACCCAAAACAAAACTTACATATGATGCTCTTTTGATTATCTCTTCGCCGAGATGTGATGCGGTACAACCGCAAACACCTATCTTAGCTCCCTCTTTTTTCTTTTTGTTAAAAACTCCAAGCTCTGAGAAGAGTTTTGCAACCGGCTTTTCTCTAACTGAACATGTATTTATCAAAATAAGGTCGGCGCTTTTTAAATCATCGGTAGTCTCATACCCCTCTTTTTCTCGCAACTCGGCAATAATATGCTCACTGTCGCGGGAGTTCATAGCACAGCCCAGCGTTTCAATAAATAGTTTTTTCGACACCGTGAAATCTCAGTTTATGATATGAACTTGGTACATATACTCACTGTCGGCGAGTCCATACTTAACCTCGTTCATATAAAAGCTTTTTCCTTTTGCTTCAAAATAGTCTTGAAGTTCTAGTAAATCTTTATGTGAATTTTCTCTATCAAAATAAAAAATAACGCTATCATCTTTTTCAAGACTAGCCTCTATTTTTGCCAATTCTGCTTTTTTCGGTTTTGCGGTAATATCTGTTCTTGCAAATTTTAAATCCATAATTTATCCTTTTTATTTTAATTTAAACGATGTCGAAAGTAATTCCGCCACCTACGCTAGCCGCTATGGCACTAAAGCTTGACGCATAAAGCGTCAGAAAAGCCCACTCTACTTTTCTTGCATTATAGTAAAACTCTACTAAAAATCGTATTAAAGATGATTTTATGCTATTTTGGTATAATGTCATAACTTCATAAGAAATCCCTATATTTTTTAACACTGTTTTTTTATGAGACAACCCTGTACAAGGATACAATAATGGAAAAAATTTTAGATATAGTCGAAGCAATTGC
>NZ_JAQTLH010000004.1 GCF_028714975.1 Sulfurimonas sp.
TGCTTAGTTTTCAATGATCTCAAACTATCTAAAAACCTCTACTTAAGGCTTCTTCAGGTCCTAAACTTTAGGTCTCTGTGTTTGTGGATGGGAATTATAGACAAATGATTCTTAGGAGAGGCTTAAAACATCGCAAGTGTTTTAAAAAGATTTTTAAAATGTTAAGTTTGTTAAGTTTTTGTAATACTGTTTTCTTATAAACTCCCCTATTTACTTGTCTGTTGCTATTTATTAACTCTTTATGTATAAAATTCTTAAACATACAAATATGTAAATTATTTTGTATTACATATATAAAGGAAGAAAATATGGGACTTTATGATCGTGATTACGCAAGGGGAAATGCATCTACTTATAGCAGTTATGTTAAAAGTGAAGCAGAAATTGTTTCTTTTGTAAAAGAGACATATAAACTTTTTGCAGCCTCTATGATGGCTGGAGCTGTTGGGGCTTATGTGGGTGTTCCTATGGCCGGAACAATTCAAGCATTCTTTTGGCCTCTGTTTTTCTTAGAGATGGGTTTATTGATTGGTTTACATTTTGTAAAACATAAACCGGGCATTAATTTAGCCGTAATGTTCGGTTTTGTATTTATGACTGGACTTATGCTTGCACCTCTGTTGTCTCGTACTCTTGGAATGAGCGGTGGAGCTACTATTATAGGAAACGCGTTTGCAATGACCTCTGTTGTATTTGGGGCAATGAGTTTTTATGCAATTAAAACTACAAAAGATTTTACGGGATATACAAAACCTCTTATGATTGCTTTATTGGTAATTGTCGGTTTTTCTATTCTTAATATCTTTTTAGGCAATCCAATATTACATGTAATTATCTCAGGTGCTGTTGTTGTACTATTTAGTATTTTGGTAATCTTTGATACGCAAAATATTATGCAAGGCGGTTATGAAACTCCGATTGACGGTGCAATTGCTCTGTACTTAGATTTTTTAAATATCTTTACTGCCCTGCTGCAACTATTTGGTATATTCGGAAATGACGAATAATCAACTTTCACCCGAACTTTTTCGGGTGATTGATGCAAACCTAAACCGCCTCAGAGAAGGAATCAGAGTTGTTGAAGATATCGTGAGATATAGAGACAATAACAAAGAACTCGCTCAAAAACTAAAACTACTAAGACATAAAACAAAAATCAAAGAAACGCTAGAGTTACTAAAAGAACGTGACAGTGTTAATGATGTACTTCGTTCAACCATCAAAAGTGAATTAAATCGCAGCGATATCTCTTCTATCATTATTGCAAATTTCAAAAGGGCAGAGGAGTCTGCAAGAGTGCTCGAAGAGCTATATAAACTCTGTAATGCCGAGTATAGTGAAAACTTTAAATACATCAGGTACGAGCTTTATACGCTTGAAAAAGAGATTTTGATTTAATTAACTGACTTTTGCGTAACATCAGTAGACTTCTTGCAAAACTTAAAAACTAGATTCCAAATGACCAAAGGAAATACCCTTGCGGTACAAGTTTGGAATGACGAAGTATAGGTGTTTTTAGGTGAAGAAAATTTATGCGGGTAGAAAAAAGCGCCTGTAGAGGCGATTTGGTCTAAGACCAAATCACTTCTTATCAAGACCCATATCGAATTCTATAAATGCTCTTGATACATTTGCTGCATTTAACATATCATACAGAGCCTTATCTTTAAACTCTTCTAACGGCACTGCTTCAACAATTCCCGTCTCGTCTATACCTTTTTTGATAGCATCTTGAACTCTATCTCTTGTAAGAGTAAAATATTGCATCGCTTCATCGGCAGCAGTTTTATCAATTACAAATCCATGACCCGGAATCATCGTAGTCCATGGTAAGGAGTTCATTTTTTCAATAGCTGCAATTTCACCTATAACAGAACCGTCTCTGTTTGATGTAACCCTTCCGTTCATAACCAAGTCTCCGGCAAAGATAACCTTGTTATCCGGCATATATAAAAAGTAATCCTCTTCAGAGTGACCGTTGCCTACCGGAACATATTCAAAATTAACGCCTGAAATAGTAAACTTAATTGTCTCTTTATGCCATTTATCAACCGGCACAATTTTTGTTCCTCTAATAGCATTCTCTGTTAAAGTTTTGAACATTCTTGTTTGGTCGCCGACTTTATAGTTTTTGTTTATAGACTCAGGTCCTATAATTTCTGCTCCATGAACTTCTTTATAGTAGTTATTACCTAGCCAGTGATCATCATGCTCATGGCTTAATATAATAGTTTTTGGAGGTAACTTAGCAATTTTACTCATTGCCTCATAAGCCTGTTTAGCGTATACATAAGATGCACCCGTATCCCATAAGACATAGCTGTCATTCGTTTTAATATAGCAGGTATTTACCATATTTCCGCCGTTCTCTTTTGTAGGAACTTCTAGCGCTCCAAAGAAACACCAAACATTACTGCTAACTTGTTTTGGCTCTAGTTTATAATCAAATTCAGGAGCCACTGCCGGAGCAGCTTTTTCAACTTTAGCACTCTCTTGTGCTTTATTTTTATTATCCGAAGAACATGCAGTCATTATCGGCAGTAAAGCGATTGCCGAGAGTATTAACGGACTAGCTATCTTTTTTAACATAAGATTACCTTTTTTTTTAAATTTATTCTCTGTAAGAATAGAGTTGATGTGTTACACAACACATCAAATTTACTCTTAATAAATTTCCCTCAAAAGAGGGAAATAAGCTAAAATTACTTAATCGCTTCTTCAGCTTTTTCAGTTTTACCTTTGTTGTCAACAGTTTCAACAACAATTTTATCACCGGCTTTAGCACCTTTGAATTTAAACATAAAGTAAGGGTCTTTTGATAAGAATGGTCCCGTTGATGCTTCCCATACAACCGCTGCACCTACTTTAGCAGTAATGTGTGTGATATAGCTCTCTTCAATTTTCTTTGTTGCAGCTTCTTCTTTACCAGCCATTGGACTCTCAAGTAATAACTTGATTTCTGTTTCGTCACCTGTTAATTTTGCTTTTATTTTCATAGTAATCCTTTTTTTATTTTTATTTTATTTTGCAACTATATGAGAAATGGGGGTTATATCAACCTCCACATCCACCGATAGAAACTTCTACTTTTTGTGCTGCCGAGTATAACTTGCCGTCTTTACCTTTTCCAACAATCGTAACTTCTGCAGTTTTTCTCATTTTGATTTTAGTCATCATATCCATAACACCGTTATCGCCCATTTCAAAAACAGCAACCGCACTTCTAGGGTTTGCATCTTGAAAAATAGCAATAGTTGTAAGAGGTATAGATGATTTGATACCGATTGGCACTGCACCACCGTTTTCAGCAAGCTTTGGAGCTTTAATTTCAATTTTACCTTCAGTAGCAGCAGATGAACCGAAAAGTGCCTCTATAGCTTCTTTACTTGTTGGAGCTTCCCAAGCTTTTGGAGCCGTCGTTCTAAAATCAGTAGCAGTTAAACTAGATGGTAAAACTGATACAACAGCAGCTGCAGCTGCACCTAAACTTAAAAATTTTCTTCTTTGCATTTCTTTTCCTTTATGTAGTGTTTAAGTAGATCTAGCAAGCTTTACTTGCTAGATTCTACCATATATTTAACAATATCTTTGACTTCATCGTCACTCAAATTCATAGCTCCACCCTTTGGAGGCATACCGCCAACTCCATTGATAGCATTATGATTTACCTTATCCATACCTTTTTCCATAGCTTTTGCCCAAGCAGCTTTAGCTCCGACAGCCGGAGCGCCCATTGAGTCTGTTTTATGACAAACTGCACAAGACTTCTCATACGCTTTAGCAGCAGGAGATGAAGCAGCACCTTTTGATGCATCTTCTTTTGGAAGATCTCTCACGGTTGTATATGGAGGTACAACAGCCGTAATCTCGTTTGCAATTTTTGCTACAGACTCTTTTCCACAGTTAGTCATACAACGAGTACCCGTTACGGCACCGAAGTTTTTAGGATCTTTATAGAAAGCTCTTACATTTTCAACACCTTTTGGTCCATCAATGTTTGGATAGAAACCATTACGGTTTGGCATAACAATCTTTTTAAAATTCTCTTTGTTAAGCTCTGTAATATCTTTACCGTCTATTTTAACACCGTTCTCTGCTAAGAGATAAGCTGTCATAGCATATAACTGATTTGGCGTATAGCTTTTTGGATGTGCATACGGCATAGCGTCGCGGATATACCAAATAAGTGTACTTGCCTGTGGCCAATATGAACCTATTGTTCTGTTTGGAGCATCTTTACCCGGACAAGTTCTTTGGTTTTTAAGTGACTCTAGTGTTCCACCCGTTAGAGTCGGATACCCTTTACCGCCTGCACCAAACTCACCATGGCAAACTGCACAATCTTTATCATAAAGTTCAGAACCCTCTTCTGCCGTACCGGAACCTTCAGGTAAACCTGTGCCATCCGGCATAATATCGACATCCCAAGCTTTTAACTCATTTGGAGTCGGTGCTCTACCAAAGTTAACACCTTTAGTCGACTGCTCATTTACTTTATATGCAGTATATGAGCCGTTGCTTCTTTTATAAGTTACACCACCGTCTAAAGCATCTTTAGTAGCTTTATAAATACCTGCAGGAGCAGCTTCAGTTTTACTCTCAGTAGCAGCAAAAGCACTTGTAGTTAAAAGTGTACTTGCAATTACAGAAGCCCCTAAAGCAATTAATTTATTATTTAATCTAATCATCATCTCTCCCTACTTTGGACAGTTGTCTGTTCGAACTTGAACATTATGAACTGAACCGTCTTGTCTAACTTCCCAAGTACAAATTGAGTTTCTGTGATAAACACCCTCTAATCCCATAATTGCTTTTTCTTGAGTAATTGACGGTTGAACATAACCGGCATCATCTACTGCACGAGATTGCATAAGCAACGGCTTACCTTCATATTTGTACATATAAGAGAATCTTGTCCATGATTTAGGAAGAACTAGCCCTTTAAGACTTGCTTTAACATAGTTATCTCCGCCGTCAAACGATATATCTACGGCAGTTATAGTTCCGTGTCCGCTCCAAGCAATACCTTCAACCTCAACTAAATCACCTTTTTTAAGGTCTGACCATGGTTTTTCAGGACATGGATTTGTAATAATTGAGTTTACTTCTAATGGATAGAAGTGTTGGATTGCTTTACCGCTCGGCATTAACGCCGTATATTTAGAAGTCTCTTCTTTACAGTACCAAGGTTCTGTTCCAAACTCTAAACGCTTTAAGTATTTAACACATAAGTTAGCTTCCCAGCCCGGTAACATTAAACGAACAGGATATCCTTGTTCCGGTCTAAGTGCTTCACCGTTTTGTGCCCAAACAATCATAGCATCGTCTAAAACTTTCTCAATAGGAATCGTTCTGCTCATCTCTGAACCGTCTGAACCCTCTGCTAACATCCATTTTGCAGTCGGCTTAAGACCGATTTCATCAAGGATAGTTTTTAGGCGAACACCAGTCCACTCAGCATTACTCATCATACCTTTTACGAATTGTAAAGAGTTGAATTGTGGACCTTTCCATTCAGCAGCACCGTTTGCAGGACACTCTAAGAAAAGAAGTCTACTCTCAGCCGGATATTTTTTCAACTGCTCAAGAGTTAAAACAATCGGTTTTTCAACAAGACCGTGAATCATAAGTCTAAACTTATTCGGATCTATATGAGCTACACCGTTATGCGTTCTTGTAAAATGCAGTCCGTTTGGCGTAATAATACCTTCAAGTTCATGCAGAGGCGTCATTGAAACCGCAGCATGCATATCCCCCGCAGATGAAAGAAGAGCCGAAGTTCTTCTTACGACATTATGCTCATATGCCGATGGTATACCGTACGGATATTTATTAAGCTCATCACCTAATGTTGTCCCCCACTCCGTATGGTGAATTATGTTTTCATCATCAGCTAACAACTTTGCAGGTGCTAAAATATTAGCCGCCGCAATCGCGCTCACAGAATAAGCAGCAGTTCTTTTGAAGAATTCTCTTCTGCTTGATTGTTCTGCTTTATTTGTAGTAGTTTCTAAATTATTTTCAGAAATTTTACTCATTAATCATCTACCTCCTTCTCTTTAATCTTGTAGATTTTATGATATGCACAATTACATTTTATGCAAGATATAAAATGCAAGACGGGAAGATTATATATGAAAATAAATTAAATTGTCAAGGAATTTTAGTAAAAATGTAATAATTTTCTCACATTTTTATAATTATTCACACTTCTCTTCTTTTTTGGTAATAAATTTCTCACAAAGTCTACTAAAAAAATATGCTAGAATTTCATACTAATACAAAACAAGGTCTTTTTTTATGCCAAACAAAAAAGTCGGACAAATTTTAAAACTTTTTATCTCTACTGCCCAAAGTTCGCAAAGGGTCGAGAAACCAGTTATCTTGCTTGATGAGTTAGGTGTAATCGGTGATAAGTTTTATAATAGAGATAACGCTCGTTCTATATTATTGACATCAACGGATAGTTATGATTTAATCAAAAACTATGATATAGATATGCCGAGCGGATATTTAGGCGAAAATCTTTTAATGGATTACAACCCTTACTCTTTAGCTATAGGAACGCAGCTTAAAATCGGAGATACAATACTGGAGATAAGCCAAAACTGCACGATTTGCAATCATCTATCCGTAATAGATAAACGGATACCGAAACTTTTAAAAGATGATAGAGGAATTTTTGCAAAAGCTATACAAGGCGGAGAGATAAGTATCGGAGACACTATTTATATACTTTAGATAACTGAGACCTTAATACTCTTAGGCATTTATGCCGGAAGCTTTAGGGGGTTGCAAGGGACAAATTTGTCCCTGCCGGTAAAATGGGCTCGCGTGCCCTTTGGGTATTGCTCATTTTACTGCTTAACATCAATAGATAAAGACTACCTCAAACTCCAGATAGTTCAAAGGGTACTCATTTAGCAGCTTTTTGCTCTCTTTGTAACTTAATATTTTTCTTGCCCCGCTAACGCCGCTTCTCTTTATATACTTAAACATCTCTCTTGTCGATTCAAACTCAAGTTTATAGTTTACTACTTCAAACTCTGCGTCGAAATATTTTTTTTGAAGTTCATTTACCTCATCGGCACTTTTTAAAATCGACTCTATCGACGCCGTTTTATTTATGGTTTTAAAAGTATTTGCAGTAAAAATTGCCAAAGCAAGAGGCGCATTAAACTGCTTAATTTTGCCAAATACCCTATCTAAATCATCCGCCCACTGCAAAGCCGATGCGGAAAAAATAAAATCGTATCTATATGTAAGCAGCTTTTCAAATAACTTATCATCGTTAAAGTCCCCGTATATAAGCTCAATCTTTGATGATTTTGGATGCAAATCTAACATACCCTTGGCAAAATCAACACCGCTAAAGTGTTCATACTCCCAATTAATCGCTCTGCAAATGCTTCCGCTTCCGCATCCCAAATCCAAAATTCGTTTCGGTTTTTCATTAATATGGCTAAGAAGTTTTTCTACCACCCTGTTTTGTATAATATTGTAACTATTATAATGCGGTGCATATTTTGAAAACTCGGAGCTTATTTTCATTTTCTATTTATGATTAGAGATATTATAAAGATTACAAGTACGCACAAAACTATCGTAGCGCCTGAAGGGAGCGAGAAATAAAAAGAGAGCGTCATACCTGATACGACGCTAAAGAGTCCAAAAATCAGAGAAATAATTACAGTTTTTAAAAAACCGACTCTAAACTGTAACGCTGAGACGCTCGGGATTATCATAAGCGCACCTATGAGCAAACTTCCCACTACTCTGATGGAAAGTGCAATGATAACGGCTACTACGCTAACAAGCAGAAAATTTAAAAAATTTACTTTAATTCCGCTTGTTTGTGCCACCTCTTCATCATAGGCGATAAAATATAACTCTTTTGAGAAAAATAGCAGTGCGCCCAAAGAGAGGGTTCCAAAAATAGCAATAGTTACGACATCCTCGCTGCTTACGGATAAAATAGAGCCAAAAAGATAGGAAAAAAGAGAGTTGTTAAAGGCACCGCCGATGGAGACGATAATAACGGCAGCTGCTAATGAACCCGAGAGCAAAATAGCAAGTACGGCATCGCTGTAGAGCGAAAATGCACTTCTTAGATACTCTATAAGCCAAGCGGATATAATGGCAAACAAAACAGCCATCCATAAAGGATTAAAGCCACCCACAAGACCGACGGCAACACCGACAAGTGCTGAATGGGCAAGTGTTTCGCTAATCATCGAGTAGCGTTTTAAAACTACAAAAGTTCCGCTCACGGAGGCAAGAACGGCAATAATAATACCCGCTACAAAAGCTCTTTGCATAAAATCGTATTCAAACATTTCTAACATATTAATGCTCGTGCTTATGATTGTGAAGCAGATGGGCATCTATGCCATAAAGTTCGCTCATCTCTTGACAGCTTAAAAGTTGTTTGGGGTTATTGCATATAATAGCTTTTTCGTTTATGGTAAAAAGCCTTGCTATATCATCTGCAATTACGCCTATATCGTGCGTAATAAAAACTATAGTTATCTTATCTTCTTTATTTAATTTTCTAAGAAGCGCATAGAAATTTTTTTGCGAAGCCGCATCTACTCCGGTATTTGGCTCATCCAGTATCAATATTTCAGGTTTTGAAGCAAGGGCACGGGCAATCATAGCTCTTTGTCTCTGCCCACCGGAGAGAGTACCTATCATCTTGTCTTTTAAATCAAGTATATCCATCTTTGCCATTGCATCGTAAACAAGCTTTTTATCGGTTTCGCTAAAAGAGCTGAAAAATCCTCTCTGTGAAGTTCTGCCCATTTTTACTATATCCAAAACAGTTGCCGGAAAAGAGCTGTCTACATGCGAAGCGCGTTGCGGAACATAGCCGATTTTATGCCACTCTTTAAAATTTGAGAGCTTTTTTCCGTATATTTTCACTTCTCCGGTTGTCGGTTTTTCAAGTCCCAAGAGCATACGGATAAGCGTCGTTTTACCGCCTCCGTTTGGACCGATTATAGCAATATACTCCGAACGAAAAATCTCCAAAGAGATATTTGATAAAATTCTCTGACCTTTAACGATAAAAGTTAAGTTTTTGATATCGAATATCGGAAGATTAAATTTCATTTACACTCAAGTGCTTGTGATATCTTTTGCAAATTTTTTCTCATAATATCTTCGTAGCTTAATCCCGACTTTGCCTCATCCGCCGTGATGTTGCCGAGAGGTTGAAGAATATCAACCTTTACGTTTGCCTCTTTTGCTATACTCTTTATCGCTTTATCGCTTGCAAAACTCTCAAAAAATATAGTAGCTACTTTATGCTCTTTTACATGTGTTATAAGTTTTATCATATTTTTTGGACTAGGTTCGGCTTCAGGCGATAATCCACTAAGGGCTTCGACATGAAAACCGTATCTGTTGGCAAGATATGAAAAAGCGTCGTGATTTACTATAATCGTATCGAGCTTACAAGCAGAGAGCTTCTTTTTATAATCTGCATCGAGATTTTTTAACATATTTATATAATTATCTCTATTTTTTATATATAAACTTTTATTTTGCGGAAACAGTTGAGCAAGTTCCTCTGTGATACGCTCTGTGGCTTTTATCATATTTTGCAAATCCTGCCAATAGTGCGGATCAACGCTATTATGTTTATGGTGAACATCTCCGTGGTGTTCATGTTCACCGTTTGGCTTTTTAAGCTCAACATATTTGCTTATGTCGATGGCTCTATTTTTAAATTTAAATCCGCCTATCCACGGTTCTAAGCCTGCCCCGCTGTAGAGAACCAAATCGCTTTTTGATATTTTTATCATCTCTTTGGGTGATGGCTCATAACTATGAACATCTACTCCAAAAGGAAGAATCATAAAAACTTCCGCACTCTCGCCTGCAATATTTTTTGAGATATCATACAAAGAGAATGTACTGGCTGCGATAGTCGGCTTTTGAGCAATCTCCTTTGCGCTTAATGGAGTAATAAATATTATTAAAGATACAAAAACCGCAACTGCAGTCACTAAAATTCTATTTTTTAAATTCATTACTGTTTCCGATATTTTTTTGAAATTATAGCTTATTTTGCAACAATAAGTTTTTTTGGGTATAATTCGCCACTTTTTAAAATAGGGCGAAACCCTCAAGGATATATAAATGACAACTAGTTTTCTACTTATTGTTCAAATAATTTTAGTAGTAATGTTGGTAATTGCGGTACTTCTGCAAAAAAGCTCAAGCATCGGTCTTGGCGCATACAGCGGTTCAAACGAATCTGTTTTCGGGGCAAAAGGTCCAAACAGCTTTTTGGCAAAAACAACTTTTATTATAGGTTTTTTATTTGTCGTAAACACAATCACATTAGGTTATATGTATGGTTCAACTTCAACAAAATCGGTTGTTGATAATATAGTTGAAACAAAGAATATCGTAGCTCCGTCTACATCTGCGACTACACCGGCAAACAACGAAACTACACCTTCAAAATAGTTGCAATTTTTTTGCAGCTATAACTTCTTAAATTCTCTTTTTTAAATATTTCTTGCTACAATTGCACCAATATTTTTCATATACAAGGGAACAAAAATGCTAAACGAAATATTCAAAGAGTGTGAAGCAGAAATGAAATCAAGCCTAAACCATATGCTTAGAGATTTTAAAACACTTAGAACAGGTAAAATTACTACCTCTGTTTTGGATAATGTAAAAGTTGACTACTATGGAACAATGACTGCACTTGATCAAGTCGGCTCTATCTTAGTAGCAGATGCAACTACTATCGTTATAAATCCGTGGGAAAAAAATCTTCTTCAGCAAATTGAGAGCGCTATATCAAAAGCAAATGTCGGAGCAAATCCAAATAACGACGGCATTCAAATCAAACTATTTTTCCCTGCAATGACTGTTGAGCAGAGACAAGAGTCGGTAAAACAGATGAAGGGCATGGGTGAGACCGCAAAAGTTGCGATAAGAAATGATAGAAAACACTCAAACGATAAAATCAAAAAACTTGAAAAAGATAAAGCAATAACTGCCGATGAGTCAAAATCTGCTCAAGATAATATACAAAAAATAACCGATAAATTTATTGCCGAAGTTGAAAGTATATTAAAAACAAAAGAATCGGAAATACTAAAAGTATAATACAAGGAACTCTCTATGGATGTTAAGAAAATATATATGGACTCAAATGCTCTTTTAGAGGGGCATTTTAAACTAAGCAGCGGCAACCATTCACAATATTATTTACAATCTGCAAAAGTTTTAGAAGATCCAAAAACGGCAAAGCTTCTTGCCGATGCGCTAGCTCTTCAAATCAAAGAGAGCGGTTTAGAGATAGATACGGTTTGCGCTCCGGCTCTTGGCGGGCTAATCGCCGGTTTTGCACTTGCTACCGCACTTGATTGCCGCTCTATATTTGCCGAGAGAGTAAACGGGGAGATGAGTATCCGCCGCGGTTTTGAAGTAAAAGAGGGCGAGAGAGTTCTAATGTGCGAAGATATCATTACAACCGGCGGCTCCGCTATGGAAGCTGCAGAAGTTGTAAAGAGTCTCGGCGGAAAGATTGTCGGTGTTGCTGCTTTGGCAAATCGCGGTTTTTGTAAACGCGAAAACAGCATGGTAACTACAAAACCAAACTGTAAGCTCCCGCAAGACATTCCATTTTTTGCGTTAGAGGATTTTACATTTGAAATGTATGCACCCGAAGCGTGTCCAATGTGCAAAGACGGAAGCGAGGCTATAAAACCCGGCTCCAGAGGCAACTAAAATTAAGCGCTATCTGTGAAACCGATTGCACTTTTTTTAGCACTTCTGTTTTTTTGGCAAAATCTAGGCGCATCAGCCGATATACCTGAAGATAACGAGCTAAAAAAGATGATTGGCAGAATGCTTATCGTCGGATTTGACGGTGATAGTGTAGATGAGAATAGCAAAATAGTTTCCCAGATACAAAAATATGAACTTGGCGGTGTAATTCTTTTTGACCGTCACTTTCATGACAGAACCAAAACAAAAAATATCAGCTCGCCGCAACAATTAAGCACTCTTACTTCATCGCTAAAATCTTTTGCAAAAAAACCGCTTATCGTCTCTGTTGATCAAGAGGGCGGAAGAGTCGCAAGACTTAAACCTGCATACGGATTTGACGCAACGCCCTCAGCTAAAGTTGTCTCTGAGATGGATGAGTATATGACAAAGCATGTATACAACTCTCTAGCAAAAACACTCAAAAACAGCGGAATAAATTGTGATTTTGCACCCGTCGTTGATTTGGCGATAAACCCACAAAATAGAGTTATCGTCGGACTAAATCGCTCTTACGGAACCGACTCCAAAGAGGTTGCAAAATACGCAAAGATATTTATAAACTCCCTTAAAAATGAACATATTTTAAGCGTGGCAAAGCATTTTCCCGGACACGGTTCATCGCTTGGTGATTCGCATGAAGGTTTTGTGGATATCAGTAAAACTTGGAGCGAGGTAGAACTTGAACCATACAAAGAACTAATCAACTCAGGCATGATTTCTATGATAATGACCGCCCATGTTTTTAACTCGCAGTTAGATGAAAAGTACCCCTCTACGCTCTCACACAATGTAAACACAAAACTACTTCGGGACAAACTCCATTTTAACGGTGTTATTGTAAGCGATGATTTACAGATGGGGGCGATTTTGAAGCACTACTCGCTAAAAGAGATTGTTTCATTATCCATAAACAGCGGGGTTGATATGCTGCTTTTTGGCAATCAGCTTGCAACTCAAGACATTGATGAGCTTGTAGAGCTTATTTTTGCCGAGGTTAAAAGCGGCGAAATAAGCTACAGACGAATCTTGGAGTCAAACAAAAGAGTAGAACTCTTGCATAAAAGTTTCTAATGCAGAGTGCTTTTTCTACCCTTGACTGGCTTGTGTTTGGTCTCTATTTTTTAGTTTTAACCGTTACTTCGGTGATACTTAGCCGCACGAAAATAGAGTCGTCACGCGATTTCTTCATTACCAAACACCATATGTCGACATTTGCCGTTGCCGTTTCCGTAATTGCCACTTCTCAATCCGCCGCTACATTTTTAGGCGCTCCGGAGTACTCATATACTCATAACTTTACATTTATAGGCTTTTACTTCTCAGGAGTGCTCGGGGCTTTTTTTGTAGCTTTTGTGCTTGTTCCGAAATTTTACGAGATGAAAGCGGTTACGGTTTATGAGCTTTTAGAACTAAGATACGGGGAAAGCGCAAAAAAACAAGCAGGAGTTATGTTTTTACTAGGAAGAGTCTTAGCAAGCGGCGCAAGACTCTACATCGGCGCGCTTGCAATCTCTATGATTCTTTTTAACGACATAATATTTGCGCATGTAGCTATATCTATTTTCGTTTTAATGGCAGGTTCTGTCGCCTACTCATATTTCGGCGGTATCCGCTCCATCATCTTAAGCGATATTATTCAAGCTATTACCTACATTACTGCGGCGTTAGCAGTACTTATTTTTCTCTACTACTCGCTTGAAGATGTAGAGATTATAAAAACACTCCAAGAGCATGATAAGCTGGTGTTTATAGACACCTCATTTAGCGGAGAGTTTAGTCTTATAGGGCTTTTTGGCGGATGGCTTTTGCTAAATATCGCGGCTTACGGGCTTGACCAAGACCTGACTCAAAGAGTTCTTTGCTGTAAAAACAAAAGAGAAGCGACAAAGTCGCTCTTTATCTCGACGCTTCTAACGGTTCCTATCGTTATGATTTTTTTAACAATCGGTGCACTTTTATATGTTTTTTACCTTCAAAGCAGTGTCGTGCAAAATTTTCAGGGCGAAAAAATAACCATCTTTATGTACTACATTTTAAATGAGATGCCGGAGGGCTTAAGAGGCTTGGTTACGGTTGGAGCGGTTGCAACGGCACTCTCAAGCACAACCTCTGTTTTAGGTGCTATGGCATCGGTTGCGGTTGAAGATTTATACAGACCGTGGAAGATGAAAAGGGGCAAAGTAGCTGAAAAACATTTTATAAAAGCATCAAGATTTGCGGTACTTTTTTTCGCACTTGCTCTCTCTTTGATGGCGATAGGAAGTTACTTTTGGCAACGATACAGCAACCTTTCACTCATTAGTTTCGCACTCGGAGTTATGGCATTTGCCTATACAGGGCTTTTGGGTGTATATTTTTCGGCAATATTTACGACTCGTGGAAACCAAACTACCGTTCTTTTAGCACTTATTGGCGGATTTATAACAGTTTTAGCACTTCAACCATATACTTTCGGAATTAATTTAGGTTTTTCATGGCAGATAGTTATCGGAACTGCCGTAGCGTTTTTAATTACTCAAAGCGGAGCAAAGAATGGATGAATTTTACATCGGTGTAATGTCGGGAACAAGCCTTGACGGTATCGATATAGCTTTTTGCGAAATCAAACCGCATAGTTTTGAGCTGCTTTACTCTGCCGTATATCCTTTTGATAAAGAGTTAAAGGTTGACATCCTAAGTGCTATAAATGCTCCGATAACTCTAAAGACCATAGGTGAACTTGATACCCGTTTGGGCAAAATGTACGCTGATGCGATAGAGAGTTTTATATATGAGAAAAAGATAGATAAAAATAAAATAAGAGCTATCGGCCTACACGGTCAAACACTTTGGCACGAGCCAAACAGTAAGTACCCTTTTTCTATGCAGTTAGGCAATCCTAGTGTTGTAACGGCTCAAACAGGTGTTAGAGTTGTCAGTGATTTTAGACAAAAAGATATAGCGCTCGGGGGTCAAGGTGCTCCTTTTGCACCTGCTTTTCATAACTACCTATTTTCAAAACTTGAAGGCAATATCGCGGTGCTAAATATCGGCGGAATGGCAAATCTAACTATTCTAGGCGATGAACTTATAGGCTACGACACAGGCTGCGGCAATGTTCTTATAGACTACTGGGCTTCTCAAAATAACAATACTGCTTATGACGAAGACGGAAAATGGGCTAAATCGGGAACCGTAAATGCCGAGTTGCTTAAACTTATGCTAAAAGAGCCTTACTTTTCAAAAGAAGCTCCAAAAAGTACTGGTCGTGAGCTTTTTAACGGAAATTGGCTTAAAAAACAGCTTGAACTTTTCTCACTAAAAAGAGGAGGAAATTCTCATATAAAAAACAGAGATGTTCAAGCAACTCTTTTAGAGTTAAGCGTAAAGAGCATCGCAAATGAGGTCAAAAAAACCTCAACCGATTTGTTGATTGTATGTGGCGGCGGCGTTAAGAACTCTTACCTTATGGAGCGACTCAAAGATGAACTAAGCGGAATAGAGGTTGTTTCAAGCGATGAGTGTGGAGTTAGCAGTGAATTTATGGAGGCTATGGCTTTTGCATGGCTTGCTTATGAGAGAGTGCACAAAAGATGTGTTAAACTATCCTCCGTTACGGGAGCGTCAAAAGATTCTATTTTAGGTGCTATATATGAGTAAAATAAAAGAGTGGCTACAAACAACTTCTTACAAAAATTATACGATTGAGACTGCATTAGCAGATGCAAGTTTTAGAAAATATTACAGACTCAGAGACGGGGACAAAACAGCCCTTTTGATGGACTCTTCTTTGGAGTTAAACTCTTTAAAATCATTTTTAGATGTAACGATAAGACTAAAAAATGCGGATGTAAGCGTCCCTAAGATTTTTGAACAAAACATAGAAAACGGGTACATAATTTTAGAAGATTTCGGAACTACCCACTATTTGGATCTCTTAAGTGAAAATAACTTCAAAGCGTTTTACACGAAAGCCATCAATTCTATTTTAAAAATGCAAAAAGCGGATACGAAAGATTTGCCTCTATACGATAAAGAGTTTTTACATGCAGAGATGCAATTGATGCAGGATTGGTATATAGAGAAACTTCTTCGCGCAAAGCTAAACGAATCGCAAAAAGAGCTTATCGCAACTACGCTTGAGACTATTTCTGCCGTAGTTTTAGAGCAGCCTCAAGATGTTTTTGTGCATCGCGATTTTCACTCAAGAAATATCATGCTAAAAAATGATAAAAAAATCGGCATCATTGATTATCAAGACGCGATGAGCGGTGCCATAACCTACGACTTGGTCTCTTTACTCAAAGATTGTTATGTCGCTTACGATAGAAAAGAGATTAAAACTCTTGCATTGGAGTTTCGCGATAAAAAAGGGATTAAAGTAGATAATGAAACATTTATCAAATGGTTTGATTTTATGGGATTGCAAAGACATATAAAAGTGCTAGGCATATTTTCCCGCCTATCTCTTCGTGACGGCAAAAACGGCTATCTAAAAGATATCCCGCTGACACTCAAGTATGTTATAGATACGGCAAGCAGATACAGCCAAACCAAAGAGTTGGCAAATTTATTGAGCAGTATAAAATGAAAGCAATGATTTTGGCGGCCGGACGAGGCGAGAGAATGCGTCCGCTGACTGACAAAATACCCAAACCCCTGCTTGAGGTGCATAAAAAACCACTTATTGTTTGGCATATAGAAAAGCTTGCTTCTCTTGGTTTTAGAGAAATTGTTATCAATATCGATCATCTTGGAGATATGATACAAAAAAAATTGGGCAACGGCAGAGAGTGGGGAGTAAACTTAATCTACTCGGATGAGCAAAAAAGCGGAGCCTTAGAGAGTGCAGGCGGAATCATAAAAGCGCTTGGGATACTTGGAGATGAGAATTTTTTAGTAGTAAACGGCGATATTTGGTGCGACTATGAGTTTGAAAATAACTTTGATTTGAAAGATGATTTGGCGCATCTGATTTTAGTTCCAAATCCACAACACAACCCGCATGGAGATTTTGCTCTGCATAACGGCAGAGTTATAAACGATGCAGAACAAAAGTTTACCTTCTCAGGCATAGGATACTACAGCATAAAATTTTTTGATAACTTAGAGTGCAAAAAAACTCCACTTGCACCTCTGCTAAGAGAAGCGGCACAAAAGGGCAAAGTCGGAGGTTCTTTATATAATGGAAGATGGCATGACATAGGCACGCCGCAGAGGCTTGCCGAAGCAAACGCTATTTTTGTATAAACTGACCGCACCCTTTTGTCTCTGTGCCTTTAAATGTTTTATAATCTTTATTGCCGTCTAAATATGATTGGAAACGAGCGCACTCTTTGCTTTTTAGGCATATTTTGTTGTCGCAGGCTTTATCTACTTCCATATAGACTCCTTTGTTTAATTTTTTGAAATTATAACAAACATATCTATCAATTAATATGCATTTGATTTTAAAATGCTATACTAAAAATATAAAAATAGCGGGGTGAATTGATAATGATTAAAATATTTTTTGTGCTTTTGTTAAGCACTCTGCTTTTTGCAAAACATAATAGCTGTGAATTTCAAAACCAAAATTATACGGAAGTTTGTAACAAAGTAGTAGAAAACGGTGTGTCGTATGAGTATGCAAATAAATTTTTATTATCTTTTTTTAAAACACAAAAATTTGACGAAATAAGTTATGAGTACCTGCAGCCAAAATATATACAAGTTCATAAAAAAAATGAGAAAAAAGCGAACAATGTACTGGTTAAATATATACCCGAGATGGTTGAACATCTAAAAAAATATAGTGAAGTTTATGATTATGCCGAGGAAAAATATGGCGTAAACCGTGAGATAGTAGCTGCTATTTTGCTAAAAGAGACAAGGCTGGGAAAAATCGTGCCAAAACATGATGCGTTTATTGTTTTTAACACTTTAGTCGTGCGAACAAAACCAAACACGCAAAGAGAAAAGTGGCTCTTAAATATGGGCAAAACCAATATGGTATCTATCATCACACATTGTTATAAAAGAGGTGTAGAACCTGATGAGTGCAATCTGCCAAGCTCATACGCCGGAGCCGTAGGAATACCGCAGTTTATGCCCGATAGTTTTATATATAGCGAAGGATATAAAACAGAAATTGCAGATTTGACAAAGATGGAAGATGCAATCTTGTCTGCTAGTAAATTTCTCAACAAAAAAGCCGAATTTACAGAGCTTCTTGACTGGAATAAAATACCCGACATCGTAGATATCGAGTCAAAATGGTATGACTATGAGTTTGAAAATGAAGATGCTTCATTTGTTCATGCCAAAAACAAAGGTACCGATAAAGAGAGCAAATGCTTTACATGCGATAAAGAGGAGCTTAATTACTTAAGAGAGTACACAAAAAAAGTCTTGCGCTACAACAACTCCTCAAACTATGCAGTTGGCGTAATGCGTTTGGCTTATGAAGCGCAAAAAGGGCTTGTCCGTACAGAAGGAAAATAACCTAAAAATGCATTGTGTATACAAGGTAATAAATAAGCTTCTTTCATAACTAAAAGATTAGATTCCAAATTAAAATATTTTTTGTGCAAACTTGGACATAATTTAGAATCTAGGTTATGAAAAAAAGTAATATGGTTAGTTACTTATTTTTTCTCTTGAAATATCCTACACCAGCCATCAGGGCTAATTGAACCTTCAACCATCTTACATTCGTTGGTCTGCGGAAGAAAGTAGACACAATTTAAACATCTCTTTCCATCATTTGGAGTCTCTTGATACTTAAATGTGTCTTTTGGTACTTTTGCATACAGCGGAGTCGTACTCCATGTCACTAAACCCAACATAGCCATATATTTAAAAAAAACTCTTCGTGTTAAAACTTTCATAACAATCTCCTTGTCATTTATATTAACTTTAGTGCTACACTTTAATCATATTTTTCTTAAATTATAATGAATTATTATATATAAATGATTTTGGCTATGCTGCGAGAAAGGATTTTAGAAAATAGTAGCCTTTAGAACATGCGACTCGTTGGGTTTTATGACTCTTGCATCATCAAATGCATTTGCCGACTCTATACAGAGCATATTTTGGTAAGCATCATCTCTCATCGCACTCATTCTTTTACACTTCTCTATCCACGGATTCCATACGACAACGGACAATGAGCCATCGTTTTTGATGTGAATCTCTCTGTTTTTATCCCCTAAAACTATCTCGCTATCAACTTCTTGGTAAACTCTATCAACCTCTTGATTGAAGGCTATATCGCCGTTTTGCACTTCGTTTTTCCATGTCAGCGCATCCAAATAGGGCTTTTTATCTAACCCTTTAATAGATACCTGTGAGATATCCGAGATAGCAAAATAAGTATGAAGCGCTTGTGAAATTTCAAAAGATTTGTCATCTAAGTTTGTAGTTTTTAACTCCATCGTCAATCTATCTGAAATGGTAATTTTTAGCTCCAAAAGAAACTTATAGTACCACATTTTAAGCGTCTCTTCATTGTTAGAGAATCTAAAAGTAAGAGTTGTTGTTCTTTCGTCTACCTCATCGCCAAACACAAACTCCCACATAGAAATTCTTGCAAAACCGTGTTGAGGCAGACTTTTATCTTCATTAAACCCAAACCACGGCCAACACACTGGAACACCGCCGCGGATTGCCTTGCCGTATTCGAAATCACTTACTTCACTAAGCCAAAGAAGAGGCTCTTCACCCATTCTTGCATAGTGAAACAGATGTGCTCCCTGCAAAGCGACTTTTGCTTCTGCAACAGAATTTTTTATCTCTATATATGCAAAACCGTTTACTAATGTTTTATGAACAACCATTCACTTCCCCAAGATGAGATTTTATGTCCTTTGAGTGCGTAAAAAAGTATAAAAGTGTAGCAAACTATGCCGATTAGGTAGGTTGATTGCATATCACCGCTCACTTGAGCTATTTTGCCGAAGAGTAGCGGAAGTATCGCACCTCCTGCTATCGCCATGATTAACAGTGCGCTTCCCTTAGCCGTATGTCTTCCCAACCCCTCTAACGCCAAAGGCCAAATGGTAGGCCAGACAAGGGCATTTGCAAAACCCAAAAGTGCGACAAATGTTATAGTGTCAGGCAGAGTTCTCACTCCGCTCCAACCCCATAAAATCTCGCTGATTGTACTGCCTTGCGTTGATGAAGATGCAACACCGAGCAAAAACATCACTCCAAAGACACTAGAGAGCAGAAGCGCTTTTTCTTGTGAGAGATATTTGGGTATGAAAAGAACACCGACAAGATAGCCTAAAACCATAAAAATCATAGTAAAAGAGGTTAGGGCAGTATAGTTTTCTACGCTTAAATGTTGCCCGTAAAGCCCGATAGTATCTCCCGCGATTACCTCAATGCCGACATAAAAGAAGAGTGCAATCGCCCCCAAAACTACTCGTGGAAACTCAAATATATTCTTCTCTTCTTCTTGCGTCTCTTTTGGAAACTCAAGTTCCGGAAGCGAAGAGAATTTCACAAGTGCTATCAAGCCACTCAAAACTACCGCCATTATGATATACGGGGTTATAAGTTTTGAAGCCAGAGCCTCTTTTGCTTCGCTTGATAAATCCTCCATTGAACCGATGCCTGAGAGTATAAACGCGCTAAAAAGAAGAGGAACGATAACTCCGGCACTTTTATTTATAAGCCCCATTATACTTATACGCATAGCCGCACTCTTGATATCCCCGATGCAGACTATGTATGGATTTGAAGCAGTTTGCAGTATCGTAAGCCCTGTTCCCAGCGTAAAGAGTGCAGTTAAAAAAAGTATAAAACTTGCATTCATAGCAGCCGGTATAAAAAGAAGACTACCGACAACCATGACTGCCAAGCCCAAAGCCATACCGTTTTTATAGCC
The DNA here is from genome assembly GCF_028714975.1 of Sulfurimonas sp. Classification (GTDB taxonomy): domain Bacteria; phylum Campylobacterota; class Campylobacteria; order Campylobacterales; family Sulfurimonadaceae; genus Sulfurimonas. The sequence continues at coordinate 20,651 of NZ_JAQTLH010000004.1, forward strand.
TGTTTTCTCAAGCAGATAAGCCATCGGAAGAGCCATAACTGTATAGGCGATGTAAAAAGCAAAAGTGACAAAGAGAGCTTGAAACTCGTTAAGGTCGCAAATGACTTTTAAAAAGGGGATGAGTGAGCCGTTGAGCCATGTAACAAACCCAAAAATGAAAAATAGAACTCCTATGATTGCCATAGGGACAAGCGTGGATTTACTTTGCACTTTTTAGACTTTTTAGATAGTGTGCAACTGCATCTTCATCGTTTGTATGAGGCAGAACGATATTTGCCAGTTTTTTTACACCCTCTTGCGCATTTGCAACCGCAACGGAAGTTCCCGCTAACTCAAACATACCGACATCGTTAAAATTATCTCCAAAAACAGTGAGTTTAGAGAGGTCAAAACCGATATATTCGCTCACACTCTTTATGCCGTGAGATTTATCTGCGTCTTTATGCAAAATTGTCAAAAAATAGCAGCCGACATAAGCTTCGGGTGCTAAGATATATTTCAAACTATCTCCAAAAATCTTCTCTATTTGAAGTGCAAGTTCTCGCAACAAAACCTCATCTCCAAAATAGACGATTTTAAAATTATCATCCATCGCACGAAGATTGCTCTGCTGATTGTGGTGATCGTCATTTTTATAATTTTTAAGCACCTCTTTTTGATGTGCATTTAAAACGGTAGAGTAAGAGAAAATTTCGCGCAGAGTGCCATCTGCCAAAGAGAGGATAAAAGGGTAGATACCCAGCTTCGCACCCTCGTCTATAATAGCATCCGATACCGCTTTGTTTATAAACTTTGTGTCTATTATCTTCTTATCCATAGTTGCTATTAAAGCCCCGTCAAGCAGTATCATCGGAGCATTTATTTGAACATTCTCTATAAACTGGAGTGTTTTTTTGTATGTTCTAGCCGTTGCAACACTCACGATAGAATTATTTGCCGTCTCATTCCAAATCTCTCTGGTAAATCCGCTTATAGAGAGATCGGTTCGTAAAAACGTATGATCCAGATCCGTTATAAAGATACTCTTCATTGCTTTTTTCCTCCGATTTGGCATGTCATCATTCGCTCAACCAATATACGCCCTATTTCCACTTTATCATCTACAATCGATGTTATCGGTAAATCTTGCAGATTCTCTTTATCCTCAAGTGTCGCTACTTTGACGACAAGGTTTACATCTTTTGTATGTTTTAGTACAGCTTCGCAGATAGCTCTTTTTTTCTCGATGTTATCAAGCGTTACAATTACCGCAACAGAGTTCTTGGCATGCAGAGCGTCTAATAAAGATAGCTTTGACATATCACCAAGATACGCCTCTTTACCCTCTTTTAATGCTTCTTGAACTTGTTTTGGGTTATTGTCTATGATAACATAATGCGCATTAATGAGATCAAGATTTTTTGCAACAAATTTTCCCGTGACACTATACCCACATATTATGACATGATCTTTGCGTGAAACAAAAGCAGAAGTATCCAATCCTAAGTATTGATAATTACTAATATAACTTACAAACTTATTTATTTTAGAGATAAAAAACGGTGTAATCACCATAGAAAAGATAACTACCAAAACAAAAAGAGACTCAAGCTCTTTTTCTAAAAGCCCTCCTACACTTGCTACGGCAAAAATAACAAATGAAAATTCTCCTACTTGCGAGAGCGCAAGAGCCGTCTTAAGTGAACGGGTATGTGACGAAGTGATACGCATTATCACATATGTTATAGCTGTTTTTGAAATAAAGATAAGAATAAAAGTCGTAATGATTATATCGATATGTTTTATGAAAAAGACAATATCTATCTTCATACCTACGACGATAAAAAATGTTCCAAGCAAAATATCTTTAAACGGGGCTATATCCGATTCGACTTTATGGTGGTACTTTGTCTCCGCTATAATCATTCCTGCTACAAAAGCTCCAAGGGAGTAGGTAAAACCCATAAATGAAGCCAAAAGTCCTGCACTTACTACAATAAAAAGGACAGAACTCATAAAAAGCTCATCTACTTCACTTCTAGCAGAAAAATGTAAAAGCCAAGTCATAACTCTTTTTCCGACAATAAAAAGTAGCCCTAAAACCAAAACGGCACTTATAAATGTATCTATCAATACCGTAGATATGGATTGTGTGCCTTTGCTTGCTAAAAATCCTAAAAAGATTAAAATAGGTATAACAGCAATATCTTGAAATATCAAAATTCCCATTGCTCTTTGCCCATAAGGGTTATTGATTTCTTTTGAGTTTTTTAAATAACTAAGCACAACAGCGGTCGATGAGAGCGCGATAGCAAGTGCAACTATAATAGCAGGAACGGTCGGAAGTCCAAAATAATAATAGGATACTAAAAAAATAAAGATAGCAGTGAGGCTTACTTGTAAAAAACCGTTAAAAAAGATCTCCGCCTTCATACTGTTCATTTTTGATAAAGAGACTTCAAGACCTATCGTAAACATTAAAAAAACGACCCCAAAATCTCCTATATGCCCAAGCATAGCAGAACTGCCATACTCTCGCAAATCAAACGCATAAACTATTATGGTACCGGTTAATATATAGCCTATAATCTGTGAAACACCTAGCCGTTTTAAAAGTAAGTTCAGTACCGTTGAGAGACCCAAAGCCACTACTATATATAAAAGTACAAAATCCATCTAAATCTTTATTTATTAAATTATCTGTTATTCTACCAAAATATTCTTATAGCCTACTATTTTTAAAGGATATTGATGTACTAATTTTAAGAGATACTATACTATAATCGCGTCTTTAATTGACATTTTGGAGCTATTTTATGACTAAATATATTTTTGTTACCGGTGGTGTTTTAAGTTCCCTTGGAAAAGGGATAACAGCGGCTAGTATTGGCACTTTGCTTAAACACTCAGGCAAACAAGTCGGTATGTTGAAGATAGATCCATACATAAATGTCGATCCCGGAACTATGAGTCCGCTCGAACACGGTGAAGTATTTGTTACAAAAGACGGAGCGGAGACGGATCTTGATATCGGAAACTACGAGAGGTTTTTAGACACCTCTTACCTAAAATCCAGCAACTTTACTACCGGTCAAGTCTACTCTACGGTAATCGAGCGTGAGCGTGCAGGCGGATATTTGGGACAAACGATTCAAGTTATCCCTCATATCGTAGGCGAAATCGTAAAACGCATAAAAGAGGCAGGAGAGGGTCATGAGATACTTATAGTAGAACTTGGCGGAACTGTCGGCGATATCGAAGGTCTTCCGTTCATGGAAGCGATTCGCCAGATGAAACATGATGACGAAGTTGAGGGAACTTTTTTTGTACATGTAACGCTTATTCCATTCATCAAAGCTGCGGGCGAGTTAAAAAGCAAACCGACTCAGCACTCTGTTCAAGAGCTTCGCCGCATAGGTATCACTCCCCAAATGATAATTGCCAGAAGTGAAAATGCACTGCCAAAAACTTTCAAGAAAAAACTGGCGATGAGCTGTGATGTTTCTGCGGATAGCGTTATAGAGGCACTTGATGCCGCAACTATTTATGATATTCCTATTACATTTTTGAGACAAAACATCCTAAAACCTATTTCAAAAGAGTTGGGTTTAGGTGAACTTAATCCAAATATGGAAAAATGGGACTCTCTGGTTAAAAAAATAGTTCAACCGAAAAATCGCATTGTTCTTGGTTTTGTCGGCAAATATCTTGAGCTAAAAGAGGCATATAAATCTCTAACAGAGTCCCTCATCCACGCCGGAGCGCATCTTGACACTCGTGTTGATATTCACTGGGTGGACAGCGAAGAGGTTGAAGAAAGAGGAGCCGAAGCACTGCTTAGCGATTGTGACTCTGTTTTAGTTGCAGGTGGGTTTGGAAACCGTGGTGTTGAGGGCAAAATCAAGGCTATCGAATACGCAAGAGTAAACAAAATCCCATATCTTGGCATCTGTCTTGGAATGCAGCTTACACTTGTTGAATATGCAAGAAATGTACTTGGATTTGAGGGCGCAAACTCTGTAGAATTTGATGCAAATACACCTTATCCGATGATTTATCTTATTGACAATTTCTTAGATCAAAGCGGAAACACACAACTTCGTACTCATAAGTCACCGATGGGCGGAACTCTTAGACTCGGAGAGTATCCATGTGACACCTTAGAGGGCTCGATTATACGCAAAGCTTACGGCGGAGCAAAAACGATTTTTGAGAGACATCGCCATAGATATGAAGCAAATCCGACTTACCGCAAGCAGCTAGAAGATGCGGGTATGATAGTTACGGGTGAGTCAAACGGGCTGATAGAGGCTGTTGAGATAAAGGATCATCCATGGTTTTTAGGTGTTCAATTTCATCCGGAATTCACATCAAGACTTCAGACTCCAAACCCGTCAATCTTAGCATTTGTTGAAGCGACTCTCAACATTTCGCGAAAAGAGTAGTTTACAACTAGATATGCGAAACTTTGATGATCTTCCCATCCTAAACAAATCAACTCTCTTTGAGTTGCTCTCACGGAGATTTGACACAGAGGATAAAAAACTCTCACAAATCCCCGACCCCGCCCTGCTTCATGATGCTCCAAAGGCTGCTAAAAAAATAGCAGATGCCATAAGGGATAAGAAAAAGATAACAATAGTCGGCGATTATGATGTAGACGGCATTGGTGCAACTGCAATTATGGTTGACTTTTTTAGACAAATTCCATATCCGCTGGATGCAATAATCCCAAACCGTTTTAGCGACGGTTACGGTGTAAGCCCAAACATCTTAAACAGAGTAGATACCGACCTCATCATAACGGTAGACAACGGCATAAGCGCCGTTGAAGCCGCAGAGATTTGCAAACAAAGAGGCATTGAACTCATCATTACAGACCACCATACACCGCCTGAGACACTGCCTCACGCTTACGCCATTGTAAATCCAAAACTCTCGGCATGCATATACCCGTTTGAAGAGATTTGCGGAGCGCAGGTTGCATGGCTGCTTCTTGGGCTTCTAAAAAAAGAGTTAAATCTCTCCATAGATATGAAAAGCTTTTTGGATATTTTATGTATCGCCATAATCGCCGATATCATGCCGCTTAAAGATATAAACAGAACTCTCGTAAAAGAGGGTTTAAAAGTTTTAATGAACTCCAAAAGACCATCTTCTATTATAATGAAAGATTTTTTAAATAAAAACCCTATAACTTCAGAAGATATAGCATTTCAAATAGCACCTCGCATAAACTCGGCAGGAAGACTGGAAGACGCAACTATTGCTTTAGAATTTTTAACTGCAACTACAACAAACCAAGCCTACAAGCAGTTTGAGAGACTAAACTCTCTTAACGAACAAAGACGAGAGAGCGAAGCGCAAACAACAAAAGAGGCTATAGAGATGGTAGAGAGTTTGCCCGACATCCCGCAAGTTATCGTAGTAGCACATGAAGATTGGCACGAGGGTGTAGTCGGAATAGTCGCTTCAAGGCTAGTGGATCGTTTTGAAAAACCGGCAATCGTACTAAGCATAAAAGAGGGTTTGGCAAAAGGAAGTGCTAGAAGTTTAGGAGATGTCAATATATTTGAACTCATCAAAGAAAACTCATCATATCTAAGCAAATTTGGCGGACATAAAATGGCTGCAGGACTTCTTTTGGAGGAAGAAAAGATTGATAATTTCAGAGATGCAATCAATAAAAGAGCTCAAAACATAGAACCGAATGATTTTTTACCAAAAGAGAGCGTGCTTGGAGTTTTAGATATTGATGATATAGACTTTGAACTGCTTACTATGCTTGAGAGCTTCGAACCTTTTGGAGAAGCAAACGCTCGCCCGAAATTTTTACTAAAAGATGCACAGATAGTCGACATTAAACTTATGGGAAGCGACAAATCACACTCAAAAATCACACTTAAAAAATCGCAAAATACGATAAAAACCCTAGAGCTGGTTGCATTTAGAACTGTTTTAGAGATGCCAAAAGATAAAAAAATTTCATGCAACTACACAATCTCAAAAAATGAGTTTAACTCCAAAGTCTCCATACAACTGCTCTTGAATAAAATTTATTAAACTTCTTGAATAACTAAAAAATTAGATTTCAAAACTTCCGTCATCCTGAACTCGCGTTCCCTTTGGGTATGATTCAGAATCTAGGTTATGAAGTCTATTATATTCCTTTATTTTAAAATAAGTTAATTTCATAAACGCGATATTTAAAACCATATTAAGCTTTAAAATTGTAACATTGATAAAATTATCACAAAAGGGATTTACATGAAAAAAATCGTTACGCTGTCGGCTATTGCTTTTTTGAGCACTGCGGCATTTGCGGTAGATGCTGATGTTCAAAAACAGATAGATGAACTCAACCAAAAAATAGAGCAGTTACAAAAAACTAACTCTTCTCAAGATAAAAAGATATCGGAAGTAAATGCACAATCTGCGCAAAACAATATAAAGTTCAATGTTGATTTTAGAACTTCATATGATAATTTACGCTATAAAACTGCAAGTGGAGAAACATTTTCAAACGATGCTCTTTACGCAAGCCGTTTATGGTTAGGTATGGGTTATGCTCCGACTGAAGATATGCTATTTAAGGGTCAGTTGGCTTACAATAAAGCTTTCGGCGCTAGCTACGGACAAAGAGGAACAGGTTTTGGGTTTGATACTTTTGACTGGGTTATAAATGAAAATCTAACAGATGACACTCTAAGAGTAAGAGAAGCTTATTGGTTGTGGAACCTTAGAACAGGATCTATCGGCTGGACGGCAAGTGTCGGTCGTCGCCCGTCTACAAACGGTTTCTTATCTAACCTAAGAGAAGATGATGCTAAAGCAAAATCTCCGATGGGTCATGTTATAAATATGGAGTTTGACGGCGCATCCGTAGCTATGAAACTAGATAGCTATGTTCCGGGTATGTATGCAAAACTTTGTCTTGGTCGTGGGTTAACAAATGCAACAGGTTGGGCTGCTCAAGCCGCTTCATATCTTGGCGTTCCTCCTAGCATGGGTGGTTCTAATCAGCCTACTAATTACACCAAAGATGGAAGTAATTTAGATAATGTAGATATGGCAGGATTTATCTTCGTGCCGTATGACAACGGCCAGTACTCAGTTGAAACTACATGGTATAGAGGATTTAATGTTCCAGGTTTAGTTGCAACAAACATAACTGTTGATGCTATGGGTAATCAAATACCGACTGCTTATGCAATGAAAAATACAGGTAATATGGATGGTGCGGCAATCTCTTTCAAAGCTGACGGTATCGGAGAGGGAATCAGTGACTTCTTAGATGAAACAACTCTTTTTGCATCAGCTGCTATGTCAAAATCACACCCAAATATAGATAATACTAGAGCTATAAATATGAGTGCGATGGGTATGGGAACTATGAATATGACCGGTAGTAGTATGCTTGGAAGCAATGAATCTGAGACTGGTACATCTATCTGGATTGGTGCCGTGATGCCTAACTTAACAGGCGGTAAATTCGGTTTAGAGTATAACCATGGCTCAAAATATTGGAGACCGTTTACTTACGGTGAAGATACTATGATAGGCTCTAAAATGGCTGTTCGCGGTAATGCTTATGAGGCTTACTGGTCTCAACCGATTATAAAAGATGTTTTCTCTATGCAAGTTAGATATACATATTTAGATTATAAATACACGGGTTCAAACGGCTTCTTTGGAGACGAAGGTACTCCAATGAGTATGTCTGAAGCAAAAGCAATGGGAATGGATCCTGTTGAAACTGCACAAGACATACGCGTATATTTCAGATATAGATACTAAAAAAATTAAAGAGCCGTTTTGGCTCTTTAATAAATTTCTCTTATAAAACGGCAAAATTAAAGAATAAATTCCCTTTATTATTCACTCTCAAACTCCTAACAGTAAAAAGTTAACTCAGAGTAACAAATTTATCAAAAAAGCTAAAATTTTCATCATCACTTTAACTTATTATAAATAAAATATATAATTATTCATTCAAACACTCAACTAAAATTTTGATACATTAACGCAAAATTAGGGGTAAAACTCATAAAAATAGTGGTATTTAAAACTCCCTTAAGCCTCAAGGCTGTAGAATTGATAACTTTATCACAGAAAAAGGAAAATAGATGAAAAAGAACAAAATCTTAGAAGAGATTTTAAAAGAAGTTGACAAGCATCCTGAGATTATGTCTCGCCGTGAAGCTTTAAAATATTTGACAATGTCTCCGTTGGCAGCATCTGTACTTGCAAGTGCAACTGTTGGAACAACAGCTGCAAGCGCTGCATCAAGCAACGCTAAGGGCAAAGTAGTTATCGTTGGTGGCGGTCTAGCAGGTATGAGTACTGCGGCACTTATAAGAAATACTGCATCAAATATCGAAGTTACGGTAATTGAGCCTGATCAATATTCAGTATCTTACCAACCGGGACAAACTCTTGTAGCTGCAGGTGTTTGGAAGAAAGAAGATATTATCTATAAAAGAGATGACTTTTTACCAAGCGGCGTTAAGCTTATCAAAGGGAGCGTAACTGCTTTTGATCCTGCAAACAACAAAGTAACGGTAGACGGTAAAGAAGATGTAAGTTATGATCAACTAATCGTAGCTACGGGTCTTATGTTAAATTACGGCGGAATTAAAGGTTTAGAGGGAGTAATTACTTCATCTGGAGAAAATTCAGTTGTAAGACAAAAAATCGGTAAAAACGGTGCTTACTCAATCTATTTCCGTGACGGTTCAGAAGATACTTGGAAAGGTATCCAAGAGTTAGTAGCAAAAGCAAAAGCTCACACTGGTACTGAAAAACTTCAAGCTCTATTTAGTATGCCTGCTACTGCTATCAAATGTGGTGGTGCTCCGATGAAAATTATGTATCTTACACACGCTCACCTAGAAAAAGCTGGCGTTGCTAATAAAGTTGAACTAACTTTCAACACAAACGGCGGAGCTTTATTTGGAATTCCTGAATACAATGCTGCTATCGTTAAGCAATTCGAAAAAAGAGGCTTTAAGTGGAATTTCTCTCATAACTTAGTTGAAATTGATACTGAAGCTAAAATTGCAACTTTCGATAAGTTCTGGAAAGAAAAAGGCGAATTTGACGAAGCTCTAGATGAGTATGTAATGGTTACTAAACATGATTACAAAGCGATTAAATACGATTTTATCCATGTAACACCTCCAATGAAAGCTTCTGATGAAGTTGCAAAATCTCCACTTGGCTCTGAGCAAGGATGGGTACCTGTTGAAAAAGAGACTCTTCAACATGTTAAATTTAAAAATGTATGGTCTTTAGGAGATGTTGCGGCACTTCCAATGACTAAAACTGGTGGTTCTGCTCGTAAAGAGTACAGAGTACTAGTTGAAAACATGGTAGCTTCAATGGAAGGCAAAACTACATTACCTGCTAAATTCGGAGGATATACTGTTTGTCCACTTATTACAGGTCTTGGCACTGTTATGCTTGCTGAATTCGACTGGAGCAAAAAACCAACTCCTTCATTCCCACTTGACCCAACACAAGAGAGATGGATATGGTGGTTACTAAAAGTTTATGCACTTAAACCGATGACTATGTACGGAATGCTTGCAGGTAGAGCGTAATTATTACCCTCTCTAAAAGCTTCTTCTAACAGCAAGGAATTTCCTTGCTGTTATCTTAGACACTCCCTTTTATATTTACATCTCTCCTTTTTTTATAAGCATCATCAAAAAGTTTAAATTTGTAACAGTTAAATAAAAAAATATATTTTTATCTGCAAAATCAACTAAAAAAACTCTTATTTATTACTTCAAACTATACAAATTGTTACACTTTATTATAAATATTATATTTTAATTTTATAATAAATATTATTTTTATTTTTTATAAGTTAAAATATCACAATTCAAAAGGAGATACAATGAATAAAATCGTAAAAGTTGCATTAAGTGCAGCATTAATTTTAAGTGTTGGCGCAACAGCTGCAAGTGCAGATGCTGATAAAGGTCTAAAACTTTATTCTAAAAAATTAAAAGATGCTTGTGGTATAAGCGGAGCAGCTATGGCCGGTAAACATACTCAAGGTCAATGGAACGAAATTAACAAAGGTGGAAATCTTGCAAAAGAGATTAAAACTATTTGTCCAAAAGCAAGTGATGAAGATTTAAACGATAAAACTCTTCCTCATCTTTATGATTTCTTCTACAAATTCGGAAGCGACAGCGGGAATGTTCCTTCTTGCTAATTGACTTTTAACTTCACTCCATGCTTTTTGCACGGAGTGAGATTTTTATACTCACTTCTTCTTTTAAACTTACATTTTTAACTTTTTCTTATATTATTAACTCTATATCAAGTATAATAACCGCCACAATAAATCAAACAACAACAGGAGATAAAATGAGAAAAGCTATATTTTTAGCTTCAGCTGCTATGATATTTTCATTATCACTCAATGCATTTACATTAGGAAAACTTGGTGATTATAAATTTGAAAAAGCAAACGATAATGTTTACATTATGCATGGACCCGAAAGAGAACCGAGTAAAGAGAACGAAGGTTTTATGAATAACCCTGCGGTTATAGAGAGTAAAAACGGGCTTATAGTAATTGATCCGGGCGGTAATTATAATGTAGGTAAAAAAATCCTTGCAGAGATTGAAAAAGTAAGCAAAAAGCCGATAATTGCCGTTTTTAATACTCACAAACACGGGGATCACTGGTTTGCAAATAAAAATATTCAAGAAAAGTACCCAAATGTGCCTATTTACGCTCTTGATTATATGATTGAACAAGTAAAAGATAACTCTGCCGAGACTTGGTACGGCATCTTGGATAGATTAACCGGCAACCTAGAAGGCACTAAACCGTTTGCTTTCCCGACTGCAGGTGTTGTAAATAAACAAAGTGTTGTGGTTGACGGGCAAACTTTTATTATGCGTCACTATGCAAAAGGCCATACGGATACGGATATATTGATTGAACATGTTAACTCTAATACGCTTTTTATAGGAGACAATCTTATAACCAACCGTTTCGGAGCATTTGACGATTCTTCAAATATGCATGACAATATCGAACTTTTAGAGAAAATTAAAAACAAACAAGACGGTTTTAAAAAATATAAACTCTATGTTCCGGGTCACGGGCGCTCAAGCGGTGAAATAAGCAAAACAATAGATCCGTTTTTAAATTACTTGAAAATAATCACTGCAGGTGCTAAAAAAGCATACAAAGCAGGTGTTGAGAGTTATGAAATAAAACCAGAAATTCATGAGCAACTAAAAGCTTACCATAAATGGGATGCCTATGAGGGTCAAATGGGCAAACACCTTATGAAAGCTTATGAAGAAGTAGAAGCATTAGATTTATAAAATATTTGAGCCGTTTTTACGGCTCAATCCCTCTCTTACCTTTAACTTTCAGTTCAAATACTACTTTTTTAATCTATAATATTTAATGCTTAAGATATATGAGTGCCAAAGTGCCAAATCCGATATTACCGAATTAAAAGTCTTAAACGGTTCCCTAGTTGCTTATAGTACCAAACTTCACGGAATTAAAATATTTGATTTTGATGAGTGTGAAATTAAAAAAAGCATTGCAAATATCTATCTTAATTCTACTGTAAACGCTTGTTCGTTCAGCCCAAACTCTGAGCTTTTTGCCTTTGTAAATAATCAAGTCATATATGTAATCGATATACTATCCAAAGAAGTTGTCTGCACAATTGAAGTAAACGGTGAAGATATAGAGATTATCAGTTTTGATTTATCTTCAAACTATATTATTGCAGGAAGTAAAGAAGGCAGGGTACTTCAATATAAAATAACTCAATCATCATTCCTCTCAAGACTCTGCTCTTTTCCGCATGATAGGTCTCTGCTAGATTCAAAAAACAAAGAGCATAAAAATTTTGTAAGTGCTTTTGCTTTTTATAAAAACAGATTTGCATGCAGCGGTTACGGCGGTGCTGTTTTTATAGTAGATCTATATACTCAAACAAATAAGAGTGTAATTACTCACAATAGAGCTCGTATCGATGCTTTGTGCTTTATTGATGAGAACACCATTATATGCGGCAGAGACGATGGAAAGATTGATATTTCTTCACTAACCGATACAAACAGTTACAAAAGCATAGTTACGCCGCTATCAAACATTAAACAAATTATTGTAATGCCAAACCCAAACTATATTATGGTTAGCGGCATATCCAATATAATTACAATCGTTGATATAAAAAATTTTAAAGTTGCCCACAGCAAATATATTGAATTTGATACAAAAATAAATAAAATCGCCATAGTAAACGGAAACTCATTAGCAGTTGCACTAGATAATAATAACATCATGCATGTTGAACTCCCCGGAATTGCAACATTAAAATCACTAATACTTCAGAGCTCTTTTGCAAAAGCTTTTGAGCTAATTGAGAGGGAGCCTATGCTTCAAGGCTCCAATGAACACAAAATGCTTGAAGAAAAGTTTGAAAAAAACTATGAAGATGCCACAAAAGCACTCATTAACCAAAATAACGCCTTGGCTATTCAAATTTTAGATATTTACAAAGATGTAAAATCAAAACAAACAAAGATAAAAGATCTTTTTTATGCGTTTAAAAACTATCTTAGATTTCAAACTCTATTTTTAGAAAAAAAATATGCTCTAGCTTATGCCCTCTGTTCCAAATTTGAACCGCTTAAAAAAACCGTTCAATACAAAAAAATGGAACAAATATTTAAGCTTGTTTTCGTAAATGCCCAAAGACATGTGATGCAAAATAATATTGCCGGTGCAAGAGCACTGCTGAGTGAATATAGTACGACTATGTCAAAAAAACCGCTTATTAAGCTGCTGCTTACCCAAAACAAAGAGTTTGTTGAACTCTTAAAAGCTATCCAAAAGAGAGATTTTCAAACTATTAACAAGCTGGTGAGCAAAAATGAACTATTTAAGCAAATTCCAAACTATATTGCCATAAACAACCAGATAGAGGATACTTTAGAGGAGATAGAGGTAAATATAAAATCCGGTGAGCTAGATAAAGCGAAAGAACTCTTACTTACACTAGAGGAAATCCCGCATGTAGCACAAAAAGTGGAAGAGCTGCATAAAAAATACAAATATGTCTCAATTCTTCAAAAAGCTTATGAAGAGAGTGATTTTAAAAGTTGTTATGAGCTTCTTGACATGCATAAATATCTAAAATCCGTAGAGTTGGGAGTGCTGCTGGAAAATCACTGGTCTAAACTTATAAAAAAATGCGAAGAGTACGCACTTGATGGGAACATAAGAGATATTAAAAAAACACTCGGCGAACTTATAAATTTGCATACCAGAAGCGATAAAATCGGGGATTTATTAAGAGTCAGCTTTCATACAAGAATCGGTATCTTAATGGGTAGAAAAGATTTTAAAGGTGCCGAGGCGATAATATATACTTACATTGATGTATTTGGCATAGACAATGAAATAAGCCTGATTATGAAAAAATTTGAAAAAATTTCAATGAGCAAACTAGCTTTAACACAAATTATGGAAGAGAGACCCTCAAGAGACAGCTGGAGGCACTCTAAAATCATTATGAAACATTAGTGATCTTAAAAAGGGCATTTAGCGTATCATTAAACTCACTTTTAACAGTTGAGCTTTGAGTTAAAAACTTCTCCATCTCACCCTTTTTGCTTATCGCTTCATCGAGCTCAGGGTCACTGCCTTTTAAGTACGCACCGATTCGGATTAGTACCTCATTCTCTTTTAAAATAGTATAGAGTCTTCTAAATTTTAAAACCGCCTTGAGATGTTCAGGCGAAATAATGTCATTCATAACCCTAGAGGCTGAATTTAGTATATGAACCGGCGGATAGATACCAAAATCGGTAAGTTCGCGTGAAAGTACTATATGCCCGTCTAAAATAGAGCGGGATTGGTCTGCTATGGGATCACTCATATCATCACCCTCAACGAGAACCGTAAAAAAGGCAGTAATAGAACCTTTGCCTTCCTCTTTTCCCGCACGCTCCATTAGTTGGGGAAGAAGTGTTAGGGATGAGGGCGGATAACCCTTTGATGTCGGTGGTTCGCCTAATGCCAAACCTATCTCTCTTTGAGCCATGGCGAACCTTGTTACGGAGTCCATGATAAACAAAACATCCAAACCTTGGTCTTTAAAAAATTCCGCCACGCTCATAGCCGCAAATGCACCGTATTTTCTCATCAAAGGAGAGTCATCCGATGTTGCTACTACTATTACGGTATTTTCCAGATTTCCGCCCAAATTTTTCTCTATAAACTCAGGGACTTCTCTACCACGCTCACCGATAAGAGCTACTACTTTTATAGGTGCATCCGCTCCCCTTACTATCATTCCCATAATAGTTGACTTCCCGACGCCGCTTCCTGCAAAAATACCTAGTTTTTGACCTTTTCCGCATGTCAAAAGCCCGTCGATACTTTTTACTCCTACACTAAAAACCTCATCTATCATTCCTCGTTTCATCGCAGCAATCGGAGCTTTGATAATTGGAGAGAGTTTTGTGTTATTTATACTCCCTTTGCCGTCAATAGGTCTCATAAAAGGATCAACCACGCGCCCTAGCAAAGATGAGTCTACAGGAATATTTAACCCTGTTTGATCTAAAAACACTCTATCACCGGAGCAAAATCCCTCAACAAAACTAAAAGGAGTAATGAAAAAGGTCATACCGTCTATCTCTGTAACCATTCCGATAGTCTCTTGATTTGTGTCGTTTGATACGATTTTTACTATATCGCTGATTCCGACTTTCAATCCGCGAGCGGTAATGACGGTTGCATTGATTTTAACAATTTCACCGAATGCGACCGAATATTTTTTATCTGAGATTTTTTCTTTAAGTGAAGAGAGAGGCATTAAAAATCTCCTTGATTTACAGCAGGTTTAATAACGCGAACCGTTAGGAGAGTTTATCAAAGAGAAAAATTCGCTTCTTGTTTTCTCATCTTTTTTAAACAGACCGCGAAGAGCCGAAGATGTTGTCGTTGAGTTGATTTTTTCAACCCCCCTCATCTCCATACACATATGTCTTGCCTGAATAACGACTGCAACGCCTTTTGGCACAATCGTATCCATAATCGCATCTGCGATTTGTTCCGTAAGCTGCTCTTGAATCTGCATACGACGCGCAAAAACATTTACGACGCGAGGGATCTTTGACAAACCGACTACTTTGCCATCAGGTATATATGCCACATGTACACGACCGATAATCGGCAAAAGATGATGCTCGCAAGTAGAGTAAAATTCTATGTCTTTTAAAAGAACCATCTCATCGTTTGAGCTGCTAAAAAGAGCAGATTTTAGTATCTCTCTTGGATCCTCTTTGTATCCGCCGAAAATAAACTCATAAGCTTTTTTAACTCTTTGCGGAGTTTTTAAAAGCCCTTCTCTGTTTGGATTTTCTCCGACATGAAGCATCATATATTTTACTGCATTTTCAAATTCTGTATCTTGCTTATTTGACAATGTTATGCCTTTTAGAGTTTTTATAAATGATAGGGTACCGATAAGTTGCTGAGAAGTATATTTATAGAAGTAGGACGTTAGTAGATTTAAAAATTTTAGTTAATATGTTAATATATTTTTTTAATTTAAAAATATAAACTTCTACGCAAAGGCAATCAAATCAAACTGCTATTTATCTCATTTTTACTCTATCTTCAAAACTATTTATACTTAACAGTTTTTAAAACCGAGTTTGAATTTTCGCTCTTAGAGTTTTTGATGCTATTTTCAACGGTATCTCTATTTTCAAAATTAAAGCGGTTTAAAATATTTATACTTATTATCCAAAGCTTCTATCTAGTTCATTTTATTTTTATCTCTTACTTTGGAAATCAGATTCAGTATACTGATATTTATCTATTTTTTACTCATATAACGGAGACTTTTGAAAGTGTTGCAGCCCTCTATGACATAATTTTCTACCCGCTGCTCATAGTTGGAATAACCTCATTTATCATAATGTATACTAGCTATGAGAAGAGTAAAATACCGACATTTTTACTATCTGCATTTTTACTCTTTCTTCTTATATTTCAAGATAAAATGCATGATGCTTCACTTTCACTCATAAAAGAGAGCATAAAGAGTATCTTTTTAAAAAAAGAGAAGGGCAATATCCCTGAGAGTGACGATAAGAACAGAGTACCTTTACATAAAACCGATAACAATATTATTTTAGTGATAGGCGAGAGCATGAGAAGCCGTGAAAATTTAAAAGAGAGATATGATATATTTGAAAATTACGGATACAAAACCATAAAAAGCGGAGCGACAAATACCGATGTTTCCGTGCCTCTACTCATAAACGGCGGTGTATCTCCGCAAAAGATAAATTTAGAAGACAATCTATTTTTACTGGCAAAGAAAAACGGGTATAAAACATCCTTTATATCTGCACAAAATGATAAAAGCCTGAAGTATATAGAACCATATCTACATAAAAAGCATATAGATACTTTTAAGATATTAGGTTCAAGAGACGATAAAGAACTTGTTTTTCATTTAAAAGATTTACTCTTAGAAGATAAAAACTTCATAGTACTGCAGATGCAAGGCGAACATAGTCCTTATATATACTATGAAAACTCCGACAGAAGCGATTCCGTTGAACTTAGATATCATAAATCTATGCAATATTCGGATGCCGTTTTAAATCAACTTATCAGCTATGTAAGCAGTTATTCAAAAAAGCCTTTTATTTTTATATTTCTCTCAGACCATGGAGAGTTAATAGGGCATGACGGAAAAACAGGGCATAACAGGTTTGAAAAAGAGATTTACTCCGTCCCGTTGGTAATCCATTCAAATTTAGAAACATATCTTGAGAAACTAGAGAGTCACGGTGATGTTTATGAGTTGATGTACCATTATCTCGGCTACTCAGAAGAGTTCAAGCTAAAAGAGAGAAAAAAGATACGAGTTTACGGAACGATGATAACGGAAGAGGACGGTTATGTAGATATAAAAATGAAAGATCCTGAATCATACCCAAAGGGCACGCGAGTTCAGGATGACGAAACCTTTTAGATTGCCGCGCTTCGCTTGTAATGACCGTCATCGCGAACAAAGTGAAGCAATCGAAGATATGCAAGAATTGATTCATGCATATCGGAAGCTTACGCTACATCACAAAAATATGAGGAACGATTAGCGGGTATTTTTTCATTTTTCTATAAATATGTTTTCTAACAACTTGGCGAAGATCATTTTCCAATGCTCTTGGGTTTTCGATCAATCCCTCTTTTATATTTACAAGGAAGTGTTCTAAAACATCTTCAATCTCTTTGGCAAAATATTTATCTTGTTTATCGGCAACTAAACCGAATGATGTAACATTTGGTTTTGATAGCATTGTAGAGTGTTGCCCGTCAATTTGAGCAACTATTACGACAATTCCGTCAGAAGCAAGTTTTTGACGGTCAATTACAATATCATCATCTATTTTATGATTATTTTGATTGTCAATATATACTTTTCCTGTTCTAACTGTTTTTACTTTTCTCATATATTTTGGAGCAATCTCTACGGTGTCTCCGTCATTCATGATATAAATATTTCTCTCAGGAACACCGCACATCATAGCAGTCTCTTTGTGCTTCATAACATGATTATACTCACCGTGAATAGGTAAAAAGAATTTAGGATTTACCAAACGAAGCATAAGTTTTTGCTCCTCTATGGAAGCGTGACCTGAAACATGGATATCTTTCTCATTTGTAACTTTAGCACCGGCTCGTTGCAGATGATTTAGCATTGCAGAGATAGAGCCTTCATTTCCCGGAATAGGGCGAGATGAGAGAACAATCAAATCGTTTGGTTTAATCTTTACATGTCTATGTTCTCCAATAGACATTCTAAATAGTGCCGAACTTGTTTCACCTTGTGAACCGGTTGTAACTATAAGAATTTCTTTGTCATTCATTTGCGAAACCATCTCCGGCTCTACAAAAATATTTTTCGGCAGTTTTATATAGTCATACTGCATCGCCACTTCAATATTTCTCTCCATTGAACGACCGATTACACA
Source organism: Sulfurimonas sp. (assembly GCF_028714975.1). Classification (GTDB taxonomy): domain Bacteria; phylum Campylobacterota; class Campylobacteria; order Campylobacterales; family Sulfurimonadaceae; genus Sulfurimonas. The sequence goes on from NZ_JAQTLH010000004.1 coordinate 38,684, forward strand.
AACTTTACGACCATACTTTACACCATACTGGATGGCTTGATAAACACGGTGAATATTTGAACTAAAAGTAGATAAAATAACTCTACCCTCAGCTTTTGCAAATACTCTATCTAACGCCGGTGCAACGCTTAATTCCGACGGTGTCGGATTTGTGTTATATGAGTTTGTAGAGTCGCTTAGCAGACAAAGAACGCCTCTATCTCCATAATGCGCAAGTCTATGCAAATCTGCCGTATAACCGTCTACCGGAGTATGGTCAATTTTAAAGTCACCCGTATGAATGACCGTTCCGCAACTTGTTGTTATCGCCAATGATGATGAATCTACTATTGAGTGTGTCATATGCATCCACTCAACCTCAAAATCCTCACCGATTTTATATATTTTTCTTTTTTCTACAGGATTAAAATGTTGTCTGCAATCTTTTATATGATGCTCATCAAATTTATTTCCAATCATGGCTAAAGGAAGAGGCGTGCCGTATATAGGAAACTGCATCTCTTTATAGAGATACGGCATTGCACCTATATGGTCTTCGTGTGCATGCGTAATAATAACTGCTTTGATTTTATCTTTTATTTCACGAATATATGAAAAATCAGGTATCAAGATATCTACACCGTGCATATCTTCATCCGGAAAGCTCATACCTACATCCACCAATATTGCTTCGTTTTGAGTTTCAAATACCGTAATATTTCCGCCGATTTCACCAAGTCCGCCAAGCGGAGTGATACGAATTTTATCTCTTGAGTTTAAATCTAATTTATAATGCGGATTGAGTCTTTGTTTATGTGATTCTTGATTGAGTTCGACAAATGCTTTTAATTTTTCGTCTATAGGCGTACTTTGACGACGGCGACTGCTGTTTTTTGATACATTTTTGTTTTTATTGCCACTTTGTATATTTGGCGACTTATTGCTATTGTTATTGTAATTACTGTTGGGTTTTTTATAATGTTGTTTACGATTTTCTTGAGAAATACTTTCGTTAATTTCCTGATTCTCTTGTTCCATCCAAACTCCTTGTTAGTTTATAGAGTTGGTGATAGTCGCCGGTTGAGACTTGATGAGGACGAATCGTTTGTGTTAATCCAAGCTTCTCAAAAGCTTCTTGAAGAAGATTTTTTTCATACATTGCCGATAGATTTTTCATCAGAGTTTTTCGAGGCTGCGTAAATGCAACTCTTAGCATATCCTCAAAATCTTCATCACATCTATCGCTATTTTTTTGTATTAAAAAAACTGCAGAGTCTATTTTTGGCTGCGGTTCAAACGCTGTTGGCGGAACCTTTACGACAATATGTGCATCTCCAACACTTTGAGTTATGATACTCAAAGATCCAAACACTTTATCACCCTCATGAGCACAAAACTTCTCTGCAACTTCAAGTTGCACCATTACAAGTATATTTTTGCATTTTGGATCTGCGAGGGCTTTTAGAATTATATTAGTCGCTATATAGTATGGCAAATTTGCCACCAAATCATACGACTCTTCTATAAGTTCACTCTTCCAAGCAGTAAGAACATCCCCACAATGTATGTGAAGCTGCTTGGTTGCGATCTCTTTTTCAAACTTATTTTGTAACAGTTTACACAAATCGGTATCGACCTCAAAAGCTTCTACACTTTTGACATCTACTAAAAATTTAGTTAAATCACCTAAGCCAGGCCCAATCTCTACGATTTTATTATCGTTGTTGGGCATCGCTTCGACGATTTTTTGTAAAACAGTTTTATCTTTTAAGAAATTTTGTCCAAATTTCTTTTTTGCTACAATTTTTTCCATTGGGGAGCATTCTATACTATTTTTACTTATACTTAGTTAATATTTATAAAAAAAGTGACCTTTTCGTAACAAATGTTGCGATTGACTACAAAATATTGATTCTTAACTGCTAAATGTTTCATGTGAAACATTTTCAAGTTCAAAACTTCAAAACTAACTATAAGCCATAAATAAGTATAATTTTACAATATTATCAGAGGCTTTTATTTTGAATAACTACTTTGCAAAAAGAATTATCCCTTGTCTTGATGTTAAAGACGGGCGTGTTGTTAAGGGTGTTAACTTTGTCGGACTAAAAGATGCAGGCGACCCCGTAGAAGTTGCAAAAAGATATAACGAAGAGGGTGCGGATGAGATTACTTTTTTAGATATTACCGCATCAAGCGACAATCGTGATACTATCGTAGATATAGTCGCTCAAGTCGCACGCGAAGTTTTTATACCTCTAACGGTTGGCGGCGGCATTAGAAAACTTGACGATATTTACAAACTTTTAAATGTCGGATGCGATAAAGTAAGCGTAAATTCGGCAGCAATCAAAAGACCTGAACTTATCAACGAAGGTGCAAAAAGGTTTGGCTCTCAATGTATCGTAACGGCAATTGATGTAAAAAAAGTCGGCGATAAATATCATGTATATCTCAACGGCGGGCGCGTAGATACAGGGTTGGATGCCGTAGAATGGGCAAAAGAGGTAGTAGACCGCGGAAGCGGTGAGATACTTTTAACTTCTATGGATGCAGACGGTACAAAAGCCGGATTTGAGTTAAATATTACAGAGCAGATAAGCAAAGCAGTCAATGTCCCTGTAATTGCAAGCGGCGGAGCAGGGACAATGGAACATATAAAAGAAGCATTTGAGCACGGTGCCGATGCTGCGCTTGCGGCAAGTATCTTTCACTACAAAGAGATAGATATAATGGATCTCAAACGCTATCTGCACGCAAATAATATTCCGGTTCGTTTATGATTATATGTGCCGGAAATAACGAAACATTTGACTTTGCAACTCCGATGGGGGTAGGGCTAATTGAGACTACCGTAAATTTAACAAGACTTTGTCTATTTGACAAACCTGAATTTTTACTTTTCATAGGAAGTGCAGGGAGCTACGGCGAGCATCAAATATTTGACATAATCGAATCAAAAACTGCTTCAAATATTGAGTTGGGTTTTTTATCAGGCAATGCTTACACTCCGCTGGATAATGTAATCTCAGCTAACGAAACTAACAAAAAAGATGTTATAGTCAACTCTTCAAACTATATCTCCACAAACGAAGAGCTAACAAAAAAGTTTTTAAAACTTGGCATTGGCATAGAAAATATGGAGTTTTTTGCTGTTTTAAAAGTAGCACAAGAGTTTGATATTCCAGCCGGCGGAGTTTTTTGCATAACAAACTACACTAACAAAAACGCTCATGAAGATTTTATAAAAAATCACGAAGAGGCAAAAAAACTCTTGAGCGAGCATGTAAAAAAAAGAATCAAGGAATTAACCTCAAAATGAAACCATCACTACTTGATTTTACTCAAAAAGAGCTACTATCTCAAATAAAACCGTCATTTAGAGTTAAACAGATTTTTGGCTGGCTTTATCATAACTATGCACAAAATTTCGATGAGATGAAAAATATACCAAAAGCACTCAAAGATGAACTTGCCCAAAAATTTATCGTAAATCCTCTTAAAATTATAAAAAAAGAGGAATCAAGCGACGGTACCATCAAGTATCTTTTTGAACTTCAAGACGGCAAAACTATAGAAGCTGTTTGGCTTAAAATGAAAGAAGAGATTACGGACGAAGAGGGAAATATAACTCAAGAGTCAAAATACACTATTTGCGTATCTACCCAAGTAGGATGTAAGGTAGGGTGCGCATTCTGCTTGACGGCAAAAGGCGGATTTACAAGAGATTTAACAGCAGGCGAGATAGTCGCGCAGGTAGTAAATCTAAAGAGAGACAATAACCACAAACATAACAGAATGATAAATATCGTCTATATGGGAATGGGCGAACCTCTAGACAATCTTGACAATCTAGCAAAAGCAATAGAAATCTTTAAAGATGAAGAGGGTTTATGCATATCAGGCAAAAGGCAAACAGTTTCAACTAGCGGACTAAGCAACAAGATAGACAAGCTCGGAGAGTTGGATTTGGGCGTTCACATTGCTATATCTCTTCATGCAGTCGATGATAAGCTAAGAACTGAACTTATACCTATGAATAAAGCTCACAACATCGCATCCATTATTGAGGCGGTTAAACGCTTTCCGATAGATACTAGAAAAAGAGTTATGTTTGAGTATCTTGTAATAAAAAATAAAAACGATGATCTACTTTCTGCTAAAAAGCTTGTTAAACTGCTCTCAGGCATCAAAGCAAAAGTAAATCTAATCTACTTTAACCCATATCCGGGAACGGAATATGAACGACCAAACAGAGCCGATATGATAGCTTTTCAAGAGTATCTAGTAAATCACGGTCTCTTATGTACCATTCGTGACTCTAAAGGCATAGATATCAGCGCAGCTTGCGGTCAGCTAAAAGAGAAAACTCAAAACGAGTTAAAATGAGTTATGTCGAAATATTTCAAATTGTTTTCTTGGTAGTTGTTTTTGCGGTAGGTCTCATCGGCTTCATAAAAGCTGCTACTACGGATGATAAAAAAAGCGATTGATTAGCAAAACGACCAACACACCAGGGAGGTCGTTTATAAATATAATAATACCCTACTTTTCTTATAAAAAAATAATTTAAAAAAATCTCATTTCTTCTCTTAAAAGAAAATTTAGTCTAAAAAAATATTACTAATTTTATTCATTTGTGTAGTATTCACACATTGTTCTAAAATGTGAATAGCACTTTAAAAAAAGAATTATATATTTCAAAATTTACTGTTTTTTTAAGAATAAATTTAGATAAAAACAACCTGAAATCGCAAACTTTTATATAGCTTAAAGTGCCTATTTTAGGGGTTTGCAGCCATTTATTACTTTTAATTATCCAAATATTAAATTTTTCATAAAAGTTCTGTTTTTACTATTCACATAAAATCTGCGTATAAATGTTTCATGTGAAACATTACTCACTTATACCCATATTTTCAAAGCAAACTTTTTCAAAATTCACACTGCTTTTCACATTATATTTTTTACCGTACAGCTCAAACTCTAACTCATTTGCATGTAACAACAATCTTCTTGCTCCGCTTAACTTTACTCTTATGTCTCTATCCAACTCTCTGTCTAAATATTTAACGATGTTCTCTTCACTCTGTCCGTAAACCGGATCACCGACGATTGGATGTTTCACATGAAACATATGAACTCTTATCTGATGTTGTCTTCCGGTGTGCGGGGAGCACTCTATAAGCGTTGTATTTAGATGCTCAAAATATTTTAGCGGTTTTACAAATGTTAAAGACTCTTTGCCGCTTGGATCAACTTTTACAACCATTCTCACAAGAGCACTTTTTTCATCATCATATCGAAGCAGCGGAGCATCAATACGAAGTTCATCTTTTAACTCCCCATGAACCATTGCAAGATACTTCTTTTTCATATCTCTCTCTTGAAACATCATCTTTATATCGACTTCACTCTTTTTATCTTTTGCACACAAAACAAGTCCGCTTGTCTCCTGATCTATTCTATGGGCGATATTTGCATCCATTCCAAATTGAGCTTTTAGCTCATCTATAAGAGAGTATTCCGTATGTCTATTTTGAGGATGAATAAGCATACCGCTCGGTTTGTCAAAAACTACAAAGTTTTCATGCACTTCATGCGGCATTAAACCTTTTGAAATCGGTTCAAAATGGATAAACTCAAATTCGCCCTCTAAATAGTCTGATGGCTTCGTAATCGGAATACCGTTTACAAGAACTCTTCCGACTGCTATATATCTTTGAATGTCTCTTTGAGAGTATCCCAATTCTCGCTTGAAAAAAAGAAAAGCACTCTCTCTTTGGGAAGCAAACATTTTTTTAATTACAAATGGCAATATTTAATCCTTCTATTAGCGTATTTTTTGTAAAATCATTAACTTACTAAAAGAGAAATTTTACAATAATCAGGTTGAATAAATGATAGAGAGATACGCAAGAGAAGAGATGAGTTCAAAATGGACGATGCAGGCAAAATATCAAGCTTGGCTAGATGTAGAAAAAGCGGTTGTAAAAGCTTGGAACAAACTGGGTCTTATTCCTGATGATGATGCAAAAAAAATCATCGACAATGCCGGATTTGACATAAAAAGAATAGATGAGATAGAAGCTGTTACTCGCCATGACCTCATTGCATTTACTACAAGCGTGTCTGAAACACTAGGAGAAGAGAGCAGATGGTTTCACTACGGAATGACAAGCTCCGACACGGTAGACACCGCCGTAGCACTTCAGATGAAAAGCTCACTGGAACTGATTATAAAAGATGTAGAAATGGTTATGGAGTCAATCAAAAAAAGAGCGTTCGAGCATAAAATGACTCTAATGGTCGGAAGAAGCCACGGTATCCATGGCGAGCCTATAACATTCGGTCTTGTGTTAGCCGTTTGGTATGATGAGATGGCTAGACATTTAGAGAACTTAGAACAAACATTTAATGTAATATGTGTCGGGCAAGTAAGCGGAGCAATGGGAAATTTTGCTCACGCTCCGCTTGAACTCGAAGAGTATACTTGTAAAGAACTCGGTCTAAAACCTGCACCTGCCTCAAATCAAGTTATTCAAAGAGACAGATACGCAAGACTTGCAACGGCGTTAGCACTCTTAGCTAGTTCTATTGAAAAATTTGCGATTCAAGTTCGCCACTGGCAGAGAACCGAAGTTTATGAGTGTGAAGAGTATTTTGCAAAAGGGCAAAAAGGCTCATCGGCAATGCCGCATAAGCGCAATCCGATACTAACGGAAAATATAACAGGTTTGGCAAGAATGATAAGAGCTTACGCTATACCTGCAATGGAGAATGTAGCACTTTGGCATGAGAGAGATATATCTCACTCTTCAACTGAGAGATTTTGGCTTCCTGATAGTTTTATAACAAGCGATTTTATGTTACACCGCATGAATAATGTTATAGCTAACCTAACAGTTTATCCGCAAAATATGATGAAAAATCTAAACCTGACAGGCGGGTTAGTATTTTCTCAAAGAGTTCTTTTGGAACTTCCGCTAAAAGGCGTTAGTCGTGAAGACGCTTACCGCATAGTTCAAAGAAATGCGATGAAAGTTTGGGAAGAGATACAACAAGGAAAGCCTACGACAAACGAAAAAGGCGAGAGCCTATACCTAAACCACCTCTTGGCAGATGATGAGTTAAGAGCAAGTCTGAGCGAAGAGCAGATAAGAGATTGTTTTAACTACGACTATTACACTAAAAATGTAGACAAAATTTTTGCTAGAGTTTTCAAGTAAAAATGACATAATTGTGCTAATATTTCTTTAGCAAAAAATAGACTTTCATAATTTAGATTCTGAATCAAGTTTGGAATCTAATCTTTTATTTATGAAAGTCTAATAAAAAACTTATAGCACTCTATACACTCATAGGAAGTTGAAATGATAACAATTATAAAAAGAAACGGCAGAACTGAAAAACTAGATATCACTAAAATTCAAAAATATACTTCTGCCGCTGTTGAAGGTCTAAGTAATGTTTCTCAAAGCGAGCTAGAAGTTGATGCACAAATTCAGTTTCGCGACGGCATTACATCTAAAGAAATACAGCAAACGCTTATCAAAACTGCAGTCGATAAGATAGACATAGATGCTCCAAACTGGACATTTGTCGCATCAAGACTCTTTTTGTTCAATCTTTATCATGAAGTAAACGGCTTTACGGGTTACTCTTCACTTAAGAGCTATTTTGAAAGAGGCGAAAAAGAGGGAAGACTGCTTTTGGGTTTAAAAGAGATGTATAACCTTGAAGAACTGGAAAAACATATAAATCCAGAGCGCGATATGCAGTTTAACTATCTAGGCGTTAAAACGCTTTACGATAGATACCTCATAAAAGATAGAAACTCAAATCCCATAGAGTTGCCGCAACATATGTTTATGGCGATTGCAATGTTCTTAGCACAAAGAGAAGCCAAAAGAGAGGAGTGGGCTATCAAGTTTTATAACATGATTTCAACATTTGAAGTTATGTTAGCAACTCCGACTCTAAGCAATGCAAGAACAACAAGACATCAACTAAGCTCATGTTATATCGGTTCAACTCCTGATAATATAGAGGGGATATTCGACTCTTACGCTGAGATGGCGATGCTCTCAAAATTCGGCGGAGGGATCGGCTGGGATTGGACAAATGTTCGTTCAATGGGCTCATACATCGACGGACATAAAAATGCAGCGGGCGGAACTATTCCGTTTCTAAAAATCACAAACGACATAGCAGTTGCGGTTGATCAGTTGGGTACACGAAAAGGTGCTATCGCTGTTTACATGGAACCGTGGCACATCGATATAAACGACTTTTTGGATTTGAAGAAAAACTCAGGCGAAGAACGCCGTCGTGCGCATGATCTTTTTCCGGCACTTTGGTTAAACGACCTCTTTATGCAGAGAGTTGAAGAAGACGGTATCTGGACGCTTTTTGACCCTTATGATGTAAGAGAGTTAACAACGCTTTACGGTGAAGAGTTTAACAAAAGATATAGAGAGCTTGAAGCAAACGAGAGCATAATCAAAGAGAAGATAAAAGCTAAAAATCTCTGGAAAAAGATACTGACATCATATTTTGAGAGCGGTAGTCCGTTTTTATGTTTTAAAGACAATGCCAACAGAGCAAACCCTAACAACCACACGGGTGTTATAAGAAGTTCTAATCTTTGTACTGAGATTTTTCAAAACACAAACCCTAACCACTATAAAGTAAAATTTGTTTTTGCAAACGGCGAGAGTGTTAGTTATGAAGAAGATGAGATTATAAAAGTCGATAGCGGTTTACAAAAACCGGCTAAAAAAGTAACGGCACTTGACTCACTCGGCGGCAGAGAGATTTATGTAGTTGAAAAGGAGAAAGTAAACGGCGACACAGCTGTTTGTAATCTAGCTTCGGTGAACCTCTCCCGCATAAATACTAAAGAGGATATTGACAGAATTGTTCCTATTGCAATCCGCGCTTTGGATAATGTAATCGACTTAAACTTTTATCCGATTGAAAAAGTAAAACGAACTAACATGAAAACCCGCGCGATAGGTCTTGGTGTTATGGGCGAAGCTCAGATGTTAGCACAAAAAGGTATAACTTGGGGAAGCCAAGAACATTTTGACAAGATAGACGAAGTTATGGAAGCTGTTAGTTTTAACGCTATCTCTTCATCTTCCGACATAGCACTTGAGAAAGGATTTTATCCTGAGTTTGAAGGTTCTAAATGGAGTAAGGGTGTTATGCCGATGGACTATGCTAATGCGGAAGTTAAAAACCTTATTGACCGCGGCGGACTTTTTGCTTCATCTTATGAGTGGGAAGAGCTTCGTGCAAAAGTGAAAAAGCAGGGTATGAGAAACGGTTATCTGATGGCAATCGCACCGACAAGCTCTATCTCTATATTAACCGGAACTACTCAGGCAATTGAGCCGGTATTTAAGCGAAAGTGGTTTGAAGAAAATCTATCAGGACTTATTCCCGTTGTCGTGCCTGAACTCTCTCCCGAGACTTGGGCATACTATACTCCTGCATATGATTTAAACCAAACGGTTCTAATCAAAGCCGCAGCAATTCGTCAAAAATGGATAGATCAAGGTCAAAGCCTAAATATCTTTATTACTCTTGATAAAGCAAGCGGAAAGTACCTAAATGAGATCTATATGTTAGCTTGGAAGTTAGGACTAAAGTCTACCTACTATCTTCGCTCACAATCTCCCGAAATGGCAAAAGATGTAGAAGACAGAAGTATGGAGTGCGCAGGTTGTCAATGAAACCCCTTTTAGATAGAAATTTAACTCCATTTTTAAAGAGATTTGATGGCTTCATAGATGCAGAGTTTCGCTCCATAGAAATCGTCTCTCCTACTACCGTTAAAATCACTCTAGCGGCACAAGACAGTGCCAGAGCATTTGACTGGATAACGATAGAGTTGAAATTTAACGGTATAAGCGATGCAAGACTGCTTGATAGCTCAAAACTTATGCATATAGATATGAGTAACGGTATAACTTTAATATATGCAGAAAATCAGTTTGTTTTTGGAGTCGGAGATTATAACTACTCAAATATAACGGACTCCATATGTTATATAAAAGCTATTTCATTAAAATATTTAGAAGGCGGATTTTAATAAAATTTTTTGTTAGTAATTTGTAAACCGTTTATGATATAAAATATTCTCATTTAATTTTAAAGGAATTCAAATGAGAAGATTGTTTTTATTATGCTCACTGGCACTAACACTCGTTTACGCAAAAGATAGCGTTGAGTTTAAATACGCACCGAAAAACCTTGAAAGAACTTACCCCACTGCTCAAAATCAGATACTCTCTTACAACAATGTTTTAGAAAATGTAAGAACAAGTATCGTTAATATTTCTATAAAAAAAGAGGTAAACAGCAATCAATTAGGTGCAAATCCTTTTTTTAATGACCCGTTTTTTAAAGAATTTTTCAAAGGATACGGAGATATTCCGCAAGATAGAATTCAACAAGCATTAGGTTCAGGCGTGGTAGTTTCACAAGACGGCTACATCGTAACCAACAATCATGTTGTTGAGGGTGCAAACAAAATCATAGTTAACTTAGCAGGCGATAAAAAAGAGTATGAAGCTAAACTTATCGGCAAAGACGAAAAGAGTGATTTGGCTATCATCAAAATAGAGGCAAAAAACCTAAATGCCGTAACATTTTACGACTCCGACAAAGTAAAAGTAGGCGATGTGGTTTTTGCACTCGGCAATCCGTTTGGAGTCGGTGAGACTATAACTCAAGGAATCGTATCGGCAACGGGCAGAAGCGGTGTAGGAATTGTAGAGTATGAGGATTTTATACAAACGGATGCATCTATAAATCCCGGAAACTCAGGCGGAGCGCTTATAAACTCTGCAGGACACTTAATAGGAATTAACTCGGCGATTATCTCAAAATCGGGCGGAAATGTAGGAATTGGTTTTGCAATCCCCTCAAATATGGTTACAACCGTAGCAACAAGCTTAATAGAGAGCGGTAAATACACCCGTGCATATCTAGGAGTAAATATCTCAGATATCAGCGATGATATGAGTAAATTTTATAATGATAACTACGGAGCCCTCATAACAAGCGTAGAGGATAACTCACCGGCTGCAAAAGCAGGGCTTAAAAGAGGGGATTTAATTATTGAAGTAAACGGCAAAAAGATAGGAAGTGCAAGCGAACTCAAAAATACGATAGGTTCATACGCTCCATCTAAAACGGTAACCGTAAAGTTTCTAAGAGATAAAAAAGTAGATACGAAAAATGTAATGCTGGCAACACTTGATAACAAAACTCTAAACGGCGAACTTGAGTACAAAGGCTTAAAATTAACTCAAATTAACCCTACCCATAAACAACAACTAAACATTACCATTAACGGTGTATTAGTCATCAATGTAGATGAAAAAAGCGAGGCTTACAGTGCAGGCGTGAGAAAAAATGACATAATCATACAAGTAGAAGATAATGAAATCGCTACCTTAGACGACTTTAAAAGAGCAACTGGCTCAAAAGATAAAAAAAGAGTCTTTATCTATAGAAAAGGCTATATATTAGCCATCGTACTTTAAGGAGACTTTATGAGAGTCGTATGTCCGCATTGCAAAAGCGTCAATAATGTTCCGCAAAGAGACTCTTACGCAAAAGCTAACTGTGGAAAGTGTAAAAGTTCGCTTTTAGATACAAAACCCATCGAGTTAACAAGTGTTAACTTTGACGAAATCATCGTAAATAGCGATATTCCCGTAATAATAGATTTCTGGGCACCGTGGTGCGGACCATGCAAGATGATGGCTCCAAATTTTGAGAAAAGTGCAACAAAATTTCCTCTCAAAGCACTCTTTGCAAAAGTAAACACGGAGAATGAACAGCATCTAGGAGCAAGATTTGGGATACGAAGCATCCCGACTATCATAATTTTTAAGAGCGGCAAAGAGGTACATAGAGTTTCAGGCGCTTTGGATGAGGCAAGTTTAACCAAGCTTGTTGCACAATTTATATAGTATAATTATTTAAAGCCTCTGAACAATTGTCGAACTAGATCCTGAATGACCAAAGGATCTAGGTTATGGAAGAAGTTTACTATCAAAAAAAGGGGTAGATTATGAGCAGAGATACAGTAACACTAACAAACAATCGTGACGGTAAAAGTTATGAGTTTCCGATATTGGATGCGACGGTAGGTCCATCCGTAATTGATATTTCAACTCTCTACAAAGAGACTAAAATGTTTACTTATGATGAGGGTTACACATCCACCGCATCTTGTAAATCCGACATTACATATATAGACGGTGATGCCGGAAAACTTATGTATAGAGGGTATGACATAGCATACCTTGCAAATCAAAAAAGTTTTTTGGATACCGCCTATCTTCTTTTAAACGGCGAACTGCCGACTAAAGAGGAGCTTGATAATTTTACTCTGGAGATGAAAAAACGCTCATTCGTGCACGAGGGGATTAAAAAGCTCTTTGACTCTTTCCCAGACGGCGCACATCCGATGGCAATTCTCTCAGCCGGTGTCTCCGCACTCTCAACATTTTACTATAAACATTTAGAGATAAAAAATAAAAGAGAGTATACTGAAATGGCGAACAGAATTGTTGCCAAGATTCCTACACTTGCAGCTTTTTCATATAGATACTCTAACGGCTTGCCTATTATATATCCCGATATGAACAAAGGGTTTACGGAAAATTTTCTATATATGTTAAGAGCCTACCCTCACAGTTATATAGAGTTAAAACCTATAGAAATAAAAGCTCTTGACACTATCTTTACTCTTCATGCCGACCATGAGCAAAATGCATCAACCACGGCTGTTAGAAATCTAGCCTCAACAAATGCACATCCTTACGCAGCCATAAGTGCCGGCATAGGTGCTTTATGGGGAAAAAGCCATGGTGGAGCAAATGAGAGCGTTATTCGTCAACTAGAGATGATAGGAACGGTTGATAGGGTAGATGAGTTTATTGCACGTGCAAAAGATAAAGATGACCCGTTTAAACTGATGGGATTCGGGCACCGTGTATATAAAAACTTTGATCCTCGTGCTACCATTCTTAAAAACCTCCGCAATGAGCTTATGGAAGAGTTAGGCATAAGCAGTGAACTTGTCGAAGTTGCAAATAAAATAGAGAAGATTGCTCTAAGCGATGAGTACTTTATAAGCCGCAGTTTATACCCAAATATCGATTTTTATTCAGGACTTATTCTTCAAGCGTTAAAAATTCCAAAAGAGATGTTTGCGGTTATATTTGTAATAGGCAGAACACCGGGCTGGATTGCGCAGTGGAGTGAGTTAAGTCAGCAAAAAACTATAAAAATTGCCCGCCCTAGACAATTATATACAGGTCCAAAAGAGAGAACTCCGGATTAATAATCCGGAGTTATTTTATATATGAACAGCAGTAATCCGTAACAGTTTTGATTTTTAAATCAAATGAGGAGTTCGCAGGCACGCTAAATGTCTCAGGCGTGTTTAGAGTTTTCCACTCCTCGTTTGGCAGTCTTATCTCCAAATCTCCGCTCATTATCTCCATGATTTCGGCAGCATCTGTTCCAAACGAATAATCACCCGGCATCATAATACCGAGAGTTTTTTTACTACCGTCCGCAAACTCAACCGTTCTGCTTGTAACTTTTCCATCATAGTAGATATTTGCTTTTTTTACTACCGTTACATTTTCAAATTTTGACATATATTTTTTCCTTAATTTTATTTCATAAAATGAAGAAAACCTCCATTTATTTGTTTACAAAAAGGAACAAGTCCCTTTTTGTATCGCTAGCCGCTATGGCACTAAAGAGCCTCTTGCGAGGCATATTTTTTTGAAATTATATCTTATTCCCAGTCCAACAATCTCTGTTGACCTTCTAAACCTCTAATGTGAGTAACATCTTGAGAAACTTCTATAACGCCTTTGTAGTTGCCCTCATCGTCTCTGATAGCAAAGTAACGTATGTGAATAAACTTGCCTTTAAAAGTTATCCAAAATTCTGCCTCGTCTCTGCGACCTGCTTTAAACTCTCGCAAAATCATTAAAACTTGGTCAACGGATTTTGGAGGATGGCAAAATTTTACCTCACGACCGATAATTCCCGCACTTCTTGGAAATACTCTCTCATCTCCGCGGTTATAAAAGATAACGATGTCATTTTCATCAACATAAGTGATATCAACCGGCATAAACTTCAAAAGCCAGTTAATCTGCTCAGGCAGCATGTAACCCTCATCCAACTTTATTCTATTCTCAAGCGAAAAAGGAAGTTTTCTTTTCTGTTTGTCTTGAGACGGATGGATATATTCGCCCTCTACATGCGGAGGATACGCTGCAGGTGCTTTATCAAACATCCAGCCTATCTCTTCATCTCCGGCTCTCATCTCTTTCCAGTCCTCTTCGTCCAACATATTCATAGCATTTGGCAAAAGTCTTCCCTCTTCAACCTGCATAATATGTTCTAGGCTTCCAAAAACTCTCTGTAACTGCTGCATTAGTGCGGGCATATTTTTTTCTTCAACCAAAGCTCTTGCAGTTTTTATTTCTGCTCTTATGTCATCATGAAAAGCCCACATATTTTGTGACGGACTAGTCCAGCCGTACTTTTCAAGATATGGAAAAAGTTGGTTCTCTTTTCTTGCAAAATGTTTTTCAACAAGACAAAGTTTTTTAAACTTATCTTCAAACTCTTCAAAATTTTCTACTATATTGATGCTGATGATACTTGAGATTAACCCTCTCATAAGCATATTTTCTTCCAAATATACTCTAACCGGATGTCCATCCGGTAAATTTAGATATGGATTCATAATTTTTCCTTAATTTATACTGTTTTAAAATTATACTGTTTTAAAAAATTTACTCTTTGATATAAAACAAGAGTGAGATCTCTTATTAAATTATTTTTTAGTTTCAAATTCTTCTTTAGTTATAACTAAAAAAAAGCGTTTTCTTTCATCTTTGACATGTACAGATTTATTTATTAGTTGCTGTTGCACTTTTTTCTTATCTACTTTATTTCGCCATTTGCACTCTATAAAACAGATATTTTCATCATCGAACGCCACTAAGTCAATCTCCTCTTTGTTACTCCACCATCGCCCGATTTTTGTAGGTACAAACTCTAAATATTTTAACGGTTCAAGCAATATCTCTTCATGTATAACATCTTCAAACGCAAAAGATACAAACCTATCGTTAAAATTTAGTTTTATCTCTTGCAAAACCTGCTCAGTTTGATTTATCTCAAGATAGTTGTAGTTTTTATAAACATAGTAAAACCAAAAATTTAGAAATTTATCTTTGATTTTATATCTTCCAAGTTTACTTTTAAGCGGATTAGACTCAGTGATTGGCACCTCTTTTTCTAAGATGTCAAGCTCAATAAGTTTGCCAAGATATTTTGGTAGATATGATGAATGCAGTTTCAAATCCTTTGCGATGCCTCCTACTTTTGTATTGCCTTTTGAGATGCTCTCTAAAATGGAAAAGTAGCTTCCTGCATCATTTATCTCTTGTTTGAGTAAGAAATTTCCTTCACTGTAAAGATAAGAATTTTTATCCAAAATATTATCAACTATATTTTGTTCAAAACTTTTGTTTTTTTCATACATTTGAAGATATTTTGGGATAGTTCCAAATGAAGAATATATCTCCATAAGCTCTGTTTTTTTCATATTTGGCAAAAACTCTTTTAAGTACCTAAATTTTATGGCTTTTAAATGAATATTTGTTGTTCTTCTCCCATAAAGCGGAGCGTTGTAGGCTAAAACTTCAGAGTGCATCATAGAAAAAACAGAACCGCATAAAATGAGATGTATATTTGATTTACAAAGATACATATCCCATGCTTTTTGTAAAACAGAAGAGAAACCTTTATCAAGATAGCATAGATTTTGATACTCATCTATAGCAATGATGAGTTTTTTTTCCAACTTAAGTGTAGAGATAAACTCAAAAACTTCTTCAAAATTTTTAAATGATAAGTTACTGGCATAAGGAAGAGCAGAGAGTTTTACAATCTCTTTTACAAATTTTTCAAGCTGCCCGTCAAGGTTGGATTCAGTCGCATAAAAATAAATATGAGGCTTGTTTTGAATATATTTACCGATGAGAGCCGTTTTACCGACTCTTCTTCTGCCATAAATAACACTAAATGAAGCCATTTGTTTAGCATACTCGCTCTCTAGCGTTTGAAGTTCATCTTTTCTATTTATAAACATTATGACAACCTTTATTATGATGTATGTCATAATAATACATGTATGTTTAAATTACTTTTAACCGAACTCTTTAATTAAAAGATAAGTAAATATCGCTCTTACCAGTGATACCCTATTATGGTTGCTACTACGAATCGCATTATGAGTGTCAACGGCAGAGTTAAATTCGGCAAATTTTCGTAAAAAATCCCATTCTAAATATCCTTTAAATTTTATTTATTTCACTATTTTTAGCAAAATTTTACAAAGTATATATATATTAGATTAAGCTTAAAACCAAATATAATTGGAAATAATAAAAATTTAGATTTGAGAGTGTTGATTAAGGGTTATTGCAGTTTTAGTCTAACTCTTTGCGAGTGTGTTATAGCAACGGCAATCGCATCCGTGATATCAAGCGGTTTTATCTCTTTTTTTATGTTTAAAAGTCTCTTTGCCATAAATGCAACTTGCTCTTTCGTTGCTTTGCCGTTTCCGGTTAGTGCTTGTTTAACCTGAAGTGCTGTGTACTCGTTAAACTGCCCAAACTGCTGAAGAAGCATAAGCATTATCGCTCCGCGGAATTGGGCAAGTTTTATAGTTGTTTTTGGGTTATGCGCATAAAAAATATCTTCGATTGCTACTTCATCTATCTTATGATTTTTAAATATACTCTCAAAAGCTTCAACCATTTGCGGAATCTGAAACTGCAGCTCCTCTGCTTTTATCTTTATAAGCCCAGCCTCAACTAAAGCTATCTTTCCTTTTTCCAAAGAGATAAGAGCATAACCCATTTTTCTAGTACCCGGGTCGATTCCTAAAATTATCATTTAATACTTTCACATGTTATAGACGAGCTATTCACATAGTTTTAACTTTGTTTATGGGAATTATAGCTATTATTCACATAAATATATAAACACCTATAAAAGGCTTTTTGTGAATATCGGTCAAAAAATTTTACTTCTGCTTAAAGAAGAGATACCTGAAATAGAATACAATAGATATATCAAACATCTCGTTTATGATACGAAAAAATCTACTAATGATACTGCTATCTTTTACGCACCGAACAATTTAGTCTTAAACTGGATAAAAAACAGATATAGTTCAAAAATCAGACACCTCTTTGAAGTGCATGAATCTTTAATCCTAAATGTAAAAATTGTATTAAAAAATCAAATTGAAGATAAAAAAGTAGAAATAAAAAAAGAGCAAAAACCCCAACAGCACTCGCTTTTAAACCCATCTCATACATTTGAAAATTTTATGGTCGGCGGTTCAAATCAGTTTGCATATGCAACAATAAAAAGTGTAAGTGAAAAACCAGGTGAACTTTATAATCCTGTTTTTATTTATGGAGGTGTAGGTCTTGGAAAAACTCACCTTATGCAAGCAGCAGGCAATGTTTTGCAAAATCAAGGAAAAATCGTTATTTACACCACGGTTGAGCAGTTTTTAAATGATTTTATTCGTCATGTTAGAAATAAAACAATGGAGAGATTTCAAGAAAAATATCGTAAATGCGATGTTCTTTTGATAGATGATATCCAGTTCTTAAGCAACAAAGAGGGGATTCAAGAGGAATTTTTTCATACTTTTGAAGCACTTAAAGGTATCGGAAAACAAATTATTTTAACAGCCGACAAACATCCTAAAAAAATAGCCGGACTTGAAAAAAGACTTCAAAGCCGTTTTGAACACGGGCTTGTTGCAGATATTCAACCGCCTGAACTTGAAACTAAAATAGCAATTATTGAAAATAAGTGTAAGATAAACAAAGTCATCCTTACAAAAGATATTATTCACTATATCGCAACCGTTATAGAGAGCAATGTTCGTGAAATTGAGGGAATACTCTCAAAACTTCATGCATATTCACAACTTATGCATGTTGACATAGATTTACAGTTTACGAAAAATGTATTAAAAGACCAACTCCAAGAAAACCGCGCTAATCTTACTCTTGACATTATTACGCAAAATGTTGCAAAAGATTTAAATATTAAACCAAGTGAAATTCGTTCAAAAGGCAGAAGTAAAAATTTAGTTTACGCCAGAAGAATAGCTATATATCTTTGCCGTGAACTAACACAAAATACTATGCCGCAACTCGCTCAATACTTTGGAATGCAAGATCATACGGCAATAAGCCACACACTTAAAAAAATAAACGAACTAATACAAAATGATGAAGATTTTAAAGTTAAAATAGAAGAGTTGACAAATAAAATTACATCATCTTCTTAAAAAATAAAAAAAAAGATATAATTGCTAAAGTGAACAAATGTGAATGAAATTTTAAAGATTCATCACATTTACAAATACCTTAAAATAGGGATGAAACGGCGATATTCACATTATCACTTTCACCTACTACTAATACTATAATTTTATATAATAAATAGGGATTCTAATGAAGATAACAATACAAAAATCTGTCATTGAAAATATACTAATTCACGCTCAACCGTTTTTAGAAAAAAAAGATACCTCACAAATCACATCCCATATCTTAATAGATGTTTTGGATTCAAAATTAACCGTAAAAGCAACCGACTATGAAATAGGTTTACAAATTTATACTGACAATATAAATATTACCGAAAACGGAACAGTTACGGCAAACGGTAAAAAATTATTAGATATTATTAGAATTTTAAAAGACGGCAACATTAACTTAGAAACTAAAAATGATATGCTCTATATCTCCCAGTCAAATTCAAATTTTAAACTGCCGACTTTTTCTTACAAAGAGTTTCCTCTATTTCCTGTCTATGAAGGAAAACCTCAAATTTCAATCAACTCACATCTGCTTATAGAATCACTTAAAAAAGTGACCCCGTCGATTGACAGCAATAATCCTAAATTTGAACTAAACGGCGCTTTAATCGATATAAAAAGCAGCGGTATAAACTTTGCTTCAACCGATACTAGAAGATTGGCAGTCGTTAATATAGAAAATCAAAACAACAACGAGCTCTCTATCATCATTCCAAAAAAAGCAATTATTGAAATTCAAAAACTCTTTTTTGACAATATTGAACTCTATTATGATGAAACAAGTTTGATTATTCACTCAAATCAATACACTTTTTTTACAAAACTTATAAATGGAAAATTTCCTGAATATTCAAGAATAATCCCAAAAGAAATATCAAAAACTTTAACACTGCCAAAAGCAGAAATGATAGAGTCACTTAAACAAATTACGACTATTTCTACTGATGTAAAAATTACTTTTTTAAACAACTCCATTGTTTTTGAATCATTAAGTGACGATAACATCGAAGCAAAAACAGAAATGAGTTATGAAACCGGCTTTTCATCTCCGTTTGTTATTGCGATTAATACTAGATATCTTTTAGATTTTCTAAACAGTATAAATAACTCAGAATTTAGTATCGGTTTAAATGAGAGTAATTTACCGTTTGTTTTAAGTGAAAATAATTTTAAAACCGTAGTAATGCCGATAGTTATATAAATTCTAATTAAAAAGATTTTAGATTACTTCGTCATTGCGAACAAAGTGAAGCAATCTAAAAAAAAATTATAAAAAAAATCCTTAATCCTCTGTTTTTAGCCTATAAAACTTCCTTTTAGAATAAATTAGATAAAATAGCTTTAATTATGTCAAATATGTTAAACGAAATATGGAGTATTAAATGGAACAAGATTACGGCGCTAGTAATATTAAAGTCTTAAAAGGACTAGAAGCAGTTCGTAAAAGACCCGGTATGTATATCGGCGATACCGGTCATCGCGGTTTACATCATTTAGTTTATGAAGTTATTGATAACTCTATAGATGAGGCAATGGCGGGACATTGTAATACGATAAATGTAACTCTTACAAAAAACGGAACATGTAAAGTATCGGATAATGGACGCGGTATTCCTACAGATATGCACCCGACTGAGGGGATGAGTGCGGCTACCGTTGTTTTAACCGTTCTTCACGCCGGCGGTAAATTTGATAAAGACACTTATAAAGTTTCAGGCGGTCTTCACGGTGTCGGTGTATCGGTTGTAAATGCTTTATCGTCTGATCTTAAAATGACGATTCATAGAAACGGTGAAATATTTGAGCAAGATTTTAAAAAAGGGATTCCGCAAGAAGTTTTAAAAGTAATAGGGACTACTAAAAAAACCGGTACTACCATAGAATTTTCTCCGGATCCGAGTATATTTACCGAAACTATAATTTTTGAGTATGAATATTTAGCTCGAAGATTTAAAGAATTAGCTTACTTAAACCCGTTTATCACTATTATTTTTAAAGATGAAAGAGTAAATATTTCACAAACATACCACTTTGAAGGCGGTATTGCTCAATATGTAAATGATTTAAATAAAAAACAAGAAGTTGCAAAAGTTTTTGAATTTAGCTCAAAAATAGAAGATATAGAGTTTGATATAGCGCTTATGTACAATGATACTTATGATGAAAAAGTTTACTCTTTTGTCAATAACATAAGAACTCCAAACGGCGGAACGCATGAAGCCGGTTTTAGAGCAGGTTTAACTCGTGTAATATCAAATTATAATGCGCAAAACGGTGCGGCAAAAGAAAAAGATGTAAAAATAAGCGGTGAAGATACTAGTGAAGGTCTTATTGCCGTTGTTTCCGTACGTGTTCCTGAACCGCAATTTGAGGGACAAACAAAAGGCAAACTTGGAAATACTTATGTAAGACCGTTAGTTCAAAAGTCTACATATGAACTTTTGAGTAAATATTTTGAAGAAAATCCAATCGAAGCAAAAGCGATAGTTGCAAAATCACTGATGGCGGCACGCGGTCGTGAGGCTGCTAAAAAAGCTAGAGAGCTTACTCGTAGAAAAGATTCTATGAGTGTAGGAACACTTCCGGGAAAACTTGCAGATTGCCAAAGTAAAGATGCATCTATCTGTGAACTTTATCTGGTGGAAGGTGATTCTGCTGGCGGTTCTGCTAAAATGGGTCGTGACAGAGTATTTCAAGCTATTTTACCGCTTAAAGGTAAGATTTTAAATGTTGAAAAAGCAAGACTTGATAAGATTCTAAAATCTGAAGAGATTACCAATATGATAACGGCTATGGGCTGTGGAATCGGTGATGAATACAATGAGGATAAACTTCGTTATCATAAAATAATTATTATGACCGATGCGGATGTCGACGGAAGCCATATTCAAACTCTTTTACTTACATTTTTCTTCCGTCATTTCCGTGCCGTTATCGAAAAAGGGTATCTATATTTAGCTCAACCGCCGCTTTACCGTTATAAAAAAGGTAAAAAAGAGATCTATTTTAAAGACGATCGTCAAATGAATGATTTTCTTATTGAAAACGGTATTGAATCTTTAGAAGAGCAGAGTGTCGGACATAATGATTTAGTTTCATATTTTAAAATGGTTGACCACTATAGAGGTTCGCTTGAAGCATTAGAGAGAAGATATGCATTAGTTGATTTGATTCGTTATTTTATAGAAAATCCTGATTTAATAGGTTTAGATATAAAATCTATGTATGAAAAAATTGAACAATTTTTAACTGAAACCGGAAATAATATTTTAACAAAAAGTATTAATGAAGAGTCGGTTCATATTTTTGTTCAAACAAAGGGCGGAATGGAAGAGTTGCTTATAAATGATGATTTATTTGCGGCTCCTCACTTTTGTGAAGCAAGTTTTGTATATAGAAAAATAAAAGAGTGGAATTTAGACTTTAAAGATGATGTTCTCAATGTACTAAGCAGTGTTACCGATTATGCAAAAAAAGGTGCATATATTCAACGCTATAAAGGTCTTGGAGAGATGAATCCGGATCAACTTTGGGAGACTACAATGACTCCTGAAAACAGAGTTTTATTACAAGTAACAATTGATGATGCGGGACTTGCGAGTGACACTTTTACTCTATTTATGGGTGATGAAGTTGAACCTCGCCGTAATTATATAGAAACACATGCTAAAGATGTTAAACACTTAGATGTTTAACATTTAAATATTCAAATGTTACTTCCGCAAACTAAAGAGAGAGAGTACCGTTTTAAGTTAGCGCTTAGAATGGGTCTTCCTATTTTTGCTCTTGTCTTTGCTCTTATTTCTCACACATTTATTTCAAGTAAAGAGAGTTTAAACACCTCTTTTTATGTTGAATCTATACTAATTCTATTTTTTAGTATATATTTTATTTTTCATCTTATATATAAAGGTTTTGACACAAAGATAACCGACAATGTATCAAAAGCTTTTACTAGAGAGTATATGTATGAGTGTCTAAAAAAAGAGTTAAAAAATTCTAACGAATATACGCTTTTACTTATTAGTGTAAATAATCTATATGAGATAAACAGTCGTTACGGCATAAAAAACGGCGATAAAGTTCTTTTTAAAACACTTAAATGGATAGGCAAATATCTCAAATCCAAAGATATAGTTAATTTTCCGATCGGACGTATAAAAGGCGGTGATTTTATAATAGGTCTAAAGGGAAATAAGAGTCAATATAAAACAGTTATGGAACTTATGTGCCTTAAGAGCGATGAGTTTAAAGTAGATGATATTGAAGTACAGATAACCGGCGCTATAAATGATATAAATCTTTCAAATAATCTTGATTATTTAATTGAAAATCTTTTTGAACAACAAAATAAAAATAAAAACTCTAAATTTACTGTTACGGATATAAATGATGAAATGAATCCGAGTGATTTAGAATATTATGTAATTAATGCTATTAAAAAAAGAGATTTAATAATTTTTACACAAAATATTTTTGAAAAAGAGTCTAGTGTATTTAAAGAGTGCTTTATTAAATTAAAAGCACAAGACGGCAAGGTATTGCATCCAAAAAGCTATATAAAAGTTTTAAATAAACTTAGACTTATGGCTGATTATGATTTAATAGTTTTAGAAAAAGTCATAGAGATGTGCAAAAAATCGGATAACGAAAGATTTGCCGTCTCTATATCGCCTACTTCTATTCGAAATCCGATTGTACTGGCTAAAATGAAAGATCTCTTTTATAAAAATAAGTGCTCGGAAAATAGAATCATATTACTATTAAATGAGAGTGAGTATTATCCAAGGATAGAAAAATTTAATGTTATATTGCAGCAGCTAAAAGATTTGGGAGTTATGATAGCCGTTGACAGGCTTGGCTCTTTACACACAAGTTTTTTATATTTAAGAGATTTAAATATTGATATAGTTAGGTTTGATTTTTTTTATACAAAAGATATAAGCGAGAAAACACACAAAAATATCCTTAGCGGTTTTAATGTTATGGCTCATGAAAATGGAATTAAAACTTGGATTAAGATGATTGAAAATGAGGATGTTAAAGGTTTGGCAAAAGAGTTGGGAGTTGATTATTTACAGGGTAAATATTTAGCACCGTTAGAAAAATTTAAGGAGTTATGATGAAATACGGTGAAAAAATTGTTAATGAGTTTGACGTAGAAAAAGATTTGGAAATTTGGCCAAACGAACATAAAAGAAACTATCTTATAAAGATGACGCTTCCTGAGTTCTCTTGTCTTTGTCCAAGAAGCGGTTATCCCGACTATGCAACGATATATCTTGAATATACGCCGGATGAATGGGTAGTTGAACTAAAAGCGATAAAATTATATATAAACTCTTTTAGAGATAGACACATATCACATGAAAACAGTGCAAATGAAATTTATGATGTTTTGGAGAGAAAATTAAAACCCAAATATATGAAAATTGTGGCAGATTACAACCCAAGAGGAAATGTTCATACAGTCATAGAGATTGACAGTTCAAAGCTTTAAATACTCTTTTAACCAAAGCATTGCCTCGTTATGATTTTTAAATTTGCCATGCATTTGAGCCTCATAGGCTTCATCTAGTATTTTTGAAAATTTTGGCGAGGCTTTAAGCCCAAGTTTCAAAATATCCCTGCCCATTAAAAGAGTAGGAAGCTTCTCTTTTAATATATTTAACTCTTTGGCTCTTTTATAAATCTCTTCGCCGGCTCTGTAAACTTTTTGGCTGTTTTTAGCAAAATAGATTGAACTGTTTAAAATTAAAAGTTCGTCTATATTTACTTTTGCAGCAAGCTTATAAAGCAGATAATCATCCGTAGAGTTTTTGTATATATTATCTATTTCGTTATTTGCCTGAACTAGATTAATAACTCTCTTTAATAACTCTTTTTCGTCCGTTAGTTTTAATATAAAATTTTCTGTTTGAGTTAGCTCAAAGTTATAACAAAGCCCTGCTAACATTAAAACAAGATTTGTTTGATTGTTAGTCGTTAGCCGTTTTGCTATCTCGTCAATTACGGAGATATTATCAGTGTATATATCAGTGCCGAACTCTTTTAAGAGCTTAAATCCGTATGAGGGTTTTTGTGATTTTAAAAGAAGTTTTTTTATCTCTTCAAATATTCTCTCTTTTGGCAGTTCGGCTAACAAATTTTTAGAAATCATATCTTTACAAGTAAAAAATAAATTATCTTCTATTTTCAGGTCGAATCTAGCACAAAATTGTGCGGCTCTTAAAACCCTTAAAGGATCCTCTATAAAACTTTTTAAATTTACCGCTCTTAGTATTTTATTTCTTAAATCGTCTGCCCCGCAAAAAGGGTCTAATAATTTTTTTTCCTCTACATCGTAGCCGATGGCGTTGATTGTAAAATCTCTTCTTGAGGCTGCAGTTTTAAAGTCAAGATTTGAGTCTATCTCTACATCAAATCCGCGATGTCCCGACTTAATTTTATTATCTATTCTAGGGAAAGAAAAATCTAAATCATAATCTTCAAATTTTAGTTTACAAACTCCAAAACTTTTTCCGACAACATTAACATTTCCAAACTCTTTTAGTATATCTTCGAGCTTTTTAAAAGATATCTCTCCATACACCTCGATATCAATATCTTTTGACTCTATTTTTAGCAAAGAGTCTCTGATAAATCCGCCTACAATTATAGGTTTGATATCGTAATTTTTCAGTTTGTCAAATATAATATTTAATTTACTAGGATAATTAATCATATTAATCCTAAAAATATATGGCGCCTTGTGTATATTTGCTTCATTGTTTTGCCTATTTTGTGCTCTATATGTATTATATCACTACTTTTACGCAGATATAACATTTATTTGGGTATAATCGCGAAAATTTTATCTTGGTTTCATTATTTTTTAAGGAACCAAAGAAGGAAGCCTTGTGCAAAAGATTAGAAATATTGCAGTAATCGCCCATGTTGACCATGGTAAAACTACATTAGTTGATGGACTGCTTGAGCAGTCGGGAACATACGGTGCTCATGAGCAACATGATGAAAGAGCTATGGATAGCAATGACTTAGAAAAAGAGCGTGGTATTACGATTTTATCTAAAAATACGGCTATCCGTTATAAAGAATTTAAAATCAATATCATCGATACTCCGGGTCACGCGGATTTCGGTGGAGAAGTAGAACGCGTTTTAAAAATGGTTGACGGCGTTTTAGTTCTTGTTGATGCTTATGAGGGTGTTATGCCTCAAACTAAATTCGTTGTTAAGAAGATGTTAGCACTCGGTAAAAAACCGATTGTCGTAATTAATAAGATTGATAAGCCTTCAGCAGAGCCGGAACGCGTTGTTGATGAAATGTTTGACTTATTTGTTGCTATGGGTGCAACTGAAGATCAACTAGACTTCCCAATCATCTACGCAGCTGCAAGAGACGGTATCGCAAAACTTGATATGAGCGAAGAGGGTGGCGATTTTCAATGTATTTTTGAAACAATCATAAATAAAATACCTGAACCTGAGGGCGACAGAGAAAATCACACACAGGCTCAAGTTTTCACACTTGACTATGATAACTATGTAGGTAAAATAGGAATTTCTCGTATTTTCAACGGTGTTATTAGAAAAGGTGACAATGTTATGCTTGCAAAAGCTGACGGCGAGCTTGTAAAAGGTAAAATAAGTAAACTTATCGGTTTTCATGGACTTAACCGTATGGAAATTCAAGAAGCTGAAGCAGGTGATATCGTTGCATTCGCAGGTTTAGAGACTGTTGATGTCGGAGATACTATTTGTGATCCTGCGAACCCGATGCCGCTTGATCCGATGCATATCGAAGAGCCGACTTTGACGGTTATTTTTTCAGTAAACGACTCTCCGCTTGCCGGTCAAGAGGGTAAGCATGTGACTTCAAATAAGCTCAAAGATAGACTAGAGTTTGAAATGACAACAAATGTTGCAATGAAACTTGAAGTTGTAGGCGAGGGTAAGTTTAAAGTTTCAGGTCGCGGTGAGCTTCAAATAACTATTTTGGCTGAAAATATGCGTCGTGAAAATTATGAGTTTGGCGTATCTCGTCCTGAAGTTATCGTTAGAGAGATTGAAGGCGTTAAATGTGAACCGTTTGAGCATTTAGTTATCGATGTTCCTGAAGAGTTAAGCGGTACTGTAATTGAGCGTCTCGGAAAAAGAAAAGCAGAGATGAAATCTATGATTCCTATGGGTCAAGGCTTCCAAAGAATCGAGTTTGAGATTCCTGCTCGTGCATTGATTGGATTCCGCGGACAGTTTCTAACAGACACTAAAGGCGAGGGTATAATGAATCACTCTTTCTTAGAGTTCCGTCCATACAGCGGCAGCGTTGAGTCAAGAAGCTATGGTGCGCTTATATCTATGGAAGACGGTGATACGCTTGCGTATTCACTATTTAACATACAAGATAGAGGGGTTCTTTTTATCGGGCCGCAAACAAAAGTTTATGAAGGTATGATTGTTGGAGAGCACTCTCGTTCAAATGACCTTGTCGTAAATCCTATTAAAGGAAAAGCACAATCAAATGTTCGTTCAAGCGGAGCAGATGAAGCGATTAAACTTATCCCGCCTCGTGATATGTCGTTAGAGCGTGCATTAGAGTGGATTGAAGATGATGAATTACTTGAAGTTACGCCTAAGAGCATTCGTATCCGTAAAAAATTCTTAACAGAGAGTGAAAGAAAAAGACATACTCGTAAGTAATTCTTTTTTACACTAAAAATAAATACCTCCTACACACACCAAGAGAGCTTGGCGTGTGTAAAACTTCTTCATTAATAATTTAACTATGTTATACTTTTAGTAAAAAGGATAAAAGATGGATGGATTATTGTACCCAATCTCTTTGCTTGTAGTTGTTTTAATAGCTTTCTTTTTTTATAGAAATAACAGTTTTAAATTGCTGCTGCTGACTTTGGCAGTCGGTGTATATATCATCTACTCTCATGAGACCGGAAATACGGTAACAAATCTTAAAAATGAGGCTGTTCAGTCCATTGACAAATCCGCCGGCAGTTTTAGCAAATCTCACGGTGCAGAAGGTTATAATGAGAATAAAATAAAAGAGACTGTTAAATGATGAAAAGTACCTGATTGTTTTAGTTTGCAATTTATTATTTCTAGTTAGTTCTATTTATCAAATTAAAATCTTCATAAAGATACAATACCAAACTAAATTTTCGGAGTAGATTATGAACAGAAAAAAAATATATAATCCCCAGTCGAATGAAAATGTAAACGAGAGACGAATATTCGGCGGAAATCCTACCGGAATATTTGAACTAAATGACATAAAATATCAGTGGGCTTACAATCTTTGGGAGATGATGTTAAATAACACTTGGTTCCCAAAAGAGGTCGATATGACCCGCGATGTGAGTGATTATAAACATATTACCGAGATGGAAAAAGATGCGTATGATAAGGCGCTTTCACAGCTAATTTTTATGGATTCATTGCAAACAAATAACATAATGGATAATATAAATCCTTATGTAACGGCTCCTGAAATTAACCTCATATTGGTTCGCCAAGCTTATGAAGAAGCACTCCACTCTCAAAGTTATGCCGTTATGGTTGACAGCATATCCGTAAATTCTAAAGAGATATATGATCTTTGGCGCCGCGATATGATGCTTAAGTCAAAAAACGACGCAATAGCAAAAGTTTATGAAGAGCTTTCCAAAAATCCTACCGAGCATAATTTCGTAAAAGCCTGTTTTGCAAATCAGATTTTAGAGGGAATCTACTTTTACAGCGGTTTTGCGTATATATATACGCTTGCTAGAAGCGGAAAAATGCTGGGTTCTGCACAGATGATCAGATTTATCCAAAGAGATGAAGTTACTCACTTGGTTTTGTTTCAAAATCTGATAAATTCTCTTAGAAAAGAGCGACCGGATCTCTTTAGCGAGCAGTTAAAAGAGGAAGTTATAGCGATGTTTAAAGAAGCGGTTGAGCTTGAAGTTGCATGGGGAAAATATATAACGCAGGGGCAGATTTTAGGATTAACGGACGCTATTTTGGAGCAGTATATCCAATATTTGGCAGACGACAGACTCTCAAGTGTCGGATTTGCAAAACTTTATAATGTGACAAATCCTATAAAATGGGTTGATGATTTTTCAAAATTTAACGACCAAAAAACAAACTTTTTTGAGGGAACCGTTGCGAACTACTCAAAAGGAAGTTTAAGCTTTGATGACGACTTCTAAGAAGAGCGGGTATAAACTCTACTCACTTCTTTTTGCTACCGTAAAAGATTATAACGCTAACTTACAAACACTTTTGGAGTTAGTCGAAGAAACATCAAAAAAATCTCTTATTGTCGCTCCTGAGGTTTGTTTAACCGGTTTTGATTATGAAAACTATGACAAAGCGGTTAAGTTTTCACATATAGCAAACGAGAAGCTCAAAATTGCCTCTAAAGACAAAATTATTATACTGACTATGCTTGAGAGAAGGGGTGAAGAAGTTTTTAATTTTGCCAAGATATTTTTTAACGGCGAAATTGTTTATGAGAGAGCAAAGGCAAAACTTTTTCGCTTCGGCAATGAACATAAATATATGTCCGAGGGAAGTGATGAGGATATCAAGATTGTCGAGGTTGAGGGCATAAAGATAGGTATTTTAATCTGTTTTGAGCTTCGTTTTAAAACACTTTGGCAAAAACTGGAGGGATGTGATGTTATTGCGGTTCCTTCTTGGTGGGGAGTTTTAAGAACAGAACACTTTAAGGTTATAACGCAAACACTTGCCATTATAAATCAGTGTTATGTCGTTGCAAGCGATTCACAAAATATAGATTGCACGAAAATGAGCGGAATTATAAGACCGCACGGAGAAGATGAGAGAAATGAGAACAGAGCTTGCTTAGAGGTAAGTTATGATAAAAAAGAGATTATTTCGATGAGAAAATATATGGATGTCGGCATTGGATAGAATTACAGCAACAAAAACCGCAAAATTAGCCGATGAGTGTCATAAAATATTTCCTCTAAACGAGAGTGTAAAAAATGCAATTGCCAAAACAAACAGAGAAGAGTTTGTTCCGTTTGGGTTTAAACAGAGCGCATATAAACTAGACGCTCTGCCTATGGGTTCTGCCCAGTGGATAAGTTCTCCTTTGACGGTTGCGAAAATGACGCAGTATCTTGAGCCGAAAAAAAATGATAGAGTTTTAGAGATAGGTTGCGGAAGCGGTTATCAAGCAGCCGTACTTTCGCATATATTTCGCGGTGTTTTTACAATTGAGAGGATAGAATCTCTGATGATAGAGGCAAAATCCCGCTTTAAAAAACTTAGTATTAATAATATCCATACAAGAATTGACGACGGGCAAAACGGATGGGTTCAGTTTGCCCCTTATGACAGGATTCTGTTTTCGGCAACGGCAAAAACTATACCGCAAAAGCTTTTTGAACAGCTAAGCGAGGGCGGGATTTTAGTAGCTCCTATGCAGGTCGGCTCAAGGCAGATCATAACCCGTTTTAAAAAAGTAGGCAACTCTTTGCAAAAAGAGGAGCTGGAAGAGTGCGACTTTGTCCCTATCGTGAACGGAATTCAGAAGTAAAATTAAAGAGCGCCTCTAAAGAACTTCAAGTTCTGCTTTTATTTTATAGCTTAGAGGTTTTAGTTTATTGATATTGTCGTAGTTTGCTCTTTTATATGCTTGATTTATCTCTTTAAAATAGAGTTTATAATGGTTCATATAGTTAAATAGGAACTTTTCGACTTCATCATCGAGATAAAGCTCGGTTATCGTAACCGTCATTTCGTTCCATATATTTTCAAATCTCTTCTCAAGAGTCGGACTTGGTTTTTTAACAAAATCATTTTTGATGCTGCTTAGTTCTCTCCAGTGTGTTATCAGTGTATAAAATCCTATATTGGAGATTCTTTTATTGAATGTTTCCAGTTTATCGATAGTTTCGACATAGTGGCTATTTAAGGTCGGTGCCTCTTTTTGCAGGCTATCTGCAATAACATTAACAAGATCTGCATAGGTTTGAAGATCATTTTTTAGTTGGCTTTTATTCTCTTTTGAAATATCGAGATTTTCAATTTTTTTCATAATCGATACGATATTTGATTTGTACGGAGATATTTTATCGTATTCTCCACGCCAAATTATAGAGTTTGCGTCATTAACATTTTGTCTAAACTCTTCTGCAATGTTTGAGTGTTTTTTGTTATCGCTGCTAAGTGTAAACATAGACGCGTTTAATGTTGAAAAGATTAATATGTATAGTAATAGTTTCATATTTACTCCTTCGTAAATTTTTTAAAATATTATGTTCATTTTGTTACGCTACGGTTACGCCGAAATTAGATGTTTACTTGATATTTTTTGATTATATGAAGCTTTTTAATTGTAAAATAATAGTTAGCATAAGTTAGGATTGATGTATGGAAGATGTATACGGTATAAAATATTCAAAACCTGAAGTAATCTTAATGCAAGATACGGGTATAGGAGTAGCTGAAGCGGCAGCTAGAACTTGTTACGACTCATTTGAAAACAGCGAAAATGAGGCTATTAAATACATTGAAAAAAATATGCCTGATAGCGCTACATGTAAAAAGATAAACGATATAGAGGAGTCGAATCTGTTAAATGATTTGGCTTGGACACATTTTCATCACTCTATTTTAGAGCATGCAAATTTAAGTTTTCTTATAAGAGGAACAAGCAGAGGCGTACTTCAAGAACACGCTCGTCATCGTATACAAGCTATAAGCGTTAGAAGTACGCGTTACACTATGAGTTCTGTTATCAATGCTTTTGTCGCTTCGCAGGCAACCAATAACAGAGACTTTTTTATATCTAAGGTTTTGGGTTTTGATATGCTTGTCACATGCGATGAAGAGTATAACAAAATCGAAATCGGTGCAATGTATGATAAGCTAAAGTATCAGTCAAAAACGGTAGAAAGTTTTAACGAGATAGCCGTAGCAAAAAGTTCGTTCTCTCTTTTAAATGAGTTTACTGGCGACTCACAAGCGTTGTTTGATGCACTTGAGAACGGAAAAAAGAAACGAAATGTCGGTGATGCGTTTAAGCATATAGTAACTGATAACTTTAAAGTTGATATGGTCGTGACATTTAATCTAAGAAGTCTTAAAAACTATTTTACGCTAAGAGATAGCGGTGCGGCATACTTTCAAATAAGATGGTTGGCACAGGAAATGATGAAAAAAACTCCGTCAAAATATTTAGATTTGATAATAAAAAAAGGATAATTTTATGTGGAAATATATTTTAATAGCTAGTTTTTTATTTAGCGGGTGTACACACTTTGAATTTAGTTTTGCTATGTGTGATAACATCGGATCCGAACAAAATCCTGAGATGATTGAGAAGTGCAGAAACTACAATGAAGAAGAGGCGCAAAAAGCCTTTAATAAAACAAAAACGAAAACTTCGACTAGCGAAGATGCTTTAGAATTTAAAAAATAGCTTTAGTGCCCGTGCGGCTAGCGAAGCAAAAGGGACTTGTTCCTTTTGCGGACAAAATAGGGATAAGGTTCCCTTTAATTTATTTCATAAATTTAAGGAAAGAATAATGAATACAGAAAAAGAGTTAATGAGTAGAAGCGGCGGTGTATGTGAACTTTGCAAAAGCAGTGAGGGGCTTAGTGTTTTTGAAGTTGCTCCATCAGACGCAAGTGCAGAGCAATCTATATATGTATGTTCTACATGTAGAGACCAGATAGAAAATCCTCATAAAATGGATGAGGCGCACTTTAACTGCTTAAATGACAGTATGTGGAGCGAAGTTCCTGCCGTCTTAGTTATGTCGTATAGACTTTTAAAGACTCTTGGAAGAGAAGATTTGGTTGATATGATTTATATGGAAGATAGTCTTAAAGCTTGGGCAGATGCCGGAGCTGGGAGCAACTCAAGCAATGTAATCGTCAAAGATTCTAACGGTGTTGTGTTAAATGCCGGTGACAGCGTCGTTATCATAAAGGATTTAGAGGTAAAAGGCGCCGGTTTTACTGCAAAAAGAGGCACAACCGTTAGAAATATATCTATACCCTCAGATGTTGCAGATCATATAGAGGGTCGCGTAAACGGAACTAAAATATACCTAAAAACAGAGTTTTTGAAAAAAGCGTAATTTAATCCCGTGCTAATTAGCCGTATATAAAAAGGTATATATGAACTCTTTAAAACCAATAGCCGTAAATGTATCAATTCCTCTTTTTATATCTTTGGCATTTGGTTCTATGGTATTTTATGAAGCTAAAATACCAAAGATTATATTTAGTTTGGTTCCATATCTT
Source organism: Sulfurimonas sp. (assembly GCF_028714975.1). GTDB lineage: Bacteria > Campylobacterota > Campylobacteria > Campylobacterales > Sulfurimonadaceae > Sulfurimonas. Next base: position 71,426 of record NZ_JAQTLH010000004.1, read on the forward strand.
TTTTATGCTATCAGTGCACTCATCTTATGGGTATCGTGGCATTTTAATCGCAACAGATTTATATTTATAATTATTCCGCTTTTGTTGATACATATCGGATTTGAGTATTTGAATCCTAAAATGGCTACGGATCTCTTTCTTTATAGTTCTATGTTCTATCCGATTCATCTTCTTATATTTTTATCCTTAAAAGAGCGGGGATTGTTCTCAATCTGGGGAATTTTAAAGATTGGTTTTTTCGTAGTTGAGTTAGCTGTTGTTTTATATTTTGTTATTTATCCGAATGCGGATTTTATAGCTGTTTTAAAGATGAAACTCTTTGCACTCTCTTTTTATCCGCTTGAAGATTTATGTATGGCTATTGCTATTTTTGTAGTTTTCGTAATGAGTATATTGGTAATGTTTAATAAATATATATTATATAATAGCTCATTTTTAGTCATAGCGGTAACATTTTACATGGGGTTGTACTTTATAAAAATCCCATTTGCATATAAGCTTTCGCTTTTGGCAATAGGCGTAATTATATTTATTTTACTTATTAGAGAATCTTACCGTCTGGCTTTTTATGATGAACTTACGGCTTTGCCCGGAAGAAGAGCGTTAGTGGAAGATATGGCAAAATTAGGCATGAAATATTCGCTTGCAATGATAGATATAGACCATTTTAAAAAATTTAACGATACATACGGGCATGATACGGGCGATGAGGTTTTAAAGATGGTAGCTTCAAAGTTGGCAGATGTCGGCGGAGGCGGGAAAGCTTATAGATACGGCGGAGAGGAGTTTGTACTGCTTTTCCCATCAAGAGAGGTTGATGAATCCTACACACATACGGATATGTTAAGAGATATTATCGAAAAGAGTCCGTTTAAGGTTAGAAATAAGCAGAGTTCTAAAACGATATATATAAATATCTCATCGGGAATCGTACAAAAAAGTTCTAAAGACAAAGACCCGTTTGCGGTAATGAAAAGAGCAGATGATGCTCTTTATAAAGCAAAAAAAGCCGGAAGAAACCAAGTAGTAAAAGCATAAAATAAAAGGCAGTATCGATATGAAAGCATATGAGAGATTTCACAAAATAGATGATGATTTTAGAAACCCGTTTGCAAGAGATAGGGACAGAATTATTCACTCAAGCAGTTTTAGAAAACTCGAGTATAAAACGCAGGTTTTTTTAAATCAAGAGGGTGATTTTTTTCGTACACGCCTTACCCACTCTATAGAAGTTTCACAAATTGCCCGTTCTATAACTTCTCATTTGGGGTTGAACGAATCATTGGCGGAGGCTATCGCACTGGCGCATGATTTGGGACATACGCCGTTTGGTCATATAGGCGGAGATGCGCTTGACGAGTGTCTGAAAAATGACGGTTTTATAAACGGTTTTGAACACAACTTTCAAAGCTTTAGGGTCGTATCTTCATTAGAGAAGAGATATAAAGCTTTTGACGGACTTAACCTAACTTTTGCAACACTGGAGGGAATTCTTAAACATTCCTATCCTTATAAAAAGAGTTTTTTGCCGCCTTTAATCCATGAGCAGTTTAATTTGGATACCCATCCAAGCGTAGAAGCTATGATAGTAGATCGTGCAGACGAGATTGCCTATATGAGTCACGATATAGATGACGGGATAAACTCGGGACTTATAAGTTTTAGCGATTTAAGCGAGAGCGAACTTATACAAGAGATTTTACATAAAGTTCAAAGCGAGGGAATAGAACGAAGCGAAGATGAGATGTTTCGCTACCGTTTTAGTTCACACTTTATCAACCATCTTATCTATTCGCTTATCCAATATTCAAAAGAGAGAATAACCATAGACAGAGATGAGCATAGTGTAGGGTTTGAACCGAAACTCGAAACAGAGATAAAAAAATTAAAAAAACTTCTATTTAATAAACTTTATCAACATAAAGATATTATGGTAAAGATGTTTGCAGGAAAACAGGCTATAAAAGGGCTTTATAGCGGGCTTATGGAGGAGCCGAAAATGTTGCCTGAGTTCTATTTAAAACAGTTGGAGAGTAAAAAAAAGCATAGAGTTATTGCCGATTATATTGCCAGTATGAGCGATAGACACGCTTTATCGTTTTATAATGAGATGTACGGGAAATTATATTAAAAAAGTTTTTTTGAAGTAGTTTTAAAGGATAAACACAGCCCGAAGGCTTATGTTTAGAGGCGTGATTCGTAGCGTCTCATCATATAAAGACGCTTAAGCATTTTCTTACGAGATGCAATTAAGAATTTCTTGCGTTTTTCAGTTTTCGTCTCATGGAAACGACGAGCGCGAACTTCTGTAACGATTAAGTTACGGTCAGTTTGCTTCTTGAAACGACGGTAAGATGCATCAAAATTGTCATCACTGCGTAGTACTATACCAGGCATATCACATCACCCACTTTCTGTAAAATTTGAACTCGAATTGTAGCATAAATATCTTCATTTAACATTTTATTGGATAAATTTGTAAATTTCTTTTTAAAATTGATACAAATCAAGGCGCATAAGTTTTAAATCGGATAAAATTCCTCCGATTTAAAACTTAGAGCGTAATGCGTTCTTACCAAAGGAAACAAAATGAAAAAAGTCATTTTAACGGTTGTATTAATGTTGGGTGTCCTCCAAGCAGATAGTATCGTACATTACGATACTCAAGATACAAATGCTCCGGTTAGCAAGCCTAATCATCCAAGCACAGATATTTACTAATATCTAAAAATTTTATTTCTCCTTCTAAAACAGGTTCTCCCTTAATAACCTGTTTTAGTGACATATGCATAAATCTACTCCAAACTCTCTTTAACTAACTATTTTGTATAATAACTTTATGATTACCCAAGATTCCATAGAAGCCTTAAAAGCGCGCCTTGATATTGTTGATGTTATAGGCTCTTATCTGGAACTTAGAAAGAGCGGTGCAAATTATAAAGCGCCATGCCCTTTTCACGGCGAAAAAACAGCTTCATTCGTAGTAAGTCCATCAAAGCAGATATATCACTGTTTTGGCTGCGGTGCAGGCGGCGATAGCATCAAGTTTGTTATGGAGTATGAAAAATTAAATTATCCCGAGGCAATAGAAAAACTTGCTTCATCATATAACTTCTCACTTGCTTACAGTGATAGTAAAAACTCTAAACCCCGTTCTATGCTTATGGAAAAAGTAAACGAATGGTATCAATATCTGCTTACAAAAAATCCTGTTGCACTCTCTTACATCAAAGAGCGCGGTATTTATGAGAGCAGTGTCGAGAAGTTTGGCATAGGCTATGCGCCGGATTCCAATGCAACGATAAACTATATAAAATCTCAGCTTTTTAGTATGGGCGAAGCTCTAGAGATGGGTATTATAGGTTATGAAGGCGGAAAAAACTTTGCAAGATTTATAGAGCGCATAACATTTCCTATTCACTCTGCAAACGGAGCTATTGTCGGTTTTGGCGGTAGAACCATAACGGGACATCAGGCAAAATATGTAAATTCTCCAGAGACTCCGTACTTTAATAAATCTCGACTTCTTTATGCTTATCATCACGCAAAACAAACAATTCACAAAACAAAAGAGATAGTTATAACAGAGGGTTATCTTGATGTTATTATGCTTCATCAAGCCGGTTTTACAAATGCCGTTGCTACTTTGGGAACAGCACTTACTCCCGAGCACTTACCCGTCCTAAGAAAAGGCGAACCGAAAATCATTATGGCTTATGACGGAGATAAAGCCGGACGCTCTGCGGCACTAAAGGCTTCAAAACTTTTAAGCATTAGCGGATTTAGCGGCGGTGTCGTGATTTTTAAAGAAGGGCTTGACCCTGCGGATATGGTAAACAGCGGTGCGATAGAGGAACTCTCAACTATGTTTAGAACTCCTCAGCCATTTATAGAGTTTGTTATAGATGAAATTTTATCGCTCTATAACCTCTCTGATCCAAAAGCCAAAGAGAGTTGTATGCAAGATGCAATCGGATATCTAAAAACTCTCTCTCCTATGCTTCAAGACAGATATAAAACATATTTGGCTCAACGATTAGGAATAAATCCTTCATTTGTAAGGCTGGCTAACCAAACTAACACTAACCAAAACAAATCGGTTATTGATAGCAGCCGTCATAGGGATATGTGGGAGCTTACTCTTGTTAAAACAGTTTTAGAATATCCGGAGTTTGTTAATCAGATATTGGATGTTTTAGACCCCTCACTTTTGCAGTTTCACTCATCCGAGTTTGCTTTAGCGCTTAGAGGAAAGTTTGATGAGCCTTCTCTTATGGCAATATCGGTAGATGAGAAGATACTCTCGCTTAAAGATGAAGAGGCACTTAAAGCTGAACTTATTGCATTTTTAATAAAACATTATGAGAGAGAGTATAAAAAAGTAAATTTACAAACAGATATCACTTTTGAACAAAAAGCTTTCTATATTCGTAAATTTAAAGGGAAAATTTCACGGCTTAAGCGTGGGGAACTCGTAGCCTTTAAGAGTTAGGCTTAGAGTCCTCTTGAGGTTTACGCGCTTTTATAGGTATTTTTCTTCCGACGCTTTTGGGCGCTTCAAACTTATCTTTAGGTGTTCCGTCGTAACGATGATTTCTATCTCCGCTTTTACCTGAAAATTTTGCTTTTCCGCTTTCATCCTTACCTAGAAACTTATTTGGTTTTCTATCTTTTTGGTCGTCTCTTTTAGGCTTATCATATTTTGGTTTATCAAAAGGCTTGCGTTCAGAACTCTCGCCATCTCTTTTCGGTCTATCATATTTTGGTTTATCAAAAGGTCTGCGTTCAGAACTCTCGCCATCTCTTTTTGGTCTATCGTATTTAGGCTTGTCAAACGGTTTACGGTCAGAACTCTCGCCCTCTCTTTTAGGTCTGTCGTACTTTGGTTTGTCAAAAGATCTGCGTTCAGAACTTTCACCCTCTCTTTTAGGTCTGTCGTACTTTGGTTTGTCAAAAGATCTGCGTTCAGAACTCTCGCCGTCTCTTTTTGGTCTATCGTATTTAGGCTTGTCAAACGGTTTACGGTCAGAACTTTCACCCTCTCTTTTTGGTCTGTCAAAAGGTTTTTTTACTATTTTCATTTTTTCTTGAGCTTCATATTCAAAACCGGCAACAATCTCTTGTTTGATAACTCTTCCAAGAAGCGTCTCTATCGGGTAGAGCTGTTTTTGTTCATCAATATCCAAGAGTATTATCGCACCCTCGGTAGCTTTAGCCAATCTTGCCATATAAACAATAGCGGTAGATGGTAAATTGTAGCTAATAAGAAGTTCACATTTAAGTTCGGGCAATTTTATCAGCTCTTTGTCATTAAAAACTTTGACATTACTAGCAGTTATAGCCTCTTTTACAGACTCTATATCCTCTGCCACGGCGACAATAATATCCAGAGCGCTGTTTTGAGTTATCAATAAGTTAAGAAGTGATAGTTTTTTATCATTAGGACATGGATGAATACGGTGTTTATTGTGTTTTAGAGCTATGGGGTTGTCTGACATAAGAAGTCCTAATAAATATATATTTGTAAATTATATCTCACATTACCATAAATTATGCTATTATGTATAAATATTACAATCAGGATTATAATGTCATTTACTACACTAGGTTTGTCAGCTCCTTTACTAAAAGCTATCGAAGATCAAGGCTATAGCGAGCCGACACCCATTCAAAAACAGGCTATACCGGTAATACTTAGCAGAAGAGACATTTTAGCCGGTGCTCAAACGGGAACAGGCAAAACTGCGGGTTTTACTCTGCCGCTTCTTGAACTTTTAAGTAAAGCAAAATCTACAAAAACGAAACATTGTGTAAGAGCATTAATTTTGACACCGACTAGAGAGTTGGCTGCCCAAGTGGGTGAGAGTGTCGAGACATACGGAAAATATCTTCCATTTACTTCGGCGGTAATCTTCGGCGGAGTCAAAATCAATCCACAACTCACAAAGCTCCGCAGCGGAGTCGATATAGTTATCGCTACACCGGGGCGACTTTTAGATCATATTTCGCAAAAGAGTATAGATTTAGGAAGTGTTGAATTTCTTATACTTGATGAAGCGGATAGAATGTTGGATATGGGTTTTATAAACGATATTAAAAAAATATTGGCAATTCTTCCAAAACAGAGACAAAATTTACTCTTCTCGGCTACTTACTCAGATGAGATTAAAAAACTCTCGGACAAATTGTTAAATTCTCCGGCTCTTATAGAAGTAGCACGCCGAAATACCGCTTCAGAAAGCGTAAAACAAGCGGTTTATCCGGTTGATAAAGAGCGCAAGCGGGAACTTTTGACATACCTTATAAATGAGGGCAAATGGAAACAGGTGCTTGTATTTACTAGAACAAAACATGGAGCAAACAAGCTTGCAGGTCAGCTTGAAAAAGATGGGATAACTTCAGCCGCCATTCATGGAAACAAGAGCCAAAATGCGAGAACAAAAGCTTTGGCGGATTTTAAAGATGGTGAAATCAGAGTTTTGGTTGCAACAGATATTGCAGCCAGAGGAATAGATATAGACCAACTTCCGCATGTTATAAACTATGAACTTCCAAATGTTCCTGAAGATTATGTTCACAGAATCGGGCGAACCGGTCGTGCGGGGCGTGAGGGCGAAGCGATATCTTTGGTTTGTATAGACGAACACGAGTACCTTGCAAATATAGAAAAATTAATCAAAAATGATATTCCTAAAGTGTGGTTAAAAGATTTTAAACCGGATCCCTCTATAAAAGCAGAACCGATAAACCAAGGGGGTGGACGAGGTTCAAACTCAAGAAACAGACCTAGCAATAAAGCATCTCAAAATCAATCACAAAACTCTTCGGGCAGAAGAAGAAATAAGTAGTGTATAATTCTATAAATTAAAATTTATTTATTACACAAACAAGGGAAAAAGATGAAAGCAATCGCGCTATTTAGCGGTGGGTTAGACTCAACTTTGGCGATGAAGCTTATAATAGACCAAGGCATAGAAGTTTTGGCGGTAAATATTAATACGGGCTTTGGAAGTACAAAAGATAGACTTGAGCATATGCAGAGTATGTGTGACCAAGTCGGGGCAGAGTTGAAAATTATAGATATAGAGAGTGAGTTTTTACAAGATGTGCTTTTTGATCCAAAATATGGGTACGGTAAAAATTTCAACCCTTGTATTGATTGTCATGCAAAGATGTTTGCCGTGGCAAAAAGAGTTATGGAGTCGGAGGGCGCATCATTTTTGATAAGCGGTGAAGTTATGGGTCAACGACCTATGAGTCAAAATAAAGAGGCTCTTCAAACCGTTTTAAATGAGAGTAATTGTAATGGATTGCTTTTGCGTCCTCTCTCTGCAAAAATGTTAGCTCCTACGATAGCCGAAATAGAAGGCTGGGTAGATAGAGAAAAACTAGAAGGCATTACGGGAAGAAATCGAGACAGACAGCTTGAGTTGGTTAAAGAAATCGGTTTGGATAATTTTGAGAGTCCGGGCGGCGGATGTCTTTTGACTGATGAAAATTTTGCCAAAAAGATGTTTGACTTTATAAAATATGATACATTTGAAGTTAGAGATATTAAGCTTATGAAATTCGGTCGCCATCTTCGCCTAAGAGAGGGTGCGAAACTGGTAATCGGAAGAAATCAAGATGAGAATGTTCATCTGCAAAATATAGAAAATGACAAATATTATCATATTAAAACGCTCGGTCTGCCGGGTCCGCACTCAATGTTAAGCAAGAGTGCAACACAAGCAGATAAAGAGTTGGCGGCAAAGATAATTTTGACATACTGCAAAACAAAAGAAGGTACGGATTATACTCTGTCGTATGACAAAAAAGAGGAAATTCAAGCAACACCGTTTGCTTCAAGAGACGAGATAAAACCATATACCGTAATGTAAAATTTTAGGTATACTTTAGTTAAATTTTAAAAGTGAGGTGAGAGATGGCAGGCGTGCGTTTTACATTTGATAATTTTAAACAACTTCTTGATTTGACTATAGGTTTGGCAGAGAGGCTGGATGAGAATCGTGCAGAGAGTTTTACTCTATTGTATTGTGATTTTTCAAAAGTTGAACAATCGGTTATAGAGAGTTCGCTTGAACAAATTTTGAGAAATTCGGATGCTATCGTAAGTAGTAATTCGGATTACTTTTTTATACTTCCGTATACTGATAAATACGGAGCCGGTATTGTTAAAAAAATGTTTAGCGAATTTTTCAGTGCAGATTTAAAATCATGCGTCGTAAGTTATCCTGTAGATGGAGAAACGTCTAAAGTATTAATCGAAGAGTTAATGAATATCGCCGACACAAAATATAAAAATAATTTGAGATGCTTAAGTAATTTTAATCCTTACTAGTTTTTTTGTTTAACGACATATCTTTAATGTTGGAATAATTTATGCTTCAACTCCTAAAATCTTTGTAAAAAGGTAAAAGGAGCGGGTAATGATTTTGTTAGATATGAAAAGTAGTAAATCCATCTCTTCACCTCTGAATCTAACAGGTTTAAATGATAAAACAGATGTGTCATTCTCTGATCTTTTAAAAGGTATAAAAGAGGGTGAGCTTATTCAAAACGGCTCTTTGGTTTTATCGCTTGGTGCCGATGAAAAAGTTGTAAAGTCGGTAGAACCTCTTTTAAAAACGGATGATCTCTCCTCTTTTTTAACAAATGAAGATAAATTGCTTTTAAATAAAGAGCAAGAGTTATTGGAGCTAAATCCGAAACTCACCGCTACGCTTAGTTCTGCAGATGTAAAAACATTGATAGCAGATGCAAAAAATTATCTCAAAGAAACAATCCAAAATAGTGACGGCTATAAAAACGCAGAGATAAAAGAGCTTCCAAAAACTCTTAGCGGTTTAATAGAAGCTGCTAAAAAATTCGGTATTGATATAAGTAAAATAAGTATTGAAGAGGTTAAAACCACTGTTAGTACCGATATACAAGCCGCAAAAAGCGAAGTTTCAACAAAAGCGCTAACCGACACAAAAGATGAGATTTCGACAAAAGCGGTAGTTGACGCAAAAGATGAGATTTCAACAAGCGTGGAATTTGATGCAAAAGATGAAGTTTTACCAAAAAAAATTGTTCAAAACACAAAAGCTTTACAAGTAAACGAGAAACAGGTAGTTGCAACAGTTGATAATACTCAAATAACTCAAGAACAACTATCAAACGAAATAAAAAATGATGATAAAGTTGTACAAGTTCAAAGAGAGATAAAAGAGACTCCTCTTTTTAAGGCGCAGACCCTAAGCGAACATACGACTACTGAGCAGATAGTTCAAACTAAAGCAAATAATTCACTTAAAGCAGATCAAAAAACATCAAAAGATAAATCGGACGAAACACTTAAACTTCTTCTTCGCGATGAAAAGGCATCCATCGCCGATGCTTCATTAGCGGTCAATTTCTCAGCTGCTGCTAAAGCAGATATATCCGGTATAGCAAAAGAGGGTACAAAAACATTAGAGCAACTTTTACAAGGTGAATCTTCCGTTGCCGAGCAAAGTCAACCGACTATAAAAACAGATGTGCCTACAACCCATAAAGCCGATAGTTTTGAAGTGAAAATAAATGAAGCAAAACAGATGATTAGATACCTTTCAGATGATGTAAAAAATGCTATAGATGAGTATAAATCTCCTTTTACAAGAGTTAAAGTCCAGTTAAATCCGCAACATTTAGGCGAGGTTGATTTGACCATAGTTCAAAGAGGTAAAAATCTGCATGTAAACATCAGCTCAAACAATACTGCTATTAATACTTTGGCGATAAACGCAAATGAGTTAAAAGTGCAACTCAATAATAGTGGAATAAATAATGCTACATTAAATTTTAGTAACGGTTCACAAAATAGCGATACAAATGCAGGTGCAGGGCATCAACAGAAACAAAATGAGCAAAAACGCGCTCATGAAGAGTATAACTATTTTGAAAATGAAGAGATAGGCGAAGAGATTTTAAGCTCTTTAGAGATTATCGTTCCAAGATATATATAAACAGATTTATGAAATAAAATTTTTGACACGATAGTGTCAAGCTTTAGTGCCACAGCGGCTAGCGAAGATGGTGGAATTACTTCCGGCATCGTTTAAAACAAATGGAGGGTTTCCTTCATTTTATAAAATAAAATTAAGGAGAAACCCTATGGCAATCACATCAACAGGCTTAAATGCCGCTACAAATGCAGAGTATGCTGCTTCAAACAAGACTAAAGATAAGTCGGTTTTAGGAAAAGATGATTTTATGAAGCTTTTGTTGGTTGAGCTTCAACATCAAGATCCGACTGAACCGATGGATAGCGAGAAAATTTTAAATCAAACATCGCAGTTGGCAGGCTTAGAGGCTACCGAGAATACAAATAAAGCACTTGCGGCTCTAGCTGCTTCTATGAGTAGCTCACAGCAGTTTAGTACGATTTCCGCAATAGGAAAAACAGCAGATTTGGGAAGCAATGCCATAACGCTGGACAAAGGAAAAAGCACTAATTTTGAGGTTTACTTTCCGGATAATATAAAAAAAGGAACTATAGATATATTGGATAAAAACGGAAACAAAGTAAAAACGCTAGATGTTGGCACAAACAGCAAAGGCGTATATAAATTTGAGTGGGATGGAACAAACCAAAATAAAAATGCAGTAGACAGCGGGATATATTATGCAACGGCTTCATATACAAATCCGGCCGGAGATGCATTAAAAACCAGAGTCGGTGCTTATCCGATAGAGTCCGTAAAGTTTGATAGCGGAAAAACTTATGTTAAATTAGGCTCTAGCTATGTTCCGCTAGAAAATGTAAAAGAAGTCTACTAAGGATTTTTTCATGATGACTCAAGCTTTTTATACGGGAATAAACGGTATACAAACGCATCAATCAGGTATTGATGTTATTGCCGACAATTTGTCAAATATAAGTACCGTCGGGTTCCGCAGTTACAGTGCGGAATTTTCATCATTATTTGAAGAGGCATTAAATACTTCCTCCGGTTTATCGAGCATAGACAGCGGTATCGGGCTCGGTGCAACGCTGAGTAGTGTCTCTATGAATGAAGATCGCGGCTCTTTTATGTTGAGTGATAGAAGTACTGATTTGGCTATCTTGGGTGACGGTTGGTTTGGTATTCAAAGTAACGGAAGATCTATTTATACTCGTGATGGAGCTTTTACATTTGATGCGAATAGAGATCTGGTAACCAATGACGGTTACTATGTGCTAGGAACGATGGGGAGTAATATAACCGACGGTGTTTTGACTGAACAATTAGCCGAAGTTGGACTCGGTGAAGCTTCCGCTCAAGAAAAACTTCGTTTTCCCGAAAATCTGCTTTTTCCGGTTCAACCGACAACCGAAGTAAAGTTTCAAGGAAATTTAAGCGTTGAAAATACGACAAGAGTTGTAAGTGCAAAAGCTATTGATGCTAAAGGCGATAAAAACAATATAAGATTAGAGTTTACTCAGGTAGATCCGCAGGTTGCACCGGGAATTCAATGGAATGTCGTAGCTACTTCACAAAGCTTGGACGGTCAGAAGATATATGATACACAAACCGGTGTTGTCAAGTTTGATGAATCGGGTGCATTAATTTCAAATACGCTATCGACGATAGACAATAACGGTGCAGCCGTAAATATAAATGCAGGCAGCGCATATGACGGTATAACATCAATTAGCGGCGAGTTTTATGCTTCAAGCTCATCAAACGGAATCGAAGCGGGAGAGCTTGCCGGTTATGATATAAATAGAAACGGTGAAATAGTAGCAACATTTACAAACGGAATACAAAGCAGTGTCGGAGCTATAGCGGTTTACCATTTTGCAAACGACAGAGGTTTGGAAAAAGTAAGCGGAACTAGATTTGCAGAGTCTTCAAATAGCGGTAAACCAATCTTTTTTAAAGATGCTCAAGGCAAAAATATAGTCGGAACCGATATAACTAACTATAAACTTGAGAGCTCAAATGTAAAAATCGAAGTAGCTCTAAGCGAAATGATTATTATGCAAAGAGCATATGATGCAAACTCAAAATCCATAACGACGGCAGATGAGATGATGCAAAAAGCTTTAAGCATGGATGCATCATAAATTTGGAACACAAAATGCTACTGATATTTACTATTTAAAAAAAAATTTACCTTAAGTGCTTTGTGCCGATAGACTATCTAAACAGAGTAAATATCTGCTTGATGTTATAAATTAATTAAAAGGAACTAACATGTTGAAATCACTCTATTCAGGTGTATCCGGACTGCAATCACATCAAGTTGCGATGGATATTGAGTCTAATAATATCGCAAATGTCAATACCGTAGGTTATAAGTATTCTCGTGCCAATTTTTCGGATCTTCTTGCTCAAACTAAAGCCATAGCTACTGCTCCTCAGGGCGAGTTGGGCGGTAAAAATCCGGTTCAAGTCGGGCTTGGATCTACGGTTAGTTCAATGACTCGTATATTTTCACAGGGTTCGGTACAAAATTCGGATAAAAATACCGATGTCGCTATTCAGGGTGACGGATTTTTTATCATCTCTCCTGATGGCGGAAATACTTATAAGTATACCCGTTCCGGAGACTTTAAATTTGACGCTACCGGAAATTTTGTCGACAATAACGGATTTATTGTTCAAGGATGGCTTAGAGATTCAAAAACCGGACTTGTAGATGCAACGGCACCGATTACAAATATAAATATTCCTCCGGGACTTACGACTCCTGCAGAACCGACACAAAATGTTGTCATCAAAGCAAATCTTGCTTCAGGACCTCTTATAGATACATTTTCGGCTGCGTATAGAGTTCCTGCCGGAACACCAAATAGCATTACAAACCCCGGACAGGGAGACGCAATTGATGCAAACGGAAATGTTATTGAAGCGGATAATATGGGCGTTATGTTCAATGAAAAAGGTGAGGCATTTAGTCTGCAAGCAGGTCAAGGTGTCTGGGCATCTTTTAAAAATTCTGAAGTTGTTTCAGCCGCTCAAGTGCAGGCATCAAGCTATGCATCGGGAACGGTTGTAAGTGATGATGCTCTTACGGATGCTTCTTTAAATATTACGATTGACGGGGTAAATGTTGTAGTGACTGATGCTGCTATTGCAGATGTTCATACTGCCGCTGAAAACGGTGCAAGATATGTAACTGCTATCAATAATACACTCACCACGGCCGGTAAAATAGGTATAACGGCTGCATATGACAACATTACGGGACAAATTAAAATAACCAATACAAATGCGGCACCTATTGCTATGACGGTTGCTGCGGCAGGGGCAAGCGGTCTTGTCGCTACACCCGTAATAGGCGGAAATCAGCTTAATATTACATTTACACTTGATAACGGTGATACAAAAACAATCACGACTTCGGGCGGAACAGGTACGGAGAGTGCAACGCAAAATGCCGTAAGATATGTATCTGCAATTAATGCACAGACATCTACAACGGGCATAACAGCTTCTTATGATACCGTAAGCGGCAAAATTACGTTAGTAAACCCAAATAACAGCAACCTTTCATCGCATAATATTAAATTGACAACAGTGGGAGCAAATGATAACAGCGGTTTTGCTGCAGCAACAAGCGTAACAGCCTATAAATACCAGTATGACTCAAGCGGTCCGGATGCATCTGTAAATATGGATAAAAAATTTACAACTATTGCTGATTTGCGCTATGCTATGGAGCAGCAGGCTCGTACTATAATTATTACGACACCTGCAACAACTTCGGTAACTGTCGGCGCATCAGTTGCAAATAATTCATTACAGCTTGATATAAATGGAAATACAATTACAATACCTACTACGGGAGCTGATACTGCAGATAATAATGGGGTATATTATGCGGCTGAGATTAATTTGCAGTTGGCTGGATACGGTATAACGGATATAGCGGCAGTTTATGATAACACGACAGATACGTTAACTATACAAAATTATAATATAACGGTACCGGCAATAATAAATAATATTACAGAGGGTGAAGCAGCTTTAACAACATTCGTAGATCCGACTACTATTCTTGTAGCAACAGAAAATATTACTCTTAATAATATTGAGCTAAAAGTTAACGAACAAGGAAAATTTGAGCTTTCAAACCCTGGCGGTTCTGCAGGTGATTATGATATCAACTTGGCTATTACTGGGATTAATGCAAGTAGTATTGCAGGCGGCGGTATAACTGAAAATACGCGTTTTACAAGAAGTATGGAAGCACTTAATGCAACGATTCCCACAGGAAGTACGGGAAAAGCCTTTTCGCAAAGTTTTAATGCTGCAACACATTCGGCAAGTATAGATATCTTTGACTCGCTTGGAACAAAACATACGCTCCGAACAGAGTATAGAAAACTTGCAGTAGATGCTGAAACAGGGAGCACATGGAGTATGAAAGTGAGCGTGCCTGAGCCGGCAGTTATTGATACGGAAGCACCATTGAATGAGAAAATGGGTTCTATAAGATTTAATAATGACGGATCGCTTGCAACATATACACCGCCGAATGTCTCTTTTACGGCAAATAACGGTTCTGCACCAAATCAGCAAGTGGCGTTGGAACTAGGAACCGCAAATGGCTTTGACGGTATGACGAGTTTTGACTCAAAATCATCAACATCAGGTATCTCTCAGGATGGTTATACAGGTGGGGATTTGGTTGGAATCAGGATAGATCAGAGCGGTACTTTAGTCGGTTCATTTAGTAACGGTAGAAGTTTCGGTTTGGCACAAATCGGTATGGCGAAGTTTACAAATAACGAAGGTCTCTCAACCGAGGGCGGAAATGTTTATATACAAACTGCCAACTCGGGCGATCCGATTATCGGAACTGCCGCAACGGCAGGTCGCGGATTTATGCAGTCGGCTGCGCTTGAATCATCTAATGTTGATTTGTCTCGTTCATTAACACAGCTTATAATTATTCAAAGAGGATATCAGGCAAACGGTAAAACTATTACCACTTCCGATGACCTTCTTGAGACTTTAATAGGTCTAAAACGATAATTTAACTCTACTTTGTTATAATTCCTTCAAATTAATGAAGGAATTATCATGCGTTTTTCTGCTCCTCTTAAATCAAACTCAAAAAAAGTAATGCTTCTAGGTTCAGGTGAACTTGGTCGTGAAGTGGCTATTGAAGCTCAAAGACTCGGTCTTGAGGTAATAGCAGTAGATAGATACCAAAATGCTCCCGCTCATCATGTGGCACACAGAAGCTATGTAGTAAATATGCAAGATAAAAACGCTCTTTTAGAGATTATCTACCGCGAAAAACCGGATTTTATCCTTCCTGAAATCGAAGCTATAAGTATAGATGCTCTTTTTGCCGCAGAAGATAAAGGCTACAATGTTATACCAAATGCTTCTGCTGTTAGTAAAACAATGAACAGAAAAAACATCCGCACTTTTGCGGCTGAGGTTTTGGGGCTTAAAACAGGACCGTATGAGTTTGTAACAACAAAAGAGGGCTTAAGAGAAGCGGCTCTTCGTATGGGTTTTCCATGTGTTATAAAACCTGTTATGAGCAGTTCCGGACACGGTCAAAGCGTTGCAAGAAGCATAGACGATATCGATGCTTCATGGGAGATGGCAAAGGAAGCTCGCGGCGATGCAAGTGAACTTATAGTTGAGGCATTTATAGATTTTGATTATGAGATAACGATGCTAACAGCTAGAAACGGTAAAGAGACTGTTTTTTGCGAACCGATAGGGCATGAGCAAAGAGACGGTGATTATGTCTTCTCATGGCAGCCGATGCAGATGAGCGAGTTGGCAAAAGAGAGGGCGCAAGAGATGGCTAAAACTATTACCGACGGTCTTGGCGGTCGCGGTATCTTTGGAGTCGAGTTATTTGTAAAAGGGGATGAGGTTTATTTTAGTGAAGTCTCTCCTCGTCCGCACGACACGGGAATGGTAACACTCATCACGCAGTCTCAAAGTGAATTTGCGCTTCATTTAAGAGCAGTACTCGGTCTTCCGCTTGGATTTACATTTTACGGTGAAGGTGCAAGTGCCGCATTTAAGTCGGAAGTTCATAACTACGCTCCGGTCGTCGATGTAGATGAGACTCTATTTAGCGACAACAGTTTTGTGCGAATCTTTGGCAAGCCTGAAGCTCACAAAGGCAGAAGACTTGCAGTCGCACTTGTATTTGACAAAGTAGAAAAAGCACTTGAGAAAGCCAGAGAGTTGATAACAAAAGTAAAAGACGCGTAGTTATGAAAATAGTTCTACTCGATACTTTGACTTTTGGCGATACGGATTTAAGCGCTTTTTATGAGCTGGCGGAGGTAGAAGTTTTTGCTACGACTTCAAAAGAACAAACACAAGAGCGTATAACTAACGCCGATGTTATAGTTACTAACAAAGTTGTTATAACCGATGTGCATATGTCAAACGCTCCAAAGCTAAAACTTATTTGCGTTGCGGCAACAGGTATGAACAATGTCGATTTGGAAGCTGCAAAAAAAAGAGGCATTGAGGTGAAAAACGTTTCAGGCTACTCGACGGCTTCGGTTATTGGGCACACTTTTTCTATGCTTTTTTATCTTGTAGGGCACTCTAAATATTATGATGAGTATGTCAAAGACGGTTCTTATTCAAAAAGCCCTATTTTTACGGATATAACAAAACCGTTTTTTGAAGTAAAAGGCAAAAAATGGGGAATTATCGGTTTGGGAACTATAGGTCGTGGAGTTGCAGCCGTTGCAGAGGCGTTTGGTGCAGAGATTTGCTACTTCTCTACAAGCGGTAAAAACAGCTCAAAAGATTATACGCAAGTAGAACTAAACGAACTTCTTAAAAGTTGTGACATCATCTCTATTCATGCACCTCTAAACGAGAAAACGCTCAATCTTTTAGGGTATGAACAGTTGTTAATGTGTAGAGACGGAGCCGTAATTTTAAATCTTGGACGCGGCGGAATCATCGATGAGGAGGCAGTTGCACGCATTGTGGATGAAAAAAATATCTATTTTGGTTTGGATGTCTTAAGTCGTGAACCGATGGAACAAAATCATCCTCTTTTGAATGTGAAAAACAGAGATAATCTCTACATAACGCCTCATATAGCATGGGCTAGTGTTGAAGCAAGAGCAAAACTCATTGAGGGAGTAGTGCATAATATCAAATCTTTTTTAGAGCAAAATCATAGCTGAGATAACACTTTTTTTATCGGCTTTTTTGGCGGCAACTATTTTGCCATTTAGCTCTGAAGTTGCATTTCTTGCGGCTTTGGCTAACGATATGTCAAAAGCAAATGCGCTTATCTTCGCTTCGAGTGGAAATATTCTTGCCATAATGCTAAACTATTTTCTGGGCTTATGGTTTTATGAAAAAACCAAAACAAAACTTCTTTCTTCAAAAATAGGAACAGCGGCGTATAACCATGGACATCGTTACGGCTACTATGCACTTTTGTTCTCGTGGCTTCCGATTATCGGCGACCCGCTAACACTTGTAGCCGGAGTTGTTAGGCTTAGGTTTGTTTGGTTTGTTATAATAGCGGCAACACTAAGAGTTGCAAGATACTACGCGCTAACGCTTGTGGTATAATGATTATATTTTATAGATAGGCATAGATATGAATCGCGTAATAGTTATAGGTGCAGGCGGAGCGGGACTCGTTGCCGCATTAAGCGCCCATGAAAACGGTGCAAAAGTAACGGTTATAACAAAAGAGTACCCGACAAGAAGTCAAACGAGTATGGCTCAAGGCGGTATAAATGCTGTTTTATCGGATGAGGGCGGCGATAGCGTAGAGGCACATATACAAAATACTCTAAAATCTGCCAATGGTTTGGCAGATGAAAAAGCAGTCAATTTTATGTGCAAAGAAGCCCCAAATGTCCTCAAGTGGCTAGATGGCATCGGAGTACCTTTTAGCAGAACAAAAGAGTCACAAATTGCCCAAAGAAAACTAGGCGGTGCAGCAGCTCCAAGAGCCTGTTATGCGCAAGATTATACAGGTCTGAAAATCCTTCATACACTCTATGACAGATGCCTTGAAGCGGGGATTGAGATTTTAAACGAACGCTATCTGTTAGAGTTTATAACAAGCCAAGATAATAACGATAAAAGTTATGTTTGCGGTGTTAGTGTACTCAATAAGCGAAGCGGCGAAGTTGAAGTTTACGAAGCAAGCAGTGTCATAGCGGCAACCGGCGGATATAGCAGAGTTTATCATAATTACTCGACAAACTCCGTCTCTACAACGGGTGACGGAGTTGCCTTAGCTTATCGAGCAGGAGCGAGGCTTAGCGATATGGAATTTATTCAGTTTCATCCGACGGCACTTAAAAACTCTTCCATTTTGATTTCCGAGAGTGCAAGAGGTGCAGGTGGGTATCTGCTTAACTCAAAAGGCGAGCGGTTTGTAAATGAACTTTTGCCTCGTGATGAAGTAGCACGCGCTATTGATGATGAGATAGCAAAAGGGTATGATGTTTTTTTAGATATTCGTCATTTGGGAACAGAGTTTATAGAAAATGAACTTCCGCAAGAGGCAAAACTTGCAAAACTTTATGAAAATATCGACCCATCGGTTGAACTCATCCCAATCAAACCCGCAGCACACTATACGATGGGCGGTATAGAAGTAGACGAAGAATCTTCCTCATCTATAAGCGGGCTTTTTGCAGTCGGGGAGTGTGCAAATCACAGAGTTCACGGAGCAAACAGACTTGGCGGAAACTCGCTTTTAGAGCTTGTGGTATTTGGCAAGCAGGCTGGAAAGAGTGCAGCAAGATATGCAGACAGTTTTGATAAAAAAGTAGATTTATCGGAGCAAAAAAAGAGTTTTGAAGATAAAATCGCAAAGATAAAAGAGTTTTCAAGTGAGATAAATTTTTATGAAAAACAAAGAGAGTTGGGCGAACTTTTTTATAAAAATTTCGGTATAAAAAGAGAAAAAACGGCTATGGGGACTCTGCTAAATGAAGTAAAAGAGATGAAAACGGCTCTGTCGAAGATGGGTGTGAGTGATAAAACAAAAGAGTATAACACAAACCTTATAGAGTTTTTGGAGTTTAAAAATGTATTGGAGTTAAGTGAGCTTATTTTAATCTCTGCTATAAGCAGAGAGGAGAGCAGAGGAGCGCATTTTAGGGTTGATTTTCCTTCACTTGATAATGAAAAGTTTCAAGCTCATACGATTATAGATAGAGACGGGGCGCTTAGCTATGAAGATTGATATTGAAAGAGAGAGAGTTGTTTGTTATGAACTAAAGACAAAAAACCAAACTCTGCTAGAAGCACTAAATGATATAAAGACTACGCAAGACGCATCTCTTGCATATAGCAGCGGCTGCAGAAGCGGCGTTTGCGGAAGCTGTGCTGTAAGGGTAAACGGTAGAGAGGTTTTAGCCTGCTCGTACCATATTCAAGACGGTGATTTAGTAGAGCCGCTAAACAACGCTCCCGTTATTCGTGACTTGGTCGTAGATATGGACAGAGCTTATAGTTTTAATGCAAAAGCAAAAGCTTGGCAGAGCGGTATCGTAGATGATGTTTTGCTCTCACATGAAGATGAAAAACTAAATGAAGTGCAGAGCGATTGCATATTGTGCGGTTCATGTTATAGCGCTTGCCCCGTTTATGCACAAAATAGTGAGTTTCTAGGACCGTTTTCGCTAACAAGAGTTTGGAGATATGTTAGCGATAAAAGAGAGCAAAACAAAAAAGAGAAGATTGATAACATTCAAACAAACGGTGTTTGGGATTGTACACTTTGCAACGCATGTACGCTTGTCTGCCCGCAGGGGATTTCAAGCAAAGCAGATATAGAAAAACTAAGAGCAAGAAGTGCTATGTTTGGCTATATAGATCCCAATTTCGCTTCTTTTGGTTTTGGTGGCGGATTTGACGGAAGTCCGACATTCTAACATACCATTTGATGTTACACACTGAAACGAACGCGTCCGTTTCAGTGGCATGGACTAAAGTCCCTACAACCCCCTAAAGCTTTTCGCATTCATGCGAAAGAACTAACATCGTTTTATGTTATAATTTATAACTATTTTACAAAAGGTTTAAAAAATGGCAAAAGAGTACTCATTTGATATAAGTGCAAAGATAGATATGCAAAATTTTAAAAATGCTATAAATTCTGTGGATAAAGAAGTTGCTAACCGTTACGATTTTAAGGGTACGACTTATGAAGTTGACTTTAAAGAGAAAGAGAAACAGTTAGTGTTAGTAGCATCAAGCGATAACAAACTTGACGCTCTAAAAGATATTGTTATAACAAAACTCTTAAAACAAAATCTCTCTTCAAAAGTTTTAGAAGAGCAAAAAACAGAAAATGCCAGCGGTAACAATAGAAAAGTAACTTTTAAAATTGTTGATTATATCGATTCAAAAGAGGCTAAGAAAATAGTCGCAGAGATAAAAAACCTAAAACTCAAAGTAACAGCACAAATAGAGGGTGACTCTATAAGAGTAAAAGGGGCAAAGATAGATGATTTACAAACCGTAATCGCTAAGATTCGCTCTATGGAGTGGGAAGCGCCTTTAGTTTTTGAAAATATGAGATAAGGGGATATTTTATGCCAAAACTATCTATTTCCGATGCCGCAGAGCAACTAGGCGTATCAAGAGAGGCGATTCATAACCGTATCAGAAGAGGCTCCCTGCAGAGCGTGGTTGAAAACGGCGTAAAGCTTGTTATCGTCGACGATGAAAAGAGCGCTCAAACGGTATCGAGAAAAATGGATAATAAAAAATTACCCAACCAGACGGATGAGAGATATTATAAATTTTTAGAAGAACAGAATGTAAAACTTCAGCAAAAAGTAGAAACTCTTGAGGGCGAAACAAGAACTCTAAGAGATCAAAAAGAGCGTATGCTTATAGAAGAGAGAATAAAGATTGAGAAAATTTATAAAGAAAAAGATGAGCAGTTAAAAAATATAATCAACGCAATCTCTTCGAAATTCATGTTAAACAGTACAAAAAATGATACTCAAGATGAGCTTTTTGAAGCAGAAATAGAAGAAAAAACCGATGAAGAATCTTTAGAAAATAGAAGGCTGATATCTTTAAATAAATATCTAAAGAGCGGAGATTTTTCAAAGAAAAAAATCTCAAAGATAAAAGAGAAATTTCAAGAGAAAGCCAAAGATGATTCCAGAATCATAACGATAGGCAAAAAGTACTATATAGATGTTCAAAAGTATGACTATAGTGATTTAATGTAACGCTATATTAACAGTGCTCTATCCTGTTTCTGCCGTTATGTTTAGCAGAGTAGAGTTTTTGATCAGCCGCACCGATATAGTCGTCTAAAAAGTGCTGTTTATAGTGAATTTGCGGTGTAACCTCCACAAAACCGATACTTACACTATGTTGAACGGCTTTGTTGTCAATCTCTAAAAAGTTATCATAAAAATCTTTGCGGATTTTTTCTAAAACTGCCAAGCCTCTGTCTTTACCGATAGCAGGAAGCATGATGACGAACTCTTCCCCGCCGTATCTAATTATGATATCGGAGTTACGAATATTTTTTTTCACGATTTCAACAAAATGGACTAAAACTCTATCCCCAAAAAGATGTCCGTAAGTGTCGTTTATGGTTTTAAAATCATCCAAATCGCACATAGCAAGGATAAACGGGTTGCTTGTAGCCATAGATAGTTCGTACTGATTTTTAAATATATTTTTTAAGCTATGTCTGTTTAGTGCATTTGTCAGAGGGTCTTTTATAACTTTGTTATTCATCAAAATATTATCGATTAGTGCAAGTTCGGTTCCGATACTCAAAGATAACATCTCACACTTTTCAAGATAGGTGATAATTACGCGATCTTCTTGCGTGGAGATGTTTGAGCGAATTTTTTTGGCAAAAAGATGTAGAGTGTTGTGCATATTTACGATAGTGTTATATTTTGAATTGTTTTGAATAATTCTTTTCCCATCATCATGCAGCCATGTCCCAAAATTACACATTGTTGAGTCTAACTCCGGAAAATTATCGACATTTTTATTATTGATACAATCCGCAAGGTTTGAGAGCCAGACTAAGTGAGATTCATAGTGAGCTAAAATATTTTTTTCCATTAAATCTGAGAGTGAGGATATGCGGACATTATTTGTCAATTTTAGATTGCTTGCATACTCTTGCAGATATACAGACGCTACTTTGTTGTAAATATTGTTAAACAGTTGAAATAGATCTGCAAAGTTTGAGTTTATGGAATTTTTATCAATTTTATTTATTAAAACATTTTTTAGGTTGTTTATCTCATTTGCTATGACAATATAGTGCGCATCTGAAGAGATTTGATGTTTTGCAAGAAGTTCAAACTGCTCTAGCAGTTGTTCCTCTTCAAATCTAGCGCAGATAGTTTTAATAATATTTTTATAGTATGACACATGCAATCGTGAATTTTCATCATCATCTTTGCTTAGAAGACAATAGGTAGTATACTTATCTATAAACTCTTCTAAGATATTTTCTGCATCTTTAAATAATTTTGAAAAATCATATACCATAATTTTGCCGCCTTGTAGAAAGTATAAATAAATTTTATCATAAAGATTTGATTGTATCAAAATAACACTTTAAACCTACTTTTACAAAAGTATTACTTAGATTAAGCCTTGGAAGTGTAAAATTGCACTTCCACAATGGACAGTTGGGAGAGTGGTTTAATCTAGTCGCCTGGAACGCGGCCGTAGCGAAAGTTACCGAGGGTTCAAATCCCTCACTGTCCACCACCTTAAAATCAATCCTCTAGAATAAGCATTTTTAATCTTTTAAAAATTTACTGTGCAGTTTTTGTGCCCTAACATTTGAGAAGTCCAAAGTATGTCTTCATTATTCATTAGCATTTGACTAGCAAATGTATGCCTCATCTGATAAAGATTTGTTCTTAAATTCTATTAGCTGCTTTTTTATAAACTTCCATACTATCTCTTTTGCCTACAGCTATAACAAACACTTCTATTTTGTCTTCAATTATTTTATAGACTATTCGTACTCGTTTATTGTCAACATAGACTTTTCTTAGTCCTGCAAGATTATTATTGGCTTTATTTCCAAGGTCATTACCTACGAGTGGATTTTGAGCTATTTTCAATAGCTTCTTAAATACAAGAGCTGTAGTGCTATTCCCCAATTCCTTTAAATCCTTGCTAACATCTTCATGAAACTCGATAGCATACATATTAGTTTAACTTGTCTAAATCTATATTAAAAGATTTTGCCATTTCTTCAAGTGAAATAGTTTTGTATGGCTTGGAAGTTCTTTCTTTGACTATATTATAGATTTCTTGATGCTCAAGCAGTTCTAAAGCCTCACTCATTCTTTCATACTCATCTTTTGAGATTAAAACAGCTTCAACTTTATTGTTTTTAAGTATTGCAAACTTATCCATAGTGCTATCTTTGATTTGAGATAAATAACTTCCAAATTTTTTCGCAAACTCTGATGATGGTATTAATTCATTTGTTGCATAAGTTACCATAGCTTAATTCCCCTTGATATATTCCGTAATATTATACGCAATTGTAACATATTTTTGGATATAAAAGAATTGTTTGTTTAATGGGGTCATTCCAATTGGAATTATTTTTAAATATGTTCTTTGTTAAATCCTTTTGGTTACAATAATATATGGCAAAGAAAAATAAGAAAAATTCAAAAATAAACCAAAAAATAAAACACTATTTTGACGATGACCCGTTTGATGTAGGGGTTGCGAGGGTCAGTTCGCAGACACTAAGCGAGCTTTTTACGACTCTTGGCATATACGATATCGACCAAAGCAAAGATATGCTTGTAAAAACGGCAAGAATGATGTGGAGTGAGGCGGATAATGATTTTCGCGCAGACATTTTAAAGTTTTTTGCGCATGAGGGCAAAATCTACAAATCTACGACTCCAAAAGAGTCAAATCCAGATAGAGAAGATAAGATAGATATGCTTATAGGCGAGTTGGATGTTAGCCACGAAGAGGCTGTATTGCTTCATGAAGCGTTTGCGGATGTAAGAAGCAAAAAAATCACCATCGAGAAGATGGAGTCTAAGCTTCGTCACATTCGATACAACCTAAAAAAAGAGCGGATTCAAAAGAGAGTTGACGGCGTTTTTGACATTGACGACTCTTTAGAGTTTAACGCCTCTCTTCATTATGTTCTTTACGGGCAAAATTTTCATAAGATACTCACGCTAAATACAAAAGCGTATGAGTATGACTACCTGCAAAGCGGTGATGAAGAGTTGCTTATAAAAGAGATATTGGAAGAAAAAGAGCGTGTTACGGAGAAAAAACAGCAGGAGATAGAGAGTTTTATAAAAAATCTATCAGATCCTCATCCGTATCTAACCCAAAAAGAGTTAGTAAGTGCGATTCGTGCAACGCCGCCAAAAACAAAGGTTTCATATCCGCTTTTAAAAGAGAGTATTCTTTTGGGCATTCTCTCCAAAGAGCTTGGCGAGATTGAACTTGAGCTTCATGATGAGGAGCTTTTGATTGCTTTTGAGCAGAGCTGTAAACTTCCCTATATAAACAAAGAGCAGCCTTACACTTTAGAACTGCATATTGAGCTAAACTCGCTCCTTGAGGATATTTGGAAGAGTAACAAACTTGATTTTAGCCAAGTGATAAACGAATCCAAACAAGAGCATGAAGAGCAGTTTTTAAGTGATTTGGCATCTTTGGTTGAAGAGTGCGGCTCTTATGCGGCGCTGCTTCATCTAAGCCGTGAGGCACTGTATGCTAAAGTTTATGAAGTATTGCTTGAACTGTTGCCGACATCACTAAATATCTCGCCGAAAATTGCACGAAAAACCGTTAAAAGATTTATACACTCTATCCAAGATGAGATAGTTAAAAAGCAGAGATATACCTTACTTGCTCGAACCATAAGAGATTTTAAAAACCTTTTTCCGCTTGCAAGAGATATGAGAAGAAAGCTCACTCTTCACATAGGACCGACAAACAGCGGAAAAACATATCAGGCTATGCAAAAGCTAAAAAGTGCGGATACTGGGTACTATCTGGCACCGCTTAGACTCTTGGCGTTAGAGGGCTATGAGGATTTAAGGGATAGCGGTATAAACGCATCTTTGATTACGGGTGAAGAGCAGATTTTAGATGAAGATGCAACTCACATAAGTTCGACTATCGAGATGGTAAATTTTGATGTCGATGTAGATGTCTGCGTAATCGATGAAGTTCAAATGCTAGACGACCGTGACCGCGGTTGGGCGTGGGCAAACGCTATCATAGGCGCACCCGCAAAAGAAATTATAATGACCGGTTCACCGAACGCAAAAGAGGCTATTGTCGCACTTGCCGCATATTTGGGCGAAGAGCTGGAGATAATAGAGTTTGAGAGAAAAAATCCGCTTACCCTTTTGGAATCTCCTGTGCATGAAAAAGATGTAGAAGAGAGTACGGCAATCATTGCTTTTACCAGAAAAGATGTTTTAAAATTAAAACAAACATTCTCCAAATATTTCAGCGTTAGCGTTGTTTACGGAAATCTCTCTCCTGAGGTCAGACGCGAAGAGGCTAGAAGATTTAGAAGCGGCGAGACACAGATTTTGGTTGCTACCGATGCAATCGCAATGGGGTTAAATATGCCCATCAAAACCATACTCTTCTCAAAAGCCGAGAAGTTTGACGGTGTAAACGACAGAAGCCTGCTGCCGAGTGAAATTCATCAGATTTCGGGTCGTGCGGGAAGATACGGTTTGCATGAAAACGGATATGTCGGCGCTTTAAGCGCTGATGTTTTGAGCATAATAAAAAAGAATTTTCACAAAGAGGCAAAAACTATAACTATCCCTTTTAAAGTGATGGCAAACCTCGATCACATCAAGCTTGTGGGAAGCATACTAGAAGAGAAGTCGCTGCATGAGATTTTAAAGTTTTTCGTAAAAAATATGGAATTTGACGGTCCGTTTGTGGCAACAAACTTAGATGATATGCTAGAGGCATCTATTTTAGTTGACGGTTATGATTTGGATTTAACTACAAAGTATCATCTGGCATGTGCGCCGCTGACCCTAAAATCTCCATATATCACTGCAGCTTATGAGAGTTACTTGATGGCGTTGGAGAAAAAAATGCCCGTAACATATACAACTCCGCCGCTTATGGGAAGCTATGCACAAACAACCGATGAACTGCTCCGCGCAGAAGATATGGTAAAAGAGATTTCGCTCTATCTATGGCTAAGTTATAGATTTGGCGACTACTTTGTAGATGCGCAAAGAGCAAGAGCATCAAGAGGGATTTTAAACAAATTTATAGAAAATTCGCTTCAACAGGGTCAACTTGCAACAAAATGCAGAATGTGCGCCGCACCGCTCCCGCCAAACTCGCCCTACGGCATTTGTCAGGCATGTTTTAAGAAAAACTATGCAGGACGCGGGGTGAGTAATAGAGGGTATAGAAAGAACTAAGTTGTTTATGACAAAATGCAATATTTTTTGTTAATACTTATTATAGATAATATCTTTAGATAAATTTAGTTATGTTTGAGTATACCAATGATAGAAAAAGAGCTTATTCATATGCTAGTCAACCACAAATTTTTAAACTCTTATCCGCTTGTAGGTAAAAAGATACTTATCATCGGCACATTCAACCCCGATGTGCCTTGCAATAAAGCAGAATTTTTTTACGGCAGAGCTCAAAACCATTTTTGGGATCTGCTTCCCTCCATGTTTGGCAAAGAGAGCTTCAAGGGTAATGTACAAAAACAAAAAGAGTTTTTAGAAACATACGACATCGAGCTAAGCGATTTGATACTTTTGGTTAATCTAAATGAAGCCGATATCTGCAACTACGGCGATGACAAACTAAAAGATGTCAAGGAGTACAACACGGACAATATTTTAGAGATTTTGAAAAAAGGCAAGACAAAAGAGGTCTATTTTACGAGAAAATCATTTGATAAAAGTGTAGAAAATATAAAAACCGAGATATATAAAATCAAAGATTTTTGTGATAAAAACAGCATAAAATTTAGATTTTTACCTACGCCTGCGCGCTTTGCTGTGAGTGAGAATAAGCGTCAAGAGTGGCGAGAGTGTTTTAGCTCCCGACCCTTTTTATAAATGTTTTTATGCTTTCGCCGTCATTTTGAACGATTAGAGTAAAGTCGTACTCTACCCCTTTAATCTCCGCGCTTTTGGAAATAGCATCCAGTTTTTTTAGCATGATTTGTGCATTTTTTACGGTATCGACAAGATAGATAAGTAAAAAAGTATCGTCACTCCAGCGAATAAGCATATCATCTTGGCGGGTAATGCTTTTAAAACGAGTCGCCAAAGCCTTTAGAGCACTCTCATCATCTCTAAGGTTAGAACCGTCTTTTTTACTCACTTGAATTAAAACGGCACTCATTATCTTTTCATTGAAAACGGCTGCATCTTGGTAGCTTTGCGCTATTTGCAAAAAGTAATTTCTGGCATAGGCACCGCTTTTTGCATCAATGTTTGCACGGTTTTCAATCATAATGCGTTTAATCAAAGTTTGTGTTATGTCCGTAAACACGACAATAATATACTCTTCTATTTTATTGATTCCAACGGAAAAAGCGTGCGGTTCATAGTTTGGCGTCATCATGCTCACAACTCTCTCAATCTCCGGCAGTTCCAAGACAGTATCAAACCAACTGCTGCTGCCATTGATTTTATCCGCATGAAAGTAAGATGGGTGCGGAACAAAATTGCTAACAAACGAGCCAAATTCCGATTTATACTGCTCCAAAGATGAAACTGAAAAAAATTCTTTAAAAGCTCCGTTTACCAAAATAGGCTCATCATTATAAAAAATAATAATCAAATCTTTTTGAGAATCTACGACACTTTGAATAATGGCTAAGCTAACATCTTCTCTCATGAAGCGCTCCTATATGATTTTAATTTTAAATACTCAGCAACTTTGATTCCACTCATCTATCTTGCCTTTTATATCCATTTGTGTCATATAGAGCCTCAAATCAAACTCTACCTGATGATAAGAGGGTTGCATATATAGGCAGAGATTGTAAAATGCTTTGTTATGCTCTTTTTCTCTAAAGTGCGCCAACTCATGCACGACTATCATCTCTAAAAATTCTTGCGGCACGCTTTTAAACATTGAAGCTATGCGAATCTCATTTTTGCTTTTGAGCTTTGAGCCTTGGACTCTTGAGATAAAATGGTGAGTGCCTAAAGCATTGTGAATAACATTTATTTTGCCGTCATAAAGAACTTTGCTTAAAGTCGGCGCATTTTTCATATGAGAGTTTTTTAGTTCATTTACATAGGTAAAAAGCGCTTTGTCTGTTTTTACGGTATGCAAATTTGGATATCTGTTTTTAAGGTGCTGGGCTAATTTATCTTGTTTTATCAGCTCTAACACCTGTTTTTTTGTAGCTTCCGAGTAATGTAGCAGATATTTTAAAGAATCCAAACCGAAAACTTCTTCCCTTTGATTTTTCCGTTTTTTAGCTTCTCGTGAGCCTCATCTATTTTACGGGCTTCGATGGCTACATAGCTCTGTTTGTCGTAGATATCTATCTTCCCGATAGAACTTCCGCTTAGTCCTGCTTCACCGGTTAATGCACCAAGTAAATCTCCTGCACGGACTTTATCTTTTTTACCGCCCTCAATAACCAGCGTGATATTTTGCGGTTTCATCTCAAAACCGTTTACAACTTTTAAAGACTCGGGATCTTCAAAAAGACGGCTCTCGTTTTTGTACTCATCAGCTTTGTCCGCTTCATACGGACTTATAAGAGTAAACGCCAAACCTTCCATGCCGGCTCTTGCAGTTCTGCCTATGCGGTGAGTGTAGGTCTCTTCAGAGTGAGGCAGGTCATAGTTTATAACCATGGATAGCTCTTTTATGTCAAGCCCGCGTGCTGCAACATCGGTTGCCACTAACACGGGGCAACTTTTGTTAGCAAACTGGACTAACACATCGTTTCTCTCATACTGCTCCAAATCGCCGTGAATAGCGAGTGCATCAATCCTATTTTTTTGCAAAGTATCTGCAATCTCCGCAACTTCCGCTTTTGTGTTAGCAAAAACTATAACATTTTCAGGTTTAAAATTGCTCAAAATATTTATAACAGTTTTTAATTTTTGAGAGTTTTGCACCTCGTAGAAACGCTCTGTTATCTTGTTGGCAACTTCTGTTGAGGTTGTTTTTACATTTAGAGCATCTTTTTGTATAGAAGCGCTGATACCCATTATCTCATCCGTATAAGTTGCAGAGAAAAGAAGCGTTTGTCTCGTCTTTGGAACAAAGCCCAAAACCTCGTTTATCTCTTCGCTAAAACCCATATCTAACATTCTGTCCGCTTCGTCAAGCACGAGCATATCGACATCTTCAAGAGATAGTGTCTCTTTTTTGAGGTGTTTTAAAATCCGCCCCGGAGTACCTACTATGATGTGCGCACCGTGGCGAAGCGAGCCGAGTTGCGGACCAAAAGCAGTTCCGCCGCATAGAGTTAAAATCTTTATGTTGTGTGAAAATCTAGCAAGCATTCTCAGCTCTTTTGCCACCTGATCTGCAAGTTCACGAGTCGGGCAGAGTATGAGTGACTGGACTCTGAACTTTTTAACTTGGAGTTTATGAAGCAGACCTATGCCAAATGCGGCTGTTTTACCGCTTCCTGTTTTTGCCTGAGCGATTACATCTCTGCCCTCAAGTATAAACGGCAAGCTCTCCTCTTGAATCGGTGTCATCTCTTTATAACCTATCTCATTTAGGTTATGAAGCATCTCTTTGCTAAGAGGAAGGTTTGAAAAATCTTTTTTATTCATTAGTATATTTCCTTTACTCGTCCGACTTCACGATTCATAAGGCGGACTTTAATGCCGTGAGGATGCGTTGCAGATGAGGTTAAAATGTCGCGGACTATTCCATGTGTAAGTCGTCCGCTTGCCTGATCTTCTTTGAGTACAATCGCCACATTCATACCGCTTTTTATATTTGCTCTTTTTGTGCCGCCCATCTTTTGTCCTCTAAATTATATATGTAATTATAGCTATTTTCCTCGTTATGTTAAAATACATTAAAAATTTGCAAAAAAAGGAGAATTTATGGAAGAAACAATCGAGGATTTAGAAGAGGAGCTGCAAAAAGCACTCACCCAAATAGACACAATAGCGGTAAAAGTTCAACTAAAAGAGATTGGTACATTTGAGGGCTTTATGGAAAGCGAAAAATATAAAAATAGAGTTGTCGAGATAGGCTACAAACTAAAAGAGTTGGGTGTAGATATAACAACTATGCCGGAGTATAATTAACTCACCTCTTTTTTTGTTATCTTGTATATAAAGCTAAATACTTCCGCAACTGCTTTGTAGAGTGCTTGCGGAACTTCTTTGTCCAACTCTACTTTTGAGAGAAGTTCGATGAGGTCTTCATCTTTTCTTATAGGTAAGTTGTGAAGCTCGGCTATTTTTATGATGTTTTCAGCGGTGTTTCCCTGCCCCTTTGCAACAACTCTGGGAGCATTTTCTTTATCTTTGTCATATCTAAGAGCAACGGCTTTTTTCATGCTTTTACCTCAAATCCCAAATCAATATGATTATAACTGCTCTCATAGGGTGAATTTTTTTTGAGTGTATCAAAAATGCGTATTTCTTTTGGCGTGATTTGCGACTCTATAAGAGCTGAGCGAAGAAGAGAGATATTTTCTTTTACAATATTTTTAAATTCACTGTTATCCGAGTAGATGTGAATGTTGATTTGATTTTCTTCATAAAGAGCCAATTTTAGTTTTAACTCTCCGTACTCTTTTAGTTTTAGGTCGATATCGCAATAAAACCTATCCTCTTTGTCTTTTTTAATGTTGATATTTCCCTCTTCAAGGCTATCCCAAGAAAAAGGCAGATAGAGAGACGATGAGTTTGAGAGATGCGAAAGCAGTTGATAGTAATCTATTTGAAGAGATAATTTATCTACAAGTTTTAACAATTCACCCTGATTTGGATGTGAAGAGTTGGCAATTTCTTCACCCGCTTTTAGCAAAATCGACTTCAAATCCTCAGATAAAATCTCTTTGACGCTCTCATGCGTTGCTAGCTTTTGTGGATTTTTAAACGGAGCCAATTTAGATGTGATTGTAGCCGTCTCTTTTAAAAAAATAGCCTCAGCTTTTGATGTTTTTGTAGTTTGTTGCAGTGTCTCTTCAACTTTCGATAAAACTCTCTCAACCCCTTTTGCCAGCTCCTTTAGAGCCGCCGAATCATCTTTTGGGGTTTGCAGAAGTGCCGTATTTGAAGCATCTCTTAAAATCGGATTTGCTAGCAGTTCTTTGATATTTTGGCTCAATAATTTTGCATTAGGCGTATCGATTTTTGCAATATTTTTCTCAAGAGATACCAGCAAATTTTTTAACTCTACTTGTGGATTTTGCACATTTTTGAGTTTTGATTCTAAAAAAACACCCGAATTTTGAATTTTCTCTTTTAAAAGAGGCTCACTAAGCTCTTTAATATCTATAAGAAAATTTTTTAGCGTCGTCTCAATGGGAAGAGGATTTTTCTCGGATTTTAGAGTGTTTAGCAAATCTTTTACGGTACTAGTGACATTTCCGAGATCTTTAAGCGTAGGGTTATTTTTTGCAAGTTCTAAAAGAGTTTTATCTCCCTGTGAACTCTGCGCACTGCCTTGAAGTAGAGAGCTTAGTATGGACTTGAGGTCTTTGTCTTTTGAAATCGTCTCAATCTCGCTAGGAGATGCCTCTTTTAAAACTAACGCTAACGCTTTGTTAGTGTTTGGCACGATAATATCAAGCTGCTTGTTAAGTGATAAATTAATCATATTTAAAGTATATCATTTTTTATTCTCAGCTCAAACTTCTTTCTAAACAAGAACAGAAGCAGTGCCAATGTTATTGCAAAGAGCGAGGCGATGAAGAACGGTAGGCTAGCACCGTATCTGTCCCACAGCCAACCGCTAAGAACAAGTGAAATAAATGTACTCACTCCAACGGCAGTATAGTAAACGCCGTAAGCTGTCGCCTTTAGTTCAGTCGGTGTCGTGTCGGATATGACTGCTTTTGCGAGCGCATTGAAACCCCCTGCAAAAAAACCGTAAATCCCAAACCCAAGCCACGCTCCTAAAACACCTCCTGAAGCCATTGCTAATGCACCTAAACCAAATGCCGCATAAACCGCCGATAGTAGCGTTGCTTTTCCGTACTTATCCGCCATTTTCCCAATCGGTATAGCAAATATGGATAAAATAAGATTGTAAAATGTGTATGCAAGCGGTATCATCGCAAGCGCCATGCCGTTATCTGATGCTTTTAAAATCATAAACGAGTAGTTCATTGCAAAAAGGCTAAAGAGACTCTGAAATCCAACCAGCCAATAAAAA
This sequence comes from Sulfurimonas sp., assembly GCF_028714975.1. Taxonomy (GTDB): domain Bacteria; phylum Campylobacterota; class Campylobacteria; order Campylobacterales; family Sulfurimonadaceae; genus Sulfurimonas. Next base: position 103,747 of record NZ_JAQTLH010000004.1, read on the forward strand.
GGCGAGCTAAGAGCAGACGGTCGAAATCTGCTTATAGGAGCCGGAGCAAAAGGAGTGTCGGTAACAAAAAGAACAAGAATAATCAGAGAAATAACGCCCGGAATGAGGCTTAACGCAAATACCGTGCGAAATGAAGCTTCACTCTCCCCCAGATAGTACAACAGCCCAAAAGCGCTCAAGCTTCCCGCAACGGCTCCTGCACTGTCCATCATTTTGTGAAAACCAAAGACAAAACCGCTGACCTCTTTGGGGGTCGAGTGGCTGATAAGCGCATCGCGCGGAGCGGAGCGGATACCCTTTCCTACTCTGTCTGCTATGCGAATAGTTGCAATCATCGCAGCACTTTGGGCAAAAAAAGCAAAAGGTTTGATGAGGTTTGAGAGTCCATATCCAAATACGGTAAGCCCTTTTCGTTTTCCAAGTCTGTCCGAGTAAAAACCGCTAAGCGCAATCAAAAGTGCAACACCAAGCTCCGCAACTCCTTCAATAAACCCTATCTCACCCTTAGTAGCGTGAAGAAAACGATCAAGAAAAATAGGCAGAAGCGGAAGAATCATCTCGGTTGAAAAGTCTGTAAAAAAGCTGTTAGCGCCAAGAGCAACTATGTTTTTGTTAAGTGCGGACACGATAATCCTTTCTTTAAAGATATGAAAGTATTTTTAAAATCACTCTATAATAAAATTTCATAAACTAAATATATCATTTTTTGATACATTTATCGGTATTAATTATGCCAGTGGTGTAGTAAAGTCAAGTTGTTGCCATTTTTTTACGCATAATTCAAGTATAATTTCAAAAATCAACCAAAGGCTTTCTTATGGCAAAACATCCCTCACTATTACAGCAGTTTCGCTCTTTTTGTTTTCAAAATAAGCCGCAAGATTTGGAACGCTCTATTGAGTATTTTTCTGTTTTTGGAGGAATGAGCTGGAGTGTTGATATGAGCAAACCGCTTGAGGAGTTGATTGAGAGTAAGGTTTTGAAAAATTACACCTACATTCATGGGGATATTACAAAGATTACGCAGAGCGATAAGGTGAGCCATTCACTCCTAAGTGCCGTTGCAGCGGGAGACGGAAGAGTTCACTCCGCACTAAAGAGAGCTAGAATCTCAAGGGCTGAAGGTGAACACGCCATTGACACGCTTTGTAGCAAAAATCTCCTCAAACGGGAATTCTCGTTAGAGTCTCCGCCTGACTCGGATGAAAAAATTGATGATAAACTAAACTTCAACACGCCTTTTATGCGTTTTTGGTTTGCTTTTATCTCGCCATATTTTAAAAGTATCAAAGAGGGTGATTTTAAAGAGGCAAAAGAGCAGTTTGCAAACCGTAAAAGTGAGTTTTACGAGCTTACTTTTAAAAAACTCTCCCAAGAAGTTATGAAAAAAAGCTTTAAAGATGACACTATCGTAGAGATAGGAAGTTATTGGGATAGAAATACGCAAATCGACATTTTGGCAAAAACTTCTTCGGGCAAAATCATTGCCGCCTCTTGCAAATACTCCAACCAAAAAGCAAAAAAAAGTGAATTTACAAAATTAAAAGAGCAGTGTGAGGCGGCAGAGCTTACACCCGATATCTATGCCATTGTCTCAAAGGGCGGTTTTTCAAATGAGCTAAAAGCCCTAAAAGGTGAAGACTTAAAACTATTTGCACTTAAAAATTTTAAAATTCTTATAGAAGATTTGAGCGAAAAAGATTTTATAGAATGTGTGGGAAAAAGATATTAACACCTTAGTAAATTTATTAATCAAAAAAACGGCTCTTAAACGAGAGCATGTAGAAAATATTTTAAAACTTCTTGATGAGGGTTCGACTATCCCTTTTATAGCCCGTTACCGCAAAGAGATGACAGGCGGTGCGGATGATGAAGTGCTTCGTGAGTTTGAGACTGTATATGTCAGTGCCAAAAAACTCTTAGAGAAAAAAGAGGAAGTCTCAAGGCTAATCGCCGAGAGAGCGACTTTGAGCGAGGCTATAAAAAAGAGCATAGATGAGGCTGATAGTTTGCGTGCTTTAGAGGATATTTACCGTCCATACAAAGAGAAGAAAAACTCCCGTGCCTCAACTGCCATAGAAAACGGACTAACACCTCTTGCTAACATGTTAGAAAAAGCTGTTTTGAGTGTTGATGAGTTTAAATCAAAAGCAAAAGAGTTTGTAAAGGGTAGTGTTGGATCCGTAGATGAAGCAGTGCAAGGCGCGCAAGATATTTTAGCAGAGAGATATGCAGATTTGCCTCGCGAGCGAGAAGCAATTAGAGGCAATATGCTTCGCCACGGTGTTTTAGAGGTTAAAAAAACAAAGAATTTTGACGAGAACGGAGTGTTTAAAAACTTTGTCGGTAAAAGCGAAAAAGTTGCTTACATTCCGTCTCACCGCTACCTTGCCGTTATGCGCGCAGTTAACGAAAAAGAGCTATCCGTAAAGATAACCATAGATATAGAGCGCCTAGAGGCAAACATCAAAGAGTACAAAATCCCTCGCAATGCTTCAAGTTCAAAAGAGCTGCTTTTTGAAGCATACAAAGATGGGCTAAAACGGCTTTTGCTTCCATCGCTTGAGAGAGAAGTCCATGCCGAGTTAAAAGAGAGAGCCGATATCGCGGCAATATCTGTTTTTGGCAAAAACCTAAATCAGCTTTTAATGACTCCGCCTGTTACAAAGAGAGTTATTTTAGGAGTTGACCCCGCTTTTAGAACGGGGTGCAAACTGGCTGTTATAGATGAAAACGGCAACTACCTTGAGTCGTGCGTAATCTACCCGACAGAGCCTCAAAGGGATTATGAAAACTCTAAAAACAAAGTGCTAACACTAACAAACAAGTATAAGATCACGGGTGTGGCTATCGGAAACGGAACAGGCTCACGCGAGACTCAAGAGTTTTTTGCCCGCATCAATAAAGAAGAGGGCGCGAAGCTAAACTATACGGTTGTCTCAGAAGCCGGAGCATCCGTTTACTCCGCTTCAAAGATAGCTTCGCAGGAGTATCCAAATCTTGATGTAACTATAAGAGGGGCTATCTCCATAGCACAAAGGCTGCAAGACCCTATGGCGGCGCTTGTTAAAATAGACCCGAAATCTTTGGGTATCGGGCAGTATCAACACGATGTAGACCAAAAACTTTTAGAGAAAAAACTGACCGATGTTACGCAAGATTTGGTTAACCGAGTGGGTGTAGATATAAACTCAGCCTCAGCTTCACTTCTCTCTTATGTCGCAGGCGTAGGCGCAAAAGTGGCTCAAAATATCATCGCTTTTAGAGAAGAGAATGGGGCATTTAAAACAAAAGAGCAACTTTTAAAAGTAAAAGGTTTGGGCAAAAAAGCTTATGAACAGGCTGTCGGATTTATTCGTATAAAGAACTCTAAAAATAGTTTTGACAACAGCGGAATTCACCCCGAGAGTTATGAAGTTGCAAAAAAACTTCTTGCTCTTGACTTGGCAACTGTTGATGTTAAAGAAAAAGCAAAAGAGCTAAGCGTTGGAGAAGAAACACTTAAAGATATCATAAAAGAGCTTTTAAAACCTGGTTTTGACCCTAGAGAAGAGTTGCCCCCGATTCCGTTTAAGGACGGCATAACGGATATTAAAATGCTAAGTGTCGGTAGTTTTGTCTCAGGCGTTGTCAGAAATATTGCAGATTTTGGCGCATTTGTGGACATTGGACTGAAAAATGACGGGATGATTCATATATCAAAAATGAGTGCAAAAAAAATTTCTCATCCGCTTGAAGTTCTTTCGCTAAACCAATATCTGCCTCAAATCGAGGTTATCTCAATAGATGAAGAAAAAGGAAAAGTCGGACTAAGTCTGATATAAAAAACAATGAAACCAACACTATATTTTCTAAGATCTTCGGAGCAAAAAATCGCAACCGATATGCTTCACTATGCCTACCGACTTGATGAGACGGGTAAAAAAGTTCAAGATTTTGCTGAGCTAGACATCTACTGTAGATTTTACGGACTGTCCTCAAAAGATCTTGGGCTTTATGCTTTGAGTGAACATAAAATCGCAGGTGCTGCTTGGATACGACTTCTAAAAGAGGATCAACCTCCGATTCTGACCATCGGTGTAAAACCCGAGTTTAGGGGAATGGGTATCGGCTCTGCGATGCTAGAGCAGCTCTTCTTAGAAGCCGGAGCGCTTTTTGAGAGAATGAGTGTGAGTGTTTTAAATAACGAAAAAAGTGTCGGTTTTTTTAAAAAGCATGGGTTTGTAGAAGTTGAAAACTCTTTGAGCAAAAGCCCTGTTGATGGCTTGGAAGTTATAACAATGGTAAAAGAGTTGCCAAAAGAGAGAGTCGTGCGACCGACCGACGGTTACGACCCTCAAAAATGGATGGATTAGTTAAAAGCGAAACATTAGACCCGCATAAACACCTGAAAAGTCTATGTCTAGTTTTGCATCAATACTATCTTCGTTGATATCTATCTTTTGAACTCTGTAACCAATCTCTACGGCAGGCTTGATAACAGGGAAGAAACCTAGTGTATAATCAACTTTTGCTCTTGCATCATAAACCGTAGAATTGCCCGTTGAGATATACTTTATATCCGCTTCAAGACCGATATCCGTTGATGGAATCTGAACTCTTGCTCTTGCATACAGTAAAGGGATAGGAAAAATTACGCTGTCGCTATATCCTGCAAATGGAGCTGAGGGAGCAGCTCTGTAAGATGCGTTAATGATTTTGATATCAAGACCCAAATCAAGGGTAATCCAAGCGGTGTTGTCAAGAATGTTATAGTACGGGATGATGTCATACTGTTTCATATCGTAAGAGAGCGTAGTAGAAGCCGAAGTGATGGTAAAATCTTTGAACTGACCGCTTGCCCTGCCGCTATCTTTTAAACTTACATACTCTAGCCTAAGATTTGGCAAAACAGGAATGGGATGTTTGATAGCTGCCCAAATATAAGGAGAAGTTTCTTCTTTTTCGCTTGAAGTATAAAGACCGTTTGCACCGCTCTCAGTGTAAGTTGCAGTGCCTTTTGGGGTTTGCATCCACGCACCCGCACCCATTTCGACTCTCGTAAAATCAGCCATCACACTTGAAGCTAAAACAGCCGTGCAGGTAAGTGTATATAAAATTTTTTTCATGTTGAAAATCCTTAAAATAGATAGGATTATTGTAGCAAATTTAAACTTGATTTATAAAGGGCGAGAAGCCCTAAAAGAGAAGGAGAAAAAAGAGGTACCGGTAAATACCTCTTTTGTAAAACTATCTAGGAGAAGAGATAGTTTATTGAAATTATCTTTGGAGTTATATCTGTAAAATGTTCTTAGTTGTTGACTTTATGTACTTTTTTAAAAAAAGAGCATAAAATACCTTGAAATTCTCGAAAAACATGTTTTTCGTAGCTTTAGGGGGTTGCAAGGGACATTTGTCCCTGCCGCTAAATGGGCTCGTGTGCCCTCACTTTTGGGTATTGCTCATTTAGCGTATAACATAAATTAGTTAGCTGCAGCGATAGCAGCGTCGTAATTTGGCTCTTCAGTGATTTCAGGAACTATTTCTTTGTAAGTTACGATTCCATTCGCATCAACTACGAAAATCGCTCTACAAGTAACGCCTGCAAGAACTGAACCGCCAAGAAGTACACCGTAAGCGTTAGCAAAATCTTTGTTTCTAAAGTCAGATGCAACAGTTAACTTATCAATTCCCTCAGCTGCACAAAATCTTCCCGATGCAAACGGTAAATCCATAGAAACAACAGTAGTTTTAACACCTTCTAGCTTCGCAGCTCTTGCATTAAAATTACGAGTTTCAGTAGCACATACGCCTGTATCTAATGATGGAACAACGATAATAAGCTGTTTAACGCCTTGAGCGCCGCCGACTACTACATCAGCCAAACCAGCTGAATTTACAACAGTAATTTCCGGTGCTTTATCACCAACATTTACTTGATTTCCTAAAAGTTTTACTTCTACGCCTTTAAATTTTGTAGTTGCCATTTTCGGCTCCTTTTGTTTTTTTTATTTTAACTTTTTATTGATAAAAGAAGTATATTTTAAATCGGATAATTTTACTCTTAATTAGAAAAAGAGTGTTTAATGCTAAGCACATTTTAAGCTAAATGACACTTTTTGGACAGATTTCAAGCTCATCAATCGAGCTAAATATCCCCTTTTCATACATCTCTACGGCAACTCTACCTATCATCGCTGCATTATCTGAGCAGTACTTCAACTCGCTCAAAAGCAGAGCTGCATCGTAAGGTTTTAAAAGCTCCTCTATGGCAGAACGAAGATAGAGATTTGCGCTAGCTCCGCCGACTATGGCAAATGTTTTTGGCGTAACATCTTTAAAATACTTCTTGAGTTTTTGTATGATATGAGACACGGCAATATGCTCAAATGATGCGGCTATATCCTTATAGTCGTTCTCGTTTGCATCTTCTACGGCAAGTCTAACCGAGTTTTTTAACCCCGAATAAGAAAATGCGATGAGAGGAGATTGATGAAGCGGAACCGTAAAGTTATACTTTTTTCTATCTCCCTCCTTTGCCAACTTTTCTATAACCGGTCCTCCCGGATAACCGAGATGCATCATCTTAGCCACTTTGTCAAAGCTCTCGCCAAAACTATCATCCATACTTTTTGCAACCGTTTTTATCTCTTCTAAACTCTTTACTTCCATTACCTGCGTATGTCCGCCTGAAACCAGTAAAACCGTCAAAGGAAAAACCGCCTCTTTTTCTATAAATAGAGAGTAGATATGCCCGATAAGATGATTTACGCCGATTATAGGGATATTTAGCGCAATAGAGACAGCTTTTGCCATAATCACGCCCTCAACAAGAGTAACGCTTAATCCGGGAGTCGTAGTAACCGCGACCGCTTTTAAGTCACTAAAATATGCTCTGCACTCCTCTAAAATCTTAGGAAGTGCCTCCGCATGCAGTCTGGCTGCCAGTTCGGGAACAACACCGCCATAAACCGAGTGTTCTAACTCTTGAGATATCTTTTTATGAAAAAGAAGCTTTTTTGTGGCAATTTCTGTTATCGCGATAGCGCTATCGTCGCATGAGCTTTCAATTGAGAGTATCATTTTATTCTCACAAAAGCTCTAACTTCTTCATCAAGAGCAAATACATCATCAACGCTTTTTGGCAAAGTGTCAAACTTTTCGTAAGCTCTTATAACCGTTTTTGCTATATCCATAAAACCTATTTCGCGAGATATGAACTTCTTTATTGCGGCTTCATTTGCGGCATTTATTACAACTGCGCGTGAGGGATTTTTTAGAAGTTCCTCTTTTATCTGCCAAATCGGGTATCTATCCGTAGTTATCTCGCGAAATTCAAGAGAGCCGACTTTTAGCAAATCTACATGCGGGAGGATATTTTCTTGCATCTTGCCATTAAGTGCAAAAGCGATAGGAAGCTGCATGCTGGCATTTGCAAAGTGAGCGGTGGTTGAGCCGTCTTTGAAGTCGATGAGCGCGTGAATAAGTGACTTTGTCTCGATAATTGCATCATATTTGCCCTCTCCAAAAAGCCATCTTGCTTCTAAGAGCTCAAATATTTTGTTCATCATTGTCGCGCTGTCTATCGTGATTTTCTGCCCCATTGACCAATTTGGGTGTTTTTGAGTGTCCTCTAGTGTTGCGTTTTTGAGTCTGTCTATCTCCCAGTCGCGAAATGCTCCGCCGCTTGCGGTGATTATCATCTTTTCTACGGGGCGATTTTGCATCAAATACCAAAGTCCGAAATGTTCACTGTCTATGGGTTGGATTTTGGTTGTGTCTATAAAAGCACCACAGGCAACGAGTGACTCTTTATTTGCAAGAGCCACTTTTTTGCCTGCTTCAAGAGCCGTAAGCGTTGGACGAAGACCCAAAAAGCCTACAAGCGCGTTTACGACCAACTCACTCTTTGACTCTTCTATAACTCTTAAAATCGCTTCTTGTCCATAAAAAATATTGTTATGGTTTACTCTATGAATATCTTCTTTATTTGCGACAACGACTGTTTTTGGGTTGTGTTCTTTTATCTGTTTGTTTAAAAGCTCTATGTTGTTGCCTGCAACAAGCACCTCAATTTCCATTGAGAATTTTTTTGCAACTTCAAGCGTATTTACGCCGATTGAACCGGTAGAGCCGAGCAGTATCAAATCAAACTAGCCCGCGAAGAAGTACCAACATTACGATACCGCCAAAAAGATAGCCGTCTATTCTATCTAATACACCGCCGTGACCGGGTAAAATACTTCCGCTGTCTTTTACGCCTGCTTCTCTTTTGAGCAAACTCTCAAACAAATCGCCGAAGATTGAACTAAGAGCGACCATAAAAGAGATGACGACGGAAACGCCCAAATCTACGATAGATAAACCCACAAACATTCCACCCATCGTTGCAACCGCCACTCCACCGAGCGCGCCTTCGAGCGTTTTGTTCGGAGAAGTAGGGCTAAACGGGGTTTTACCCATGCTTGTACCAACCGCATAGGCGCCGATGTCGGTTAGAGCGACAATCACTAAAAGCCACAAGAGAGAAAGAACTCCATACCCTTGGTACATTGATAAGATAAAAAGCATCCCTGCGGTCGGATAGATAAACGGGAGAAAATTTTTCCAGCTTAAATTTCTATTATAAGCAACGGCGCCCGCATAAGCCAAACATGTTAAAATAAAAATGTCATCGCTGTGCGGATATATTGCCGCAAGCAGCCAAACCCCGACGGCAAAATAGACTAAATCGTTATTTTTTATATCAAATAGTCTCATCGCTTCGTAAAATGCCAATATGTAGACCGCTCCCAAAAAGAGCCACATAAGAAAAAAGTTATCTACAAAGCCTATTATAAGCACTCCAACAGCTAATGCTATACCGGTGATTAGTCTTTCTTTTGAGACCATAAATACATTCATCGCTTTTCCTAGTAAAATATTAGAAACTATTATATCCAATCACACTTTAATATCTAATATATGTAAAGGCGGTTGAACCTCTTTTTCCTCTTCTATTTTCTTATGTTTTTTATTTCTTGCATTCTCTTGATCCGCTTCATTTTTTTCATGTTCACGGTCGGGATCAACTTCATAGTTTTCTTCCGTCGGGCGAACTTCAAGAACTTCTATCTCTTTTTCTTGTGCCGCAGTTTGCGCTACCATATTTTGAAAATCCACACGGCTGTTGTGAGCGGTAGCAACCGATGCAACGCTCGGGGTTTGCTGATTGACATATATCGCATTTGCTACTAGTCCTACCGCCATCTTTTTTTTCCCTTAATTTTACTTTGTAAAATGAAAGGAACCCTTCATTTATTTGTCCGTAAAAGGAACGCGTCCCTTTTACTTCGCTAGCCGCTGTGGCACTAAAGCTTGCCACATAAAGTGGCAGAATTATCTCGTATCTATTTCTATGGTTTTATACTTATTATAAAGCACATTCGCACCGCTTTGGATGGTAACTTCTCTTCTTGGAGTATAATCGACCAAATATCTATCTTTTTGAAACATTGTAAAATCTACGCAGAGTCTTGCAGCTCCATCTATGACACTTTGCGGAACATTTTGTTTATCCGTCGTAATGATTACATGCGCTGAGGGTCTCTCTTTCATATGAAGCCAGATATCTTTTGCACGGGCATTTTGAAGCAGTTCAACATTTCCTTTTTCATTTTTTCCAAGGCTTACTTTATAGCCGTCTATCCAAAAAGTCTCAATCGAATCGTTGGTTTTTACTTTTTTGGCTTGTATGTTTTTTGGAAAGAGAAGCTGGATTTTTGCGACATCTTTTGCCTCCTCAACCGTATGAATAAAGAGTTTCATATGTTCTATCTTACAAAGCAGAGAGTTTTTTTCTATATGCATATGCGCAGCTCTCTGTTTTGCTTTTTTACTTCGCAAAAATAGCGAATTTGCCATCATAGCGACTGAAGAGAACTCTTTGTGAAGTTCTATTTTAACCTTTGTTCCGTCATAATCATCTACTTCTACAACTCTTTGATAGGGTTTTACATTGTGCATATTTGCTAAAAGCAGATTTCCAAACCGGTTATATTTCATCGCTTCGGCTTCTAGCTCGTTTTCATCATCTAAAGTATCGGATAGTTTTTCTAACTTTTTTAGTTTTTTATTTAGGAGCGAGATTTTTTGTTTTTTTAGACTAGAGAGCTTATCTTGCATCTCTTTTGCATACTCATCATACAAAAACTGCTCAACATCATCAAGCGGATACTCTTTTGCCTCAAAGGGAGCCTGTAAAACATCTAAAAGTTTTTGCCCGACTCTGACTTCACGAAATGAGGAAAATAGATCAACATGCCTAAGCGCTTCAAGAACTATCTCATTTTCATCCAAGATAATCACATTAGTATATTTTCCGGTAAATTCAAACTGCAAAAAGGTAATCTCTTCTTTGTAAGCAGAGGCAACGGAAGTTTTAAATCTTATTATCTTATCGCTATTTAAAAGGTCTATGTTTAGGATGTTTGCGCGGTTAAATCGTTTTGCCAAAAGTACATCAAACGGGGCATTATAGACTTTTGAACGCGCATAAGAGGCACATTTGAATATTCTGGAGTTTGAACGCTGCATCTCAAAATAGAGCTCATCGTCTCTGTCAAACACAATTTTAATAATGGTGTCGCTAACCCTATAAATAGCTGATATTTTTGTAAATTTTTGCAGGTAAGCCGTTATCTGTTTTAGGTGTGAAAGTTTCATAAAAAGATTTTATCATATATAAGCTCTAAAAACAGATTGCGGCAGTTGTCATTTAGATTGCTTCGTTGAGATTGCTTCACTTTGTTCGCAATGACGAAGGGGGGGGGTGCAATGACGAAAGGGGTTTCAATGAAAAACATGACATCTTATGAAGTATTAACATCCAACTTATTGATTAATATTTATACAATAAACTGATTTCTAAATTTATAATAAATGATAAAGTTTCAATATTAAATTTTTTATTTAAGGAGAAAAAATGACCGATTCGGTTGATGTGTTAAATATGCTAAAGCTTGTATATACTTTATACACTTTAGCGGTAATCTCGCTTATCGGCTGGTTTGCACTGGGTGTAGTAAACCCAAAGGGCAAGCCCCGTATACTCAAGCCCGCTACATTTTATACTTATGTAGGTGCGCTTATAACAGTCGGTGTGGCAATTCACATTGTTACATTTAACAAGATTCCATGGGTGGAGATAGACTTTAAAAGAGACTCTCTCAAAGCCGCTCAAGTCGTAAATATAACGATTGAAGATCACAAGTTTATGCTTCCTAGCCCAAAAATAGAACTTAAGTGCAATGAGTATGTTTTATTTGATGTCACAAGTAAAGATTTGACATACGGTTTTGGTATTTTTAGACAAAACAACTCGATGGTTACGCAGATGCAGGTAGTTCCGGGAAGCAAAAACGACCTTATGTGGAAGTTTGGCAAAAATGGCGTATATCATTTAAGATCTACTGAATATTCGGGTCCAAAAGGCGCAAATATGTACATCAAAGATGTTTTTGAAGTCAAAGGATGTGCCGAAGACGACAAATATTCACAAAAAGGAGGAAGTTTATGAGTTTTTTAAATAGTTTAATAAACGGTCATGAGGGCGGACTTAAAACCGACGGTTTGACGCCTACCCAAAAAGTAACCCTAAGAGCGGTAATAATCGGGGTTCTTTACTACGGTTTATCGGCGTTAGAGGGAATGATGATGAGAGCGCATGCTATTACTCCGCTACCGATGCTTGATAATTCACACTACTTTTCCGTTATGACGGTTCATCCGATAGTGGGAATTTTCGGCTCGACTTATCTCATAGTATTTGGAGCATTTACGTTTTTGGTGCCGTATCTGATGAAAAAACCGTTGTACAGCATAAAGCTTGCAAACGCGACTTGGATACTGATTGCAATTGGTGCTTTGATGGCTTGGCTTGGCGGATTTATATTTCACTATGCTCCGCTTTATACGCTCTACTGGCCGCTTCCTGTTGATTTTTCACAGTTTAATGCGGTTGGCGGACTTGTCTTTATAACGGGTGTCGCACTTATTATGATAGGGACTTTGGGCTTTATCTACAACATTTTTGCAACTGTTTTTTATACCGAAGAGGGTCATGAGAAACGACCGTTTAAGCCGCTTCTTATCTCTGCTTTGGGGATTGACGGGATGCTTAATATATTGTACAAAATGACGGGTCGTGAGCCGTATGCAAAAGAGCCTGCGGTTTCACTTCCGGTTGTGGCTATTTTTCGCGGAACGATTGATACTTTTCTTGATGCGCTTGTGATTTTGACATGCGGAATTTTAATCTTAGTATACATTATCGGTGACCTTTCAGGTGCTTCTATGGACTACACATCTGTTAATGCGCTGCTTTACAAAAACTTTTTCTGGTGGGGACTTGACTTAATAGCAGATGGTTTAGTGCTTATTTATATAGCAGGTTCTTGGTATCTTTTAGCAATGCTTATTACGGGTAAAAAACTTTTTATGCAAAATATCGCAAGAGCGGCTCTTTTACTTGAGCTAATCGTTTCATGGGCTGTTTGGTCGCATCACTTACTGGCAGATCAAGGTCAGTACAATATGATGAAACTTGTAAGCGGTGAGATGGTAACGGCGTTTGAGCTTGTAACGCAAGGTATAGCGATTTTCATTACGCTTGTTACTTTATGGAGTGCAAGACCGTTAAAAATGAGCAATGAGCTAAAATTTTTACTTGGCGGTATTTTAGGTTTTATGTTGGCGGTTCCTGCGGGAATCATTCAAGCGGATATGGGATTAAACAGAATTTTGCACAACACTCAATGGGTAGCAGGACCTCACTTCCATGTGGCAATACTTGTAGGGCTTACAATGACGCTTTATAGTGCTATCTATATCCTATGGCCGACGCTCACAAACGGCGTGAAGTTATATAGTCAAAAAATGGCATCTTACCACTTTTGGGCACATTTAATCGGCGGTATCGGAATGGGTGCATTTATGGGAATGGCTGCGATGGACGGGATGTTAAGAAGAACTCTTTACCTAGAGGGCGAATACCAAACATATATGATACTAGCGGGTATCTGTGGACTTTTACTCCTCTCTGCTTGGGTAGTGTTTTTGTTAAATGTTCTTATGAGTATAGGGTTAAAAGGGCTTTTGGGTATCTTTAAAAAATCAAAACTTCAAACTAAAGATTTGGTTCCACAAGAGGCATAAATAAATTATGGAGCTTATTAAATGGTAAATATAGAAAAAATATCAAATCAAATCCTAAACGATGGGCTTTACAATACACTTCTCTTTGAAATCAAAGAGAGTGTGCCTACACACAATATCACTCCAAAAATGGTAGAAAGAGCACTTATAAAAAATCCGTCACTTATACAGGAGTACAAAGAGATAAACCGTCAAAGTGAGATCTCAAGTATTCAGGTAAAAAAATTGGCTATCAAAGATGAAGATAGTGAAACGATTGCTAATTTTAAAACAGAACTAAACCAAAATATTCAGATTCTAAAAAATCTTGAAAATTTTGAAACGGATTCTAAAAACAGCGCTTATGCCATCTGGATTGGGAGTGTGGGAGTTACCGTTTTGTTTATGGTTCATAATATTATCGCTCTCTTTAGCGAACTATATGTAGAAGCTCCGTCTCTTGTCTATGGCTCTTACGCAGTTATTTTGTGCTTAACATATATTATGTACCTAAAAATAAAAAGAAATCACGACACACAGCATGGGATATTTCAAAATGTTTACGCAAAGACGCAAGAGATATTGCAGGATGGGCTTGAAGCCTCATATTTTACACGAGACGAGGTGTATGAAAAGTAAAAAATTATTTTTGTAACAACTTCTCCATTTCATCAAACGGAAGCGGTTTTGAGTAGTAGTAACCTTGTATGGAGTCTATTTTGTTCTCTACCAAAAAGTCAAGTTCATCTTGTGTCTCTACGCCTTCTGCCAATATTTGTATATTTAACTCTCTTGCCAAGAAGATAACCGTTTTAACGATAATCTGATTTTTCGGCTCATTTCTTATATTTGTCACAAAAGATTTATCAATTTTTAGTTTATCAATCGGAAGATTTTTCAGATAAGAGAGAGATGAGTACCCCGTACCAAAATCATCCATTGAAATATGAAATCCCAATCCTTTTAACTGCCATAGTAAATTTATCGCAAGTTTTGGGTTTTCCAAAACAGAACTCTCCGTGATTTCTAGCTCTATCCACGATGCTTCACACCCTGTCTCTTCCAGTATATCTTTAAGAGTATTTATAAAATCCAAATGTGTAAGCTGGCGAGCGGAGACATTGATAGCTATTTTACTATTTAATATTCCAAGTTCACGCCATTTTTTAACCGTTTTAAAACCGCTTTTTAGTACAAAATTTCCTATCTCTACTATCAATCCGCTTTTTTCGGCTATGGGGATAAATACATCGGGAGGTATCATTTTATCTTGATATTTCCATCTCAAAAGTGCCTCAGCACCTATAATTTTACTTGTTAGCGGGTTATTTTGAGATTGAAAATAGAGCTCAAGTTCACTGTTGTTTATTGCTTGTTTTAGATTTGTAACTATTTGCGTATAAGCTATTGCATCTTTTTTAAACTCGGCATTATAAAAACTAAATCTGTTTTTACCCATTTTTTTAGCGTTATACATTGCCGTATCTGCCGCTTGATAGAGCTCTTCCATACTTTTTGCATCATCAGGATAAGAACAGATACCGGAACTAGCCGTAATATAAACATCTATCAAATCTATTTTAAAAGGCTTGTTAAGATTATCGTGCAGTTTCTGCATTAAAACAATTATCTCTTCTTTATTGCTTGAATTTATGATGATTCCGAACTCGTCACCGCCCATACAGGCTATAAAAGCAGTAGAGTCAAAAACCTTTTTAAGAACTTTAGAGACTTCAAAAAGGAGTTTGTCTCCGAAGCGGTGACCGTATGAATCGTTGACTATTTTAAACTCATCAAGATCAAAAAGGATAAGATAAAAAGGTAGATTTTCTAAACATTTTTCAGTTAAAACTTCACTAATATGCAGTCTATTTGGTAAATTGGTTACTAAATTCATATGTGAAAGATTATAAAATTTATCTTTAGATTCTAAAAGATAGCGTTCATATTTTTTTTGATCGGTAATATCTCTTGATATTCCGAATATTCCGAATGTTTTATCCTCTTTATCTAAAAGAGGACCTTTTGTAATCAAAAAAGTTTTTCTAATACCGTCGTTTGTTACTATCTCTTCCTCTTTTGTATGTATCTTGCCATCGGCTATAACGGCTTTGTCATCCTCTTTTAATTTAAGAGAGTCTTGGTGTGAAAAAAGCATTTCGTCACTCTTGCCTAAAACATCTTTTAGCGGTAGGTTTATCATTTTAAGTGCAGTATCATTAAAGAGTATGTATTTTCCGTCTAAATCTTTTGCAAAGATGGCATTTGGAGAGCTGTTAACAAGCGTAGTTAAAATGATTTCATACCTTACGAGTTCAATCTGAGAAGCTTTTGCAATTTCTTTTGCTATATTGCACGCTTGGGTTTGTTCTAGACTTTGAACACATTGCAGATGCATATCTTGAAAAAATTTAGAACTTAAAAAAAATAGAACTACGGCAGTTAGAGAAACAAAAAACCATCCTTTATATGTTTGCAGTATAGTAATTGTATCTGCATCATTAGTTAAAGATGCAACGGCAGCGTCAGATAAAAATATCCACAGCACACTGACTGTAAAATAGATTATAGAGATAAGAAATGCATGTTTAAGATTTTTGGAATCATTCATCTGTATTTTTTAATTCTTTCATTTTACTGTTTTTATAGCACTATTATACACGATGATTTAAAACTAATCTTATTATTTAAAATAATATTTGTTATACTTGCGAAAAACTAAGATATAGGATATTTGTGAAACTTCCAAAAGGCTTTGGCAAAAACTACTTTACGCTAAGAGCGATTACGGCAACTTCTAACCAAGTTACGCTAAATGCCAATGCGTCAAGAGTGCAGAGCTTTCATATGTTAAATTTTTCAAGCGATGAACTTGATGCAGAACTAGAAGAAGAGGAACTCGCCGCCACACTTTGTACGCTTTCCCTCTCTTTAAAACCTTGCCACTGCAACTGTTATTACTTTAAACGCACAAAAAAAACGCTGCGACTACACCCTTTTCAAAAACTAAATCTTAACTACTTTAAAAACCTAAACAACGCTATCTCTCCGCCATTATCATTAATTGAACCAAAAAAGATTGCCGCGCTTCTTGCAGAAGCTCGCAATGACAAGTACCGTCACTGCGAGGAACGAAGTGACGCGGCAGTCTGAATTACAAAAATAATAATTATGGAAAATAACAATGAAAAAAAAGATACTTTTATCACTACTGGCTTCAAGCATATTAGTCGCTCAAAACATTGAGTTAAAACCCTTGGATATCACATCAACGGCTATAAAAACGGATGAGTTAAAATCAACCGATGCCGTAGAAGTCTACACGGCGGATGATATCCAAAAAGCTCATGCTCAAAATCTTTATGAGTTTTTAAATCAGCAAACATCCGTTAGTACAATGCCCTCTTACGGAAACCCGTTTTCTCAAAAGCTGGATATGAGAGGATACGGAATGGGTGATGGCTACCAAAACATCGTCGTAACGCTTAACGGCAGAAAAATCAACAATATCGATATGGTAGCACCTCTTCTAAGCGCTATTTCACCCGATTCTATCGAAAAAATAGAGATTATAAAGTCCGGCGGCATAGTTGCCTCTGGTGACGGGGCAAATGCAGGTGTTATAAATATTACCGCCAAAAAGAACAACGACAAAGAGGTTGCATTTTACGGCGGAAGTTACGGCAAAACGGACGGCTCTTTTTACTTGGGTCACAGCGATGAAAAATTCTCGATAAGTGCCGGCGGTGAAGCGCAAAACAGCGATGGGGTTCGTCATATTAACGACAGCGGCGGCAAAGATGAAAACAGATTTAAAACAGCCGCCTTTAATTTTGCGTACAATCCTACCAATGAGTTGGAATTAAGAGCAGGTGCAGCGCTTGTGAGAACGGATGTAATCTATGCAAGCTATTTAACGCTTGACGAGTACAAGAATGACCCAAAACAAGCGGGGGCTACAAACTGGGGAGCATCTAAACAAAAGTTTGACACGGATGCGGTAAATGCGGGCTTTAGTTACTATTTTAGTAACAAACTCTCTTTAAATGCAGATGCAAATCATGAGGAAAAAACTTCTAATTATGTGACTTACTCCTCTGTTGCCGATTATATTTATAACTCCGCAAAAACCACGCTTAATTACGATGGCGAAAATGTAACTATTTTGGCGGGTTTTGATATTTTTGACGGAAAAAGAGAGTCTCATGCAAATAGTTATAGAACAGAAAATGAAACCGCAAAAAAGAACTTGGCATCTTTTTTTATAAGCAATTTCAAATTTGACAACCACTCCCTAAAAGCCAGTGCAAGGGTTGAAAATGTAGAGTACAGATACGATGACGCAAGCAACGCTTTAAAAGACAACCACTCGCTTTTTGGGGCTGAACTCGGTTATAACTACACTTTTGACAAAGCAAATTCTGTTTTTTTAAACTATGCCCATGCTTATCAAGCTCCTGATATCGACAGGTTTTTTAACAGAGATTGGTTTGGAACCGTCACTTTTAACGGCTTTATAAATCCTATGAAAACGGATAGTTTTACGCTTGGATTTAACAACATCACTCCCCTAAATAAGTTTAAGATATCGCTTTTTTATGTTGATTTAAAAGATGAGATTTACTACTTTGCCGATCCGACTTTTATGAACTCGAAAAATACCAATATAGACAAATCATACAAATACGGTTTAGATATTTATGACAAATGGCTAATTACGGATGAGTTTAATATAGCACTGAACTATAACTATGTTAAAGCGGTTATAGACAAAGAGCTTGAAGGCGGCAACGACTACTCAGGTAACGATTTGCCGGGTGTTTCGAACCATAACATAAAAGCGACTCTAAGCTATCTTCCGACTAAAAATACTATACTTTCTCTAACACAGGTGTACCGTTCAGAGGCTTATGCGGCAAATGATTTTAACAACAACTTCGCACAAAAACAAGATGCTTACATCCATACTGATATATCGGCAACTTATACGAGGGATAATTTGGAACTTTTTGCTAAAATAAACAATCTGTTTAACCAAAAGAACGGTTTGTGGATACAAGATAATGCTATCTATCCTATAAACTTTACCACAACTGCAATTGCAGGATTTAAACTAAAAATCTAAGGATACCGTGTGAGTATAAAAACTCTTTTTTTAGTGTTGTTTTTTACGCTCACGCTTTTGGGCAATGAGAGAATAGTCTCTCTCAGCCCGTCAGTTACGGAAATAGTTTATGCACTAAAAAAAGGTGATGCTCTCGTTGCTACAAGTGAATACTCACTCTACCCAAAAGAGGCTCAAAGTCTGCCTATCATCGGTGGGTATTCAAACCCGAATTTAGAAAAAATCATCGCACACTCTCCAACTTTGGTAATCGGACAAGATTTTAACAAAGAGACTTTAGAGAAGTTAAAAAGATTCAATATAAAAACTGTAATGCTTAAACTCCAAACCATTGACGATATAAAAAATTCCATACAAAAACTCTCAAACGAGTTACAGGTAAATCCAAAAACTCTAATAGACGACATAAACAATTCAATAAATAACGCTCCTAAAAGTAAAAAGCCACATACGGTTATGATAGTTTACGGACTGCATGAAGATTTAAGAAGCGGCATCTATATAGCGGGAAGCGAGATATTTTTTAACGACATCATCTCGATATGCAAAAACACTAACGCATATAACGCTAACCAAACTAACCAACCTGTTTTAAGTTATGAAAATGTTATAGCATTAAACCCCGATCAGATTATCATACTTCACTCAAATGCCTCAAACGGGTTGGTTGACAAGCAAAAAGCACTCGACACATGGCACTCACTCCCGACTAACGCAAGTAAAAACAAACGCATAACGGTAGTCGATGAGAGTTATATAAACATACCCTCACACAGAGTCGCTCTTAGTATTGAGAGACTCTGCAATGAGATGAACAGATGATTGAGCTAAAATCTCTCTCGTGCAGTTACTCCAATGAGAGTATCTTAAAAAATGTAAACCTGAGTGTAGAGTCGCACTTAAGCATACTCGGTGCAAACGGTTCGGGCAAAAGCACTCTGGCTCGCGCGATTTGCTCTTTGATAGAGTACGACGGAGAGATACTCGCAGACGGGATAAATATCAAAAACTTGTCATATCAAGAGAGGGCAAAAACAGTCGTTTATATCCCTGCAAAACTAGAGATTTACGACTCCTTTATAACAGTGCAAGATTTTGTGCTGCTTGGGAGATTTGCTTATAAAAAAAGCTTTTTTGAGTACTCAAGCGAGGATAGAAAAATAGCAGATGCAAACATCAAACTCTTAGGTCTTGAGCATCTGAAAAATCACACTTTAGTTTCGCTAAGCTCAGGGGAACAGCAGCTCTCTCTCATCGCTGCGGCTCTTTGCCAAGAGAGCAAAATCATCATTTTTGACGAGCCGACGGCAAACCTTGATCCCCGCAACTCTTTGGTAATAGCAAAATATATAAAAAAGTTAAAAGATACGCACCAAATTATTCTTATCACGCATGATTTGCATCTTGCTTCTTTCATCGGCAGTCCAATCGCTTTTATAAAAGATAAAAACGCTCACTTTTACGAGGATGATTTTTTTGACGATGAGGTTTTAAGGGAGCTTTACGGAGTAGAGTTTTGCTCATTGGCGGTAAAGTATGAGTAAGTTTTTGGTATGGTTTTTTTTAATAGCTATTTTTGTTATCTCGCCGTTTATCGGTGCAGTGCCGCTTGAGATAAACGAGGTTTTGGATTTTTCAACTCTTAGCTCAAAGATATTTTTTGAACTAAGGGTGCCGCGGGTTTTGTTTGCTTTTTTTGCAGGCGTCATACTTGCTCTTAGCGGACTTCTGTTTCAAACGCTCTTTCGTAACGCACTTATGACGCCTTATACTCTGGGAGTTTCAAGCGGCGCCGTTTTGGGTGCGGGAATTGCCATAAAACTTGGGCTTGGAACTCTGCTATTTGGCATAAGCGCTGTTCATCTTTTTGGATTTTTCGGAGCAATTTTAACGGTGTTACTGCTTCTTTATCTGGCAAAATTTCTAAAAAATGCCCAACATGAGTCGCTTTTGCTCTTAGGAATTGCCCTTTCGCTCTTTTACACCTCTGCTCTTATGATAATCTTTTATCTCGGAGATGCTATTCAAAACGATATGCTTATCCGTTTTACTATGGGTTCGCTCTCTATCATCGGATGGCAAAATCCGCTTATAGTCGGTTTAATCGCCTCTCTTTTGACTATGGTTATCTATATCTACCGATTTGAGCTTCAACTTTTGGGTATTTCGGATGAGAGTGCAAAACTAAAAGGCTTGGATACAAAAAAAGCAACGAGAGTGCTTCTGCTAATCTCCTCCTTTGCCGTAGGTACGCTTGTCAGCATAAGCGGACCCATCGGTTTTGTCGGGCTTATAACTCCGCATATAGTTTTAAAAATCTACCCATCAACCATATATGCCAGAATTTTTAAAACCGCACTCTTTGGAGGCTTTTTTTTGGTTTTTTGTGACACAATTACAAGATCGTTACAGACACAAAGCGAAGTACCGATAGGGATTGTTACCGCTCTTATCGGCGGACCGTTTTTTATATATCTGATTATTAGGAAAAAACAGTGAAACTTTTATCAAAAACCGCTCCCTTGGAGGAGTCAATCTCAAAAATGCAAAAAGTGTTGGAGGATGTCGGCTGTAAAACTACGATGTCTAAACAAAAACATCCTCTTGATAACTGCTACTCCGTAAATCTAAGCTCCGCCGAAGCGCCAAATCATATCTACTCAAACGGAAAAGGAATCCTTAGCGAGGCATCAACGGCAAGCGCTTTGGGCGAATACATTGAGAGACTTCAGACAAATAATTTTTTTACGGATTTTTATCTGCCTAAGCGAAAGCATTATCCCGACGAAGCACTATTTGAGTTTGGCGATGACTATCTTAGTGAAGAGCTTTTTGATATTTATGACCCGGATGGTGAACTCAGCGGTGATGATTTGGTTGACTATAACAGCGACTTTTCGGATAAAATAGTTGCTCTGCCTTTTAAAAAACTCCTCAGTGACGAGAGAGTCTATTTTCCCGTAAATATCTTAAATAATCTCTATGTCAGTAACGGACTGGCTGCGGGAAATACGCCAAAAGAGGCGCAAATCCAAGCTCTTAGCGAGATATATGAGCGGTATGCAAAATTGGAGATTATCAAAAACGCTTACGCACTGCCGAAATTTCCCGATGAAGTTGTTAAATCTTATGAGAGAGTTTACAAAGACCTTTTGGCACTTAGGGAGTCAGGCTACATCGTAGAAGTCCTTGATGCCTCGCTCGGCGGGAAGTTTCCGGTAACTGCCATTTCGCTGATAAACCCGAAAAATGCAACTCTTTTTGTCTCTTTTGGAGCGCACCCGATACTCGAAGTCTCTTTGGAGAGGACAATGACGGAACTTATGCAAGGGCGTGATTTAGAGAGTCTTGATACATTTGAAACCCCGACATTTGATATGAGCATAGTAGCCGATGGCTTTAATCTCGAATCCCATTTTGTTGACTCAAACGGAAAACTCGGGTTTGGTTTTTTAAGTTCTGTTAAGAGTTTTGAGTTCGCAACTTGGAGATATGACGGCATAGAAGATGAGTTTGATTTTTTGGTAAGTATCGCAAAAGAGATGGAAAAAGAGATATATTTACGGGAGTACGACTATCTTGGATTTTACTCCTGCCAGATTATTATCCCGAGTATTTCCGAAGTCTACCCCGTACAGGATTTGACCTACAACAACAAAAACAGTGGTAAAACTATCCGTGATATGGTTTTAAACATTAGCGAATATGACCCTGAGGATATTTTAGACATGGTTGAATCGCTTGACGACTCTTTGAGTATGGAAAAGTACATAGGCGTTATCTTTAAAAACAACTTCACAATGGCGGAGTTTAAAGCGCAGATATATCTGCTTTTGGATGATGCTCAGCAGGCACAGGAGCTTTTAGAGTTTGGAGCAAACAGACTCGGGCATGTAGTTGCGGAGCTGATTCGTATGGATGACGAGGGATTTGATTTTGAAGATTACAAAGAGGGATTGTTTAATATTTTTACTCAAGAGAGGGTGGAATATGCCCAACGCATACTCCAAAAAGAGGAGTTGTTCATAGATATAACGCTGCATAACGACTACTATAACATGTTAGCGATGTACGATAGGCTTGAGAGCAAAAAAAGAGGAATGATTTTATGAGTTATGACGAATGGTTCAAACAACATGCAGATAAACATAAAAAAATTGTTGATAAACTTGTCGCAAACGGCTACACAAAAGAGCAGATAATCGATTATTTTGAGTATGAAAATATGGCAAAAGAGGAGATTGATTTTTGTCCGCTTTACAAAGATAACAAGAAGTGCCACGAGATGGAGAAATTAAACTGCTACCTTTGCGGATGCCCGAATTTTAGGTTTAATGATGAAGGGCTAGGAGAGTACAATGAGTTTAAAATCCTAAGCAGATGCGAAATAAACAACGGCGAAAAGTTCGCAGGCAAAGGCGTCATCCACCAAAACTGCTCAAAATGCACCGTCCCTCATCATAAGGCTTATGTGAAAAAGAACTTTGACCTTGATTGGAAAAAAATTATGAGTGGGTGTAAGGCAGCTAAGCAGTAGGTTTATATTAGATTCAGGATCTAGAGTGTGTAAAATCAGATAAAAGGAGTTAAAAAATGAGTGAAATAACAATTTGGCATAATCCAAAATGCTCAAAATCCCGTGAGGCGATGGAGATTTTAAATAACGGCGGATATGGGGCTAGTGTAGTTAAGTATCTGGAGGATTCCCCTGATGAGGTGCAAATTAGAGAAGTTTTAAAAATGCTTGGAGTATCTGCAAGAGAGCTAATGAGAACAAAAGAGGAGTTATATATAGAGCTAAATCTAGCAGATGAGCTTGATGAGGATAAGCTGATTTTAGCGATGGTTAAATACCCAAAACTTATTGAGCGTCCTGTGATTATTAAAGGTGATAGAGCAATTATCGGGCGCCCAAGTGAGAAAATTATAAAATTTTTAGATGAGCTTTAAACTGCTATTGTGCGTTATATAAATTTATATAAAAGGTTCTAACCTTTCAACTTTAGTTTGTTATGTTTTAGGTAAAATTGATAAAAATATTTTTAAAGGTTAGATATTGTCTATATTTCAAGCTTCAATTCTCAAAACATATAAACAAGATGAATCTTTAGTTGCAAAACGCTGGAGTGCTTATCAAAACTATTTAGCAAAAATAGAGTTTATAAAAACAGTAAAAGAGGAAAAATACCAAGACGGTTTTCTGCATGATATCTTTGAGGAGTGTTTAGGCTACACGCTTAAAACGATTAATCCCACTAATGTAAGGTTCACATTATGATTTCATATACCATCATTATTATTCTCTTTGTTGCTATTGGTTATTTATATTGGCAAAATAAAAAGAAACTTGAAAAATACTCAGCAATCATCGATCTTGAATTGGAAGTAGAAAAAATCAAAAAACAAATAGATAAAACTAGTATTGAGTTTAATGACCTGCGAAGCGAGTATAAAACAAAATTACAAATAATGAGGGATCTTGAAAAAGAGTTGGAAAAAGTAGAAGAAGAGTATGAATTGACTAGCTATGGATTCTATAAGCCAACATATATTTTTGACACATCGGAGCGATATAAGCAGGAACTCGATCTCATCAAAGAAAAGCAAAAACAGATGATACAAGCCAAGACAGCTGTGATGTGTTCTACTAACTGGACAGTAGATGGAAATAAGAGAGAAGGGCAGAAAATGACAGATAAATCTATCAAGCTAACCCTCCGAGCATTTAATGGCGAATGTGATGCAATCATCTCTAATGTAAAGTGGAATAATTATAATACCATGCAAGAGAGAATTAATAAGGCGTACGAAACCATAGATAAGCTCAATGAGTCAAATAAAGTGAATATTGCCTACCAATACCTACAATTAAAGCTTCAAGAACTGAAATTAACACATGAATACCGTGAAAAAGCGCAAGACGAGAAAGAAGAACAACGTGCTATCCGTGAACAGATGCGTGAAGAAGAAAAAGCTCAAAAAGAACTCGAAAAAGCACAGCAAGATGCTGAAAAAGAAGAAGCGCAATACCAAAAAGCATTGAAAAAAGCCCATGAGCAGCTAGCTGGTGCGAAAGCTGAAGAGTTAGGAGCACTTGAGGGTCAAATTAAAGAACTCGAAGTAAAACTTGCTGAAGCTGAAGCGAAAAAAGAACGTGCTCTTTCGATGGCACAGCAAACCCGATCAGGGCATGTTTATGTTATTTCTAATATTGGTTCATTTGGTGAGAATGTTTATAAAATCGGTATGACACGTCGGCTTGAACCACTTGATCGTGTTCGTGAACTTGGAGATGCCTCCGTACCATTTCTTTTTGATGTTCATGCAATGATCTATTCTAAAGACGCACCAAAACTTGAAAGAAGTCTTCATGTAATCTTTAATGATAATCGCGTAAATATGGTAAACGGAAGAAAAGAATTTTTTAATGTGTCGTTAGACCTTGTTGAACAAGAGGTTAAAAGATTAGGCGAAACGATTGAATTTACAAAGATTGTTGAAGCGAAAGAATACAATGAGACAATCTCAATGCGCAATGCAGGTACTCATCCTACAGTTGAGGATATAGCAGATGATGATCGTTTTCCTGATGAACTTTAATTAAAACATGATGATTACAGATTCACTTTCAAAACCACAAATAATGCTCCTTCAAAGTATTTTAAAAAATGTAAATACAACAATCAGAAAGCAAACAGTTGAAGCATTACGCTGGCGAGGTTACATAAATAACGATGAATTGTCTTTAACACAAAATGGATTCAATAAAGCCATTGAGAGCTTGCCATTGAAAGAACAGTGTTATTTTTTAAATATCCAACTTCAAGATATTTCACTACAAAGAGAAAGTAAATACCCTGAAAATGATGCAAAACTATACTTTGAAAAAGAGGGCTTTGACAGCTATAGTATTGGATATTTTAAAAGAAGCGTACAGAGAAAAGTATTCATTTGCCACAGCTCATGAAGTCAACACTATTTATATTACATTGTCACCATTCGTACATTTAGCTTTGTTGGGCAAAGAACTTGTTAAACAGATTATTTTAGAATCAAAGAAAAAAGTGACGGACGAAAATATTTTGGAATATTATCAATATGTAATAGAATATTTGACAGAACAAGAGTATAAAGATATTCGTTTAGCAATGGATATTGAAACAAAAATATCACTGGTAGCTAATAGTATATTGAAAAAAGAGCATTTTATCGAATATATTGATAATTATTTAATTGATACTGGTTGGACTGATCTTGTTTTACTAAAAGACCAAAAAATTCAACTTGTAGAAATTAAGACAACAGATAAATTACACATGAGTCAAATAATACAACTACAGAACATTCAAAAATATCTCCCATATGAGATAAAGATTGTTAGACTAAAAAATCTGAACAGGCTGAATTAAAATGAGTAAACGATATGATGGAATATCGATTGTGGATAGTGCTTCGTGACAAAAGATCAATTATTTCAAAAACTAGATATTGAGCATAAAGAGTTTACCGATGAATTACTTGAAATAAATTTTTATAAATCTTTAATATTAAATGCCAAAAGAACTAAAGTACAAGAATTAGATAAACAAAAAAAGATAGCTAAAACAATCATAATAGATAATAAGTCATTAGAAAATGAATCAATGTTTATGACAAATTTTATGTATAAAGATATGAATGGTTTTTATAAGTCATTAGGTTTCGTAGAGAAAAATATAGATGAATTAATGGAATCAATAGAATTTTATCATAACAAGCAATATCAATGGATTCTGGTTGATATTTTTGAGCTATATATTAAGTTTATTGAAAATAGTTATAAATTATTAGAAGAATATGATGATAGTATTTTTATTGCTGACAAAAAAAAGAAAGCATATTACACTATTATAAATGAATTAAGAGAAAAAAATCATCCAAGATTTGAAGACTTTGAAAGTGGCAAATTTTTTAAGAAAGAAACTAACTATCGTTTTTTTATGCAGATGATAAAAGAATTTCGAGATGCAATAGTTCATCAAAGAGGAAACAATACTAGCATTGATTACATTTATAATGAAATGAAAAAATATGTGAAAATAGATGATAATTTCAAAAATACAATATCTGCTTACTTTGGAACAGAAAAGTATCAAGATATGATATGTTTAAATGAAATCTATAAAAATGAGCATAGCTCTTTGGATAGATTAGGGTATTTAATGGAGATAATGATTGTCTATTCTAGTTTTATTTTAGATGAATTTAAAAGATTAATAGAATTTAAAAATGGCTAGAGCTTATTATAGACTCCCACGCAGGAGCATGGGAGCGAGGAACAACCATTGCTTATCAAGAGAATATAAAATTATTAAAGAAAAAGCTGATTAATATGACAAAAACAAAATATTTACTATATGCTTTCAAGCTGAAAAAAACTAAAACATACCAATATTGGTATGAGAGTGATAGTAAATATTTTAGTGAAAAAAAACCTCCGTTAAGCATCTTAAACGATAGAACAGATGAGTGTAGTTTTATAGATGATAAGGATATTACTAAAAACCCTTGGAATAATTGGGATAGCAAAAACATACAAACTATTACAACATCAAAAGGTGTTTGTATTAACTACTTAAAATCAACAAATCAAGATTTAATTCAAAAAGAAGAAGATTTAAAGCTCTTAGAAGTTTATGATTATTTGGTAGATAACCTTGATATATCAAAATCTTTCAATTTTAACACCATTAAAAAATGGCATAAAGCGATTTTTGAAACTATATACCCTTTTGCCGGTGATTTAAGAACTGTTGAGATGCGCAAGGGTAGCGGAGATGAAGCTTGGTGTTGGCGATTAGAATTTTTAGAGGCTATTCCTCAGCTTGATGAGTTAATTGTAAAGATTAGTAAAACTAACTATGATGATATAGATATAATTACCTTAGATTTGGCTCAATTTATTAGTGAGTTTCTTTTCATGCATCCATTTAGAGAAGGTAATGGCAGGCTGAGTAGATTGGTATGTGATATTATTTTGGCTAAAAATGGTTTTCCAATGATAGGATTAAATTTAAAAAATGGCGATAACTATATTCAAAAAATTCATCAAGGCTATAATTGTAATTATGAACCTATGAGAGAGTTGTTGAAATCAAAAATTGAGGAAATTATGAATGGATAAGCTTATAATGCTCTTTAAGTTCTTTTTTTGTTGTTTTAGAACCTTCAACCTTAGCAGAAGTATATACAGAATTTACAATCATTGTTTGTTTTTTAACAGAAGAAGAAAAATAGTTATTTGTGTTTGCGATAGTTCTTTTCATAATAACAACTCCACATTAAATTCATATCAGAACAATTTAAATACAGCATTTATAGTTCCATATATGTATTTATATTATAAGTTTGGTTATAACATAGTTAAGCAAAAAGTTAAATAAATATATAAAGAGTTTATGTTCCAAAATGACACAAAATAGGATAGAAAAATAACCTGAAATATGCACTCCAACGCAGGAGTATGGGAGTGATGGAAAGGTGTAACGCATATAAATAAGTTACACTCAGCATAATATAATCTTAAAAAAAATTGCTACTTACAAAACGATAAGAAGCATAAAAGTTAAATCGGATAAAATTACTCCGATTTAAAATAGTAGAGGGTAAAGCTCTCTTACCAAAGGAAACAAGATGAAAAACATCATTTTATTAATCGCTCTTACATTAGGTGCTCTTCAAGCAGACAACATCGTAACTTACGATACAAACAACGGTAATACAGAAGTTAGCAAACCTAACCATCCAAGTCAAGATCTTTACTAAGATTAGTAAAAATCTTTAACTTTATACTCCATCCGCCTTATGGATGGAGTTTTTCTCTCCTCTTTTTTACATAAATCTTCACATAAACTCAGCAGTATAATCCTTTTTTAGATAAAATAAAAAAATGAACTCACTTAGCATATTCGGCACAAGCAGTGATGCCGGAAAATCGACTCTTAGCTTTGCTATAACCTATCTTCTGCACCATCGCGGCATCAGCGCGGCACCTTTTAAAGCTCAAAATGTATCTAACAACTCGCAAGTAACGGATGATGGGGGCGAAATCGCCATTCCACAGTACTTTGCCGCAGAAGCAATCGGACTTAAAACAACTTCGTATATGAACCCTATTTTGCTAAAGTCCGGCGGAAAATCAAAAGCACATATGATTATTAACGGTAAAAGTGTCGGCAACAAAGATGTTTGGGAGTATTACCGCGATATAAAAACTCTACAACCCATCGTAAAAGAGGCGTTTTTAAAGCTCAAAGAAGAGTATGATTGTATTGTTGCCGAGGGTGCGGGAAGTCCCGTTGAGCTAAACTTGATGGATAAAGACCTATCAAATATCTTTGTAGCAGATGAGTTTAACACAAAGATTATTTTAGTGGCGGATATCCAGAGAGGCGGTGTTTTTGCCTCAATATACGGTGTTTATAAACTGCTTCCGAAAAAACTGCGTGAGAATATTATAGGCGTGATAGTCAACAAGTTTCAAGGTGATATGACTCTTTTTGATGAGGGAAGAGTCATCATAGAAAAGAAGTTTGGCATAAAAGTTTTGGGTGTCGTACCGTTTAAACCTTTCAATCTCGGTTTTGAAGACAGCGAATCTATAATGAACTATATTCAATATACAAGCAAAGCAAAGATAAAAGTAGGCGTTATAAAACTTCCGCATATCAGCAATTTTACGGACTTTGAGCCTCTTGTTGTGGACAAAGAGGTAGAGCTGGTTTTTATATCAAACGCGAGCGATATAGCTACTTGTCAGGTCGTAGTTTTACCGGGAAGCAAAAGAGTGGTTGATGATTTGTTGTGGCTAAAAGAGCGGGGATTTGAGAGGGTTTTAAGCTCAAAAAAACAAAAAATAGTAGCCATTTGCGGCGGTTATGAGATGATGTTTGAGAGAATTTTAGACCCTGACGCGGTAGAGTCCGAATTTAAAGAGGTTTTTGGTTTTGGGCGGATAAAGGGCGAAGTTGTTTTTGCCAAAGAGAAGATTGTAAAAAAAGGGTGCTACTATCTTTTTGGCTCAATGATAGACGGATACGAGATACATAACGGAGTAGCAAAAAAGAGAGTCGTAAAGAAAAAAAATCTCTATGCAACATTTGTGCATGGGATTTTTGAAAACGATGAGTTTCGTTACAGACTATTTTACAAAATAGATAAAACCTATGAGGGATATAATTTTAAAGAGTACAAAGAAAAAGCAATAAAAGAGTTCGCAGGGCATATAGACAAATATGTAGATATGGATTTTATACAAGAGGCACTTGTTCTTTAGCTTTAGTTTGTTATGTTTTAGGTAAAATGGATAAAATAGTTCATAGTAAAATTTAAAAGGGGTTGTAAATGGTGTCTTTGGATTATGTAAAATCGCATATGAAAGGGTTAAAACCTTATTTAAATGAAAAATACAGCATTTCTGATATTTATATTTTTGGCTCCTTTGCAAGAAATGAACAAACCGATGAAAGTGATATAGATGTCCTTGTTGATTTTCGTAAAACCCCTGATTTGCTTACCTTTATTGAGATAGAAGAGTTTCTTAGCAAAAATTTGCATCATAAAATAGACTTGGTTCCAAAAAGAAAATTAAAAGCGCAGCTAAAAGAACAGATTATGGAAGAAGCCATAGCAATATGAAGAGAAACTATTTGCTATTTTTGGAAGACATAAGCAAGAGAATAGAAAAAATCGGCTCATTTATTAACGGTATGACTTATGATGATTTTATAAAAGATGATAAAACTGTTAGTGCTTGCATAAGAGAGATAGAAGTTATCGGTGAAGCTACAAAGCAGATACCAAAAGAGATTACCGACAAATTTGAAGAACTTCCTTGGTCGTTGATGGCTAAAATGAGAGATAAACTTATTCATTGGTATTTTGAAATTGATGAAGAGATAATCTGGAATGTAGCTGTAGATAAGCTTCCGCCTATAAAAAAGCAAATAGATAAAATAATAGCGCAAAGCGAAAAATAACTTTTCTCAAACAACCTAAAATGAACCATCTCACGCAGGAGAGACTGTGAAAGAACTTCATTTCTTTTTATGCATACAATACAACTTAATATCGACAAGAATATTGATGAAAATAGGTTTTTGCAGCTACTTTAGGGCAAACAAGTCTTTCTATCATTGCTAAAAGTATAAACCAAACCTTAAATAAAACTGCTACTTTAAAAAGCATAAAAGAGTTAAAAGTTAAATCGGATAAAATTACTCCGATTTAAAATAGTAGAGGGTAAAGCTCTCTTACCAAAGGAAACAAGATGAAAAACATCATTTTATTAATCGCTCTTACATTAGGTGCTCTTCAAGCAGACAACATCGTAACTTACGATACAAACAACGGTAATACAGAAGTTAGCAAACCTAACCATCCAAGTCAAGATCTTTACTAAGATTAGTAAAAATCTTTAACTTTATACTCCATCCGCCTTATGGATGGAGTTTTTCTCTCCTCTTTTTTAAACATAAATCTCTCTTAAAAAACCTCATTTTTTTGTTTCATTGGATAAAATTTCAAAATGAAAACTAAAAAAGCACTCTTTATCGGCGGCACTAAAAGCGGGAAATCACTAAATGCCGAAATATACACGCTTAAAAATTCAGCCATAAAACCTATCTATCTTGCAACTAGCGAGTTTATGGATGAGGAGATGCGGCGTAGAGTGGATGAGCACAAACTTCAAAGAAGTGAAGAGTTTGAAACGATAGAAGAGCCTCTAAAACTCTATGAAGCGATTTTAAAACAAAACAGTACTGTTTTAATCGAGTGTGTTAGTATATGGATAAACAATATGCTATATCATGGCTACGGTTTTCTTGATATGAAAAAAGAGTTAGAGAGCGTTTTGGCGCTTGATAAAAGTATAGTTTTTGTACTTAACGATGTCGGGTGCGGAATCATTCCCGATAACGCTCTTGCACGAGAGTTTATAGATATAAGCGGAAAGCTCTCTCAACTAATCGCAAGCAGATGTGACGAGGTTTACCACACGATTGCCGGTATACCCGTGAGGATAAAATGAGAGATATTTTTAAAGGTTTTGCACTCGCAATGTCGATGTTAACAACTGTTCCTTTTTTTAAAATCCACGATTTTTACAAGGGCATTAATGGTTATGCCGTTATGTTCTATCCGCTTGTGGGCGCTGTTTTAGGTGCTGTTTTATGGGGTGTTTACTCGGTTTTAAGTCCGTATGTTGCCTTAACACATCTTGGCGTTATCATCTTTGCTCTTTGGGTTTTACTTACCGGTGCGCTTCATCTTGACGGTTTTAGCGATACGGTAGACGGGCTGTACGCTCCTAAAGCCAGAGCCTTGGAGGTTATGAAAGACTCACATGTCGGTGGAATGGGAATGATAATAAGTGTTTCGTTTTTGATTTTAAAAGCCTCAACCTTGGCTCACTTTCAAGCCTTTTATATTCTGCCTCTTGTGCTGCTTCTCTCAAGACTAAACGCTGTTTTGGCAATCTACTTCTATCCATATATCAGTCAAAACGGTATGGGAACTTTGGCAAAAGCAGAACTTACAAAACCGCAAATGCTTATCGCACTTTTTTACTCAATTTTAGCAGTTCTATTTTATAACAAACTGCTTCTGCTTGTTAGTGCTTTGTTAGTTTTGTTTGTTATAAAAAGCTTTTTCATTAAAAGATACGGCGGATTTACGGGTGATATCTACGGTTTTACTATTGAGGTGAGCGAACTCATTCTTTTAAATCTTCTACTCTTTGGCTTGGCATGAGAATAACCTTGGTTCGCCACGCCGAAGTGGATGAGAGATATAAAAACCGTTATAACGGGCATAATGATATAGGTTTGTCAAAAAATGGCGAAATTCAAGCAAGAAAAGTTGCAAAAGAGCTCGATACAATGGAGTTTGATGCAGTTTTTTGCTCAGATTTGAGGCGTGCAAAAGAGACACTAAAATACTCTATCCATTCAAAAGATGCCTTTTTTTCGGACAAGTTAAGAGAGAAGTCGTGGGGTAGACATGAGGGGCTTAGTTTTGATGAGATTATCGCTCAAGGCGAGATAGAGTATATAAATTTTTTACAGTGGATAGAAGCGCTTGACGGTGAGCCGCATAAGGAGTATATCAAAAGAGTGGAAGAGTTTTTTTTGTTTTTTTTACCGTCATTAAACAAAGAAAATATTTTAGTCGTAACTCATGCAGGAGTTATCCGTGTTTTACTGAGCATTGTTAAAAAAATAACCTTAGAAGAGGCGTTTGGCATTAGTGTTGAAAACGGCTCTTTTATGGTGTTTGATTTTAAAAGTGTGTAACATCAGTTAAAAATTTTATAAAGGAATAAAAATTGAAAACATATAACATATTTACAAATGAGCCTGATTCACTGCCATGCGGCAGGGCTGATTTTTTACTAGCGGCATCCGTTACGAAAACTTGCGAGATTGAGGGAATTACTCAAGCCGGGATTCCGGGAATGATTCCTCTGACACCTACTCTTGATGCGGAGTTTATCATAAATGAGAGGGTTTACTCTTTGGGTGAACTTGCCGAAACTCCCACAGGTGTGCCGACTCCGGCAATCATAACAAGAGCGGTGCATAACTTGGTACCCTTTAGCGCAACCGAGATTCTTGATTTGGGACTGCAAATAATTCCGCAAAATTCTATATGTCATAGTTTTAACATACTGCCCTCAAACTCAATAGCTTTGGGAGCCGACATAGACGCAAAAGCCGTTTTTAGAAAAGGAATGGCAGCGGGAGAGAGTTACGAGCTAAAGGGAAATTATCTGATTTTAGGCGAATCAACCCCAAGCGGAACGACAACGGCAACGGCGACTGCCTTGGCACTCGGATATGATTGCAAAGATGACTTCTCTTCAAGCTTTTTACATGTGCCAAACAATGTAAGAAACGAGACTATAAATAAAGCTCTCTCCCTGATAAACGATGAGATGAGCAATTTTGAAAAGCTCTCCGTCGTGAGTGATAATATGCTTATCTTTTGTGCCGGTTTTTTGATGAGCGCGTCACGAAGATTTCATATAGTGCTAGCAGGCGGAACGCAGATGGCGGCATGTCTCTTGGTGGCTGATAGACTTAGAGAGGATGTGCTTATGAGGGTAAAGCATGAAAATATAACTCTTGCAACAACTTCATGGGTGGCAAATGACAAAAACTCGGATATAGCGCATATTTTATCTCTTTTAAGTTATAAGCCCAATGCCGTGTATACCAGTTTTTCATTTGAAAATGCAACCATACCGATACTCAAAAAGTATGATGAGGGCGAAGCAAAAGAGGGCGTAGGAGCGGGAGCCGCACTTGCTTATGCCTATGTAAATGAAGTTGATAACGCAAAACTTTTAGAAGCGATTGAGCGTATTTTATACTCGATGTAATTTTAATAGTGATATCTGCATTGTGCGATTAAAATGGCATCGCTTGTAACTTTATAAACTAATCTATGCTCTATTGTTATTCGTCTTGACCAGTAGCCGGACCAATTATATTTTAATGCTTCCGGCTCCCCAATACCCTTAAACGGTTCTCTTTTTATTTCTTTAATAAGAGTATTTATTTTTTTTAAAATATTTTTATCTCTTTGTTGCCAATATAAATAGTCTTCCCAAGCTTCATCGGCAAAAACAAGATTCATTATTCTATAAGCTCTCTTTGTGTGCCCAACCCTGCTTCAAGTTTTGAAATTGCGCTATTAAGTCTTGTTGCATTTGTTATACTTTGCATTAAGTACGCCGTTTCTTCTATGGATTTATAATCTTCAAGAGAAATCATAACAACAGGTTCCTTGTTCTGTCTAGTAATTATAACAGGCGTATGATTCACAACAACACTATCCATTGTTGCTGCTAAATGCTGTCTTGTTTCTGAAAATGAAATCGTTTGCATTTTACCTCTTTTGATTTTATATGTACACATTTTAGTACATATAGCTTAAATTATTGCTTAATAATATTTCTAAACTCTCTCAAGCAGCTTTTTTAGTATGTAGAGTTTAGCTTTTAAGTCTTGCGTCTCTTCGTCATTTTCGGCGTTTTTTATCTCTACCTTTGTCTGTTCTATTTTTTTAAGAAGTTTTTCTTTTAATTTTTCCTGCTTTTTTTCATTGGTAAATTCACTAAAAAATAGTTTTTCAATCCCCTTAAACACTTTATTTATCTTCATCTCTTCGCTCCCAAAGTTCTGATATCGATATCTTTTATCCACAATATTGTAGCAACTTGTATCAGTTTTTGCGTAACATCATATGCAAAGGCACTATCGTTTATAAGCGATGTAGCCATTTTTGAGTCAATCTTATTTTCTCTTATAAGCGCATCGATTCGACTGTTTTTTATATCATCTAGTGCTTTAGTGTTCTCTTTTAAAAGCTCAATCGAAGATATAGTATCCAAATCATCATCGTGCTCTTTTAGTTTTTCTATAGCATCTATAGTCTTAGCTATATACAACCGTAAGTTATTATACTCCTCTTGGATATATGTGTTTCTTGATTTTGAGTAGTATGATATGTTTTTTTGCAAGTCCCGCATATTTTTCATAGCCTCTACGATATCTCTTGAAGCAAGCTTTAGGTTATATACTCTATCTTGATCTTCTTCATTCATGTTTTCTTGAGAAAGCGTAGCATAGTGAATTATCTCCCCGTAGAGTGATTTTATCTTGTTTGCATAAGACTCGTTTATATCTTCATCTATGCTCATATCGGAATTTTTAACGGCATTTGCTATATCCGTACTTTTAATAAAATCATGTCGATGCAAAAACATTGAGTGTGATATGGCTTCAATTGCACTATCGTAAAGATGAATCGTCTCTTTTCTTATGGATTCTATTGCGGCATGCGGCACATTGATAACTACATTGTCAAGATATAACGGCTTTGGAGTAAGTTTATTCTCTTCCAAAAAGAGCGTCTCAAGATATTTTACAAATTGATGCATAAAAGGGGATATCAATATAACCCCAAGAATATTAAAAATAGTATGATAAAGTGCTAGTTTCATACCGTAATTATTATCTGCTATACCTATTTTTGAAGCTAAAAATATTACAAAATCGCTTAATTGATATAAAAAAATTACTGCAACAACGGCTGTTACGGCATTAAAAATAAAGTGTGAAAGCGCTACTCTTTTGCCGTTTGCATTTGATGCTATAGCCCCTAAGACGGCAGTAATCGTCTTGCCTATATTTGCTCCGATGACGAGCTCAACCGCATTTATATAGATGATTTGATTTGTTGCAAGCGCCGTTATGATAAGTGCCATTGTTGCGGCACTAGAGTGCATAATAACAGTTGCCGCAACTCCAAGCGATACATAAACCAAAGCACCGAAATAGCCCTCAACCGCAAATTTTGACAAATCAAATCTGCTCTCTAAACCTTCAAATCCATCTTTCATATAATCAATACCCAGAAGAATAAACCCCAGCCCTAGCACTATTTTTCCGATTCCCTGATAATTTTTATTGCTTGAAAATTTTAAGGCTACTCCAAAAATAATCAAAGGCATCGCATAAGTCGCTATATCTATTTTTACGCCTAAAGAGGAGATTATCCATGCCGTCGTAGTTGAGCCGACATTTGAGCCGAATATTACACCCACGGCACCGCTTAGAGTGATAAGCTCTGCACTTAAAAATGAGATAATTATTATAGAAATCAAAGATGAACTTTGTGTGATAGCTGTTGCTATAACACCTGTTCCTATAGCTTTTGGGATAGTGTTTGTACTGACTTGTAAAACTTTTTCCAATAACCCGCTGTTAAATAGCTTAAAACCCTCCTCCATAAAAAGCATACCTACAAAAAATATAGCGACACCGACTATAATAATTTTATAGTCATCATTATAAAAGAGTATAAAAGCTAAAGCTAATAAAAAAAACTGATAATAATACTTTTTTAACATCGATAACCTTTTGTATAATTCAATATACTACTATTTTTTCTTTTGATTAAAGTTTAGGGTATATCTACTCAACAATTACTGAAACTTTAGAAGTTCTCCTCATATTAAAAAGAAACACCGCCGCAAAGGCTAATAAACATCCGATAATTGTCGAGAGAGCCAATACTTCATCATATACTATTAAACTAGAGACAATCGCGCCGATGGGAACTATAAACATAAATACACCCGTTTTATGCGCTCCGATTTTACCGGCTGAAACAAAATAAAGAGCGGTACTAAATGTTCCGGGAATCACCCCTATAAATGCGATGGTTATCCAAAACATACTATCGTACGCCCCAAAATCAAACGGACTATGAGGCAGAGCAAAAAGCATATTTATAAAAGCCGTGATACCAAAAACAACAAAAGTATAAAACATCAAATCTGCTCTTTTGGCGGCTTTTTGAGATATTATCGTAACAAGAGACCAAACAACGGCACATCCGAGAAAATAGGAACTTTGTATATTTAAAAACGCAAATCCGTCAAATGGCACGCGAAGAAGAGTAAGAGCGCCTAAAATGCCTATAAAGAGAGCAGTTATCTGCCTAAGAGAAACTTTTGTGCCTAATATAGGTATGGATAAAATATAAGTAATGATAGGAGCCAGAGATGTTACAAGCGTACCACCGTATCCCGCTTGACCCTCTGCAAGACCGGCAAAAAAAAGATAGTTAAACAGCGAAGTCAGTACCCCCGCGCTAAGCATATACAAAAAACCTATTCTATCCGTTTTAAGCGGAGTTTTTAAAAACCAAACGATGGGAATTATGCTTATAAAAGAGATGGCATAACGCCAAAATGCGGCAACTTCGGCAGTTGAATGTTCCGCCGCAACCTTACCAGCTGTCCACGCAATACCCCAAAACAGCATAGCAATAATCATCCATATAAAATATTTTGTACTGTTTTTTGTATCTTTCATTAAAAGAACTCCAAATTTAGACAGTCAAACTTTAATCCCCAATCTCTGCTATTTTCTTGTCAAAATCCTCTGATATCGTGTCAAATTCATTTTGTAAAATCTCCAAGAGTTCAAACATCTTCTCTACCTCTTTTTGCTCCATCGCTACAAGTTTTGAAAACTCGATGATTTTAAAACTGTCTCCTTTGCTTGAAGCCTCAAGGAGCTTTTTTTGATGTGATGCAAGCGTCTCCTCGCTTTTTATGATAGAAGCTTCAAGTTTTTCTATTTTTTTCTTTATGGGTGAGACGAGCTTGTTTTTGTTTCTCACTAAATCGGCTTTTGTCTTTTTATTATCTTTAAAACTGTTTTTTGGTTTTTGTTTAACAAAATCATCTTCCTCTTCTTCCCAACCCATTTTTTCTAAGAAGAGATCATATCCGCCGTCAAAATATTCTGCACCGTTTCTTGTAAAGATGATAAGCCTATCACAGACACGGCGAAGCAACTCCTCCGAGTGGGTTACGATAATTACGGAGCCCTTAAAATTTTGGATTGCCACGGTTAGAGCCTCGATAGAGTCCATATCTAAGTGGTTTGTAGGCTCATCAAGGAACAGAAGATTTACATCGCGAGCCAAAATCTGCCCAAGCATTACACGGCTTTTTTCGCCCCCTGATAGAAGCGAGACTTTTTTATCGGCACTATCTCCGCTAAACATCATAGCACCTGCGATACCGCGTATGGTTTGCGCGGAGAGTTTTGTATTTGCAGAGTGGATTTCATCTAAAACAGTACTGTTTGGATGCAGTCTTGCGATATTTGTTTGACCGAAGTGTGCAAACGCGGTAGTCGGGTGCATATGAACTTCGCCGCCAACTGCTTTTAGCTCCCCTGCAATGGTATTTAAGAGAGTTGATTTACCTTTACCGTTTTTTCCGATAATACCGATTCTTTCTCCTTTTTCAAGCACAAAAGAGATATTTTTAAACAATATATTATCCGGCGTGTAGCCAAAACTTAGATTTTTTACATCAAGCAAAACTTTTGCGGGCGTATCTTTGTAGTTAAAATCAAATTCAAGCGTTGAGTCATAACCCAAATCTTCAAGCAAGTCCATCTTCTCAAGCTGTTTTACTTTTGATTGCGCAAGAGCGGCGGTTGAAGCACGCGCTTTGTTGCGGGCGATAAAATCCTCAAGCTCTTTTACCTTTTTATCTTGTGAAATCTTCTGCTTTTCATAAAGCTCTTCGTTTGCTTTGAGTTGGTCGTAAAATTTATGCGTATCGCCCTGAATGATATTTAGGTTTCTGCGGATAATTCCCATTGTATGCGTTGTAACCCCGTCCATAAAATCTCTATCGTGGGTGATGATGATAACTTCGCCCTCAAATGCTTTTAAAAAGTTTTTTAACCATCTAAGAGAGAGGATGTCGAGATAGTTTGTCGGCTCATCCAAAAGCAGTAAGTTCGGTTCGGTTACTAAAAGCTTTGCAAGGTTGATACGGATTTGATAACCGCCTGAGAATGAGAGCGGATTTTTATCCAAATCCTCCTGAGTAAAGCCCAAGCCAAAAAGGATTTTTTCCACCCGATAGATATCGTACTTCATATCCTCTTCAAGTGCAAGTGCCGCTTCTTCTCTTAGCGTGCTTTCGCTAAACTCAAGATACTGTTTAAGTGCGCCTATCTTATACCCTTTTGGGATAACTATTTCACCTACATCCGGTGTCTCTTCGCCGAGTATGAGTTTAAAAAGGGTTGACTTTCCGCTACCGTTTCTACCTACAAGTCCGACTTTATTGCCGGAGTTTAGTTTGAAATTAAGATTGCTAAAAAGCTCTTGTTTGCCGAAATTTTTTGAAATATTTATTAGTTGTATCATATTTTATTTTTTACCTTTTTATCTCTTCTAATATCCACTGCCACTCGCCGTAACCGCTAGAGGCATTTATATGCCCTGCGTTTTCTAAAACTTTCATCTCTATACCAAGCGCTTTTTGAAGTTCTGCTGCCTCATCCCTACTCATATAGGGGTCATTTGTCGATGTTACAAGCAGAGACTCTTTTGCATAAAGCTTTGATGGTATTTCACAAGGAAAAAAACTCTCCAACTCTTTAATGTCACACTTAAAACTCGGCGGAACTACAAGAAAAAGTTTCTCAATCACCGGTAGTTTTATCTCATTACAGATGTGAAACCAGAGTATATTTGCGATGGAGTGGCAAACTACTACGGTAGGTTTAAACTCCTCAATCTCTTTGATTAGCTCTCTCATCCACACATCTTTTTGTGGAAAATCGACATCGCTAAACTTTAAAAAACTGACACATCCGTAATCTTTTGCAATCTCTGCTGCCAACCAACTCTGCCAGTGGGGAAAGTCGCTTCCGCCCCAGCCGTGCAAAATCAAAATCTTCTGTTTCACTCTCTATTCCTGTTAAAATTGCCAAGTCGACTGCACCGATGCAAATTTTAGTGGAAGTATACCAAATATGATAAAAGAATCGGATAAGCTAAAGAACTCTATAATCAAACTAAGAATTATTTAAAAGGTATAAGGGTGGAGAAGAGAAGTATTAAAGTAATTACCGTAACCCGCTTACTGCAGGTTTTTATTGTTGCTACATTGATTATAGTTTCTATAGTTCTTTTAAGTTACAGAAGTTTTTTTCAGTTTATAGTAGAAAATAAAATCCATTCAATTTCAGAAATTATAAAAGCCGGTTTGACATCGCACATGAAAGCCGGAATAATGGATAAACGAGACTATTTCTTGGATGAAATATCTTCGGTTCATGATATAAAAACTATTAAAATTATTCGCGGAGATGCAGTCATAAAAGAGTATGGCGAATCAACCTTGTCCGAAAAGAAGCTAAACAGTAACCTTAGAGCTATTTTAGAAAAAAAAGAGGTATATATAGAGTGGAGAGATATGCAAAGCAGCGTTAAATCGGTTGTTCCTTATATCGCAAATTCCAGCTGTCTGCAGTGCCATCATGTCAAAGAGGGTACGGTTTTGGGCGCTGTAGATATTGAAATGGAGATTGATGCATACCAGAACTTTGTCATAAAAAACAGTTATGTGATTATTGCAGCTCTGCTTTTATTTGCGTTAGCCGTAGTGTTTAATATGTTTCATGTCATTGAGCGTTATATAAGCAAACCTCTTTTAGATATTATCGATGAAACTAAAGATGCTTATTTTTTACATAAAAATATAGACAGCAATAAGTATGAAAGTAAAGAGTTTGAGGATGTTGCATTAAGCGTAAATAATTTTAACAGAACCGTTATAGAAAAAGAGAATGAGCTAAAATATAAAAACAAACAACTTCAACTTTTAAATGAGGAGATAGAATCGACTCTAAAAGAGACTATGCTAATGATAGGAAAAATAGAGGAGATTCGTTCATTTCCTACAAGCCAACACACAAAACGAGTTGCCACGCTAAGCACAATAATTGCAAAAGAGTACGGATTAAGCGATGAGCAGATAAAACTCATAGAGATAGCATCGCCTCTTCATGACATAGGAAAAGTCGGAATCGCCGATGCTGTTTTAAATAAACCGAGCGGATTGACTCAAGATGAGTTTAATATTATTAAGTCCCACTCTCTTTTTGGATATAACATTTTAAAAAATTCTAAACGAGAGATACTAAAAACTGCGGCTTTAATTGCTTATGAACATCATGAAAAATATGACGGAACCGGTTATCCGCAAGGGCTAAGGGGCGAAGAGATTTCTATCTATGCGCGCATTGTTGCGATTGTAGATGTTTTTGACACTCTGCTCTCTGAGCGAGTATATAAAGAGCCATGGCCGGTAGAAGATGTCGTTGCCTTTTTAAAAGAGCAAAGAGGCAAGCAATTTGAGCCGAAACTGGTAGATATATTACTAGAAAATATTGATGAGTATGTAGAGATGCATAGAGATTTGTCAATATAAAAGCAACTCTATTTATGGTATGCGGATTAAAGGTTTTATGTAAAATATAAAACCTTATTTCTACCGTTCTCTTTTACGTTATACAGCATCTTATCCGCAGCCGATATCAACTCTTCTTTACTGCCGCAAGTATGTGGATACATAGTTGCCACTCCTACACTTGCGGTAAGCGTAGGTATAACTGAAGAGTTTTTATTCGGGATGCCTAAAGCACGAATATTATCAATCAAATCATTCATCATATCAAAAGAATTTTCGGCAGTAGTATCACCGAGCACTATCGCGAACTCTTCTCCACCGTATCTTGCACAAAGGTCGGCAGGTCTATGTGTAAATTTTTTAAGCACGGCACCGACTCTTTTTAAGCACTCGTCTCCCGCTTGATGTCCGTAGGTATCATTTAACGACTTAAAATGATCAAGGTCGATAATTGCCAGCGAAAGAGGCAGCTTTAACCGCGCGCAACGCTTCCACTCGTTATCCAAAAATTCATCAAAATATCTACGATTGGCAATATCGGTAAGTCCGTCAATACGAGATTGGTTTAATACTTTCTCTTCGGCTAATACTCTTTCTGTGATATTTTCATGTGAAATAACATAATACTCTTTATCTTCTAGCCCAAACGGTATAACTCTCATCATAAACCATCT
Source organism: Sulfurimonas sp. (assembly GCF_028714975.1). Taxonomy (GTDB): domain Bacteria; phylum Campylobacterota; class Campylobacteria; order Campylobacterales; family Sulfurimonadaceae; genus Sulfurimonas. Next base: position 145,538 of record NZ_JAQTLH010000004.1, read on the forward strand.
CTTTTCATACGGGCTGTGACACGGATATTCAAAGTAAAAAAAGTCTTTTACTTTGTTAATAACATCTCTTATACCCTCGGCTGCTTTGGCTCCAAGTTCATCGCCGCATGATGCAGATTTGTCACACTCTTTGAGATAATTAATCTTATCCCAAACATTATGCATCGAGCAATTATTGCTTTCCCCAAATGCAATCCAACTCTTATTAACATACACAATCTTCCCATCTTTATCAATTACGGAGATATGTTGCGTTACCGTGTCAAGAACTGACTTTAAAAATTTGTGCGAGTTTATCATGATAAATCCTTCAAAAATTACATTGCCGATGTTGTATTTTACTGCAATATTTGTAATTTTTGAGGTAGAAGTTTTAATTATTTAACTGTGAGCAGTTATTGCCTTATCTATCCTTGAAATCGTTTCGTCTTTACCGATTATCGCCATTACACTGTCAAGTCCCGGTCCGCTCATTTTTCCTAAAAGCGCAACGCGAAGCGGCTGACCGATTTTACCAAAACCGATGCCCATCTCATCGACAACTTCTTGCATTAAGTGGTGGTAATCACTTGGCAGATGAAGTTCACTTGAAGCGATTACCTTCGCTTTGAAATTATTTAAAACCTCTACGGCATCACCTTTAAATGATTTCTCAACAGCTTTTTCATCAAAAGTTGCAGGAGCAATAATTATCTCATTTACGAGCAGTGCCATCTCTTTAAGCGTTTTTGCTCTCTCTTTTAGGGCATCGAGTAAAATCTCTTTTTTATCATGTGAAGTAAGCAGCAAACCGTACTGCTCAAGCATCTCTGCCAACTCACTGTTTGGAGTATTTTTGATATAGTGAGAGTTTAGCCAGTCAAGTTTTTCCGTGTTATAGATTGATGCTGATTTATTGATGTTTTTAGGGTTAAAAAATTCCATCATCTCATCCATCGAGAAAATTTCCTGATCTCCGTGACTCCATCCAAGACGAACTAAAAAGTTTAGAAGTGCTTGCGGAGTATAGCCCATCTCTTTATATGCCATAACATCGGTTGCACCGTCTCTTTTAGAGAGTTTTTTACCCTCGTGGTTATGAATCATCGGTACATGGTAAAACTTCGGTACTTCAAATCCGAGTGCCTCATAAACCACTATCTGTTTTGGCGTGTTTGAGAGGTGGTCATCCCCGCGGATAACCTCTGTAACTCCCATAAGATGGTCATCAATCGCTACGACAAAGTTATAAGTCGGCGAACCGTCGCCTCTTGCAATAACAAAATCATCCAAAATATCTTCAGCTTGAAAAGAGATATCGCCTTTTACGCCGTCACGAACCAAAATTTCACCGCTAAGAGGCGCTTTTATGCGGATAACAGGCTCTATGCCCTCCGGCGGAGTGCCTGTAAAATCACGATATTTGCCGTCGTATTTCGTCCGTTCTTTATTTGCCATTTGAGTCTCTCTAAGCGCGTCTAGCTCCTCTTTTGACATATAGCATTTGTAGGCTTTTCCCTCTTCTAAAAGCTGTTTGATATAAACTGCGTAAATATCATCTCTTTGCGACTGATAAATTATCTCTCCGTCATGCTCTAAACCCAGCCAATGAAACGCTTTTACAATCGCCTCTGCAGCCTCTTGTGAGTTTCTAGCCTTATCCGTATCTTCAATGCGAAGAAGAAACTTCCCGCCGTTTTTTCTAGCCCAAAGATATGAAAAAAGAGCCGTTCTTAAACCGCCGATGTGCAGATAACCGGTAGGACTTGGAGCAAAACGAGTTACAACCATAAAAAAACCTTTATAAAATAGTTGTCGAATTTTAGGCTATTATTTGTTAAAAGCGGGTAAAATACCTATCTTAAATTTTACAGGATTTTCAATGTATAAAATATTTTTACCTCTTCTTTTTAGCGCAATACTTAGTGCTGAGTTAATTAACGGTGTCAGTGTTATCGTAAAAGGGGATATTATCACTCTTTATGATGTCAAAGAGGAGATGCGTGTATTAAATGCCAATTCAACGATCGCGACCGACTCTTTAATAAGAAAAAAACTTGAAGCTTCAGAGATAAGCGAGAGAAAAATCAGCGTAACAAGCAGTGACGTTTACGATGATATCAAAAAAGTAGCAGCTGCAAACAAGATGGGCATAGATGAGTTTTATGAGGCAGTGAGAAACTCAAACGGTTTTAGTTCCGCAGAGTTTAAAGAAAAAACAAAAGAGAAACTCCTCTCTCAAAAACTCTACTCCGCTATAGCTTACTCATCGATTGATACACCAAAAGAAGATGAGATAAAAGAGTATTATGAGCTGCATAAAGAGGATTTTTTGCATCCGGTCGCTTTTAAAACTACAATATATAGTTCACAAAACAGGGATGCTCTTCAAAAAAAGATAACCTCTCCTATGTACAACGCTACCGATGTAAGAGTCGAAGAGCAGACACTTGCGTTTGAAAGAATTTCGCCGGAGTTGGCTAAATTGCTTCAAAATACGCAAATAAACAGTTTTACTCCGATAATATCCGAACCAAACGGCTCTTTTGTAAGCTTTTATCTAAAAGAGATTCAAAATCCAAAAGAGACAAATTATGAGGGTCTTAAAAATCAGATAGTCAATCTGATTATGGAGCGAAAGAGAGAACAAGTTCTAAGCGACTACTTTGCAAGACTAAGAGGAAATGCGGAGATTCAAGTTATCAGAGAAGTAAAATAGATGTTAAGTGATGAAAATTTTATAAAAATTGCACAAGAGATTGCGACGGCTTCAAAATGCGTCTCTAAACAAGTAGGTGCGGTGATTGTAAAAGACGGAAGAATACTCAGTACTGGCTACAACGGCACTCCCTCAGGATATATAAACTGCCGTGAGCACTGGAGCGGAGAGTATACCGCCGAACATCACGAATGGTCAAAAACTTATGAGATACACGCGGAAATGAATGCAATCATTTGGGCGGCAAGAAAAGGGATTAGCGTAGAGAGTGCGACTATCTATGTTACGCTTGAACCGTGCAGCGAGTGCAGTAAAAACTTAATCGCAAGCGGTATAAAACGCATTGTGTACTTAAAACCTTATGAGCATACGCACTCTGAAGTAATCTCAAAATTTATCAAAGATAACGGTGTAATTATAGAAAAACTCGGGGAGTAAAAAATGGTTGAAGATAAAGAACTGCAGGCAGAAATCGGTAAACATCTTATGCAGCCGGAGAATTACGGTAAGCTTGAAGATGCAGATTGCGTAGGAGTCGGAATAGACCACGCTACAAAAAGTTATGTGATTATGTACATAAAAAGAGATGAGAAGTTTATAACTGATATAAAATTCGGTACAAACGGCACGCAAGATACGACAACGCTCGGCTCGCTTTTTACCGAGATGATAAAAGGCGATGAGATAGCAAATGCACTAGAGACGACTTCAACACTTGAGAATGAACTAAAAGAGAGTTACGCTTCTCTTCCTGCTCCAAAGGTCGATATGTCAAAGCCTGAAGGTGAGCAGGTTGAACGCATCTCAACCGAACATCAAGACAGTGCAAATATGGTTCTTACCGCTTTTCGTGCCGCAATGCGACATTATGACCGCAAACAAGGCGGCATAAAAGAAGATCAGTTTGAGATGAGCATATCAAAAACATGTCCATATTCGACTACCGAGTGTCATTTTGTAAAAAAGGCAAGCGACCACTCGTAAGGTTTGTCGCTCTTTTTTATCTACCGTAACTCTGCCCTTGCTAATTGAGCTTTCTGAACAAACATAGATTGCTTCGTCGTAAACTCCTTGGCACATGACCATCTTACATTATGAATCTAATAGCCGATTTTATGATAGTATATACAAATAATTTTCATATCAGAGGGCTTTTCTTATGCAATACATACGCTTTTTCAATGAACTTGGCATCGGTGATGTTCCGATGGTTGGCGGTAAAAACGCTTCGCTTGGAGAGATGTACCAAAACCTAACCCCAAAGGGCGTAAATATTCCAAACGGTTTTGCCACCACAAGCGATGCTTACTGGCTTCTTCTTGAAGAAAACGCCATTAAAGATAAAATTGCTCAGATACTGAGTGATTTGGATATAACCGATACAGATAATCTTCAAAAACGCGGACTTGAAGTCCGTACCCTTATCTTAAACTCACATCTTCCAAAAGTGCTTGTTGATGAACTTCTTGAAGCATATAAAATATTATCAAATCAGTATAACTCACAAAATATCGATGTAGCGGTTCGCTCATCCGGAACTGCCGAAGATTTGCCCGATGCCTCTTTTGCGGGACAACAAGAGACTTTTTTAAATGTCAACTCAAAAGAAGCATTGCTTGAGAGCGTATTGCGTTGTTTTGCTTCACTGTTTACCGACCGCGCCATCAGCTACCGCACAAGCCGCTCTTTTAGCCATTTCAAAGTTGCTCTCTCCGTGGGTGTGCAGAAGATGGTACGAAGCGATATCTCTTCAAGCGGGATTATGTTTACCATAGACACCGAGAGCGGTTCAGAGAATCTCATACTCATCAACTCCATCTGGGGGTTGGGCGAAAATGTGGTAAGCGGGCGAGTAAATGCGGATGAATTTTTTATCTTTAAACCTACTCTAAAAAATGGAATCGACACTATTTTAAAACACTCTTTGGGAAGTAAAAAAGAGAAGATGTTATACAGCGAAGATACACGCACTCTAAATGTCGTAACAACGAAAGAGGAACAAGAGAGCTTCTCCATAAATGATAAAGAAGTAATAGAACTTGCCAAGCAGGCACTTATCATCGAAGAGCATTATAAACGACCGATGGATATCGAATGGGCAAAAGACGGAGGCGACTCTAAGCTCTACATCGTTCAGGCAAGACCGGAAACCGTAATGAGCAAACAAAACAAAAGTATGACAAGTGAACAATATTCACTTAACGCAAAAGATGCAAAAATTTTAACATCGGGACGCGCAATCGGTGAAAAAATCGGTACGGGGAAAGTAACCGTTATAAATGATACTACCGAATTTGCACGCTTTAAAGAGGGTGACATCTTAGTAGCAGATACGACAAATCCCGACTGGGAGCCTGTTATGAAAAAAGCTTCGGCAGTCATAACCAACCGCGGAAGCCGTACATGTCATGCGGCTATCGTTGCGCGAGAAATAGGCGTTCCTGCCGTCGTCGGATGCGGCAATGCAACGGCAGTTTTGCAAGATGGACAAATAGTAACCGTCAGTTGTGCCGAGGGTGATGAGGGGCATGTGTATGAAGGCAAACTTGAGTACTCCATCAAAACGATAGATATGAGCAAACTTAAACCTACAAAAACCAAACTTTTTGTAAATGTCGGAAATCCTGCAGAGGCTTTTAACTTTGCAAAAATGCCAAATGACGGAGTCGGACTTGCCAGAATGGAGTTTATTATGAACAACTCCATCAACGCTCATCCTATGGCGCTTGTTGATATGCACAAAGGAAAAAGTGTTAAAGATGAGGATAAAATCCGCTCTTTTATGATTCCTTGCACTGATGAAAAAGAGTTCTTTTTACAAAAAATCAGCGAGGGTGTAGGAATGATTGCGGCTGCTTTTTACCCAAAACCGGTAATTATAAGAACAAGTGATTTTAAAAGCAACGAGTACCGCGGTATGACGGGCGGTCTTATTTATGAGGCAGAGGAAGAAAATCCTATGATAGGCTTTCGCGGTGCGAGCCGTTACTACGATGATAGTTACCGTGAAGCATTTATGTGGGAGTGCGAGGCATTAAAGAGAGTGCGTGACGATATGGGGCTTACAAATATTAAAATAATGATTCCGTTTGTCCGCACACCCGAGGAGGGCAAAAAAGTTATAGAGATTATGAACGAGCAAGGGCTTACTCAAGGCAAAAACTCTCTTGAGATCTATGCAATGTGCGAAATTCCCGCAAATGTTATACTTGCCGATAAGTTTTTAGAAGTTTTTGACGGCTACTCAATCGGCTCAAACGACTTAACTCAACTGACTCTTGGGGTTGACAGGGAGAGCGCAAAAATCGCCCATATATTTGACGAGAGAAACGAAGCGGTTAAGAGAATGCTACAAATGGCTATAGAGGCATGCAAGAAAAGAGGAAAATATATAGGCATCTGCGGACAAGCACCGTCTGATTATCCGGAAATCACGGAGTTTTTGGTACTTGGCGGTATAGACTCCATCTCGCTAAATCCTGATTCGCTCTTTAAAATGCATCAAGTGGTGAGTGATTTGGAGATAAGCATATCTAAAAAGTAGATTGCCACGCCTCTTAAAGAGGCTTGCAATGACGGTCATTGCGAACGCAGTGAAGCAATCTCTATTTGTTTAGATTATTCAGAGGATTCAATTTCTTTCTAAAATACTTTTCAAGCTCCATCACCCCAACCAGTGTCAGAGCGATAAGAAGTAGTGTTGTCCACATCTCTAAAATAATAATTAACTGATAAAGTAGCCTGTTATGACACTTGTGACCAATAATACAAAAGAGTTGAAAATCTAAAATTTGATAATTGGGTGTAAGTTATGCAGGCTACTTTTAAACTATTCTACTTTGGAATAGGAACAAGTTTAGAAAATGTTTCTCTCAAGAAAATCCTTAATAAATTTTTACCACTCTTTGAAGTTACGCCAATACTACAAATATCGGCATGTGAAAGCAAATCAATCATTGCCGTATCGTATATTGCCATGGCTCTTTTTGAGTCTAAGATGCATTCACGAATAGTTTTTGCTTGAACTGTAATATAGCCATGATATCCGTGTATATCTTTTTTCTTATTGTTGCCAATCTCAATAATTTTGGTAGTATCTACTTGATTGCACCGTAAAACCGAAAGCCCTTTGTTTAATATGTCGTCAAATGCCAAAGTAGTTAGACTCCCAGTACTTATATCATAATGATGTGGCGAGAAGATATTTCGTGCCAATCCTTCATCATCTTTTACCACTCCACAAGAGTACAAACTAACACTTTCCTTCTCCCATTCTAAAGATTGTTCATAATTTTCAGTCAAATAATGGCATTTTTTAGAGGATGAGTCAGGATTGCTAAAAAAATCCTTTGCAGATTCCAAAGTGACAATCCCTATACATTTCTATTAATATTAGAAATTCTTGTTGTTAAATCACTTGAAAAAGCATTGTGTATTATTTTATCCTCTTCGATAAAAGGAACTTTACCTTTCATATATACAAATGTGTATGATTCTGAATTATCACAAGTTATTTCAGCATATTCGTTCCCATTTTCCCAATAAAAACCAATTTCAGCCGAGCCAGATAACATTATTTTTGGTGCTTTAAATGCATAGCTTTGAAATTGTAACAATAGTTTCTCACCTGCACTGATGATATCAAAAGTTGGTGCTTTTCCACCATAACCATCCCAATCATATTGTAAAGATAAATAACTATGTAATGTGTTTATAGCATTTATATATTCGTCACTAAAAATCAGGTCTTTAGATTTCGATATAGAATATATTGGTTTAAATGATGTACTTGTATCTTTTGTCTGTGCTTCGATGCCTACGGGTGGAAAAGTAGGTATATTGATTTGTGTAGCTGGTGTAGATAAAGCCATTACTGTTGAAATTACTGTAACACTAGTACTAAACATTACTTACACTCCAACTGAATTCTTGTACAAATTTCTGATGATAATAAATTACACATTACTTCTTTATTTAAAAGATGATTTTGCTCAATGATTGGTTCAATTGCACTGATGACATCTGATGAGTTAGTAGAAACTGGAATTAAATTTGAGCAAGTTGTTTTATGATGCGTTTGTATAACAACTTTAGGACTCATTTTTTCATCTAAAAAATAATTCATGTTAATATTATTTAAATTTTTATGCTCATGATTTAAATAATACCCTTGGTGAATGTGCCAAAAATCATCTTTAGACCATATGTGGTTCGGAATAAAATCATTATTTTCTCTAAATAATTCCTTTTTCCAGTCTTTTGAAGCGTCAGAAATTTTGAACTCATCAATATATTCTATTCCAATTTCCTGAATGTTATTGCCCTCTAGTGAAGGCATGAAGAAATCTATATATTCTTTTGCTGTAGCCCATACTTCATCCCATCTTGTATAATCACTACACCCAATAGTTAAAAAATTATTTGCTAAATTAACAAACCATTTTTGTCTTCCATCGGGCAACAAAGTGTCAAATATAACTCCATTCACCATTGGAGAGTGTATATGTTGTGGTTGTTCTATCATACCGCCAATCTGAAAACTGATCATATTCTGTGGCTGACATCTCGGTAATTTGGCAATCATATCAGGAGCATTTTGATAATTAGTAATGACATTTTTAATAACAGTATCATTTATTTGTGCCGATAAAACAAATATAAATGCGACTTTTTCAATGGCATTATTACTATTTTGAAGAATAATATTCTTCATTCAAATTACCTCTTTTTTTATAATTTCATTGCTTTTCAATGATTTTAACATATAAAGGATAAATAGTTGCTGCTAAAAAATCAAATTATCAAATTTTGATAACTTGATAGAATAGGCTACTTTTAGTGATTTTCGCATAAATACTCAACTCCTTTTAAAATTAACTTATTCCAAAGGGTTACATCGGATGTTCTACTCCCTTTGCCAAAGTAGAAAAGAAACTATCTTTATGACGAGTATTTCTTTCTAAAATATTTTTCAAGCTCCATTACTGCAACTAATGTCATAGCAATAAATAGCAGTGCAGTCCACATTGCTAAACTAACCGGCTCAATACTCAGCAGTGATTGCATAAAAGGATTGTACATTGATATAATGTGAGCACCTTGAGCGGCTAAAATAGATACCCATAAAAATTTATTTTGAAAATGATTTATTTTAAAAATAGAATTATTTTCACTGCGTGAATTAAATATATGTACATTTTCAAACAACACCATTAAAAGCAGTGTAAGATTTCTTGCCGCATCCTCTTGATAACCAAACTTAAGCAAGGTATAAAAAAGAGCAAATGCCGAGACACCCATGTAAAGACCGCCGACAACCACTCTGCTCATCATAATTTTATTAAATATAGGCTCTTTTGGGTCGCGCGGTTTACGCTTTAGTATCTCCGGTTCAGCTTTTTCAGTAGCAAGAGCTACATCTTGAAAGCCGTTTGCAACCAAATTTAGCCATAAAAGCTGTACCGGAAGCAGCGGAGTAGGGATAAAAAACAGCATTGAGAGCAAAATAAGAACTATCTCTGCCAATCCCGTAGCTATTAAAAGATGGGTAACTTTGCGAATATTGTCATATGCCACTCGTCCCTCTTCTACACCATTGACAATAGAGTTAAATGCATCATCCGTCAAAATCAAATCACTTGACTCGCGCGCAACATCCGTACCGCTTTTTCCCATTGCGATGCCTATATTTGCAAATTTAAGAGCCGGTGCATCATTTACACCGTCTCCCGTAACTGCTACAAAGTGACCGAGATCTTGAAATGTTTTAACGATAAGCTGTTTTTGTTCAGGTGAGACTCGTGCAAAGACTCTTTTATGAGCAATCTCTTCTTTATGTGCTCCCCTTTCTATCCAGTGAGAGATTTCCACTCCGTCTATCACCTCATCTTTGCTAATAGCAATGCCAAGCTCTTTTGCTATAAAAAATGCCGTATTTGGATGATCACCGGTTACCATCACAACTTCAATACCCGCTCTCTCGGTAGTTTTTACAGCTTCTTTTACTCCATCACGCAAAGGGTCCGTGATGGCGGCAAACCCAAGATAGACATAACCTTCTTTGGCAATTTCGCTCTCATTGCTTGCTTTATACGCCAAAGCGATATTCCTAAATCCTTTAGCAGCCCACTCATCCACTTGTTTTAAAATATACTCTTTCTTATCATCATTCATTTCACACTTGCTGATTATAACCTCCGGTGAGCCTTTTATAAAGTGTAATTTTTTATACTCTATCTCATAACTCGCGGCAGAGTATTTATTTACAGGCTCATAAGGCACACTGTTTATAGCTTTAAGGGTTTTATGTTTTTCAAAGAGCGACTCATCCAAAGCAAGTGCATATCTCGCTAACGCGACATCAACCTGATCTCCAATAAAAACAAACTCATCACTCTCTTTGTGAAAAGTTGATTCATTACATAAAATTGCTCCAAGAAGCAGATATTCATTGATATGTTCGCTTGGGTTATATGTTTGTTCAGGTGTTACAAAATGCTCGACACTAAGACGATTTTGAGTCATTGTTCCGGTTTTATCACTTGCGATAAGCGTACAAGAGCCGAGTCCTTCAATGGCTGAGAGTCTGCGGACTATGACATTTCGTCTGCTCATAACAGCGCTTGCAACACTAAGCGCCACCGTAATAGCTACCGGAAGTCCCTCGGGAATGGCAGATATAGCCAGTATTACCGTTAAGAAAAATATATCTTTAAGCGGCATTTCTTGATAAATTCCGAGCATAATTATTAATAATGCAACCCCGCCGATCATCTTAGATATATTTACTGAAAATATCTCCATTCGAAGCATTAACGGCGGTTTTGCAGTTTTGGCGGTGGCAAGAAGCGCGGCTATTTTACCGACTTCTGTTTGGTTTGCGATAGCCGTTACTACTCCGATTGCACGACCTTTTGTAACCAAAGAACCTCCGTAGAGCATATTTTGTCTCTCGCCTATGGGCTCATCGGCATTGGTGGAGATATAAGCGGGATTTTTATTTACATCAATAGACTCACCGGTAAGAAGAGACTCATTTACTTGAAGTTCATTGGTTTCTATAAGTCGTATGTCAGCGGGTACCTTAACACCTGATTCAAAAAAAACAATATCCCCGACCGTAACATCTTCGCTTGATATTTCAACTCTATGACCATCTCTTAAAACATTGACAAAAGTTTTGATTACTCTCTTTAGAGCATCGGCTCTCTCACCGGCAATGTACTCCTGATATGCTCCGACTATCGCATTTATGCTAAGCGCAACCATTATAAATCCGGCATCGCCAAACTCTTTAATAGCTAATGAAACACCGGCAGCCATTAACAAAATATAGATAACGGGGCTTTTAAACTGTTCTACAAATATCCAAAAAAGAGTGCGTTTTTTAGCTTCTTGTAAAATATTTTTTCCGTAATGTTCGCTGCGAGAGAGAACTTCCTCTTTGCTCAATCCATCTACACTGCACCCTAAATCTCTAAGAGTCTCTTCTACGCTTTTAGTATGAAACATAAAATCCTCCCTCACCGTTTTATATATGCATTATCATAGTTTCTACTAGCTTAAACTCGACTTCACTTGATATATATAAAATAAAATTATGATAGAATTTCACTAATGAAATTTAATTTACTCCTATCAATACTCTTTGCTATTGTCACAAGCTTTGCCGCTATCCACGAAGTAGAGCATATCAAACAAAACAGCGATAGTTCCTCATGTTTGATTTGTACGATTAACGGCAATCTTGTCTCTGCCGATGCAGTTACGCTTACGGCAGATATCCAGCCTTTACACTTTGAGAAAATAACACAAGACAATTCGGTTTCATACTCATATACAAAAATAAACTTCAATCAAAACCGCGCCCCTCCTAAAATATCCTAAAACAAAAAAATAAAAAACCTTACAAAAATAAAAAAATATTATCGATTAGGATAAAAAAATAATGAAAAAAATATTATTGGCAAGTGCACTTTGTGCAACTTTGGTTTATGGTGAAGCGGCAAAAGTACTGCCTGTAGAAAAAAGAACTTTTGATCAATCAAAATATATTCCCGATATTTCGGCTATTTTGGATTTCTCTTATGTGAACAACAGCGTAGGAAATGATGAAATTGCTCACTTAGAACTTCCGGGCATAGCTCACGGGCTTTTAGGAGAACATTCCCACGGTAGTTCAAATCATGCAACTTACAACTCAAAACAGGGTTTTAACCTAAACTATGCAGAAGTCGTACTCTCAAGCAATGTTGATCCGTTCTTTAGCATGGACGCAGTTTTTCACTTTAGCAAAAACGGCGTTGAGGTGGAAGAGGCTTATTTTACGACTACGGCTTTGGGCAACGGACTAAGAGCAAGAGGCGGAAAACTCAACTCAAATTTCGGATATTTAAACGCACAACACCACCACTACTGGGATTTTGGAGATATGCCGCTTGTTTATGAAGCATTTTTAGGAATGCACGGCATAAATGAGCTGGGTGCCCAAATCCAGTGGACGGCTCCGACACCGTTTTACCTAATGGCGGGTTTTGAAGTGCTTCAAGGCGAAAATGAACAGATGTTCGGAAACAAAACCATAGGCAATGTTGAAAATCCGATAGCAAAAGGGGATAATGCACCATCGCTTTATGTCGGATATGTTAAAGCTTCTCACGATATAGGAGACACCACTATTTTTGGAGGAGTGTCTTATGCACAGGGAAGTTCAAGAGTAGATCATAGCGAAGATGAAACACCGTATGTTTTTAGCGGAGATAGCAAACTCTACGGAGCAGATTTCGTAGTTCTGCACTCTCTTAATTCGTACAGCTCAATAAAATGGCAGAGTGAGTGGCTAAGCAGAGAGATGGGTGGGATTCAATACAATTTAAACCCGATATCAAGCCCAAATATAAATAAAAAGCAGAGCGGTCTCTACTCTCAACTAATCTACACGCATGACAAAAACTGGAAAACGGGTGTGAGATACGATACAATCTATAAAAACGATGTAAAAGAAGACGGCATAGATGCTAACAAACCCAATGACTTTAAAAAGTACTCTGCGATGATAGAGTACCACACAAGCGAATTTGCCCGTTTTAGATTACAATATAATCGTAACAATGCCATGTATAATGAAAATGGAGATAAAGTTGATGTAAACTCAATTATACTTCAAGCAAATATCTCTATCGGTGCACATGCGGCTCACTCATTTTAATTAAGTGTTCTAAACAAAGAGAGATTGCTTCGTCGCAAGCTTCTCGCAATGACGGTCACTCAGATTGCCGCGCTTCGCTCGCAATGACAAGCGTGACAATCTGGGTGACTGAATGGGTGTCATTGCGAGCTTCGTTAGAAGCGCGGCAATCTTACTAACTCCTAAACTCATGCTTTGGAGTTTATATAAAAGCCCAATAATACAAAGGCAAAAAAATGAAAAAATTTATAACACTACTAACACTTCTGCCGCTAACGCTGTTAGCCCATCTTGATATTGCCGTTAGTTACCCTTACATAGGCGCTTTGACAAAAACAATAGGCGGTGAACATATAACTACGACTGTTTTAGCAAAAGGAAATTGGGATCCGCACTTTATCATTCCTCGTCCCTCGCTTATAGCAAAAATGAGAAATGCGGATGCGCTGATTATGAACGGCGGACAACTAGAAATCGGCTGGCTGCCTCCGCTCATTAACCGTGCGGGAAATCCAAAAGTAGATACTAATGCTAAAACTTTTCTAAATCTCTCACATCATGTGGCACTTCTCAATAAACCAAAAGAGGTAGATAGAAAAGACGGCGATATTCACCCCGACGGAAACCCGCACTTTCACCTAAATCCGCAAAATATTTTACTTCTTGCCGGCGTAATAAGAGATTTTTTAATCTCAATAGATACGGAACATAAAGCCATATATGAAAAAAACTACACTGATTTTTCGACTGCATGGAGCCAAAAGATGAAAATTTGGAGCGAAAAAATGAAAGAGAAAAAAGGTCTAAAAGTTATCCAGTTTCATGACAATTTAGCCTATTTTAACAATGTGTACGGACTAACAAATATCGGTACTATCGAGCCTCTTCCGGGGATTCCGCCATCTTCAAAACATACTATTGAGATAATCGAACTTATAAAAAAAGAGCAGCCTTGCTGCATTTTGCATGATGTTTACCACTCAACAAAAACAGCTGAATTTATATCTGAAAAAACCGGTATAAAAGTAGTTTTAATGCCTCACGATATTGAAGCATTAGAGAATATTAGCGATTTAAGTTCGCTGTTTGACCATCTAACAAGTGCAATAAAATGATAGATATTTTACTCACCCCCATAGCCTTGGTTGTTATTTTAGTTATGCTTCACTCCTACTTCGGCATGGAGATTTTAAAACGCGGTATCATCTTTACAGACCTTGCTATTGCTCAGTTTGCCGCACTCGGTTCATCTGTTAGTTTAGGCTATTTTCATGAAGAGCACTTCTATATCTTAACTCTTAGCTTTGCTCTTTTTAGTGCATTTCTTATAGCCTTTGCATCTACGAGAAAACTGCACTTAGAGGCTTTTATAGGCATACTTTATGTTTTGGGAGCAAGCGGAATTATGATGGTGCTCTCCCATTCGGCCGAGGGGATGGAGCACTTCAAGTCGCTTCTTGCAAGCGATATACTCTTTACGCCTCCGAGTGAAGTTCTTAAAAGCGGTATTATCTACTCATTTATCGCTATTGCGCTCTACTTTTTATATCCGAAACTAGACGGTTTTTTAAAAGAGCTTCTCTTTTTCTCGCTATTAGCCATAACCGTTACATCTTCGGTCGCACTTGCGGGAGTTTTTGTAGTTTTTGTGCTTCTTATAGCTCCGCCGTTTGTAGCAATTTCGTTAGAGTTTAAAAGACCTCTGCTTTATAGCTTCTTTTTTGGATGGTTTTTTGGCATAAGCGCGATTATTATCTCATACTTCTACGATTTGCCGACCGGTTATAGCGTAGTATTTTTAGGCGCCGCTTTAACGGCAATAGCAGTTTTGGCAACATCTAAAAAGGCAAATGTATGAGTTATCCGAATGAATGGAATCAGAGAGAATTTTTGCAAAACAAAAAGAGACTTGAAGCCGAGGGCATAAAAGTTCTGCTAATTGATACTATTTTATCGCCGATTGAAAATGCGGATACGGTAGTTTATAACCCTTATGAACTGCAAAAAGAGCCAAAAGGGAGCGTTTTTGTTTTTTACTGCGATAGCGGAAAAAGCACATTGGAGAGACTTAAAGAGTATAAAAATAAGTTTCCCCTGCATCACTGCATTTCGTTAAAGGGCGGCAGAGGTTATTGGCGCATAAATATGACGGTTTTTGATGATTGAACATAAAAAACACCTAAATAACTTCATCCAAAATCTGCGTGATGAAAAATTTTATGATGCGCATGAGGATTTGGAAGCTATCTGGTTTACCCGAAGATTTGAAGAGTCCGACGAGATAAAACTGTTAAAAGGTTTCATAAATGCCTCCGTTAGTTTTGAACTCTTAAAAAAAGGCAAAGCCGAACCATCCCAAAGAGTTTGGAAAAATTATCTAAAATACAGAGATCTGATCCACTCCGTAAACTCCCCCTATATAGACAAATATCATCAAATAATAGAAGAGATAGAAAAAATCAAGAAGAGTTTTATAAACTTATAGGTAAAATCCTATCTATGAAAACACCTATATTAATCACACTTTTATCGGCACAATCTCTTTTTGCGTTAGTCTCGATTATCCCCGTTGAGATAGGAAAGGAAGTCGGCTTTTCTAATATAGCCGAAGCTTCGCTTGAAACAACAAGGGGAAATACGGATACGGATAGCTACAAAGCCTCTTACAGATCAACTTACGATAACGGAGAGAGCTTTGTTACATGGGCAGAAGCTTCCGGCGCATACGGCAAAGCAAACGGAGACGAAAATACAAATAAAGTTTTTGCACATGCAAGATATATACATGCAATTACCAGAGAATCCGTAAGAGCCGAGGTATTTACACAGTACCAAAACGATATGTTTATGAATATAAAAAATAAGATTTTATACGGAACGGGTGCCAGATTTAAGATTTTGGATGAAGCACGCGATGCCAGAGGTTATATCGGTCTTGGCGTTTTTCATGAAAAAATAGATTATAGAAATCCGACTATCAATCCGTCTGAAGAAAATATAAGATTAAACTCATATTTTTCTTACTCTATTGATTTAAATAACAAAACATCCGTTGCTTATACTCTCTACTTTCAGCCTAAAATCGATAATATCGGTGATAATATTCAATTGCATGAGTTTGAATTAAAGGTCAATGTATATAGAGATGTATTTTTAAAATTTAACATTGCCTATACTATGGACAGCGAACCTCCTATAGGCATTAAACGATATGATTTTACTCAAAATACCTCTTTCGTTGTAAAATTCTAAATCTTTTTAATACACTTTTTTAAGGATAAAAAATGGAAATATCAAAGTACGCTGATTTAGCGGTTATGTATATAAGCGAGTACGGATTAAAGATTATTGCCTCAATAGCTATCTTTATTATCGGTAAAATGGTTGTAAGAAAAGTTACGGCACTTATAAAAACATTGATGCATAAAGCAAAAGTCGATAATACTTTGGTTGAGTTTTTATCAAATGCTATCTATTTTGTGCTGCTTATAGTTGTTATTTTAGCTTCGTTAAATACGCTAGGCATAAATACTACATCATTTTTAGCAGTATTTGGTGCGGCATCTTTGGCAGTAGGTCTAGCACTCAAAGATTCACTCTCAAACATCGGTGCAGCCGTGCTTATAATCATCTTTCGCCCTTTTGGAGTCGGAGATACTATAGAAGCGGCGGGAGCTTCCGGTAAAGTTGAAGAGATAAATCTATTCTCAACCATTATGGTTATGCCCGATAATAAAACCGTAACTATCCCTAACTCCAAAATCATAGGCAGCAATATCACAAACTACTCAAGCAAGTCTACGCGCCGTGTAGATCTTATTTTTAGTATAGAATATCGTAATGACCTCAAACTTGCAAAAGATATAATGTTGCAGGTTATAAAAGAGGATAATAGAGTTTTGGAAGAACCCGCTCCATTTGTAGCTGTCGGCGAACTTGGTGATAAGGGTGTAAACTTTGTGTTTCAAGTTTGGGTAAAAACCGAAAACTATTTGAATGTTCGTTTTGATATGAACGAGAAAGTCAAGCTTGCATTTGACGCACATGGAATATCCATCCCGGTTTCTCAAAACCCTTAACTATGCTTTTTCGTAACTCCCCAAAGATATAAAAAGTAGGTTGAGGCAAGTGCGATAAGCGCCGCACTTAAAAAAAGATAGTTTGGGTAGAGTTCGTAAACGTACCCAGCGATTAGCGCACCCAAAAATGCTCCAAAACCGTAAGTTATACCTGAGAAAAGCTGTTGCGCTAAAGATTTATGCTTGTAGAGATAAAAGAGATAGCTTATAGTAGCCGAGTGAAAGAGTGCAAAACTTAGTGCATGCAGAGCTTGCGAGAAAAAAAGCAGGGTTATATTATCCGGAAACATAAACAGCAATAGCCATCGAAGAACGGTTGCAAAGGTGGTGGCTTGAAGTATTAAGAGCAAATTTTTACGAAGAAGAGCGCCTTGAAAATAGAGCATAAATATCTCAACGACTACGCCGAAACTCCACAAATATATCGCTATATCCAAGCTTACTTTATGGTCGGTTACATAGATAGTGAAAAAGTTATAAAATGAACCGAAACTCACCTGCATAAGAGTAAGCCCTATCCACAATCTCCAATCTTTTAAAATGTTTATATCGTTGGTCACTTCTTCACTTTTATCTAAAAGCGTATCTGCTCTCTTTGCTATATTAAACGCTACCGCCGAAGTGATAAAAGTCAAAACTAAAAGGTAGACAAGAGCAACATCGGCAGAGCTTAAAAATTTTACCAAAACAAGCGCTACTAAGATAAAGCCGACCGAACCAAAGAGCCTAATCTTGCCGTATCTCTCTTTTCCGAGATACTTTAGCGATATAAGTTCAACATAGGGAAGCACGATGCTAAGACCCACGCCTAAGCTAACATTTGAGAAGAGCAGCTTGTAAAAACTATCAAGTGAGAAGTAAAAAGAGATTGTGCTCAAACACATTATAAAAAGCGCTATATTAAAAGCACTTCTATTGATTTTCAGCCCCTTTATAAAAGCAAACGGAACCAAAAACCGCACAAGCGGAGCCGCCGCAAATATAATGCCTATGTCACTAGCCGAGTATCCGGACATAGATAACACTTTTGGCAAAAAGATTATATACACACCAATGATTGAGAAGTAAAAAAAATAAAATGTTGCTAGTAAAATTGACATACGGGATTATATCTTAAAGATATAAAAGATATCATATAGTTTTTACTTATCTAAAATAGATAAGACAATAATTTAGCAATAAATTTTATAAAAGCTAAAAGGGAGTTTACATGTTAAAAGTAATGAAAGATGAAGATTTTATAGTCTCAAAAACAGATATAAGAGGGCGCATAATATACTGCAATAAAATCTTTATGGATATGGCGGATTATACGGAAGAGGAGCTGCTTGGAAAAGCTCACAGTATTATAAGACATTCTGATATGCCAAAAGCAGTTTTTAGATATCTTTGGGAGATGATTCCGAAAAAACAAGAGGTTTTCGCGTATGTTCTAAATAGAGGCAAAAACGGCAATGACTACTGGGTTTATGCAAATATAACGGCGACACTTGATGAGAGAGGCAATATCGTCGATTACTACTCGGTTAGAAGAAAACCAAACAGTAAAGCTCTTGATGTCATCATACCTCTATATAAAAAGATGCTTGAAGTAGAAAAAAGCAGCGGAGTTGATGCTTCGTTTAAAGTTTTAACAGATATTTTAAAAGAAAAAGGAGTAAGTTACGATGAGCTTATTATCTCTCTTCAAAACCAATAAAAACAAAGAAAAGCATGCTCAAATGCATGATGCGATTATTAGCGTCTTAAAAGATGCAGCAAACGGAAAACTCAGCGGAAGAATTACGGGTATACCGAATGATAACTCAAAAGAGTCTGCATTTGCTTGGACAATCAATGATGTTTTAGATCAGCTTGAAGCATTTATGAGAGATGTTGAAACTTCTATAGAGAGTGCTGCTGAGGGCAAAACATATAGAACAACAAATCCTGAAGGTCTACACGGCGCATTTCACTCAACCTCTGAAAAATTAAAACTGGCAATCTCTTCGGTTGCAGTGGGGTATGAGACGAAAATCAAAGGTGAACTCTCAGATAAACTTAGCACACTTGGCGGAGGAATGGCTAGTGCGCTAGAGGTTATACAAAAAGATATTATACTTTCTCAAAACGGCTCTGATGAGATTACGAAAGTTTCGCAAAAAACTGCAGATCTCTCCTCAGAAAGCCTGCAAAGCGTTCATGAGATTAGCGAGAAATTGGGAGTTTTACTTAACTCTATCACATCATCACATGAAATAATCATAAATCTTGAGCAGAGATCCCGTGATATCTCGAATGTTGTAGGACTTATCAAAGATATAGCGGATCAGACAAATCTGCTAGCACTTAATGCCGCTATCGAAGCGGCACGCGCCGGAGAACACGGCAGAGGATTTGCAGTTGTTGCCGATGAAGTAAGAAAACTTGCGGAACGCACTCAAAAAGCAACACAAGAGATAGAGATAACTATATCTACTCTTCAGCAAGAGGCTAATGAGATGAGAAGCAGCTCGGATAATATCTCTGAGATTGCAGAGGAGTCAAACAACGTTATACATAATTTTCAAAAAACATTTGAAGAGTTAAACTCAAATGCAAATAAATCATCGGAAATCTCTGTTACAATGAACAACCAGCTCTTTACGACACTGGTAAAAGTAGACCATATCATATACAAATCAACGGCTTACTCGTCGGTGTTAAGTTTTAATGCGGATAAAGCGTTTGTAGACCATAAAAATTGCCGTATGGGCAAATGGTATTTAGGCGTCGGCAAAGATAAATTCGGACATACGAAATCATTTGTAGAACTAGATAGCGTGCATGCCAAAGTTCATGATTCGGTTTTAAAAAATCAAGAGTTTGTAAAAAACGGCACCGTGTTAAAATCAGATCATCCAAAAATTATTTTTGAAAACTTTAACGAAATGGAAAATGCATCTAGCATATTATTTAAAAAATTAGACGATATGGTTGAAGAGTTTAGGAAAAATAGTAAAAAATAATTATTTACTTACTATTTACTTATAATTAATACAATTTTACATCTCAAATATGTTTAACCCCTTTCGTACTTGAGATGGATATAACCTATAAATTATTTTAATTATCCACTCCTTCTCCCCTTTTGGGCTGGATAATTATGTTAAACTTCCGTTATGAAAATCATTTTAACGACTCTAAATTCAAGATTTACACACACTTCCATAGCTCTTAGATATCTCTATGCAAACTTAAAAGAGTTGCAAAATGACGCAAGAATCATAGAGTTTAGCATCAATGACGCCATCCAAACCATAGCTGAAAAACTACTTATCCACTCACCGCAAATCATCGGCATCGGTGTTTATATATGGAATGTCTCACAAGTTAGCGAACTTATCCACATTATAAAAAAAATCTCTCCAAACACAAAAATAGTTCTTGGCGGTCCCGAAGTATCGCATGAGCCTTTTAGGGTAAATTTGGATAACGCCGATTTTATTATTCAGGGCGAGGGAGATGAGGCTTTTTATGGACTCTGCCGTGATATTTTTGATGACAAACCGACTAGCAGAATTATAAAGATGAGTATGCCCTCACTCAAAAACATCGAACTTCCGTATAGATTCTACACGGATGACGATATAAAAAACCGCTACATCTATGTCGAAGCCTCAAGAGGCTGTCCTTTTGAGTGCGAATTTTGCCTCTCATCTATGGATGAAAAGGTAAGAGCGTTTGACATAGAACTTTTTTTAAGAGAGCTTGAACTTCTCTGGCTTCGCGGGGCTAGAAATTTTAAGTTTATAGATAGAACTTTTAACTTAAATATAAAAACAGCAAATATCCTGCTTGACTTCTTTTTAGCAAAAGAACCTCCTTATTTTGCACATTTTGAGGTCGTGCCCGACCATTTTCCGGAATCATTAAAAGAAAAAATTACTAAATTTCCCCACGGTGCACTGCAGCTTGAAATCGGTATACAAACCCTAAATCCGACTATCGCAAACAACATCTCAAGACCTCTAAAGCTAGATAAAATCAAAGAAAATATCCGTTTTTTGGAAAATGAGACAAACGCCCACATACATCTTGATCTCATAGTCGGCTTACCTGGTGAGTCCATAAAAAGTTTTGGAGCAAATCTCGATGAACTTGTGAGTTTAAGCAGTTGTGAGATACAAATCGGTATACTGAAAAAACTCTCGGGAACCTATATAAACCGTCACGACATAGAACACGGCATGATTTATAGCGATATCCCTCCATATGATGTTTTGCAAACTTCACAACTCTCGTTTTTTGAGATTCAAACTATGAAAAGATTTTCAAGGTTTTGGGATCTTACTTACAACAGCGGTAACTTTAAAGAGAGCATAAAGCTGATTTGGCAAGATGAGAGCGTATTTGAGAATTTTTATAATTTTAGTTTATGGATTTATACAAAGACCGATTCTACGTGGCAAATCTCGCTTCAAAGACTAGGCGAGCTGCTCTTTGGATATCTTTGCGAAGTTAAAAAAATAGATGCTAAGTTTGTTGCAAAAAATATGCTTGAGGATATGATGAGGCTGGAGGGCAGAGTAGTTCCAAACTACCTTATGCCTTATGCCGATAATTTTAAGCCAAGCAACAAACACGGGACATCTGGTTTTAATAAAAGGCAGCAGTAAAGTCAGATTTTTTTGATATAATTATTGCTATGCTGAAAATAAAAGTGCTTATATTATTATCACTATTTTTTACGAATATCACATGGGCGGATGAGCCTTATGTAAGCGAGTCGCTATTAAATGAAATCGGTGAGAAGTACAAAATACTTGCAAAAAAAAGATTTCTTGCTCTTCAGCAAACCCTTGATTCTGTAAAAGGCAAGAGTGATTTAGAAAAACTAGAAGCGGTAAATAATTTTTTTAATGAAGTCAGATACGCTTCGGATATGAAAGTTTACGGTAAAAAAGATTATTGGGCTACGCCGTGGGAATTTTTGGGTAACGATATGGGAGATTGCGAAGATTATGTGATAAGCAAATATTTTGCTCTAAAATATCTCGGCGTTGACTACAAAAAACTATTTTTTACATATGTTCATTCCACAAAATTTGATGAACCGCACATGGTTCTAACCTACTTTGAAACACCCAAAAGCGAACCGCTTATTTTAGACAACTATAACCGCAAAATATTTCCGGCGTCACAGAGGAAAGATTTAACCCCGATTTATAATTTCAACGGCGATATACTTGATGAAGCCGGTAAAGGGAATGAAAAATCTCACAAAAAGTGGGATGAACTAAAGCTCAATATGCAAAGGAAAAAAATATGACACTCTACAAACAGACGGCTTTATTGTTATCACTATTTTTATTAATTATATTGTCGACGGTTTTGGTTTTAAACTTTCAAAGTGCGAACAAAGGCGTTCAAGATAGACTTTACGAAGATGCCAAAAATACGGCAACTTCCCTAAGCCTCTCGATGGGAAATGCAAACGGCGATGTCTCCATTATGTCGACAATGATGAACGCAAATTTTGATAGCGGAAACTACCGCTATATTACTCTCGTTGATGTTGACAAAAACACTCTTTATGATAGAAAAAGCGAGAGCGATGCCAAAACAATTCCAAAATGGTTTAAAGAGCTAATAGACCTGAAAGCACCGACTGCATACGCAAATGTCTCTGCAGGGTGGAATCAAGTCGGAATACTGCATGTACAAAGCGACACGACTTATGCGTACAAACAGCTTTATGCTATTTTTATAGACCTGCTTATCTCTTTTGCCGTTATCGCTGCTACCGGTTTGACTACTCTTAACTTACTGTTGCATGCTGTTTTAATACCTTTAAAAGAGGTGCAAAAACAAGCTGCGGCAATTACGAGAAACGAGTTTATTATCCAACGAAATATTCCTTATACCAAAGAGTTGGCGGATGTCGTTTTGGGAATGAACAACATGGTTGCAAAAGTCAAAGCTATGTTTGACAAAGGAAACGAGGAGTTAAAAGCACAAAAAGAGCTAGAGTATATAGACCAAAATACGCAGCTTAAAAATCGTAAGTACCTCATAGACAGACTTCCGGCTTATTTAAAAGTAGATGCCTCTTATGAGGGCGGTTCAAATATGCTTGTAGCCGTTAGCGGAATGATTGAGGCAAATGATAAAATCGGTCATCAAAATGTTGATAAACTCTTTGTAGATATCGCAAATATTTTTAAAACTCATACTAAAAATATTAAAGATTCAATTATTGCAAGAATGAATGGTACTGAATTTTCACTTATATTGCCTAACTGCTTTGGCGAAGATGCTTTAATATTGGCAAAAAGCATACAAAACTCATGCAAAAGCGTTATTGATGAAGCAGGGCTTGACTTAAACGAAACGATTATCTCCATAGGAATTTATGAGTATAATCATAAAAATAGTATAGCCGAACTGTTTGCACACTCCGACAATGCACTTGTTATTGCAAAATTCAACCATGAAAACGATCATATACATATTGAAAAAGCAGAGAGTGCCGTTGAAGTAATGGGTAAAGAGGCTTGGAAGCTTATTATAAATAAAGCTATTGAAAAAAATAGATTTAGCTTTGTTTCATGGAGCGTTATAGATACGAAAGCTAAAAAACTTGCCCATAATGTTCTAAGCATACATCTTGATTTAGACAAACACACATCTTATTCGTATGCTCAATTTATGGCTCCGGCAATCCAATCGGGATTGTGCAGCAATGTTTATAAAAAAGCCGTTACCATGCTCTTTAAAAATTCCAGCATGCTTCTTGGCGCTTCAACCTACTCTCTTAGATTACCGCATGAGTATTTAGAAGATGCGGGTACATATCACAATCTAAGCGAACTTCTTCGTGCAAATGCGTCGATGCTGCCTTTTAAATTGATTATAGAACTGCCTGATAAACTCGTTCGTCAAGATTCGAAAAACATTAGAGAGTATATAGAACTCTTTAGAAGATTCAATATCCAAGTCGGTATATTTGAGTTTATCGGAGAGAGCGGTGATTATCAATATTTACAAGATGTAAGACCTGTTTATATAAAAGGTGAAGGCAGCTATTTTCTAACTCAAAGTGATCAATCTCTCTCGGCTCTAAGACTTATCACGGATACCGTAGGCATCTCGCTTATAGCCGTCGGCGTTATGGATATCGAAACATTGGAAAAATTAAAAAACAGAGATATTCATATAGTTCAAGGGTATGTAACGGAAATTATCTAAAGATGCCTCTAAAAACTCTAGGTTCCTCTAGAGTTTAGACCTCTTGCTATGGCTTCGTTTATCTCTTTTTTATACTCAGTATTTAACTTTTCCAACTCTCTGTCGAACTTTATTATTATATTTTTATTTGTATTTGGATGTTTGCATATAGTAGAGAGTATATCTGCATAAATATCAAAATTTGGATGAGGTCTAATACCTGCTTTTTTATCGATGACTCCATAATATTTTATAATAAGATCAAGCGTTTCACCGAGTCTTTTTTCGTCTGTTTTTTTATTTTTTATAATATTTTTTAAAGAGATTAAATCCGGCTTTATCTCTTCTACTGCATTATCGTCGTCTAGTTTTTTTTGAGCTTTAGACCTTCTGCCTGACTCAAAAAATAGAAAAAAGATTAACACCGCCAAGATTGCAACCAATCCCATAATGGATTTGATAATTAATTCCGGTTCCATTGCTACTGCTTTTCCTTGGATTATATACCATATTTGTTAATGGTGGACTTAAAAAGTTGCTACTTACAAAACGATAAGCCTAAAAGTTAAACTCCGCTATATTTATCATTACAGCCGCTTTTAACAAAAAAAATCCTACTATTTAACATATTGATTTTTAGGTGCAAACATGAAAATAAAATCGCTCTATATATCCGCGCAAGAGAAAAATGTCGGTACTCTTTTTGTATCTATGGGAATGATGGAAGTGCTAAAGAGAAACTTGCACAGAGTTGCTTTTTTTCGTCCTATAATTCTTTCAAAAAATATTCGCGACAAAGATATTGATTTTATTTCAAAGAGATATAACCTTGATGTGAATTATGAAGATGCTTACGGTTTTGATATAGATTATGTTGAGGGTATGATTGCTTCAAAGCGCACGGATGAGCTTATAAATGAGCTAATTGAGAAGTTTAAAAAGCTCGAAGAGAATTATGACTTTGTTCTTTGCGAGGGGATTCGGAGGGCATTTTTGACACCTACGATAGATTATGATTTAAATATGCTTCTTGCGCAAAATTTCGGTTCGTCAATCATAAACATTATAAATGCAAAAGATAAATCAGTACAGGATATTTACGAAAATATATTGATAGAGAATGAAAATTTATCGGCTCATGACTGTTCCCGTTTTGCTACATTTGTAAGCAGATTTGATGATAAAGAGTACCTTGAACTCAAACAAAAGCTAGAGGGTGACGACTCAAATATTTATATTTTAAAAGAGATAAAAGAGTTGGATATACCTACGATTGAGGATGTCATAGAGGTGCTTGATGCTAAAACGGAACTCATATTTGAAAACTACAATACTAGAATCGTAAGAGGTTTTAAAATAGCGGCACTCGGCGTTGATAACTTTTTAGACCGGATACAAGAGGATGATTTGGTTATAGTTTCGGCGGACAGGTCGGATATCGTATTAGGAATTATCGGTGCGTTTTACTCAAATCAGTATCCAAAAATAAGCGGAATTCTCTTTGTGTCTAACATTCGGCTCCATCCAAATATACAAAAGATAATATCGGGGCTAAAAAACTACAATATTCCTATCTTATCGGTACATACGGATACCTATGAAACTGTAAAAAAATTATCTCATATCTACTCAAAACTAAGAGTAAGCAGTGAGAGGAAAATAGCTTTAGCACTTGGACTTTTTAACTCAAGCGTAGATATAAAAGCCATAGAAGCAAAGATACAGACGCAAAAAAGCGAAGTTATGACTCCTATGATGTTTGAGTATAAACTCTTTGAGACAGCGCGTCAAAATAGAAAAAAGATAGTTTTGCCGGAGGGCACCGACGAGAGAATTTTAAGAGCGGTTGAGATAATTCTTCGCCGTGATGTAGCGGATATCATACTTTTGGGAGACGAAGATGAGATAAGAGAAAATTATCAAAGATTTGGGCTTGATTTAAGCAAAGCTACTATCATCGACCCTAATAAATCAAATCTTAGGGAGGAGTTTTCGCACCTTTTTTACGAGATGAGAAAAGCAAAAGGACTTACTCTTCAAAATGCCAAAGATGCAATGACACATCTAAACTATTTTGCAACGATGATGGTGCATTTGGGATATGCCGATGCTATGGTAAGCGGTGCAATTCACGCGACTGCAGATACCATAAGACCGGCTCTTCAAATCATAAAAACCACTTCAGATGTTAGTCTAGTTTCAAGTCTCTTTTTTATGTGCTTAAAGACAAAAGTTTTGGTTTACGGCGATTGCGCGCTTAACCAAAATCCAAATGCCGCCGAACTCGCTCAAATAGCACTCTCTTGTGCAAAAACCGCACTTGCTTTTGGGATTGAACCAAAAGTGGCGATGCTCTCATACTCAACGGGAGAAAGCGGAAGCGGAGAGGATGTAGAAAAAGTAAGAGAGGCTACGCAAATCGTAAAATCTATCCGCCCTGACTTGGAGATAGAAGGTCCTATCCAGTACGATGCGGCGATTGATAAAGAGGTGGCGATGATAAAACTTCCAAACTCAAAAGTAGCGGGGGAAGCTACCGTCTTTATATTTCCGGATTTAAATACGGGGAACAACACTTACAAGGCTGTTCAACGCTCAAGCGGTGCCATAGCCATAGGACCGATTTTACAAGGGCTGAAAAAACCCGTAAATGATCTCAGTCGCGGATGCAGTGTTTCCGATATCGTAAATACGATTTTAATCACGGCAATTCAAGCGGGGCAAAAATGAAAATCGCAGTTATAAACTCGGGAAGCTCTTCTATAAAATTTCAACTTTTTTCTATGCCAGAGGGTGAGATTTTGGCACATGCTTTGGTTGAAAAAATAGGCGAAACAGGCTCAAAAAGCATATTTGAGTACGGTGATAAAAAGAGAGAGATTACGACTGCCGTAAAAACACATCATGATGGTTTAAAGCTCATAAATACGCTCTTGAGGGAGCATCACATCGTAGAGCATTTCAGCGAACTTGATGCAATAGCCCATAGAGTCGTGCACGGCGGAGAGAGTTTTAAGAGTGCCGTTTTAATAGATGATGCGGTTATAGAGAAGATAAAAGAGCTGATTTTGCTCGCACCGCTTCATAACGGAGCAAATTTGGAGGGGATTTTAATTAGCAGAAAAAAAGCTCCGAATGTGCCTCAAATAGCAGTTTTTGATACCGCATTTCACTCAACCATGCCAAAAGAGGCGTATCTTTACGCGTTGCCTTATGAGGTGTATGAAAAGCACAAAATCAGAAGATACGGCTTTCACGGAACATCTCACTCCTATGTTATGAAAGAGGCGGCAAAGGAGATGAAAAAAAGTCCAAAAGAGCTAAATATGATAACGCTTCATCTTGGAAACGGCTCTAGCGCATGTGCCATACAAAACGGCATAAGCGTAGATACATCTATGGGTTTTACTCCGCTTGAGGGGCTTATGATGGGAACAAGATGCGGAGATATCGATCCTGCTATAACACTCTATCTTCAAAGAGAGGCGGGCTTTGGCGTAGACGATGTCGATGCTCTTTTAAATAAACGCTCCGGACTTTTAGGGGTTTGCGGGAGTATTGATTTAAGAGAGATAGAAAAAAGAGATGATGAACTCTCCAAAACGGCTATCGAAATGATGGTGCGAAGAGTTAAAAAATATATAGGCTCTTATATGGCTCTGCTTGGAAGCGTAGATGCGTTAGTATTTACGGCAGGAATAGGCGAAAATTCACATACTCTAAGAGCAAAAATCTTACAAAATTTAGAGGTATTAGGAGTAGAACTTGATGAAGAGGCAAATAGACAAAATGCCCTTCTAATATCAAAAAAGTCAAGCAAAATAAAAGTTTTTGTTATAAAAACAGATGAGGAGCTAGAGATAGCAAGGCAGAGTGAGGAGGTGTTGAGAAAAACACAAATAATATATCAAGCGGAAAAATACATCTAAATTATGCAATAACTTTTGAATGGTATAATTATGTTTTTAGATTGCCGCACTTGTCATTGCGAGCGAAGCGCGGCAATCTCAATGATTACTATAAAAACAAAAGTGAATATTAGAGTTTTAAGTGGTGCTGGTTATAGCTTCACTTCTTTATCGGATAAATAAAAAACATTTACTTAGATGATATTGAACTAACAATGCTATAATTTTATAAAGTTTATATCAGGGGGATTTTTATGCAAACTATACAGTTTCAAGTTGAAGATAGTTTATATAATGAGATAGTTAAAAAAGGTATTAATGTTCAAGATGAGTTGAAAGTTGCACTAAATAAAATCTTGTATAAAAAAGAGTATCAAATTGCTGATGAGATAAAACAAGCAATGAATGAAGTGAAGCAAGGCAAAACCAATTCTATTCAAAAGTTATTTAGTGAACTTTGATACATCTTCACTCTTTGACAAACAATCTAAGCAACTATCAAAAAAGTTTAATCTTTTTAAAAGTGATTTAGAAAATTTTGTCAATAATTTTGAAGAGTACCACGCAACCGCTACAAATATAAAAATCAACCTCTTTAAAATTAGATTATCAAATAGCAATAAAAACAAAGGCAAAAGTGCAGGTTATAGAATTTACTACTATTTGAAAGTAGATGAGATTGTATATCTGCTCACTATCTACGATAAATCACAAATACAGAGCATTAATGAAAATATACTTATTGATTTGATAAAAGAGTTTGATTAAAAAGTATTTAAAAATCCCTCTACATACCAAAGGTACAAGTTTTGACTTTCTCAATAAAAATATAAAAGTTGTTGAAAAAATAGAGTACAATTTAACAAAAGCTTATTTCATTTTACAAGGGAAAAAACAGTGATTTATGAACTTTCAAATCCGGTTACAAAGAGTTTGATTACACATCTAAGAGATCAAAAAAGTGATGCTATTCGCTTTAGACACACAATCGCAGAACTTACAAAACAGCTTGTTTATGAGGCGTTAAAAGAGTTTGAGTTAGTACAGAAGAGCATAACGACATGGAAAGGTGAGCAGAGTTTCGGTGCTATTGATGAAACAAATATTATTGTGGCAACGGTGCTAAGAGCCGGTATGCCTATGTTAGATAGTGCCATAGATCTTCTGCCTGACGCAACGGCAGGATTTTTGGCTATGAAGAGGGATGAAGTTACTCATAAAAGTGTTCTCTACTATGACAGATTGCCTGATTGTAAGGGAAAAACTATCATCTTGGTTGATCCGATGGTAGCAACGGGCGGTTCAATGATGGATGCGATAGAACTTATCAAGGGCAGAGCTCCGCTAAAGATAATTACGCTAAATATTATAGGCTCGCCTGAGGGCTTAGAAAAGGTAAGCGCGGCATATCCTGAAGTGGATATTTACATCGCGCAGATTGATGAGCGGCTAAACAGCGACAAATTTATAATCCCCGGGCTTGGAGATGCCGGTGACCGCTCTTACAATACCGTTGAATAAATAATGGTTATTGATTTAAAGAAAAAAAGCTCAAGAGAGATAATCGAGTGCTTTGAAAATATAGATATAAAAGGTGGCGAAATCGCTACGGTTGAACTCTTGGACTCCGACATAGAGAGTTTCGGTTATAAAGCTTTTGTCAATTTGGCACAGCTTTTTTTTATGAAACTTTTAACTCCGATAAAAAAAGATGAAACGACTACGATTTTAAGATTTCAAAAACTCAGTTTTGAGAGTTCTTTTCATGAGAGCGAAGATAAAAGCAGTGAAAAGTACGGCGTAGAGAGTGAGTTTTTTACGATTGATAAAACAAAGCAGTTTAGCTTTTTATACCATTATCAAAAAGCACTGGAGTTTATAGTCGTTAAGAGCAAAAAAAGAGTTTTAAACCTTGGCGTAAATCGCGGAGATGAGTTTAGGGTTATAAAAGAGATGCTTGATGGCGAAGAGTTTAAGAGTATAGAATTTGTCGGGATTGACTACTCAGCTTCCGCAATAGAGTATGCAAAAAAAGATTTTTTAGCGGATAAAAATGTAGAGTTTATTTGTCACGATATAAATGAGCTTGAAGATTTGAATTTGGGGAAATTTGACCTTATTATCTCCATAGGAACACTTCAAAGTTCAAATATAAACTTTAACGCTGCGTTTATGTCTATATATCAAAATTACTTAGAGAGCGGCGGAGCTATTATACTTGGTTTTCCAAACTGCAGATGGATTGATAGTGAGATGGTTTACGGCGCAAAAGCTCCGAATTATAGCTTCAGCGAGCTTAGTTTGGTTCTAAAAGATATACATTTTTGCAAGAAATATCTGCAGCAAAAGAAGTACAGAGTGGTAGTTACGGGGAAGGATTATCTCTTTTTAACTGCGAGAAAAATAGTTTAAGCATCTTGTATGTTATTTGTTTTGGATATAATTTCGGACTAAAAACTCTCTAAAAGGCTTATATATGACTTACAATGATATGATTTTAGGAAATGAACTCTTTCAAAAGAGTTACTTTAAGGCTTACGAAAAAGAGTTTTTGCAACTTGCACAGAAGGGTCAAACTCCAAAAGCACTCTATATAGGTTGTTCAGACTCTAGGGTATTGCCAAACTTAATTACCAGAAGTGCTCCGGGTGATCTGTTTGTCGTAAGAAATGTCGGCAATTTTGTCGCACCTTATAAACCGGATGAAGATTTTCACTCAACGGCTTCTGCTATCGAGTATGCAGTTAGCGTTTTAGAGGTAAAAAATATAATCGTTTGTGGACACACAAAATGCGGTGCGATAGAAGCTATCCATACTAAAAGCTGTGCAAGTAATCCGGAACTTGTTCATACTAAAACATGGCTCACACTTGGTGAAAGTGCAAAATCACAAGCAATTTTAGCTTTGGGTCTGCATGCAGATAAAGAAGCTTTATATCGTCTTACGGAAAAACTATCCGTTATATCTCAACTAGAAAATCTTTTAACTTACCCGTCTGTTAAAAAGAGGGTTGATAACGGAGAAATAGCGATTCACGGCTGGGTTTATGATATAGAGAGCGGTGAGATAGAGTATTATGACCCTGAGAGTTCGCAGTTTCTTCCGCTTAGCTCACTTAAAGTTGAAGAGTAGTCATAACAGATATTTTTTAATCCAAACACTCAAAACATATAAGCCCCAAATATGTTGCTTGAAGCCTCCTGATGAGGCTTTTTGTATATGTTCATCCAAAATCTCTCTTTTAAATATGCCTGTTTGCTCATTTACCTCTTTTATGAGAGTGATTTTTCCACTCTCTATGATGTACTCCATATACGGGTTTGAAAACCCTTTTTTTCTGCGTGATAGTATTTTTTTATCTACAAGCGGAGCTACAACCGACTTTAGAAGTGATTTTGTAACTCCATCCTCGTAACGAAGTTTTGGGTCTATGCTAAAGACGAGCGATACCAGTTTATGGTCTAAAAACGGAGTGCGTGACTCGATACCGTGAGCCATACTCACACGGTCGAGTTTGCTCAAGAAATGCTCAGCTTGAAAAAGATGTAAGTCGATGTAGCTGTACCAGATACTCTCATCCGTATGCGAAGAAGCCTCAAACCTATCTCTGTAATTTTTTAAATACTTGAGCGACTCGTTATCTCTTACATTTCTTCTCATGGCGACATTTTTTTGCAAATCCGTAAAATTTTCGCCGCTTGTTCTAAAGAGCAGGGTTTCATCAAAAACTCTTTTGTATCGCTCCCACTCTCTGTTCATGGAGAAATTCGAGTGAAAATAACCGCTTAACCAGTTCTTGTTTTTAAGTTTTGAGAGATTTTGGATATCTAAAAACTCAAAATATTGTCTATATCCCAAAAAGAGTTCATCGCTTCCCTCACCGCTTAAAACTACTTTATAGCCGTCTTTTTTTATTCTCTCAAAGAGCAAATAAAGAGGAACTGCGGCAGGGTCGTTTAGCGGCTCATCAAGCGCATCAAGGGTTTTATCAAGTGCATCTAAAAATTCACTTTGCAAAATCTCAACCTCTTGGTTTTTTACTCCTAAAAGCTCTGCACTCTCTCTTGCATTTTGCCTTTCATCGTACTTTGCAAAATTTTTGTATCCCAAAGTGTAGGTTTGCAGATTGACTCCGCCCTTTAGAGCATACGCATTTATGGTCGCACTGTCAATCCCGCCTGAGAGCAGAGATGCCATCGGTACGGCAGAGTGAAGTCTTATATTTATGGATTCTTCAAGTCGCTTTTGCAGTAAAAAGACTGCTTCGTCTTTGTCGGTAATGAGGTTTGGTTTTGCATCAAGCAGGTCAAAATATCGTTTTATTTCAATATGCCCCTCTTTAAAGGTAAGGTACTCTCCCGCAGCCAATTTTTTTATTTTTTTAAAAAAAGTAAATGGCGGAGTCGGAGCCAAAAATGATAAGTAGCTAAGAAGTGCGTCGCTCTCCATCTCTACTTTTTGTAAAAAAGGTATGAGGGCTTTTATCTCGGAAGCAAAAACAAAGGCTTTGTCATGCGTAAAAAAGAGCGGTTTTTTACCGAGTCTATCGCGAAAAAGGTAGAGTGTTTCATCATCCAAAAGTGCGATGGCAAACATACCGCGTAAATGTGTTACAAACTCTACTCCCCACTTTAGATAGGCTGCTATGATTACCTCGCCCTCACTCATGGTTTTAAAGTTAAACTCGCCTGCTAACTCTTGTTTTAACTCTTTAAAGTTGTATATCTCTCCGTTAAACGAGAGTAGAATCTTTTCATGCAAAAGCGGTTGGTTAGAGTGTGAATGGGTATCGGTAATGCTTAGTCTTTGGTGTGCAAAAAAGAGATTTTTTCTTTGTACGACTCCGCAAAAATCGGGTCCTCTATGGGCAAGCGTGCCAAGAGCTTTTTTGGCTAAACTCTCATCATACTCACCTAAAATCCCAAAAATCGCACACACTAGAGCACTTCTTTTAAAAACATAACGGTTATATCGTCTTGCATATAGTCATCTCTAAAAATAACCTCTTTAACACCCAAATCACTTGCCATCTTATCTATCTGTTCGGTTGTGAGATAGTTATAAGTTTCGCTCTCTTTTTCGCCGTGAAGAACATTAAATATAAAACCGACTCTGCATGATGAGAAGCAGTTTCGCACGAAAAGATGTGTCTCAAAATCCTCTAAAACATTCATAGCGCCGCTGCAGATATAAAAGTCGGCAGACGGAAGTTTATCGGTGCAAATATCTGCGACTACTATCTCGCAACCTGTGTTGTTTAAGGCAATTGCGTACATCTCTTCAAGAGAATCTATACCGATGTACTCTTTTGGCGCTCTTTTCTTTTTTAACATATAGAGATACAAATCGCCAAATCCGCATCCGGCATCGGCAATGCTATGTTTGCTCATATCTTTGGGCAACATCTCTAAAATAATATCAAATCTCATTTTTTGAGACTCTTTTGAGTGCCAGTTTACACCCTTAGCCGTTATGCCGTATTTTTCTATAGCAGTCGAATAGAATGTTTTGTTGTCAATACGAGGCATGGTTAAAAAGATTCATAATGTGATTTTCCAAAAAAAGAGATTTAATTTTGAAATTATAGTACAAAATATATTTAGATTGTTTTTTTGTTATGTTATTATACATCTATTAAGCGATAAGGAATAGTTATGAGTCATATGTATAATCTTGCAATCATAGGTGCCGGACCGGCTGGGATTGCAACGGCGGTGGAGAGTTACCTGCAAGGGATTAGAGATATTGTTTTACTGGAAAAAGACCAAAACCACAACTCTACGATACGCAAATATTATAAAGATAACAAGAGAGTCGATAAAGATTGGAAGGGTCAAAAAGTTGAGCTTGACGGCAGAATCTACTTTGTAGACGGAACAAAAGAGACGACTTTGGACTTTTTTGATGAGATTTTGACAAACCACTCCGTCGAACTTAAAACACATACGGAAGTTCAAAGTATAAAAAAAAGAGACGGATATTTTGAAGTTTTTGTAGCAGGCGGAAGCATAAGCGCAAAATATGTGGTTGTAACTATCGGCAGAATGGGAAAACCGAATAAACCTGACTACAAGATACCTTTAGAGATTAAAAAGAGAGTCGCCTTTACACTTGATAGTTGCGTCGGAGATGAGAAAATTTTAGTAGTAGGCGGCGGAGATAGCGCAATTGAGTATGCGGTTGATTTGAGTACAAAAAATGAGGTTACAATTTGTTATAGAAGAGAGAGTTTCAGACGGGCAAATCCGACAAATCAAAATGATATAGCAAATGCGATAGCGCATAAAGAAGTAGAAGCAATGTTGGGAGTAGATATAGACTCACTAGAGGATGAGGATGGCAGAGTGAGAGTGATTTTTAGCGAGCGAGAATCGCAAACATTTGATAGAGTTATCTATGCAATTGGCGGAACGACTCCAAGCGCATTTTTGGCAAACTCGGGCATACATGAACTTGACGGCAAACCCGTACACAATGAAAATTATGAGACAAATATCAAAGGGCTTTTTGTAGCAGGAGATATAACGCAGGAGTCCGGCGGAAGCATAGCTCTTGGACTAAATCACGGATACGCCATCGCTTGTTATATTCAGAAAAATAATTAGAGAATTTTTTACTCCAACTGCTCTAAAAGATTTAAAAATTCGGCTTTATCGGTAAAGCCGATATTCTCGTAAAATGTTTTCTGTTCATTCGGTTTTACAAAAAAGACCGCCGGAACCATCGGGGCATTTAGATATTTTGGGAAATCGCTCTTTGATTTATTTAGGATAAGAGGGATGTATTTGGATTTAATCGTACTATCTACGGTTTTGTCGCTCAGCGTCTTTTTTTCAAACTTACTGCACCAAGGACAGTAGTCGGTTACCATCAAAACCATAAGATTTTTATTCTCTTTTTTTGCTCTCTCTAGTGCCGTTTCGTATTTTGTCTCATACCCCATCTCTTTGGCAAAATCTTTATATCCCTCACAAAATGCAAGAGAAACAAGTAGAACAAGTAAGGCTAATTTTTTCATTTTATCTACTCAACTTTTGTTTTATATATGTAAGAGATCAAAAATTTCAGTAAACTCATGATGATTACGCCCGAGAGCATACCTGCTACTATGAGTGATAGATACTCATTTTTTGATATAAGTGTTGCTTCATGGGCTATGGTTGCAATAGCAATTATAAATGTCAGCGGCATCGAGTCCCCGAGTGCTAGTAGAAATGTTTCAACAGGATTAAGATGTGAGCTGTATGCAAGATAGGAGCTGACAACTCTTACAAAAACTAAAGCACTTAAAATAAGCAGTGCATGGTAGAGAATTTCGGTGCTAAAGATTAGATTTAAGTCCATCGTTGTTCCGACATAGATAAAAAATACGGGAACTAAAAAGCCAAATCCGACTTTGTGCAGTGTATGAGGCAAATCTTTTTTATGCTCAAAAAAGTTAGCTATATAGATACCGGCAAAAAAAGCGCCCAAAACCTTGTCAATATGGAGTATTTCCATGATGGCGATAAGTACTATAAATAGTGCGGCACTGATTCTTACACTCTCAACTTTAGAGTCGTCTTCGGGCATAATGAGCGTTTTTAATTCAGGGAACCACCAAAATAAAATATTTAAAAGTTTGAAAGAGTGGTAGATGAGAAACAGCACTATAAAAAAGATGGATATATTTTTAAAGAGCTCAAAACCTATACCGTTATGTATGTATGACTCATAGATAACGATGGCGGATATACTGATTATCTCACCTATTACGCCTACAATGAGAACGATTTCAAGCCATTTGTATTTTTTGCCGTACTCATTGATAAGAGCCATAATCATTCCAAGAGATACGATAGGGATGATAACTATGTAGACGGGGTTTAAATCAAAAAGTATGTATATGCCGATAGAGAGTGAGTAGAGGGTTATAAAGTAGACAATGGCGCTCTTTAGAAGTTTTCCTCTTTGTGCAACAAAGTTTTTTAGGTTTATCTCAAGTCCGGCTAAAAACATTAGATAGAAAAACCCTATCTTTGCTAAATATTTAAAAATCTCATTGTTTGTATCTAAAAATCCAAACCATACGGCTAATGAACCAAGTAAAATCTCTACTACGACTATCGGAAGCTTTGTGATTTTTGAAAAAACAGGAGATATTACAAGTAAAAAAGCTATTCCGATAAAAAGTATAGAGCTACTCATTATTCAACCTATACACCCTTCGCAATCCCGAGATTTAAAGATTTTAACATCTCCAAATCTTGGCTTATTGCGCGCCCGCTTGTTGTAAGGTAATTTCCTATAACAATCGAGTTTGCACCGTGAGAAAAAATCTCTTTTTGTCTCTGCCCAAACATCAGTTCTCTTCCGCCTGCAACCATTATTCTCTGTGCATCGGCAATGATGTCTCTTGTTAATCGTATAAGTTCTAAAGCTTCATCAATCGTGAGAGGATTAGGCTGCAGTTCTAGGGCTTTGTTATGATGGTAAAAATTTATCGGAACGGATGTAGGATTTAGGGATTTTAGCGACTCTAGCATTGAGATTCTGTCCTCATGGCTCTCTCCAAGCCCAAAGATACCGCCGCTTATAAGAACTAAACCTGCTTCATTTACATTTTTACACGTCTCATATCTCTCATCCCAAGAGTGGGTCGTACAGATTTGCTCATAAAACTCTCTTGAAGTCTCAAGATTATGGTTGTATGCTTTTATGCCTGCTTTTTTTAAGATTAAAAGTTGTTCTATATTTGCCGTTCCGTTGCATGCGATTAGTCTGAGTTTTGGCAGTTCTTTTGTTAAAATCTCTGCAATGTTGCAGACAAGAGAGAGAGTTTTATCGTTTAACCCCTTATCGGATGTGACCAGACAAAAACCTAAAGCGCCGTTCTCATAAGCTGTTTTTGCCTCCTCTAGGATAAGCATCATATCTTTTTGCTTGTATCGCTCTATGTCAGCTTTGTATCTAACGCTTTGAGAACAAAATTTGCAATCTTCATTGCATGTTCCGCTGTTTATGTTACAAATCGAGCATAAGAATATCTCGTTATTCATTTTCTTCTCTTTTGAAGTTAAATTCTTGCTTTTCAATACTATCACTTTTATTTGTTCTTGTATAAAGCGTTACTATAAACTCACTCTCTTTTACCTCCAGCATTGCCCATTCCGAGATAGGTTTGTTTCTTGCGCAAACTTCTCCGGAGTTTATAAATAGAGTGTTGTTCATAAACTCTACGCTTGATTTATGCGTATGACCGTATATAATGACATCTGCATCGGGAATCAAGTAAAACGGCAGATGCATAAGTTTAAAGTTTGTATTTGCAAGTCTAAAGTAGTAAGGTTCTTGAACTAAGTGATACTCAGAGTGGTATTCTGCCAGATGTGCATCGTTGTTTCCATAGACGGCTATGTATTTTACACCGCTATCTTTGAGTAGTTTTAAAATATCAAGTTCTACAATATCACCTGCATGAAGGATAACTTCAGCACCGTCTTTTATGAGAGTATCAATCGCACGGGCAGCTTTTTTAACCTTTCTGTGCGTGTCTGAGATAATACCTATCTTCATAGCTTTTTTACTTTATATCTTCTATAGGAGTTTTTGCTTTACACTTGATACACTCATAAACCTCTTTGCCTCTGTAAACTCTTTGTGCTAAAACACCATCGCAACCGGATTCTTTGCATTTTATGGTTGTCGGTTCAAATTTGGAGATAAATTTACATTTCGGATAGGCGGCACATCCCCAAAACGGACCGCGTCTTGAGTTTTTAAGGCTTATCTCTCCTCCGCACTCAGGACATGGCGTAAGACTTACTTTTGTCTCAACATTTATGCTTTTTGTATTTTTGCACTCAGGATAACCGCTGCATGCTAAAAATTGACCGTTTCTGCCGCTCTTTAGCACCATATCTTTGCCGCACTTCTCACACACTTCACCGCTTGATTCCGATGGGGTACTCTCTTTTTTTTCACCTTCGACCTGCTCGGTATATTTACACTTCGGATATGCGCTGCACGCTATAAACTCTCCAAATCTTCCGGAGCGAAGAAGAAGCTCCTCCCCGCACTTAGGACAAGCACGCCCAAGAGGTTTGGTTACTTTTAGAGATGTTATACTCTCTTTGCCCTCTTTGACCTTTTCATCAAAAGGGAAGTAGAAGTCGCTTAAAAGTTTTTGCCAGTCATTTTGTCCCTCTGCAACTTCATCAAGCTTCTCTTCCATATTTGCCGTAAAACTTACATCAACGATATTTGCAAAATTTTTCTCCAGCATCTCTGTTACCGTAAATGCCATATCCGTAGGGATAATCTGCTTTTTCTCAATCGTTACATAGGTTCTGTTGCTAAGAGTTGCGATTGTCGGAGCGTAAGTTGAGGGTCGCCCGATTCCTTCGCTCTCCAGTTTTTTGATAAGTGCCGCCTCCGAGTAGCGAGCCGGTGGTTCCGTGAAGTGTTGCTCAGGTTTAACGCTTTGAATAATCGCACCCTCTCCCTCTTTTAGAGCCGGTAAGAGTTTATCTTTGTCTTCGGCTCCCGTGAGTGCGTAAAAACCGTCAAATATTAGTTTTCTCCCGCTTGCTCTGTATTCGTTCTCTTTTCCGCTAAATATGATACTTTGCTGCTCAAAAACGGCATCATTCATCTGGCATGACATAAACCTCTCGTAGATAAGGCGGTAAAGCTTTATCTCATCGGGCTTTAAAAAACTTTGCGCAATCTCAGGAGTAAAGTCAAGCGTAGTAGGGCGTATAGCCTCATGCGCCTCTTGCGCTCCCTTTGCTTTTTTGGTGTAAACTTTAGGCTCAGACGGAAGATATTTTTTTCCAAATCTACTCTCAATAACACCGCGAACGGCATCAACCGCTTCTGCTGCAAGGTTAAGTGAGTCCGTTCTCATATAGGTAATCACACCGCTTGTTCCGTTTGGAGTTTTTACACCCTCATAAAGCACTTGAGCTACCATCATAGTTTTTTTAGGAGTAAAGCCCAGTTTGCTTGAAGCGACTTGCTGAAGAGTTGAGGTCATAAACGGTGGAGGCGTTGCGCTTCTTCTCTCTTTTGTTTCGATGCTTGAGATGACAAATGTATCATTTTTTACGCTTACAGTTATTGCATCTGCCGCAGTTTTGTTCTCAATGGAGAGTTTTTGGAGTTTTTCTCCCTTGTGAGAGATAAGCGCTGCTTCTATATCTTTTTTAAATAGCGTATCGATAGTCCAATACTCTTGCGCAACAAACGCTCTTATCTCTCTTTCACGGTCTACTACAAGTTTTAGAGTCGATGACTGAACACGCCCTGCCGAGAGACCTTTTTGGATTTTTGAACTAAGAAGCGGAGAGAGTTTGTAACCCACAACACGATCAAGCAGGCGGCGTGCCTGCTGTGCATTTACCATATTCATATCTATTTTGCGAGCGTTTTGCAGTGCGTTATTTATGGCAGTTTTTGTTATCTCGTGAAATACGATTCTAGGAAGTTCTTCGGGATTTTTATCTATCGCGTGAGCTATATGCCAACCTATTGCTTCACCTTCGCGATCCTCATCGGTCGCGATATATATCGTATCACTCTTTTTTGCCAAATCTTTAATCTGCTTTACCGTAGGCATATTCTCTTTTGCAACGCTATATGCGGGTATGAGATGGTTTTTTTCATCTATCGTGATTCCAAAACGAGCTTTTGGAAGGTCGCGTATATGACCTTTAGATGCGATAACCTCATACTCTTTGCCTAAAAAGTTTTTAATAGTCTTTGCTTTAGCGGGTGATTCGACGATAATTAAGTTCAAATAGATTTCCTATATATATAGTATAGTTGTTTTAAGTTTGGAAGTGTAGCAAAAAAAGTATAAATAGAAGAAATTGAGAATCTTTTAAAAAAAATATCTAAAAAAATTAAAGTTATTTTTTGCGGTGTCGATTTAGTTCTCATCAAGGCAAGGATGCCTAGATAAAAATTAAACTAGAGCAAAAGGCTCTACCCTAAAAGGATTTAAAATGGGATTTAGAATTAATACAAACGTTGCGGCAATGAGTTCACATGCAAGTGCGTTAATGAACAACAGAAACTTAGATAATTCATTAAATAAATTATCTTCAGGTCTTAGAATCAATAAAGCGGCGGACGATGCGTCTGGTCTTGCTATCGCAAACTCACTAAAAACACAAGCTTCTTCACTCGGTCAAGCTATCAACAACGGTAACGATGCTATCGGTCTTATCCAAACTG
The DNA here is from genome assembly GCF_028714975.1 of Sulfurimonas sp. Lineage (GTDB taxonomy): Bacteria > Campylobacterota > Campylobacteria > Campylobacterales > Sulfurimonadaceae > Sulfurimonas. Next base: position 185,817 of record NZ_JAQTLH010000004.1, read on the forward strand.
CTGATGGTGCTCTAAGCGAATACTCAAATATCCTTGATACTATCAAAACTAAAGCTGTTCAAGCTGCGTCTGATGGTCAAAACTCGGCTTCTCGTTTGGCTATTCAAAAAGATATAGATCGTTTGTTAGAAAACCTAAATACGATTGCTAAAACAACTTCGTTTAACGGTCAAAAACTTTTATCAGGTACTTTTACAAATAAAGAGTTCCAGATGGGTTCTAATTCAAATGAGACTATCAAAGCTTCTATTGCTTCAGCTGAAACAAGTCAAATCGGTCAAACTAGCCGTGCAACGTTAAGTGTTGCTCAACTTGGCGAAAACCAATTTACACTTAAAAGTGCTACAAGCGGTAAAGAGATAACTCTAGAGTCTGTTAATCTTCAAATGAACAATAATCCGGAAAATGGTATGGGTAAAATTGCTGATATCATGAATAAATATAGTGCTGAGACGGGTATCTCTGCAAAAGCGGTTGTTACAACAACAACAGGAACAGCTATTAAAGCAGGCGTTACGGGAGCTGATTTTTCTATTAATGGTATAAATGTCGGTGCTGTAAATGTGTCTGCTAATGATAGTAACGGAGCCCTTCTAACAGCTATCAACGGTAAATCAACAGAGACAGGTGTTTCTGCAACTAAAACTGAAGATGGCAAGATAACTTTAACATCAGCGGATGGTCGCGCTATAAGTGTAACAGGCAATATTGCCGGTGTTATGGGAAGTACTGCTGATGAAATGAGTACTGTTGGACATCTTGAAGTAGTTCAAGCTGGCTCGTCAACATTTCAAATAACTGGCTCACCTATGGGTACGGCAGTTGGTGAAGATATGGTTACAACCGGAACTATGACAACAGTTCAAGATTCTACTCTTGCTATTGGTAGTGTTATTGTTTCAGGTGCCGTTTTGGCAGCAGGTTCAACAGTTGGAGTTGCATTATCTTCTACTGAAGCTCAAGCTCTCTTCTCTTCAACTCAGGATAGTACCTTAGCAGTCGGTTCTGTTATAGGTTCAGGTTCTAAAATTGAGCATGGAACGACTCTTGGAACAACAATTACAACAAGAGAAACTGTAACGCTTACAGCAGATATGCTTCTTAAAGCAGGTTCAGTTCTTGGTTCTAACAGTGTATTCGATGCAGGTACGGTATTACAACAAGATATTACTGTTGCAAATGTACAGTACAAAGCGGGAACAACACTTGTTACCGATTTAACATTGACATCATCACTTACTCTTTCAAAAGATATGGTTATGACTATAGATATTCAAAATCAAAATGCTGCAGTAGCTTCTGGTAGTAAACTTTTAGCAGGTACAGTATTAGGTGAAGATATCACAACAACTGGTACATCTACAGTTTCAACAGAAATGGTAGTTAAAGCCGGAACATCACTTCTAACGGGAACTATATATGCGGTTGGTTCAAAAATGGGTGACAACGTAACTATTTCTGGAGATAAAACAACTACAGATGTAACTGAACTTAAAGTAGGTTCAACAATCGGTAGTGGTTCAACACTTAAAGAGAACTCAACTATTGGTGGTGAAGTTCAATTAAGAGCAGCAGTAGTACTTAACCAAGATATGGTTGTAAAAGCCGGATCACTTCTTGTTTCAGATACTACACTTAAAGCCGGTACTATTATCAACCAAGACTTAACTGATGCACAAGTTGGTGGTGGTGCAGGTTCAGGACTTAAAGCCGGTACTGTTTTAGGAACAGATATAACATTAACTGATGATGTATATGTTACTAAAGACTTTAACATGCTAAAAGGTAAATCAGGAACAAATGCTACATTAGCTCTTGGTTCAAAACTTGCAGCAAACGGTGGAGATTCAAATAGTGTTACAATGAGCGGTGAGGAGTTTACAAATCTCTCAGATATTGATGTAACTACACTTAAAGGTGCTATGAAGGCTATAGATACTGTAGGTGCGGCTATGACAAATCTTGATACGATTCGTTCAGATTTGGGTTCTGCTCAAAACCAAGTTGTTTCGACTATTAACAACATTTCTGTAACGCAAGTAAACGTTAAAGCGGCTGAGTCTAACATTCGTGATGTTGACTTCGCACAAGAGAGCGCAAACTTCTCTAAATTTAACATTCTTGCTCAATCAGGAAGTTATGCAATGAGTCAAGCTAATGCTGTTCAACAAAATGTAATGAGATTGTTACAGTAGTAATTCTCTCTTTACTTTACGATGGTGCGGGAAACCCCGTACCATCTTTTTAAAACTTCTTTTTTTACTTCACATCAACAACAACTTAACTCTTTACTACGAAATAGCTTTAAAATATTCAGGCGGATTTTATCTCAAGTAGCTCTCAAGCTTGGTAATATAAAGATGTGACATTTTAAGTAGCTGTGACATTAAAATAGCATTGATTTGTACTACATGTTTGTTTGGAGTAGCTAACTCTTTTGTGTTGAAGAGATCAAAAATATAGCTTGTAACAATAGAAAAATACTCATAATATACCTGTGCCAAATCAGATCTTGTTTTGTACTCCATGTCGCTTATATCCCAAGAAAATTGTGCTAGAGAGTTTAGATAAATTCCGGCATTTGCAAACTTCTTTTTTTTATATGCTTTGATAATTTTTTCAAGTTTTTTTGCTTCTTTTATCTGATAACGAATCTGTCCTTTGTCTTCATCGTTAAAATCATCAGAGCCGATGGATTTAAAAAAGTCACCAAGCTCATCATGAAGCAGCTCTTTGTCAAGTGACTCAAGTGTATTCCATTCGTAGTCTTCAAACTTTAGTGGTTTAAGCCCCTCAAGGTAGGCACCGTCACTTAGATTGTAGAGATGATGAAAATCGCGTTTTAACATATCGGTAAAAATACCCACTTGTTCGATTGAGATTTTATAAGCTGAGAGAGTAGGGACGCTCTCTTTTAGATTCCCTTTTACATAGTCTATTGATGCGTTTGGGTCTAGAGATGCAGTTTTGTCGTTATACTCTCCGGTCGTTTGAAATGGGTGAAAATCACCGTGTGTTTGCATTGTATCACTATCAAGAGCCAAATCAACCCCTAACATAAATAGATTTGTTGCACCAAATACTAAAGATAGACCGTAGGCATACTCACCAACGCTTGGAGCGGATAGGCGCCCAAAACCTTTTTTGTAGAGAGAGCCTTGCTCTATAAAGTGAACTTTTGAGCGATCAAATTTATGCAGGGTCGCCTCATCAACATTTGAGGCAAGGATTATTTGAGCACCTTTAAAATACTTATCTGCATCTAAGCCCTCAAATAGCAAAGAGCTGTTTTCACCCGGATCTATATGTATAACAACATCGGGGGTTATATTTACACGATTGAGCAGTTTACATGTTGAAAGGGCAGAAACAACGATAAAACGATCACGATTTGCAACGACCCAATCTAGATTTTTTGAAGTAGATGGTCCGGAAAAAAGAAGAAGTACGGGTTTATTTGAAAATACATTATCTTTATATATCTTGCTAACATTTAAAAAGTGATAACCTTGTGCCAAGTAGCGAGGAGAGTTTATAAAGCGAAACAACATAGCGCTATATCCATAGTTTATGTAGCTTTGAGATAGAACATGTGTTTGGAATCGTTGAAGTTCTAGCTGATATTCAGTAGTAAAAGGTATGTGCTTCATGTGAAGGTTGTAGTTATTACCTTTATTTAAAAACTCTAAAAAGTTTTCTCTCTCTTGAATCTCATCATCCGTAATTGATAAAAATAGATATTGCTCTTTAAAAATCTCTTCATAATCAACAACAAAAAGTGAGAGGCGGAATGTTTCAAGATTTTTCTCTTTGATAAAAACTACTTGAGGGTTTAACTTTTTAACGATTCCTTCGAGATGAAGACCAAGACCGACACCTAAAAAGATGATTTTGTGGACGCGATTCATCTCTGTATCTGATGAAGCATACTTTGAAACATAGTTGATAATTTTTATAGTTGCCCATAAAGAGTTATGAAAAGAGAGTTCGCTTTTATCTATCGCATCTGCCTGCTCATCAGTTGCATAAACAAATTTTTGCCCTTTAAATACGGCTCCAACTCTTTTTAAATCTATGATATTAACCATTCGTTTGGCTGCTTCTAGGCTGTTTTGTTTATATAAAAACTCTTGACTCTCAAGTTCTAAAATATCAAAATAGCCCTCTTCTTTATGCTCAAGGGCATATTTTTCGATGTATCTTCCTTCCTCAATAAGAAGATTTAAAAGATTGATTTTGTCAAAAACCGCCTTGTGATTATTCTCAAGATAGTCTAAATTTTTTTGAAAAGTTTTCAGTGCTTTTAGTGTGATGTCATCCATAATTTATCCTTATAATATTCTAACTGAGTAGTTTGATTTTTTGAGTTCTTCTTTTATCATTTGCGGTGTGTATTGCGTAAAATGAAATATATATGCGGCGGCCAGTGCATCTGCGCCATTTTGCAATGCCTCAACCCCATCTTGCGGTTTTCCCATGCCTCCATTTATGATAATTGGGATGTGAAGTGTATCTTTGAAGAGTTTTAGAAGTTCTATGTCATATCCAAGTGTTGTTCCTTCATGGTCAACTGAAGTGAGCAGAATCTCTCCTGCACCTTGTCTTTCATACTCTTTAGCCAACTCTATCGGGTCAATCTCAAGTAAGCCATCTTTTTTGTTAAATACTCTGTAGTTGCCGGCTACTTTTTTTATATCGATAGAGCAAACTACACACTGTGAGCCGAATATGGTTGCTATCTCTTTAATAAAAGCGGGATTTTTAATCGCTTCTGAATTTATGCAGACTTTATCTGCACCCGCACCTAAGACGGTATAAACATCTTCTATGGTTTTTATACCGCCTCCGATAGTTAGAGGCATAAAACACTCATTTGCCATGTCTGTAATTATCTCTGTGTTGATGGGCTCATTGTTGAGACTCGCATCAATGTCTAAAACTATAAGCTCATCAACATTTCTAGCGTTATAGATACGGACTGTGGCAGTTGGATGTCCTATAGTACGAAACGAACCAAACTGTATGCTCTTAACAAGCTGCCAATTTTTAAGTAAAACGCATGGGATGAGACGATGTTTTAACATATTGATTCTTTTGTCATTTGTGCAAAATTTTTGATTATTTTAAGACCGTAAGTTTGGCTTTTTTCGGGGTGAAACTGAGTTGCAAAAATATTTTCTTTTTGTATGGCACAAGCAAACTCTATACCGTAATTAGAGTAGCCTATGACATGTTTTGGCGGTGTATCAAAATAGTAGGAGTGTACAAAATAGAAGTCGCTATGGTTTGGTATCTCTTTAAATAATGGAGATGGGTTGTTAAAATCAACACTATTCCATCCTACATGCGGTACTTTTAGAGGACCGTCTTTAAATCTTTTAACATCTGCTTCTATCCATCCAAGTCCGTTATGCTCTCCAAACTCATAACCTTTTTGAGCGATAAGTTGCATACCGAGGCAGATTCCAAGAAAAAGTTTTTTATGCTCTAATATTTGAGTATTTAAAAGTTCTACTAATCCCAAACTGTTTAGATTTTGCATAGCATCGCCAAATGCTCCAACCCCAGGTAAAACAATATGCGATGCCTCTTTTATAATTGAGTGTTCATTTGTGATTGTTGCACTAAAACCAACTTTTTCAAAAGCTTTTTGCACTGAACGCAAGTTCCCCATGCCATAATCTATAATGATGATATTAGCGGACAATATATTCCTCTTTTCGCACTAGCGAACCATCTATATCCTTGAGAAACTTTCCGTTTGCATCTCTTTGAAAAATTTTTTTGTTAGTAAATGAGTCAACTATAACATCAAACTCTTCACGCGAAAAACCGGTATATTTTAAAAATTCATTTAAGGCTTTCATTGGTGGAATTCCATCATATTTGTTGACTAATCTCACTGCCTCTTCGCGTGAGATATAGCCAAGTCTTACATCAAGACAGGCATTGTCAGATGCTCTGCCAAAACCGTATTTGACATATTTTAGGTAGTCATGCACATGGTTGCTATAACAATCAAGATTTTCAAAATTTTCATATGTTGTTTCAATTCTGGAGTCTGAAGTGCTAAAACCATATTTTTTGGAAGTTTCGAGTATTTTTCTAAGATCCCATTTGAAGTAGTAACCAAGAAAAAGTCCGCTTAGTCCAACGCGGTGAACTTCTTCATCTTCCGGATAGAGGTAGAGTGCTAAATCTCTCTCTTGTATGCCGTCAACGCCTATCATGTCGGTTGCTCTATTTCCAAGAAGTCCGCCAAACTCCTCAAGCCATTTTCTATCAAGATATGGATTGTTTTTACTTGCAGCAGGACCGCCATACTCTATCTCAGAACTCTCACCCCAGATAAGCAGCGGTATGTTGAAGTTAACTGCGATATGAGCAGGCGTTGTAAAGATTCCAAGATGGTTTGGCCATTCACAATCCCCAACTCTTAGAGTTGCCTCTTTTATCATTGATTTGTAAACTTTCGGATTTCGTTTTATATGGATTAGATCTACTCCGAGATTATTTAGATTTGCAAGGTTTCGACGACCCACTTCTGTTGGAATAGTCGGCTCAAAACAGACACAAAGCGGATTTAGACCTAGTTCCAACATTGTTATGACTTGAAATGTAGAGTCCTTGCCGCCGCTAACTCCTATTATGCAGTCATAGTGTTTGTTTTTTTTATGTTTTCTAATGAGTTCTAAAAACTCTTTTTTTCTCTCATCCCAATTTATCTCAAAATCTTTAGCTTCTTGTGAGCGACATGCATCACATACCCCATCTTCATTAAAATGTAAATCCGGTTTGGTATCAGGCATTACACATTTTGTACAAAATTTCATGATTTTTTCTTTAAAACAAGTTGCATTTTGTAGCCCATCTTTTGCCCGTGCAGCCACTCTTCATCAAAACCAAAAATAGTTTTAGTATTGGTTGTATCCCCAAAATATGGGTCATCATAGTTGAGATAATTGTTCATAACTCCTATTTCAGAGATTACCGTCTCAAAGGATTCTATGCTAAATCCACACTTGGAGACTAGTTTTTCGATAGCCTTGAATGAGTAGAGATTAACATGTTCTATACCATCAAACATATTGCATTTTTCTTGAAGCATTTTTGCGGCCAAAGAGTCTGCACTTGGAATTTGTAGAAAAATAACCCCATTTTCACTAAGTAAAGGTCTCATCTCATTTAGGTAGATTTCTCCATCTTTTAGGTGCTCAAATACATCCCATAGTGTTATAGCATCCATTTTTACGTCAAGTTTAATATTTGAGAGCAAGTTATTGTAAATAGTATGACCTTTAGATTTTGCGTATGCAGCTTCTTTTTCGTTTAACTCCACTCCAAATGTTTTGAAATCATTTTTTTTAGCAATATCTAAAAAACCACCGGCAGAACAGCCAATATCAAGAATATTTCCTTTTTCCGTTACTTTTTCAATTGCACGAAGTCCTTTGGAGTATAGCTTGGTATAAAATTCACTGTCGTTTGAAACTATTTCACTCTGAAAATCATGATTATTGCGATAATGATTCTCTAAATGCTCATCTTTGAAAACCGGATTAAGATAAATCATTTTGCACTCTTGGCATTTTACATATCTTCCGCCGTCTTTAAAAAATAAAAACTGCTCATACTCTGTTTTGCATGTTGGGCAAGTTCTCTCTTCAAGGAGTTCTTCTTTAAAACCGTCTGTGTTTTTGCTAAGATAGATTTTTCGTTTTTCCATATTTGCGTGATGCATTTTTAATCGTTCTTGATGAATCTCTTTTGGTATTTTATTTTGCATAATTTCTCCTATGAATAGTTTTATTTAAGATTTGTTGACGGTATTAAATTCGTTTTTTAAAATACTAAATCTAATCGTATCATGGTACTTGCCATTTTTATAAACTTCATCTCTACAAACACCTTCTTGAATCATTCCAAGCGATATTGCCAAGTGTTTCATCGGTTCATTGTTTTGCATTGTACCACAATAAATTCTATGTAAGTTCATTGTGTTAAAACCATGGTTTAACATCATCAAAGAAGCCTCTTTTGAATAGCCTTTTCCAAGAAACTCTTTATTCCCTATCATTACGGAAAATTCTGCACTCAGATGCAAATATGAAATTGCGAAAATGGCAATATTTCCTATATGCTTATCGGTTTGTTTATCTATAATAGCTAACATAATTTTGTCTTTTTGCAAAGAGAGTTTAGAGATATATGCTTGAGCATCCTCTTTTGTATATGGAAAAACATGATGTTCACTATATTGACAAATAAATTCATCGTTTAACCAAAGAGGATAGTCACCATCGCAATCTAACTGTGTTAAGCCTCTTAAATAAATATTTTTACCTACTAAAAACGGATTTTTCATAAAAGTTCTCCTCTATTTTCCCAAACTTTAACAAAAGCTTTTACAACATCGTCCATATCCTCTTTTGTCATAGGCGGACGCATAAGTTCATGAGTAAATAGTTTATCAAAATGGAGGGATTCACAAACAGGGCAATCACCTTTTTGATAAGTTTGATTTGAGAGATTAAACGGATAGCCTTTTGAGCCAAAAGCGATTTTATGGGCAAAGACTGGTTGCAAATATATAGGTTTTACATAACCGCAGCCCATTAATACATCGCTGTCATCCCGCATAATAGTTCTTGGAAGCTCTGCTTTTACGGCCTCAATGAATCTATTTCTATGGACTCCGATTTTTGTGCCATCAAGTTCAAGCGGATGAACATAAAACGAGTGTATGCAGTTTTCTCTGATTTTTGTTGTTTTTATGAACTCAAGCTTTTTTAACTCTTCGTTTAGGTAGGTTACATTTTTAATTCTTTGCGTCAGCAGGAAGGGAAATTTTTTAAGCTGTTCCCTTGCGATTGTCGCTTCTATCTCGGTCATTCGGAAGTTAAAACCAATCATATTTACCAAATCATTCGGACTCTCAAAACCCTTGTTTGCTATGACTGACTCCGCATGGTTTCGTATGAGTTGGAGTTTGTCTGCTAGTTTATCATCGTCTGTAACTATGATACCGCCTTCTCCTGAGTGGATATGTTTGTGGTAGTTTAGCGAGTATATGCCTATATCGCCCAGCGTTCCCGCAAATTTATTTCCATATTTTGCCCCCGGTGCCTGAGCGGCATCTTCTATAACTTTTAGGTTATATTTTTTTGCGATAGCATTGATGGCATCGGCATCATAAGGTTGTCCAAAGATATCCACTACGATGATGGCTTTTGTGCGAGGGGTGATTTTTGCCTCTACGCTTTTTGGGTCTAGACAGTAGGTATCCTCTTCAACGTCGGCAAATACCGGAATACCGCCATAAAAAAGAGGCGCGATAGCCGAAGCGGACATTGTATATGGACTGACTATAACTTCATCGCCTGCCTCTATGCCGCATGCACCGACGGCACAGATAAGTCCTGAAGTAGCAGAGTTTACGCTTATGGCATGCTTTGCGCCAAAATATTCTGCCCACTCTTTTTCTAAACTTTTAACTTCATCTCCGCCGTAAAAATCACTATGCCAAGCACCCAGATATGTTGAGAGTTTGCCGCTTCTTAAAACCCTTAAAACCGCTTCTTCTTCCTCTTTGCCTATGTTGTTGTAAGCCGGAAACGGCTTAATCCTAAGCTTTTTACCGCCGTTGATAGCTAGTTTCATAATGCTCCTTGAAGTAAATTTTCTCTTATTTTTAGTAGTTTAGCGCTTAACTTCAGATGAGATTCCATCTGCTCTTTAGAGTTCTTCTTTAGTAAAAAATTTAGGCTGTTTTTTGCGTAATATTGCAGAGTGTTAGGGTATTCTTTATAGAGAATAAGTTCTTTTGTACCATTTATTTTTTTAGACTCTTTCGCTTTATAAACTTTTATTTCAAATCCTGATTTATGGATTTTTATAACGCCTCTTTGGCAGATTATTTCCATCTCAAAAAGAGAAAATTCACTACCGTCGAAGTTTGTTAAAACACCGTCTGCCGTTTTGGTCTGTATCCAAAAAGAGCCGTAAGCATCGCCCTCCAAGATAGTTGCATTCATCGCTTTAAAATCCGTAATCTCTCCAAAAAGATGCTCAACAAGGCTAAGTACATGTGAGCCGTTGTGATAAAGCCCTTTATTTACTCTTGAGCTAAACTGTAAAACTTTTCCTAGTTTTTCTTTTAATATCAGCTCTTTTACTCTGTTTATAGATGGGTCAAAACAGCGTATGAAATTAATAAGCAGATTCGGATTTTTCTCATGTATAAGGCTATATATTTTGTAATACTCATCAAGGTTAGAGACAAAAGGTTTTTCACAGATGATATGTTTTATTTTTGTATTTGTAAGAATTTCTTGCAAAATTTCATAGTGTGAGGCCGTATTTGCGGCAATTACAACTATATCTATTTTTTCATTTTGAAGCATTTCGTTTACGCTTAGATATGCATGAATATCTCTTCCCCAAATATTACGAAACTTCTCTAAATTATCTCTGTTTGTATCGCAGCATGCTATGAGTTTTGTTTTTTTTGAATCTAAAAATGCATGGGCGTGAGTTAAAATGGCATCCGAAGAAGGAGTATCATAAAATCCGCCGATATTTCCGCACCCGATTACTGCAGCATTCATTTTTTCTCATTTGCTATTTTTTTAACCATACTAGCAAAATCAATTCCAAAAGATTTTATCTCTTTTAGAGAATTTTTTGTTTTAAAATCGGCAAGTTTTAGATTTTCAAAAGTTGTGATTTTGTTCTGTTTAAAAATCGGCACGACACACTCTCTTTTTAAAGACGGCATAAATGAGATAGAGAGTTTTCCAATAGCCATCGCCTCAAAAAGCACAAAACCATCGATTCCTATAATGATTTTGTTTTTGCAAAGCGACTCAATCAGCGGAGTTTCATACGGATTTTCAATCTCTATGTTGAGGTTAGGATATTTTTGTATAAGATAGTCGTATTTTTGCGTTTCATCGGATGGATGAAGCCTTATTGTTAGGTGAGAAGTTGAAAAATTATCCATATTTTTGCATATCTCTTCACATACCCTAAACTCATCAAATCCCCAATAATTTTCATCCCCAAATGTCGTATAAGCAACTTTTTTTGTAGGCTCGCTGATAAAAAGCAGAGAGTTTCGCTCCTCTATTTTGCCCATTTCAAATATCTTTATATCATCCAAGAGATTGTCAAATCTAAGTTTTATGATATTTGAAAACCCGAGGTCTTTAGCCATTTCATACCCATACTCATCATTTAGAGTTGTAAAATCAGCTAAATTTTCTTTCCAAAATTCTTGCGGATATCCAAATCTTTCTCTATAGTTTACCCAATGTTCCAAAAATGCAATGGAAGGAATATGGAGCGCTTTAGCTATTTTTATAAACTCTAAGTGTGTTTTGTTTTGCCAGCTTGTTCCCACCAGCACAATATCTGCGGAGATTTTTTTTAGCTTATCTGTAATGTTGCTATTTTCATCAATTTCTATAATAGGAAGTTTGGCGTTTTGAAAAATCTTAAACGCAGGGGAATTTTTGTATACAAAAAAATACCATACATACTCTTTTTCATACTTTTTTACGATAGAGAGAAGATTGTTGCTCGGACCGCTGTCATTAAAAAAAGATGCAATTTTTAGCATTAAAAACTCTCTTTTTTAAATCTTTCGCCAAACTCATAATCTTTATCCGCCGCCTTTCCTAAAATATCTTTTAAATGTTTTGGGTGGGCGCCATATCCGGGACGCACACTTCGAATGTTCGTTTCTGTAAAGATTTCACCTTTTTTTATATCTTTTGCTACATAAAGGCTTCGTGAAAATTGACGGCTTTTTTGCTTCTTAGGCGTCATACTATAGTCAACTTTTCCCAAAAGTTTTTCTGTACTCCTTATTGCCTGTACCATCTCGCTAAACTCTTCTTTATCTAGTGAAAAATCGGCATCGGCTCCGCCTATACTTTTATCAAGGATTAAGTGTTTTTCTATCACTTTTGCTCCAAGAGTAACTGCAACTACGGGTGCAATAAACCCAAGAGTATGGTCGGAAAAACCGCTTATCACCCCAAAAGTTTGTGCTAAATTTGGGATGGTTAAAAGGTTTGCATCTTCAAGCGGTGCAGGGTAGGCACTTGTGCAGTGAAGGAGTATAATGTCGTTATTACCTTCATTTTTGCATATTTCAACTACTGCTTGAATCTCATCGATGGTTGCAATCCCTGTTGAAATAATGATGGGTCTGCCCTTGCTCGCCGCAAAGCGAACAAGTTCATAATCGGTTATCTCAAAAGAGGCGATTTTATATGCAGATGGGCTGAACTGCTCTAAAAAATCAACTGCACTCTTATCAAAAGGAGTTGAAAATATATCGATTCCAATCTCTTTTGAATAAGCAAAAAGCTCTTTATGCCACTCCCATGGAGTATATGCTTCTTTGTATAAATCATATAGTTTTTTACCGTCCCAAAGCGTACCGCCTTTGATGATAAAATCATCTTTGTTGCAGTTAAGTGTTAGTGTATCTGCCGTATATGTTTGAAGCTTTATAGCGTTTGCGCCTATCTCTTTAGCCGCTTTTATCGTATCAAGAGCGTTTTGCAAACTTCCGTTATGATTTGCAGAGAGTTCGGCAATGATATATGTGCCGTCTTTTTGTAAGTTAAAATTTCCTATCTTCATTTCTAAGCTCCATATAGATTATCTCTTTATCGTTTATAGTCTCTCTTGCCGCTTCTTTAAAATGAAACTTTTTATACAACCCTATAGCTCTTTCGTTGTTGCTAAAAACTTCAAGTTTTAACTTATGAAGTTTGAGTATATCAAAAGCGTACTTTATACATGTCTCTTGAAGCGTGCTTCCTGCGCCTTTTGTTTTTTTAAAAGGGTTTGCATATAGTCCGAAATAGGCGGAGCTATCTTTAAAATCTATTGCCATAAAGTCTATAACTCCTATATATGCGCCCTCTTTTTTTACTGCCATGTAGAGTTTTGATTTTGAAGATTTTAGCGATTCTATATATTTTAGATGTTCTTCTAGCGTTATATCTTCTTGATTAAGCATCCACTTTTTTACGCTATCATCATTTCGCCACTCCAAAATCATTTTTTTTTCTTCAAGAGTCAAATCAACAAAATTAATAAGCTCTATCTCTTTTATTTTAGCAATCGCATCTTTTACTTTTTTAGCGTTAAATTTTTTCATTACGCTATAACCGTTTTTCTTTAGATAACTATACATCTCTTTTTGATTTTGGGCTGTTTGGATTGCCAGAAAAGGTTTTTGCATAAAGTAGACCTCATTTGCGGTTACACTTGGGGTAATGATGGCAAAATCGCTTTTTCTTACTAGTTTTGCCACTCTGTTACTATTTATATGTAAGGTTATCCACTTTTTACCTTTTGCATACTTTTTTAGCTCTTGAAGGTTTTTATTTGCCGTAGTAGTTACTACGACGGCTTTTATATTTTCAAATTTTTGAAGAATTTTGAGTATTTTTGGGTTTAGGTTTTGCGTATCTGCTCCGCCCATTGCCAGAAAAATAGTTTTTATCGGATTATAGAGGGTAGAGGTTTTTTTCTTTTTTTCTTTTCTAAACTCATCTCTGATAAGGGTGTATTTTGCTCCGCATCTAAGTTCACAGCCTTTGGGAACTAGATTTTTATATTTTTTTTCATCTGCATAGATATTGTGGTTTAAAAGTATATCGCAGTAGTGTTTTTCGTATGTATCGTCTAAAACCATGATTTTTAATGTCGGATTTTGAGCTTTTAGCTCTTTTTCATACTCTGTATCTATACCGTAGTGGTCAATAACGATTAGTTCAATAGATTCTTTTTTGATTAGATCGGACAACTCTTCTATGTCATTGCTTTTTAAAAGATTTAGTTTATAACCCGATTCTATAACTTTATGGTTTATATTTCCATCTAAATCTTGTGAGGCAAAAAGTATATCTGCATCTCTAAACTGTTTCGCCAAAACCAAATCACGCATAATATGACCTGTACCGATAATACTAGATGAGTCGGCTCTAATGAGGATATTCATTTTAATGAGTAATACTACCAAATCTTACTAAAGTCAAATGTGATTGTCTTGGAGCACTCTTGTATCTCAAACTCTACGCTCTCATCGCTTGCATCTGCTATTTTGATATATCTTCCCTCATGAAGCCTATATACCTTTGCCATGTTTTCATCCGGATTTACGATGATATAGTACTCTACACCCTCTTTTTCATAGATGTTAAATTTTATACCCGTATCTTTTTTGGCAGTGGATTTTGAGAGAACTTCAAAAATGATTTTTGGCGCTTTTGTGATGTATGCTTCATTTTTTGGTATATGGCAAATCACGCTGTTGTCTGGCTGAAGAATTGTGTCTTCGCTTATTTTCCAATCAATCGGTAGGAGTGCTTGACAAGCTTTGCATCCATCAAGCGCCTCATCCAAATAACGACCAATTTTATTGCTAATACTTTGATGCTTTATCATCGGGGCGGGACTCATGGCGTATGCCACACCGTTTATCAACTCCCAATTACCCTCCCAAAGTTTATACTCTTCATAAGTGTAGTACGGAAAATCTTCAATTTTTAGTGCGCCCATAAGCAACTCCTATGTTTTGGTTTATTTATTGTACTAGATTTTTGTTAAAACCTCATACATAAACTCCGCTCTCTCCCAATCTTCAAGCGTGTCGATGTCTTGGACTAAATGGCGAGGTAAAATAATGGGAATGCTGTCTTTTGCGAACATTATCTCATTTGATGTTTTGTTGAGTTTTGTCCAGTAAAATTGTCCGGCATCTTGATATGCTTCTTCCAAATCTTGGCTTCTTTTATAGTAATTTTGCGGCCAAAACATCTCGCATCTGCCGTTTTCATCTACTTTAAAAGTTCGCCAAATCGGAAAAGGCATAGAAGTAGCCGAAAAAGCGTTAATAGCATCGGAATTTTTAAGCGCTTCAAACCCCTCTACCAGATATTTTGATTGTAAAAGCGGAGCGGTAGCGTAAATAGTACACTCATAGTCATACTTTTCGCCTCTCTCTCGCAGGTAGGCTAAGGCGTGGTCAATCACATCTTTGGTATTTGTAAAATCATCGCTCAGCTCTTTGGGGCGTAAAAACGGAACCTCCGCACCATACTCTTTTGCTATCTTTGCTATCTCTTCATCGTCGGTCGTAACTATGACTTTCTCAAAAAGATTAGATTTTAATGCGGCTTCTATGGAGTAGGCAATGAGCGGTTTGCCAAAAAAATCTCTTATATTTTTTCGTGGAATCCGCTTGCTTCCGCCTCGTGCAGGTATTATAGCAATAGCATTTTTTTTCATTAAAAGCTACACCCTTTATCTGAATATTTATGTAAAATTTCTAAAAATGTATCCGCAACAAACGAAGCATCTTCTTGTGTCATCTTTTGATGGCATGGAATGGAGATCTCGCTTTTGTAAAAATCATCTGCAACTTGCAGTGAGATATTGCCAAAATGTTCTTTGTAGAAACTGTTTTGATAGATGGGTTTGTAGTGAACCTGTACACCGATACCTCTCTCTTGAAGCTCTCTAAAAATATCCTCTTTTTTGCAATGAAACTCAGGGTTTAGAATGATAGGGTAGAGATGTCTTGAGCTAATCATATTTGATGGGATTTTTTGAGTGATAAAAAATTTTTCGTCTTCAAATCTCTCATCGTAGTAAGCAGCAATCTTATTTCGTGTTTTTACAAAGCTCTCAAGTTTTTTGAGCTGGCTGATTCCTAGCGCTGCGGCGATTTCCGTGAGTCTAAAGTTATGACCTAAACTTACCATGTCGGAATTCCATAACTCTTTTTTAATCATGCCGTGTGAGCGAAAGAGCCTTAGTTCTTTTGCCCATTCGTCATTGTCGGTTAAAACAGCTCCGCCTTCGCCGGTTGTTATCGGCTTTATGGCGTGAAAACTAAGAATTGTCATATCGGCGAATGAGCCGATTTTTTGTCCCTCTACACTTGAGCCAAGAGCATGAGAGGCGTCATCTATAAAAAGAAGATTATATTTTTGCGCAATATCGGCTATTTTTGACATCTCAAGAGGTTTTCCCGCAAAATCAACCCCCACAATGGCTTTTGTTCGTGGAGTTATAAGCTTTTCGATTAATCTTTCATCCATATTTCCGTCAAGCTTTATATCGCACCAGATGGGTTTCGCACCAAGGGAGACGAACATATTTGAAGTAGCTACAAAACTTAGGGGAGTTGTAATTATCTCATCATCTTTTTCTATTTTGCAAACCGTATAGGCTCCAAGAAGCGCAGAAGTTGCAGAATTAAAAACAACGGCATGTTTAGCCCCTGTATAGCTGCAAAGCGCTTTTTCAAACTCTTCAACTTTTGCGCCCTGAGTTAAAAATGGACCCTTTAAAACCTCTACAACCGCGTCGATATCGTCTTGCTCTATTAGTTGAGTAGAGTATGGAATCATCTATATATCTTTATCTCTGGTTTGTTCTATCTTAACGATTAACTCTTCATGAGTCAGCCAAACCGCGTTATTACCGGAGTTGTACTCAAATCCTTGAATTACACTTTTGCCAACTTCACCGATAGCATTTTTAGAAAAATCTGTTATTTTTGTAAACTGAATAGTCGGTTTTATAACATAGTGGTCATCAAATTCAAGTGTTAAGTGGCTATCATCGGATGGACACATAATTTCATGAAGTTTCTCTCCCGGGCGAATTCCTATGATTTTGTGTGGTAAATTTGGAGCTATTGCTTTTGCCATCTCTGTTATCTTCATGGATGGAATCTTTGGAACAAATATCTCTCCGCCTTGCATTCTGGCAAAATTTTTAAGAACAAACTCCACGCCGTCTTCAAGAGTTATAAGAAATCGTGTCATTTTTTCATCAGTGATAGGAAGCTCTTTTGCGCCGTCGTGAATTAGTTTTTCAAAAAAAGGCACAACTGAACCGCGAGAACCTATAACATTTCCATATCTAACAACAGAAAATTTTGTCTCTCTATCGCCTGTTAAATTGTTGGCTGCAACAAATAGTTTATCGCTTGCCAGTTTTGTGGCACCGTAAAGATTTACCGGATTTGCTGCTTTGTCTGTTGAGAGAGCTATGACTTTTTTGACATTTGCCTCAAGTGCCGCATCTATAACATTTTGCGCACCCATAATGTTTGTTTTTATACACTCCATTGGATTGTATTCAGCAATCGGCACATGCTTTAGAGCTGCTGCATGGATAACAAAATCAACTCCCCGCATGGCTTTTAGAAGTCTTTTTTCATCTCTTACATCGCCTATGAAGTATCTCATGCATTCATCAGTGAAGACTTGAGCCATCTCATACTGTTTGAGTTCATCTCGTGAGTAAATAATTATCTTATTGGGTTTATATTTTTTCAAAAGAAGCTCTGTATATTTTTTTCCAAAACTCCCCGTTCCGCCTGTAATAAGTATATTTTTTCCATTAAACATGCTAAGTCCTCTTTATAATACAAGATTTAAAGCAATAAGAGTACCATATTGAATATACTAGTTTTTAGAGTTTGCTTGTGAATCTATCAGCATTTTTAGTGATGAAAATTGAGAATTCAGCTTGCTAATCATAGAGTCGTAAGCAGCAAATTTGGCAGTCATTGTTGCATAACGGCTATCAAGTGATTTTTGTGCAGACGTTTTGTTTTTTGTTAGACTTGTTGCCTCTGTTTTTAAGCTTTTTTCATAGTTGCTTAGTAGTTTATCTGCACCTGTGTAATTTTTCATTTTATCATCTATGGTTTCAAATATACCCGTTTTTTCAACCCCTTTGCTATCCACTCCACCTGAAAAAAACAGCCTTACCGCAGTCGGATCATCTCTTAGTTTGCTGTCTAAAACTGTTTTATCAAAACTCATTTTTCCATTTTCATCCGTTGTAATCCCGAAGTTAGATAAAGAGTTGCCGTCTGAGCCAAACGCTGTTACGGTTTTTGCCAAATCTCTTGAAATTGATTTTATGAAGCTGTCTTTGCTAAATATCCCTTCAGTACTTTTTTCTTTGTCACTTGCAGTCATATCTTTTAGGTTTGACATAAGCGTGTTATAGCTGCTTACAAATAGTTTCAATTCATCTGTAACCGGCGAGTAATCACTGGCTATATTAACATTAGAGGAATCTCCCTCTTTTTTTAAGGTTATATTTAAACCATAAATTAAATCATCTATATTATTTGTCGGTCTTGTGGTTGTGATGCCGTTATATTTAAAAGTTGCATCGGAAGCAGTTTGTATCTTTTGGTAACCGTTAGGATTTGTTGTTGCATTATAAGCGTTAAATAAAGCTGCATTTAGAAAACCGGCTCCACCGCTTCCATCCGTATCTGTTATGGTTAATGCTTGAGCGCTTCCCGTCTCTTTTGAAGATATGACTAAGTTGTATGCTCCATCACCTGTTTTAAGCACGGAAGCAGAGACACTATCTCCTGCAGTATCTGTTATAGCTTGGGCAAGATCTTCAAGCGTAGTTGTAGCAGTGTAGGCAATATTAAAACTATTTATCTTAAGCACTCCGGCACCTGAGGCAATTGAAGTAGTCTTGTCTGCGACAGCACCGAGTTTTGTTATATCTTTTTTTGCAAGTGTAACTGTTTCAAGTGAAAATGATTCAACATTTGCCCCAGAGTTTACGGACACTTCAGCACTTCCGCTGACATTTACGCTTTTTTTGTCAAAAACAGTGTCATACTTAAGAGTTGAGCTGTTTGTACCTAAGCCGCTCATAAGCGAAGAGAGAAGCTTATAAGCCTCTTGTTTTTGGGTATTTAAAGTAATTTTGCTCTCGATAGGTTTTATGGTTCTTCCTTGATCAACATTTTTTAGCTGATCTAAAACATCTGCGGTTAAAACCCCAGAACCAATTCCTAATGAACTTACAGTTCCAGCCATCTCAAATCCTTTAAGTAAGGTTTTTTAAAACCCATTTTATATGTAATATAGCTAAATCGGCTAAATGCAATTATAATTTAAATGCTTTTATTATATAGAGCTTTTTTATATTTTTGGTTAAAGAAATAAAATTTTTGTCGATATACATTCTAATAAACAAATTAAGGATTTAAAAATGTATGGTAATGTAGCTCATAACATTTATTCGCAAAATAATGTAGGGATAGAGTCTCCTGCAAAACTAATAGAGATGCTCTACGAGGGAGTACTTCGTTTTAATGCTCAAGCAAAAAAAGCTATAAAAGACGGTAATGTTGAGAAGAGAGTTTATTGGATAAACCGTTCAACAGCGATAATAACAGAGCTTATAAATGTGCTTGATAAATCTCAAGGGGATATTTCACTTTATCTTGAGGGGCTTTATAAATATCAAATTCAACTTTTAACATTTGCCAACATGAATAGAGATGAGAGCAAACTTGACGAAGTCAGCAAAGTTTTTAAGTCTCTTATAGAAGCGTGGAGAGAGTCAAATTAATGTGGCTTGAGGAGTTGCAAATTGCTATAATCGAAAAAGATGCGCAAAAAATAGATGAATTGGTAAGTGTTCCGCTCAAATTTGACACTACTGATGAAATGAAGAGCGCCATGTATCTTTTAGCTGAAGCCTCCAAACTGTTACATGAGTTAAAAGAGGAGACAAATCAGACGATGATACAGCTTAGAAAAAATATTAATTTTTTAAACTCAACTCAAGAACAAACGCCAAGTAAATTTGATGTTTGTTCATAGCTTTTTTTTAGCTATTCCAAAATTTAAACTTCTTAGGGTGTATTCGCTTACAACAGCACCTTTTCTCATACTAAGTATGTGCTCAACCGCGTCGGCAATATCCGAAACGAGGAGTTTTTCATCTTCATTTGCACTTGTTTCAAATCTAAGCTCATTATAAAAATTGCTCTGGGTCATATCTGGGTTTATATTTGTAACGCTTAGTGCACTTTTCCTCGTCTCTTCAAAAAGAGAGTCCCCAAATGCTTTTAATCCGCTTTTTGTAGCACTGTAAACTCCTGCAAATTTGCTTGACTTTAGCGCTTCTATGGAGTTTATATTAATGAGATAGCCGCTGTTTTTTTTCAAATCACGCAGCAGAGCGTTTGTAAGCAGCATGGGAGCGGTGAGATTTAAAAAGACCATATCGGTAATGGTTTTTGCACTTAACTCTTCATGCGGCTCAAATCTGCCAAATCCTGCGCAATTTATCAGTATATAGATATCTTTGTTTGAGAGATTTTCACATATTTCAAGGCTTGAGGCTTCGTTTGACAAATCTGCTTGCAGCGGTTTAAAAAACTCACTCTCAAAATCCTCTTTTTTAATATTTCTGCTTACGCCGATTACTTCATAACCGAGTTTTAACAATCTTGCCGTTATCTCTTTGCCGATTCCGCTGCTAGCACCGGTTACTACAACTTTTTTCAAGCTTCAACCTCTCTCATAATCTCATCAATTACACTAAAAATCAATTTTTTGCTGCCCTCTTTTGTAACCTTGCTTGGCTCAAAATGATCACTTACCACTTTATAGATATAGCGGTTTTTAAACCCTTTTGTCGCTGCAAAAAAACCAAATGATTCCATATCGGCAATCTCATATAAATCTTGGTAAACTTCACTCTCTTTGCATGTAAGCGTATTTAAAATATTTTCATCAATTATATATTTTTTATCTTCATACATTATAGAGCCTATCTTTAAAAGCTTACCGATTTTATGTTTTTTATTTGCTCCGCAGATACCTACATTTATGAAAATATCGCTTTTTTGCGGTTTACAATTTTCAATAATCGCATATGTTGCGTTTTTTGCATTATCAACACCTATGCCGCTAATAATCAGCTTTAAATCTTTACCTTCAAAAAGAGTAAAATTACCGCATTTGGTTTTGGCTAACTTATATTTATCCACAAATGCCTGTGCTTCCGATTTTAGTGCCATTACTATATATAACATGCAACATTGTATCAAAATTGTTATTTTTTATGCTAAAATCATGTTAAAAAAACTAGCATTGGAGTGTGGATATGCCTATTTTAGATGCAGATTATTCAAATATAGACCATGAAGAGATGGCAATATCGATAGGACTTAAACCAAAACATGTTCCGATGTTAATCGCTAGTTTTTTTGAAGAGACGGAAGCGATTTTAAATACTCTTAAAGAGTCTATAATTATAAGAGATTACCACAATATAAGATTAAATGCACATGCTATAAAAGGAAGTGCAGGAAATCTTAGATTTAACGAAGTGTATGAGATGGCAAAAGAGATAGAGTTTGCAGCTGCCGAGCAAAAGAACAATTTTGAGTATGAGAGTTATCATCAGGCTATCAAGAGCGCAATCGGAACAATTTCGATTTAGCTCTTTGTTATTTTAGCTTTTTTAGCTATAATTCCGTCGCTTCTCTTTAGACCTGTGCAATAGCATTTTGAGACATTGTGTCAGGGTAGGAATACAGCAGCACACCTTGATGTGTTATGTGCCGCAGGTATCTGGAGAGAAGTACTTTTTTAACACTGCTTCTGCTAAATTTCTTCAAATAAAAATAATCAAACCTTTAAGCAATGTGATATAGCTAAGAGAGCTCAATCTTTTCTATGTTTAGAAATCCCGCATGCCTGATTTGGTTTTGGCGGGTTGTTTTTTAAGTAGGTCAAATCTTCTAGAGTTTGTGTCAAAACTCTCTTTTGCTGCAGCAGAGGAAGCATACGGTTGTCTTTTTCATTCATCGGTAAGCTCATATCTTGTAGAATAGCTTCGACTTCTTTATCTAAATCTTTGAGTGCGTTGTTGATATGTTTAATAGAATTCATGGCATTAGTATAGCAAAATTTTAAAATATTTGGGTATAATTGCGCTCCAATTTATAAAGGAGTTTCGATGCCAAAGATGAAATCTGTTAAAGGCGCTGTAAAGCGTTTCAAAGTTAAGAAAAACGGTACAGTTAAACGCGGTACAGCGTTTAGAAGCCATATCTTGACAAAACAAGATTCAGCGACTCGTACAAAGCAACATAGACCAAAAGTCATTGCTAAAGTTGATGAAAAAAATGTAAAGGCTATGATTAACTAATTTTTAGTTAATTCATTTAATCTCCAAACTTAGGTTTGGGCAAGTCCACCAAAGTCGTGGCACCTTGAGCACAAAAAGTGACTAGGTAAAGAAAAAAAAGGAAAAATATGCCAAGAGTAAAAACAGGTGTTGTTCGTAGAAGAAAACACAAAAAGATATTAAAATTAGCGAAGGGTTTTTATAGCGGACGCCGTAAACACTATCGTAAAGCAAAAGAGCAGTTAGAGCGCTCAATGTACTACTCATTCCGTGACCGTAAGCAAAAGAAACGCGATTTCCGTAAACTGTGGATTATCCGTATCAATGCAGCTTGTCGCTTGAATGGTATGAACTACTCTTCATTTATGAACGGTATTCACAAATCTGGCATCGAACTTGACCGTAAAGTTCTTGCTGATATGGCGATGAACGACGCAGCGGCATTTAGTGCAGTTGCAGCAGCATCAAAAGCAGCATTAGCGAAATAAGTTAAATTTGAGGCGTAACTAAAAAGTTACGCCTCATCTTCTAGTCTGTGTAAAAAAAGCACTGCATTGCCTTTTGAGTTATAGTATATTCCCAGTGACGATTGTCTTGAAATAAAAACCCCTCGACCGTTAAAGTTCTTCTTATCTCTAAATATTTTGCTTAGTATCTGAGTGTCAAATCCCGCTCCTTCATCTTTTATAAGAGTAGTTATATATTTTCTTGAGCTGTATTCAATAGTATTTACGGTTACGGTTATCTGTTTGTCGCACTTTTTTTGCAGCATCTCAAGTGTCGTAAAATAGTTGTCTTCTTCTAAAAGTCTATGTTTTGTTTCAGAGTCGATACCAAGATTGCCGTGTTCGTAAGCATTCATAAAAAGCTCCGTAAAAACAACGCCTGCATTGTATGATAGTTTATAGTTGTTTGTAAAATTGCTCCAGATATCGGCGTACCAATCATTCGCTTCATCAACTGCGTCAAGAGTACTTTCAAATGTTCTCTTCATATGATTAACATAACTGTTTAAAGTTAATTGATTTATGAAAACAAAAGTCATATCATCTTCTTGAGTATCTATCTTCCAGAGTAATTTTTCTCTAAATTCATCTTTTGTAAAAGATGATAAAAAATCCTCTTCTATAAAATCCATATATAATTTGTTATCGTATCTGACGCTGTTCTCTACGACGCCGTCACTGTAAAAAAGAAATTTTATGGCTTTTGAGATATCTACGGTCGAGATTGAAATATTTTTTGTATATTTGCATATCGGCGGATTGTTCGATTTTATCTTGATTATCTCATTATCGGCGTTTTGTGCAAGTGAGGGCGGCATGGCAAATTTTGCATACTCCATAGTAAGCTCTTTGTGGTCTATCACGATAAAATCAATAGAGAGAGCCTCTTCATCAAGCAAGATAGGTTTTATATACTCCAAAGAAGCTTCTAATAGAGTTCTAAAATCAAAGCTCTCGATACTCTTATCGATTATATGATTTACGAATGAAGTCATTAGCATTGAGCTTAATGATGCAGACAACCCTTTTCCCATCCCGTCTACGATAAAGTAAAAGACTTTATCGTCGCTTATTTTTCTAGCGCTGTAAGCATCCCCGCTTAAAACATCAAGCGGCTTGTAGAAAAAATCTATAAGCGCAAAGCATTGTTGGTTGTCAAGCATTTGATAGTAGAAATCATTTCTAAGAATATTTAGCTCTTTAGAAAATGCCAAATCTTCTTGGTAAGAGTTGTACTCCTCTTTTTTTTCAAGCTCTTTTAGCTTTTTTTCGCTTTGCTCTTTTATATAGTTGTTGGCAATTAGGAGTTTGGATACATTCTCAATCGACTGCATTACTTCGGCAGTAACTATGGGTTTTTTTAAAAAATTGCTTACATTAAGTTGGAGTGCTTGAACTATGATATCAACATCTTGAATGGATGAGACTAAAATGATTGGGATATCTTTGTCAATATTTCTGATTTTTCTGATCATCTCTATGCCGTTTAGCACAGGCATATCATAGTCACTGACAACTAAATCTATATCTTCTTTGCAAAATCTCTCATAGCCCTCTTCACCGTTGCTTGCACAGACGACCTCTTTTACCAAATCTTCAAAAAGGGAGCGGTAGATGAGTTGTGTGGATTTGCTGTCTTCAACACAAAGAAGCGTTGAAGATTTTAGATACTCTAAGACTGAGTTGTTTATGTCGGTTAGCATTAGATTTTAAATTTACTTAGTTCGTTTTGTAATCTGTTTGCATCTTGGGCCAGTTTTACGGCAGCGTTATCCACTAGATTTCTATGCTCCGTATTTTTTTGAGAAATCTCTATAACTTCATCCATATTACGAATCAGCTCTTTAGTTTTTGTAGCTATATATGTGCTTTGATGCATAACATCGCTAGATTTTTCGGTTGTAACAGAGAGATTTTGTTTTGTCTCGTATGAAGAAGAGATTAATTCTTGTGCAGAGTGTGCTATATCGCCCATATCTCTTGATGTTTTTTGAGTCTCTTCTGAAATTTCAATAACATTTTGTGTGATAAGATTAACATTTGCACTAATCTCACTAAGGCTTTTTTGTGTTCTCTCTGCAAGTTTACGGACTTCATCCGCGACAACGGCAAATCCTCTTCCATGCTCACCGGCTCTTGCCGCTTCAATTGCGGCATTGAGTGCCAATAGGTTTGTCTGATCTGCTATATCGGAGATGATTGCTAAAACATCTTTGATATTTCTTGCCTGCTCTGTAAGTGAAGAAACTTTTTGAACCAACTCTTGTTGGTGTTCGCTTCCGTCTTCAATCGCTTTTACGACAGAATCAAGCTTCTCGATAAAACCGTCTAGCACATCAAATGTTTTTTCCAAATCTTCGGTAACCGTTATAGAAGCCTCTTCGATAGCATCAAGTCTATTTCCGACTTCAGTTACTAAAACATTAATACTTCCAATTTTATTATCTGTAAATTTGCCGTTTTTTGTAAGTTCTTCAACTATGCTGTTTAGAATCTTGCTCTCTTTTGATGTTGTTGCAGAGACATCTTTTGCCTCATAAACACTCTCTTTAAAAGCCATAATCATAACATGCAGGGCTCTTGAGATTTGAGAAATCTCATCTTTGCCTTCGACAATAACTTCACATGTTAAATCCAGATGGCTAGAGACGCAGTCTATCTTTTCTAAAGAGCTGCGAACACTTCTGTTTACACCTCTGCTGATTATAAAAATTATTATAAATATCACCACGGCAAAAGCGGAGTAACTGCCCAAAGCAATTGTCGCATTTGTAATAGAAGTAGACTTAAGTTCATCTATAAGGATGCCGTTTTGTTTTGCCAGTTCGTCATCAACCTCTTTTAAAAGGTTTATCTTATCGGTTATGGTTTTAAACCATACAACGCTGTCAACTCCAAATCCACCCTCAAAAGCTTTTGCTTTTGCTATCTCTCTCATTTTGTTTACTTCGGCAACGATAGGAGAGTTTATTTTTTGATTATATAGTGTTTTTGAGCTCTCGGTAGCCATTGATAAGTAAGCATCTATAAAGGCATCCTGCTCGGCAACAAGTGTAACCCATTTTGCAAATACGCCCTCACCGAATTTATCTGCGGCAAAAGTGCTGCTAAGCACAGCTCTTTCAATCCCTGCACGCTCTTTTGATTTTAAAAAATTGCTGTATGCGCTAAGAGCTTTGACTAACTCTTGAGAAGCTGCTGCTTTTGCACTGAGTGAAACTATGTTTAAAATCTTCGTATTCATATTTGTATAGTAAGCGACTTCATCTTTTACACTGATTGAAAGAGAGTCGATTGATGAGCGAATTTGCGCTATTTTGCTCATATCCGAATCAAAAGCCGATATTTCGCCCTTTAGCTCTTTTGGAAAAGAGTCTAAGTCAAGAGTTTTTATATATGCTTTTAGATTTTCATACTCTTTTGTCGTATCTGCTCTTTGTTTTGGCAAAATATCGCCGAACTGCTTTCCGCCTGAACCGAGAAAGCCTGCGCTTGAACCTCTCTCTTTTTGCGTTTCATGAATAACAAGGCTTAGTTTTTGCGAGAGAGCATTTAACTCTTGCGATTGTGTAATCGTGAATTTGTCGTTTATCGCCTTAGAAAGCGCTATCCCTATGATAATGAGTGCAAACGAAATTACTATTGCCGTTATTAAGTTTAGTTTATATTTAATAGTCATCTTAACTTCTTTTTGCTTTAAATGTAGATGCTAAATTCAGATCATCCAAAAGATTTAAAAGCTGCTCGTTCTTTACATTCATATGTATATCTATGTTGTCTTTTAGAACAAGTTTATTAAAATAACCTATTACCGAAGATGTTATCGAGAGAGAATCAAGTATATTGATATTTATATGTTTATGTTGGGCTACCATAGCGTCAACGCTCTGTTTAATATTTTGAAAATCACTAACGCTCTTAATATTGCCCTTGATTACAAGACTGTTTGACGATACTTCCAACTCCATACTAACCCCTTATTTTTTATGTATTAGAATAGTTTATATCTTTTATGATTAAAATCAACTAAAATCGGAAATATTTCTTAGCCATTCCTTAATTTTTTTCTCATAACCGATATCTTTTAGTTTGACTAAGTTTAGAGGTTTAGAGAGATATTTCTGTTTTACATATCCTCCGAAATCGTGCGGATATAGATACCCTTCATTTCTCTGCGTTATATTTTTCGGGATATCCAGCATAACACCGCTTTTTATGGCACTTATGGCATCGTTTATAGCCAAATAAGCAGAGTTTGATTTTGGTGAAGAGGCAAGGTAGATAACGCACTGTGCTAAAATGATTCTAGCCTCCGGATAACCGATTTTAGCAACACTCGTCATAGCGGAAGTTGCAAGAGTGAGGGCTTGGGGATTTGCATTTCCTATATCTTCGCTGGCAAGAATAACAAGCCGTCTTGCTATAAAATCGGCACTCTCTCCGCCCTCGATGAGTCTTGCAAGATAGTATATAGCGGCATCCATGTCTGAACCTCGAATGGATTTAATCATGGCACTCGTTAAGTCATAATGAACGCCTGCTTCGCTGCTTCCCGCACTTAGCGCATTTGGTCTGAGAGATTTTAAGAGATTTAGCGTTATATGTGAGTCTATATTTGAAGCAAACTCCAAGAGTTTTAACATCGAGCGGGCATCGCCGCCGCTGCTTGCTACTAGATACTCTGCCGCATCTTCATCGCATACCAAAGAGGTGCAAGAAAGCGCTCTATGAAGCAGTTCTTTTAATGCTTCATTTGAGATGTAGCAGAGTTCAAAAAGCATGGAGCGGGAGCGGATAGCCGAAGTGAGCGAAAAGAACGGATTTTCGGTTGAAGCGCCGATAATCAAAACCGAGTTGCTCTCCATAACAGGCAACAAAACCTCTTGCTGGTTTTTAGCCAAACGGTGTACTTCGTCTATAAAAATAAGCGGTTTTTGCAGAGCGTTTTTATACTGTTCAAAAATTTTTCTTAGCTCTTCGATTTTTATGCTTGTGGCATTAAACTCGTAAAACGGCATATCCATTACTTTGGCGATAATTCTGGCGATGGAAGTCTTGCCGCAGCCGGAGGGTCCAAAAAAAAAGCTGTGACCTAGCATATTTTTTTCGCATAAAACTCTAAGAGGAGCACTCTTAGCGCTTAAATGTTCTTGCCCGATTATCTCATCAAAAGATTTGGGTCGCAAAAGATGAGTAAAATCTGCCAATTTTACTTCTTTTTGGTTGTTTTTTTATCTTTAAAGTTCGTTTTTTTGTCATCTTTAAAACTAGGTTTTTTACCGTCTTTAAGGGCGCTTTTTTTGTCATTGTCTCTAAAGCGTGGTTTCTTTTCATCTTTAAAGTCTGATTTTTTACTCTCTTTAGCGTTTGGTTTTTTCTCATTTTTGAAATTTGGTTTTTTCTCTTCTTTAGAGTCTGACTTCTTCTCTTCTTTTAAAAATTTTGCCAGTGCCGAGTATTCGCTTCTATCCAAAAATCTAACTTTACCCGTAGGAAGGTTGTTTAGTTTGATTTCTGCAAAACTAATTCTTTTTAAATCTACTATTTCGGCTCCAAAATGGGCAAAAAATCTTCGTAGCTCTCTGTTTTGCCCCTCGTTAAGTGCTACTTTTAAAATGGAGTAGTTCGGCTGATTTTTTTGAATTTTATACCCTATAAAAGGTTTAAATTCCATTGCCATTACTTTAGAGTGGCTATGTCCGCCGGCAGTTGCATCTTCAAGAGTCATGCCGTTTAACATGGCATCTTCCATATCAGGAGTAACTTCACCTTTGATTTTTATCTTATATATTCGCTCTAAGTCTGACTCCATAAGTGCAGAGGCAACTTTTGAAGCATCGCTCAAGAGAAGCAAACCCTCTGAAGCGTAGTCAAGTCTGCCTACGGGAATATAGTGCTTATACTCTTTAGCTAAAGTGTCGTAAATAGTTCTTCTGCCTTTTGGATCGCTTTTTGTTACGAGTTCACCTTTTGGCTTATTGTAGACGATTACCGTGTATTTATCTCTCGGAGTGACTTGTTTGCCGCTGACATAAACGATATCTACACCCTCATATATATCGGTAGCAGGGTTGGTTTGGATCTCTCCGTTTATTCTAACGAAGCCCTCTTGTATGACTTTGTCCGCCTCTCTTCTTGAGTAGCTTGAGTGGTGTGCGATGTATTTGTTTAATCTCATGAAATGCCTTTTTCTATCAAAGTATGGATATGAAGCACGCCATGAACTCTCTTTTGTTTATCCGTTACAACTAAAAGCTGTATCTTCATCTCTTCTATAAGTACAAGTGCTTCACTTGCAAGTATATTTTCATCCTCTATGGTCTTTGGATTCAGTGTAGCATACTTTAAAACACTATCTTCAAGCGAAAAATCCTTACTCATCAAAGCTCTGCGGATATCTCCGTCACTAACAAGTGCTAGAAGTCGATTTTGCTCATCGGTAACTAAAACCGTTCCGAGTCTGCCCTCGCTAATCTTTACAATCGCATCTTTTAGCTTTGTATCTGCATTGATAAGAGGCAAATCTTTTGTTCTCATCAAATCTTTAACTTTTACAAAAAGTTGTTTTCCAAGAGACCCGCCCGGATGAAATGAGGCAAAATCACTCTTTTTAAAGTTTTTTGCTCTCATAAGACAGACGGCAAGTGCATCACCAAGAGCAAGAGTCAGGGTTGTTGAGCTAGTAGGTGCAATGTTGAGCGGACACGCCTCTTTTTCAACCACAACATCAATAACCAAATCGCTGTATCTTCCAAGCGTGGAGTTTTTATCTCTGGTCATACCGATAAGCGGAGTGTCAAATCTTTTTATATGCGGAAGTATGGAGCTTAGCTCTTCGCTCTCTCCGCTATAGCTAATCGCTAGAACAACATCATCTCTGCCAATCATCCCTAAATCGCCGTGAAGCGCTTCCGTGGGATGAAGAAAAAAGCTAGGGGTTCCGGTTGACGCAAAAGTTGCCGCCATTTTAGCGCCTATTAGTCCGGATTTTCCTACACCCGTAACAATGAGCTTTCCTCTGCATGCGAGAATGATTTCAACTGCTTTGTCAAAAACATCATCGATATTTTGAGCACTATCCAATAGTGTTTGAGCTTCGATTTTTAGGGTTTCTTGTGCTATTTGTTTGTAATTCATATTGTAATTATACCTTTTTTTTGGGTATAAAACGCAGAGTTAATTTGGTATAATATTTGTCAAAAGATTTTAGAGGAAAAAAAATGAGAGATATATTAGGAAAATATGTAAGCAGTATAAATACATTAAAAGTTGAAGAGAGAGTTTTATATTTTAACACTTTAATTTTAGCAGAAGAGGGCGCAGGTAAAACAAACCTTGCATGCAAGATAAGAAATTATGTAATCGACAACAATGTTGCAACACTATACCTTGATTTTTCTAACTCCGATGTGGACAATATAGAGTTAAGATATAAAGATGAACACTTTAACTATATAAGATTTGATGAGAGTGATGAGTTTCAAGAAGAGTTTAATAAACTAATCGATGCTAAAAAGCATATCTATATGGCAGTTGATCCGGCTTACTTTTCAAACAGAAGAGATATAAAGAGTAAACTTACGGAAACTCTTCAGATAAAAGGGCTTTTAGATAATTATTACTACTTTTTTCACGATATCGAAAATTTAAACGGTTTTTATACAAAATTTGAAGACTTTTTGCTCTATATGTTAAACTTTTTAAATTTAAAGAAGTATGGATTGACTTTTTTAACGCAGCCTCACTCGACATTTGAAAACCCGCAGATAAAACTGCTCTTTACTTTCTTATACCTTGGAAAATGTTCAACTTTTGAGTATTTTAACACGGCAAATTTGAAAAAATTACCGAAAAACAGATTTTTTTATCAGTATAGAACAAATTATAAGACGCTTTTGTTTAATGATATAAAGAGCAACATAGTTAAAATAGATGAGTATGTTTTTGAAGTGTAGTTATGCAAAAACTTTTTGATGAGGTGGCATCTTTAGATAAAAGATGTTACGAAGAATTTTTTTTAAGCGAAGATATTTTAATGGAGCATGCGGCTAGCGGTATGGCTCTTTATATTCGCGATAACTTTAGAAAAAATTCAAAAATAGTCGTAGTGTGCGGGAGCGGCAATAACGGAGCCGACGGAGCCGCACTTGCGAGACTTCTGCACAAAACTTACGACATCTCTATCTTTTGGGCAAAAAAACCTGCTTCAAAGATGGCGTTTTTGCAACAAAACCGTGCTCTTAGCGTAGGCGTTAAAGAGATTACAGAGCTTGAAGATTGTGATGTTTTGGTTGATGCTATTATCGGTACCGGTTATAGCGGTTCCCTTAGCAGTGCGTTATCTACACTCATTGAAGAAATGAACTCAGTAAATGCTTTTAAAATTGCATGCGATATTCCATCGGCTTTTGCCTTTAGAGCCGATGTTACGCTGACGATGGGTGCTTTGAAAAAGAGTATGTTTTTGGATGAAGCAAAAGATATAGTTGGGGAGATAAAAGTTCTTGATTTGGGTGTGAGCAGAGAGATTTACGAAAAAGAGAGTAACTGGAGAGTTCTTGATTTGGAGGATTTAAAACTTCCAAACAGAACAAAAAAAGATTCTCACAAGGGAAGTTACGGACACTTAGCGCTTGCATCGGGGGAGAAGAGCGGTGCGAGCATTATGAGTGCTCTTTGTGCTTTGCGTTTTGGAAGCGGTTTGGTAACGCTTGTAGGGTTTGAAAAGATAGAGATACCGCATACTCTGATGTACTCTCATGAAGTGCCAAAAGGAGCAACTGCTTTGGCATTGGGCATGGGTCTTGGTGTAGAGTTTAGCGAGCAAGAACTTACTAAATTTTTAGATAATTCACTTACACTTATCGCCGATGCGGATATTTTTTGTATGCCTATCGCCCTAGAGATATTAAAAAGAGAAAATGTGGTTATAACCCCGCATCCAAAAGAGTTTGTCTCACTTTTAAAAATTACGAAAATTGCGGATATATCGGTTGATGAGTTACAAAAAGAGCGGTTTAAATATGCCGAGTTGTTTTGTAAAAAATTCCCCGATGTCACACTTCTTTTAAAAGGTGCAAATGTTATCATCGGTAAAAATGATAACTTTTTTATAAATCCGCATGGAACGCCGTCACTTGCAAAAGGCGGAAGCGGAGATGTTTTAAGCGGTCTTGTCGCCTCACTTTTAGCTCAAGGTTATGAGTGCTTGGATGCGGCAATAAACGGTTCATTAACACATGTTAAACTTGCGCTAAATTACAAAGGTGCTGATTTTTCACTCACGCCTGATGATTTGATAGATGAAATAAGTAGATTATAAATTGATAACTAGGAATAAAAAATGAAAGATATACTAAAAATCGGAAAATATGAACTTGGTTCTCGTTTAATTGTCGGAAGCGGAAAATACAAAGATTTTCTAACCACAAAAGAGGCGACACTTGTTAGCGGGAGTGAACTTATCACGGTTGCGGTTCGTCGTTTAAATATAACAGACCCGGATAAAGAAAATCTCAGAGATACATTTGCAGGTACGAATGTTAAATTTTTACCAAACTCTGCAGGATGTACGACGGCAGAAGAGGCGATAACGACTTTTAGGCTTACGAGAGAAGCTACGGGAATTGATTTAATCAAACTAGAAGTTATCGGAGACACTCAAAAAACTCTCTATCCAGATGTGCTTGAGACTATAAAAGCTTGTGAGATTTTAGCTCGTGAGGGATTTACGATTATGGCTTATACTTCGGATGATCCGATTATGGCAAAGAGACTTGAAGATGCGGGGGCGCACGCGATAATGCCTCTTGCAGCTCCCATCGGAAGCGGACTCGGAATCCAAAATCCGTACAACATCGTCTTCATTCGTGAAGCCGTGAGTGTTCCCGTAATAGTCGATGCGGGAATAGGGTGTGCAAGCGATGCCGCTTATGCTATGGAGCTCGGAGCTGATGGAGTTTTAACAAATACTGCTATTGCAGGAGCACAAAATCCTATAATGATGGCAGAGGCGATGAAACATGCAGTAATAGCAGGACGAATGAGCTATCTCTCGGGAAGAATTGCAAAACGCCCTTACGCAACTGCCTCTTCGCCTATGAATGGATTAATACAGTTTTAAAACCCTGCACAAAATCTATTTCTGCCGCTCTCTTTGGCGCGGTAGAGTTCATCATCTGCAATTTTTAGCAGCTCCTCTTTAGATATAGTTTCATTTTCCTCTTTGATGGCAACCCCAGCACTTATTGTTACAAAATTTGTCACAGGAGAATACTCATGAGGTATTTTAAGCTCGGCAACGGCATTGACTAAAGACTCTGCAACTTTTTTAGCTCCATCTTTATCTATATCTTTTAACAGAATAATAAACTCCTCACCGCCGTATCTTGAAACTGTATCAGTTGGGCGTTTTAGAGTTTTTCTTAGAGTCGTAGCTACTTTTGCAAGGCATTCGTCTCCTTTCCAATGTCCGTAGTTATCATTGTAGAGCTTAAAGAAATCGATATCTATCATTATAACGGCGAGACTTTTTTTATCTCTTAAAACCTCTTTGTGCTTCTTCTCAAGAGTTTCATCAAAGTATCTTCTGTTTGGGATGCCTGTGAGGCTGTCACACATTGAGAGTTCTTCTAGTTTATCGCTTTTGAGTTTTAGATTTATATGATTTCTTACTCTGATTTTTATGATTGCAGGATGAAACGGTTTTTTGATGTAGTCAATCGCTCCTAACTTTAAACCATACTCTTCGTCCGTCGTATCATTTTTGGCAGTTACAAATATAACGGGAATATTTCTAGTATCTGAAGAATCTTTTAATTTTTTACAAACTTCATATCCGCTCATTTGCGGCATCTCGATATCCAAAAGAATGAGATCAGGCTTCTCTTTGCCTCTTGCTATATCAAGTGCTCTTTGACCGTTTTTTGCTATTTTAATTTTATAGCTGCTTTGAAGCAAATCTGATAAAATAGCAATATTTGCAGCCATATCATCGACTATTAAAATAGTTGGTATATAGTCATTTTCTCTCATATATTCCACTCTTTCATAATATCATAAGCTCTGTCGTAATCAAACTCATCCATTGCGTTTGCCCACGATTCTAGTTCGTAACTGTTCACTCTATCTTTAAGAGCATCAAAAAGTATCTGTTGTATATGCATTTGTATCATTGTCCCGATTTTAACATCTTTTAGCGTTTCTTGAAATAAATTTTTCAACTCCTCACCATTTAGTTCTGTTTTTTGCAATGCCGTGTGTATATCCGGATGTATTGATTTGATTTTTATCTTTAGTTCATCCATCGCCGTTTTTAGATTATATATATTTTCTTCAGAAATCTTATCGCCTCTTTTGTAACTTTCGTTTATTGTACTGCATATTGATGCCAGAGCTTTTGCACCTATATTGCCGCTAACTCCTTTTAGAGCATGGATGAGTGCTTTAGCAGATAAATCATCTTGAGATATTAGCTCCGGCAGATTTTTAAAGTCACTCTCAAGCTCTATAAGAAACCTAGATAAGATTTTATTTAGCAGTTCTTGGTTTGAGTTTACGATGCTTAGGGCATGCTCCATATCAAGAACCGTATCATCTTCT
This sequence comes from Sulfurimonas sp., assembly GCF_028714975.1. Classification (GTDB taxonomy): domain Bacteria; phylum Campylobacterota; class Campylobacteria; order Campylobacterales; family Sulfurimonadaceae; genus Sulfurimonas. The sequence continues at coordinate 219,932 of NZ_JAQTLH010000004.1, forward strand.
TGCGCACTGTTTTGTTCTTTTAATTGAGCGATTATCGATACATTGCACCATTTTGCTACGGTTTGAAGCATCTCATTGCTGTCAATCGGTTTTGCAAGATGGTCGTTCATGCCGGCATTAAGCACTTTTTCTCTATCTTCTACCATGGCAGCCGCCGTTAGAGCAATTATAGGGATGTTTTTATCGTGTTCTCTAATGATAGTCGCAGCTTCGTATCCGCTCATAACCGGCATCTGCAAATCCATAAGTATGATATTGAAATGGTTTGGTTTTGATAAAAATAGAGTAACGGCTTCTTTGCCGTTATTTGCCACCTCAGTATTAACTTTAACTCTTTTTAGTATGGCAAGAGCTATCTCTTGGTTTATCTCATTATCTTCTACCAGCAAAACATTTATATGACTTAAATCAGGATAGCTTTGCGGCTTATTTGAGATAGTTTTGTTTAGGTTGTCTGTTATATTTAAATCATTTTGTTCCCATGAGAGGATGCCTGCTTTTATATCAAAACTAAAAGTTGAACCGATTCCGAGCTTGCTACTAGCAGAGAGTTTTCCGCCCATTGCTTCAACCAGTTTTGTGGAGATTGAGAGTCCAAGACCCGTACCGCCGTATTTGCGTGTGATAGAGTTATCGGCTTGAGAAAACGGTCTAAAGAGGTTTGAAATCTGCTCATTTTTTATACCGACTCCAGTATCGCTAACGCTAAAACCTATAACTGCGCCAAACTCTTCTCTCTTTTTAAGCTCTATTGATACCGTTACACTTCCTTTAGCGGTAAACTTTAGTGCATTGCTTAGTAGATTTACTAGTATTTGATTTATTCTAAGTTCATCTCCAACTATCATTCTAGGAACGCTGTTTTTCAGTTCAAAAAGCAGCTCCAACCCTTTTCCGGCAGCACTTTGCATAAAAAGCGCTTTTAGCTGTGATAGCACATTTCCCAAATCAAACTCTTTATGCTCAAGTTCTAGTTTGTTTGCCTCTATCTTTGAATAATCCAAAATATCATTAATGATTCCAAGAAGCATCTTTGATGAACCGTTGATTTTATATAGATAATCTTCCTGTTTATCATCCAGATTTGTATCCAACATAAGTTCGCTAAGTCCCAAGATAGCGTTCATAGGTGTTCTTATCTCATGGCTCATATTTGCCAAGAACTCACTTTTTGCAATATTTGCTTTCTCGGCTTGCTCTTTAGCCTCTTTTAGTGCTTTTTTATCTCTAATCTCTCCGGTTACCTCTCTTTGTACTCCAAAGTGTCCCGTAATCCTGTTTTGATTGTCGTATAAGCAGGTATAGTCCCCGTTTATAACCATATTCGTACCGTCAAGTTTTTGCTCATTCGTATCGATATGCCATGAACCTCTATCAAAAAGTCCTCTCCATATTCTACGCCCATCTTCTATGTTGTGCTCAAAAAAATCTGTTGGAGTGAAACCTAAGAAATCTTCCCTCTTTGCTCCATACTGAGATAGCATGGCATCATTTATTTTTGTGACGTGCTGATGTTTAAATACATAGTCAAGCGCTTTCTCTTTATCTACGGAGTCATTCCACTCAATAGGCTCATCCAGCATCATAAAGAAAAATCCGTACATTGATTGTTGAAAGAAAAGATTTAAAAGTTTTTCACTGCTTTTAAGCTCCTCTTGCGCCATTTTGAGTTGAGTTTGATCAAAGAGATATCCGTGAATTGAAATAGCATTTGCATTCTTGTCTCTTACCACACGCGTAAAATCATAAAACCATCTATAACTGCCGTCTTTTAATCTTAAACGATATGACTGTTCATAAGTATCTATATGCTTTTCTATGTTGTCAATTACCTCTTGCAGGCATTTATCTAAATCATCGGGGTGAAGCAGGTTTGTGTATAGGAATGAAACATCCATCATCTCCTCAGGAGTATAGCCCAAAATAGCCGTCACATTTTTAGAGATATAACGAATAGGCCAATTTTGCGATACTTCCCACTCTATAGTGATAACAGGACCGCTTGAGAAGAGATCTCGCTCCATTTTTAGTGCTTCTTCTGCCAATTTTCTAGCCGTTATATCTTGATGTGTTCCGGAGATAACCAGAGGCTTGCCGTCTTCGCTCCACTCAGAAACCTTTCCTCTATCCAAAACCCAAACCCAGTGACCCTCTTTGTGTCTCATTCGGCTCTCGCACTCGTAGTAATCAGTTTCACCGTTAAAATGTCTCTCTAGCGCTTTTTTTGACTCTAACAAATCATCGGGATGGGTATTTTCTATCCATGTATCTATGGATGTAGGGAAAAGTTCTTCAAGCGTATAGCCGATTATCTCCGCCCATCTTTCGTTATATATTACATTGCCTATTTCGATATCCCACTCCCATGTACCGACATTTGTCCCTTCTATAATAGCGTTAAGTCGCTGCGTTTGAAAACGAAGATCTCTTTGGTATTTTTTCATTTGAGTTATATCTCTGTGAACACTCAGCAGGTACGGTTTTTCTTGCAGATAGATAATTTGTACAGAGACGGCGATATCTAGCATCACTCCATCTTTTGTACGATGTTTAGTCTCAAAGGTGCCTGCTCCGCTTGCAAAAATAGTCTCAATATGCTTTTGAATCTCCTGCGGATTTTCGATAGCTTCGTAATCTTTTATAGAGAGTTTTTCAAACTCTTCTGCGCTATATCCAAGCTGTTCGTGTGCAGCTCTGTTAAACATATACGGAAGCTTGGTTTGCGGATCGGTTATAACTACGGGATCGGGAAGAAACTCAAAGAGCATTCTAAAGAGGCTCTCGCTTCTTTTTAACTCTTTCTCTTTTTTGATAAACTCGCTAATATCTCGAAATATTACGATACCGCCACCGTTCTTTGCCGGTGCTATCGTAAGATTTACCGGAAAAAAAGAGCCGTCTTTTTTTATAAACCACTCTTCGCACTCTCTAGTTATGCCGTCTTGCTGGGTTAGATATATCGGACATTCATGTGAATCATACTCTTCATTTGTCGGCTTACGGTGATGAAAAAGCAGATGCTGATCTTTGTATAAAACCTCTTTTTCACTATATCCAAGCATTTCAAGCGCTTTTTTATTTATCCATGTACAGTTTCCGTCTTTATCAACCCCGTAAACGCCCTCTCCCATATTTGATAAGAGCGATGAGAGGAAGTTTTTTCTCTTTGTCTCTGTTATATAGTAGAGTAATCCTAATAGTAAAAGGATAAAAATAGCAAAAATCTCTTTTTTGTATTGATTTACGATATCTGCATAACTGACTTTTTGAATTTTATCAAAAGGAGGAAGTCTAAGAGCACGAGACAACTCCTCTACTTCAAGATAGTCGGCAGGAAATGTGTATCCGTGAATCCCTCCCTCCTCAATTAATTTTGTAGGTTGAAGCGAGAAAAGAGCTGCCATAAATGACTTAACGCACTCTTCATCGACATGCGGCAGAGAAAAAACAGGCCACTCAGGATAGAGTCTTGTTGAGACTTTGTAAGGGTGATTTGAGTTTATTTGCTCATTTATGACTCTGATATCATCTTTTTTTATTTCATTTGAGGCAATCATCTCCTCTAAAATGCCGTCTCTTATAAACCCTACATCAGTTTTTCCGCTTAAAACAGCATATACAGTCTCTTGATGAGAGCCTTTAGTCTCTATGATGTTTTTACTTATTTTTGAAATATCGATATCATTTAGATAGAGTTCGTAAGTCTGAACTCTAAAACCGCCCATATGTTGTTTACTTGGGGTAGAGATAGTTTTGTTTTTTAAATCTTTGAGAGTTTTAATCTCGCTATCTTTTTTTGTGATTATAACGCCGGCGAGTTTGTTTGTAACAACACCGTTTTTAAACCCTTCTAGTGTCGCGAGGGCTCCGCTTAGTTGATAGCTTTGTCTTATTTGTAGAAAATGAGCAGGGTTTGTCGTAATAATATCAAGCTCATTGTTTTTGATCTTTCTATCTATCTCATCTAGGGTTAAAAGCTCTAAAACTACACGATTGTCAAGTTGTTCATTTAGATAATCAACAAGTGGTTGATACTGCTTGCGTGTACCCTCAACCCCTTTGTAGGCAAAAACACCAAATCTAATTTTCTCTCCGCCATAACTATATGTAAAAAAGAAAAACAGCATAACAAGAATGGATATTTTTTTCATAATTTCAACTTAAAAGTATTTTATAGATTCTCTCTATTACTTTATATTACAGCTACTTTTATTAAAATATCTGTAAATTTATACAGTTTCTATCTTTTTAGAGAGATGTGTCATAAGCAGTAACTGTCCCATTCCCTCAAAAAATTTTCTCGCACCCTCGTTTTTAGACTCCATTGCTTTTTGCAGAGCCGCTAAAAAAGCCGCTTTTGATGAGTCCGATGCCATCATAAAAGTATCTATGATATACTCAAATGAGAGAGTGTGAATATCTCCGTTTATATCAAAATCAATCTCTGAATTTAGATTGACGCTGTTTTTTGTTAAAAGTTCTTTGCACAAATGCTTAGCATCGTTATTGCAATAAATCCCACTCAAAATCCGCCCTTTAAAACAATATTTGAGTATTGTAACAAACAAATTTGAATAATTTAATAAAAATCTTTAAAAATATGCTCTTATGCTATTGACTTTTAAAAAGTAATTAACTATAATTTCGCCTCATTAATCAGCCGTTAGGTTGCTTTAATGTACAGGTCGGGGTGTAGCTCAGTATGGTTAGAGTACTTGGTTTGGGACCAAGGGGCCGAAGGTTCGAGTCCTTTCACCCCGACCACTTTTATATTTTTTAAAAACATGGTGGGATTAGCTCAGTTGGTTAGAGCATTGGTTTGTGGTGCCGAGGGTCACGGGTTCGAGCCCCGCATCCCACCCCATAATAAAAAAATATAAAAAAACTTAAAAATAATAAACTTTGTGGCGTTCGTGGCTCAATTGGATAGAGTTTCGGACTTCGGATCCGACGGTTATAGGTTCGAATCCTATCGGGCGCACCATTTTTATAATGTATGCGTCCTTAGCTCAGCTGGATAGAGCAATGCCCTTCTAAGGCATCGGTCAGAGGTTCGAATCCTCTAGGGCGTACCACTTTTAATTGTTAAACAACCATGTGCGGATGTGGTGAAATGGCAGACACGCTAGACTTAGGATCTAGTGCCGTAAGGTGTGGAGGTTCAAGTCCTCTCATCCGCACCATCTACTTTAAACTTCCTAAAATATAATACTTCAAAGACTCTTTAAAACACAGATTCAACAATTAAACGCAACAATCGTAGACTTTTATAGTATCCTTTAGAATAATCAATCCATTTAGCAATTTTACTCACACATTCAACAATAAAAAAAGATAAAAAGTTTATAATAAGAAAAATTTTAAAACAGAGCCGATAAGAGACTTTGTTTAGAGAATTCAATTAATTTAAAGGAGAAAATAGGATGGAGCATGGCGCAGTTGAAGAGCAACTAAAACAAGTTGAAGAGGCAATGGAGGAGATAAGGCACCATGAGGAGGAGGAGAGAGGATGGCTTTCATATGTATCCCTTAGCACCGCAATCATAGCTATCATCACTGCTTTAGCAGGTTTATATGAGTCACAAGTCACTGCAAATACTATTTTGAGCAAAAACGAAGCGGTATTATTGCAAAGTGAAGCATCGGACCAGTGGAGTTTTTATCAAGCAAAGAGCGTAAAAGGGCATATTTATAAGGTAAGCTCTGAACTTTTTCCTGAAAAAGCGGATGATCTCAAAGTAAAAGTGGCAAAATATGAGAAAGAGCAAGAGAGCATAAAAGCTGAAGCGAAAAAACTTGAAGAAAAGAGAGAAGCAAAAAATCTTGAGAGTGAACATTCTTACCACAAGCATCACATACTTAGCTTCGCTATTACTTTCTTACAGATATCAATCGCCATGGCATCAATCTCGGCGCTAACTAGAAATAAAAAGTTTTGGCTTGCATCTTTGGGGCTTGGCGTGACAGGACTAGCTGTTATGATAGGTGCAATAGTTGCGTAAAGTTATTTTATTTTGGCTATTTTTATCGTTTTGCACATCGCTGTTTGGATTAGAGACTATTGTATTTGTCAGGCATGGTGAAAAACCGTCCGGCGGGCTGGGGCAGATAAATTGCCAAGGGCTAAATAGAGCCTTAAGACTTCCGGATGTTTTGGAACAAAAGTTTGGAAAACCGACGGCTGTCTTTGCTTCAAACCCTGCTAAACAAAAGAAAGATAGCGGAGTTTTGTATGATTACATAAGACCATTGGCAACTATCGAGCCTACCGCTATCAGATATGGTTTGCCTGTAAATGTTCAGTTTGGTTTTTTAGAGGTTGCACCGCTGGTAGCAGAGTTAAAAGAGAGCAAGTTTAACGATGCTACTATCTTTGTAGCTTGGGAGCATCATCTAATAGTTGAAATAGTCAAGTCTATCGTACCGGAGGGTATAACAGTGCCTGCATGGGAAAATGGCGACTTTGACAGCATCTATGTCGTCCAAATCGATACTAATAAAAACAGCTATAAATTCTGGGTTGAGAAACAAGGACTAAATGATATGCCGACGCAGTGTGAGAAAGCGAAGTTAGACTAATTACTTTTGGATAAAAAAGCGTATCGGCTATTGCACTAATTCTTGAGTAAAGTTAATCTTCTGTGCTTCGTTAAACTTCTCTCTCGGTAATGCAAAAGTGCCGTTAGCTGCTTCTATAATCAGCTTGTTGTCTTTAAACGGTTTAATGCTGGAGATTCCGAGAATATGTAGATTTTCCAGTTTAAGTTGCGGTTTGCCGTTAAAGTCAGACGGTTTATAAGCAGCGGCCAATAAGCCTTTATTTGTGTTCGTTGTATCGGTTGTTTCAATATTTCTTGTGTTATTATCTGCTTTATCTCTTTCTTTAAGTTTTTCATAATATAACTCATTTGCTTTTTGCGCATTATCGTTAGCGGCTTTTAGCTGAACTTTCTCAATTTTTGTTTTTGACAATTCATATTCTGCCTTTCTAATACTATTCTTATCGGCCAATATATGGTTTCTTTCTGCCTTAATAGCATTTCTTTGATACATGACATCGACAAGATTTCCCGAATACAAATATAGAGGTAAAACTAAAAATATAAATTTCATTTCAAACCTTTAAATAATTATTTTTAACTTTTTAAACCAAACGATACAAAAAAGTATAACAAACTTAAACTTGATAATTTCTTATAGATTTTAATGATATATCACGGGATTTTGTTAAAAAGATGAGAGCCAAAGAGAGTTTATGCTTTTAAAGCTTCTTTATAAAATTTAGCAAGTCCTTTTTTGGCCTTCGTATCAAGACGGTAAGAGATATGTTTTAAGTAGTTTAATATGTTCTTTTGTGAGATTTCGGTTCTTGTCGAGGCTTCATTTAAAATGTATCTTGGGATTTTTATTCTGCTTTTTAAGAAATTTTTTTCAATTTTTTTATAAATTTTTTTATCTTTGTGATAGCATAAAAGCGCAAAAACAAAAGGCAGATTGTACTTTTCATTCCACATTTTCGCCAAATCTATATGAGGTTTGTTTTGCAGATAATATCTAAGCGCTTTGTCGCCTATTAAGACTTCGCCTTGTGCATTTAAAATTTTTGCAAGCACATTTGAAGTCTCCGATGCGGTATCATTTACATTATTTATATGTGGAACTACCAAAACGCTCAAAACCTCTTTTTTTGCAATTATTCCTAAATTTACATGTTTATGATTTTTTGCTTTTATGCTGGAGATAAAAGCGGCATCGACTCTGTGTGAGATAAATTTTTTGTTTGTTTTTGCAGGAACATCACGGTAGTAGTGCATACTCATACTCTCTTGAGCAGTTCTTGTAAATCGTTTCATAAAAACATGAAAAGGTAAAAGATTTAGATACTCGATTTTTCCAAAAACCACTCTCTTCTCCGATAGATATTTGGCAAAATTATACAGCTCTTAACTTATAAAAAAGATGAGTTTGATATAATGATAGCAATAAAAATAGTTATGGAGCGATATTTTGGTTACAGTAGAATTTTTAGGTCCGATACAAAAAGAGTCTCTGAAGTTAGAGATAGCGAACTTAAGCGAGTTGGCTAAAATATTGCAAAATGATGAAGAGATGCAGCCGTGGCTGGAAAACTCCGCCGTTGCGGTAAATGATATGCTTGTAAGCAGTAGAGACATAGAGCTAAAAGATGGAGATAGAGTTGCTCTTCTTCCGCCTGTTTGCGGAGGTTGAGTGATGCTTTATCTGTATGACGGAGCGCTGAATGTTCCACAAATTTTAAAAGATTGGTACGAGCAAGAAGCAAATAGCAACTACGGGGCATATATACCTTTTGTCGGAACGGTAAGAAGCGAAGACGGTATTGAGGGACTTAGTTTTGATATCTATGAACCCATACTTAACTCTTGGTTTGAGGCGTGGCAGAAGAGGGCAAAAGAGAGAGGCGCGGTTATAAAAATGGCTCACTCGCGTGGGGATGTGATGCTTCATGAATCTTCATACATTGCTGCCGTTTTTTCTCCTAAACGCCGTGTTGCTTTGGAGTTTATAGACGAGTTTGTAGAGGATTTTAAAGCATCGGCTCCTATTTGGAAATATGATTTAAAGGGCGGCAAAAGAATCTATGCGCTTGATCGTTCAACTGCTATAAAAGGGAGCGGAATCTTAAGATGAGTCTACTATCATATGAAACAAGCCAAAATATGTTGGATTTACTGCAGGTAAATTCTCAAAGAAGTCAGAATGTAGCGCTTAGTTCGTCTCTTGGAAGAGTTTTGTATGAAGATATCGTTGCAGAGTTTAACGATCCGCAATTTCCGACTGCTTCGATGGACGGATATGCGGTAATCCATAGCGATTTAGAGAGCAAAAGCATTGCTATTCTAGGAGACAATCCGGCAGGAAGCGATGAAAAGCGGACTATAAAAAGCGGCGAATGCATCAAAACTTTTACAGGTTCAAAAATGCCTCATGGTGCCGATACTCTTATTCAGATAGAAAATGTCACGGTAGATGGCGGAAAAATCATTATAAACGAGAGCGTTGCAAAAGGTTCATCCGTCCGTCCGATAGGTGAGGGGTACAGAGCCGGAGATGTGCTTATAAAAAAAGGCACAAAGATAGGTTTTGTCGAAATCGGCGTAATGGCGGCACTTAATCGCGTAATGGTAAAAGTTGCGCTCAAGCCTCGTGTCGCGGTTATTTCAACAGGAAGCGAGATCTTGGATTTGGGTGTCAGCAGCGATAACGAAGCTCAAATCAGAAGCTCAAATAACTACACGCTTGCGGCGCTTTTTGAGCAAGCAGGAGCAGAAGTAGTGCAGCTTGGAACGGTCGGCGATGACAGAGGCTCGATTATGCAGACATTTCAAAATGCTCTAAGTTGCGCCGATATTTTGGTAAGTACCGGCGGTGTAAGCGTAGGAGATTATGATTTTGTAAAAGATATAGTTCCTCGTTTGGGCGCCGAAGTGATTTACAAGGGTGTGGCGATAAAACCGGGAAAACATATTTTGGTAGCGCAAAAAGATGATAGATTTATTTTGGCTCTTCCGGGATTCGCCTATTCGTCAACAGTTACGGCTATTTTATATGTGTTGCCGCTTATTGCAAAGATGCTTGGTCGTGGCAGTGCATACAAAACGGTTGAGGCAAAACTTAGTGAAGATTTTACAAAAAGAAGCAGACTTACGGAGTTCACTGCTTGCAATGTTGAGACAATAGACGGTCAATATTTTGTAAATTTTAGAGATAAAAAAGTAGGAAGTTCGGCAATTTTAACAAATATGCTGCAAAATAGCGCTTTGATGATAACCGGCGAAGAAGATGGAGATCTTAGCAAAGATACTTTTGTAAATGTGATTTTGTTAGAGAATTTTTAAATTAGATGAAAAAGGGGTTAATATGAAATTATTGAAAATTAGTATTGCAGCGATGACTACATGTATGCTTGTTACTGCATTAAGCAGTGATGAAATAAAGCCAAAAAGAACTTTGCAGGGTAATATGGATGAGGTGTACAACACTCTTCCATCCTCTGCAAACAATATAAGTGAAGCGTTTACAAACGGTATGTTTTACGGTCGCCTTAGAACAAATATTTTTAGATATGATTGGGAAGCTCCCAATAATGCTTCCAATTCTGACAATAAAGCTTTTGGTCTCGGCGGCAGTTTGATCTATAAAACAGCTCCGCTCTCAGGTCTTAGTGCAACGGCAGGTTTTTACTACTCAAGCAGTCCGTTTGATTCTCTCCGTGAAGAAAATGCGGATGTAGGGTTTGTAAAATCGGGTAAAGACACTTTCAGCCGTTATGATGTTAGTAAGGAGGGTGATTGGTATATGGCAGTTTTGGCTCAAGCTTATCTGCAGTATGACATCTCAAAAACATCGTTTAAATTCGGTCGCCACTTTTTTGAATCGGCTCTTACTGCTTCAAATGATACAAAGATGATTCCAAATAGTTTTGAAGGTTTAAGTTTTGAATCAAAAGAGGTACCAAAAACAACTCTTAAAGGTGCATATCTGACTGCTCAAAAATTAAGAGATCATACGACTTTTCATGATGTTTTAACTTTTAAAGACTCTTCAGGCAACAGTTGGAACAACAATGATGATAGCGGTGTTCATAAGGGGCTAAGTTATACAAATTTTGTAGCAGCGGGAGAAGATCCGGAACATGAGCTGGTAATAGCAGCTATAAACAATAAATCTATTGAAAATTTAGAACTTGATGTTACCTACACGGCAGTTCCAAATGTACTTTCATCCGTTATAGGAGAAGTGAACTACAAAGTAGACTTAGGAGACGGTTTCTTGTTAACTCCCGGATTTCGCTATATGCGTCAAATTGATGACGGTGGCGGTGTAATCGGCGGAGCAAGTTTGAGCGGAAATTTAGCAAGAGATAAACACCCGACAACGCTGCTTGGCTATAAAGATAGATATTCGCTTGACGGTTCGGTATGGATGGCTCGTTTAGTTTTAACCAAAGGTGCACTTAAAGTTTTAGCAGGTTACTCGGATGTAGCCAATGAGGCAGACTTAGTCGCTCCGTGGAGAGGTTTTCCAACAGGTGGATATACACGTGCAATGGCTCAGACAAACTGGATAGCAAATACAAAAAGTACTATGGGCGAAGTAACTTATGACTTTGGAAAAGCTCAAATTCTTGAAGGATTTAAAGCTATGGGTCGCTATGTGATTCAAAATTTTGACGAGAGCAAACAGGCTGCCGGAGCGCAAGCCGATATGAGCGTTATACATATAGATTTAGTTCAGCAGCTCACACCGCAGCTTGACGCAAGAGTTCGTTTTGCTTCCGTTGATGCCGAGAATCGTACAAGCGGAACAGACAAAGACTCATACAAAGAGTACCGTTTTGAGTTAAATTATCTCTTTTAAAAATTTTTAAAAAAGCGTAGGCTTGGCATGCCCTTCGGGTGCAAGTGCTTTGAGTCTATAGCTTTTTCTATGGATTTCAGAGTAACCGTGCTTTTTTATCATCTCTATATGTAGCGCGGTTCCGTACCCTTTGTGTTTTTCAAAACCGTACATTGGGTATTTTTTTGCGACCTCAATTATATCTCTGTCGTGGGTTACTTTAGCCAAAATTGAAGCGGCACTTACCTCAGGTATTTTTGTATCTGCTTTTATCATAGTTTTAAGCCCGCTTACGCCAAATGTAGAGTTTCCGTCAAAAAGATACTCACTGCAAGCAAGGTTTTTCATAATCTCTTCTAAGCCTCTTCTTAGGCATAGCGATATGCCCTCTTTATCAATCTCTTTTGGAGAGAATCTAACTATATGGTAAGAGGAGCTTTTGATGATAATTTCATAGAGAGCCTCTCTTTTTTTTTCACTGAGCTTTTTTGAATCATTTAAACCGTCTATCGGTTTTTTTAAAATACAGCCCGCAATTACCAAATTGCCTGCAATGGGTCCGCGTCCCGCCTCATCAATTCCGCATAAATCAGCTCTCATTTTGCAGTTTTAGCCTTTTAGGAAGATAAACTTCAAAGAGTGCACCGTTTTCGTGGTTTGACGGAACAATTTTCCCGCCGTGATCCTCAACTATTTTCTTAGCGACATTAAGACCAAGACCCATTCCACCCTCGGTTTTGGAACTTTGAAACGAGTCAAAAATATTTGGCATCATCTCTTGGCTTATCCCGCCGCCGTTATCCTTAAAGTCCACTACTATATATTCATCTTCATCTCTTAGCGTTATGTCTAGCACTCTTGTTTCAAAATTATTGCTAAGTTTTAGCGCATCAAGCGCATTGTTTATAATTATGATAAAAACTTGCTCAATTCTCTGGTTTTGGATTGGTGCCGTAAAAGTGTACAGATCTTTATCCATGCCGAGTTTGAACGGCTTATTTTGAATTGTAATGTTTGAGATAAATTTTGCTTTGTTGTGTGAGAGCGTAAGTGCTGTTATTAAAGAGGAGTAAATGTTTGTTACTTGGGGTTTCTCTTTTGCTTGAGATGCCATCTCTCTCATCGATTCAACTATAGAGGCGATTCTGCTTACTCCGTCTAGTAATGTTTTGCTGTCTTCTTGTAGATATTTTTTTTGTTTTACGCTGTCGTCTAGCTCTTTTATATCCTGTATCATCAGCTCCAGATTACCCTTTATATATGTAAGAGGGGTATTTATCTCATGGGTAATTCCTGCAGCCATTTTTCCTATAATTGAAAATTTTTCCTCTAAAAGCCTCTCTTTTTCTCTCTCTTTGTGGAGATTTATATTTTTTTCAACCTCTTCTTCTATGCGTTTTTTTAGCTGCTCTTTTTGAGTGGAGAGTTCCGTAACATCTTGTTTAAGCGCTATGTACTCTTGGATTATATTCTCTTCATTTACGATGGGCACTATCACCAAATGTTCATAGTAGGTTTCTCTGTTTTTTTTAAGATTTTTGACACGCCCGCGCCATACCTTTTTATTTGATATCGTTGCCCACATCTCTTTATGAAGTTTGCTTTTTGTCTCAGGATGTTTAATGATATTGTGGTCTTTCCCGATAACTTCATCTTTAGAGTAACCGGTCATTTTGCAAAATGAGTCGTTCACATATGTTATGATGCCTCTCGTATCGGTTTTGGTAACAGAAGCGCTGATATCTATGACGCGTTTATACTCTTCTAAGAGTTTATGTTCATTTTTAAACTTTCTTTGAAGCAGAATTCGCTCTATATATTTATTTAGTATTTTCTCAACTCTCTCAAGTGTAAGCGGTTTGAAAAGATAGGCGTCTATACCGATGTCGACCGCTTCTTCCGTTATCTCTTTTTCAAAATGGGAAGTGATAAGAAGTATCGGGGTATTTTCATTTAAAATTTTAATCTTTTTTGACATCTCAAGCCCGCTCATAATAGGCATAGTCAAATCCGTCAATACGATATCGGGTTTATATTCCCGATATTTTAAAAACCCGTCTTCTCCATCCTTGGCTACATATATGTTTTTAAACTTTTTTGACGTTAAAAAATTAGATATCTGCGTTCTTATTTTTTCATCGTCTTCTACAAAAAGGATAGATATCTCGTTTATTTCCATAACTATTTTTTCAAAACTTCTTTAATTTTTTTACCCAGCGCATCAAGGGAAGAGAACGGTTTCATTATATAATCCGTTGCTCCGTATCTGTGAGCGTTAAGAACTTTGTCAAGGGTAGAGTAGGCTGTCATCATAAGCACTTTTGTTTTTGGATTTTTTTCCAATAGTTTAGGAAGAGCGTCCAAACCGTTCATTTGCGGCATCATAATATCAAGCAGTATCAAATCCGTATCTTTTGGCAGAGAAGATATTGCATTTACCGGATTGCTGTATGTCGTAATTCTATATCCGCCATCACGAGAAAGATATTTCTCCAGCATCTGCAAAATATCATTTTCGTCATCTATGATAACTATGTTTTTTTGTTGTGTACTCATCTTTTTTTTCTCCTTGTTTAAATAGTTCTTTTGCTGCTATATACATAGCCTCTTTAGCTTTTTCATCCACTAAGGCATCGAGATATTTAAAAACATCATTGCTGGCATCTTCTATCGCATGGATGCGTTGTTCTATAATCTCTTTTGAACAGATGTTCTTATCCGAACCGCATTCGGTTGCAAGTAGATTTGCCTGCTCATGCACTATAGCATGAGGTCTCTCAAGTTTGGCATATGATGGCATTTTAGAAAAGGTTTCTTTGCCTATGCCGCTTGTGTACCATTTTCCTAGACGACATTCATTGTGTGATGTATTGTTAAAGCTATTCTCCTCGCCGAAGATAAGAGCATAAACATTATGTTTATATATAACATGGTCTATCTTAGCTAAAGATGAAAATATTTTGTCGCTGATGTGCTCTACTTCGTACTGGCTGCGAGAGGCATTTTCTTCAAAGGATTTGATTTTTAGACTTAAATCTTCTATCTTATCTTTTGTCTCTATAACGATGTCGTTTACCTCGTTAGTGTTAGTCTCTGCCTCGTTTGTCTCTTGCTGCATAGCTTTTACGACTAAAGATATATCCTTAGTAGCTGTTTGCGTCTTCTCGGCAAGTTTTCTAACTTCATCGGCAACAACGGCAAAACCGCGTCCATGCTCACCCGCACGGGCAGCTTCAATCGCAGCATTAAGAGCCAGTAGGTTTGTTTGGTCTGCTATGTCTTGGATAAGCGTAAGTACCGTAGATATCTCATTGCTTCTTTGGTTTAGAGAATGCATGCCGGTAATGTTTAGTTGTGTATTTTGACTAAGCATATCCATAGCGCGAGCCGATTGTTCTATGAGTACAAGACCCTCTTTTGAGTCGTTCGCAATCACTACGGACTCGCTTTTCATTACTTTTAGCTCTTCAAGCATCTGCGAAAAAGTTTTTTGTGTATCCGTCAGTGCGGATGTTATGGCTTGCTGATGAAGACTTAAGATATCGCTGTCACGTGTATCGCGCATATCTGTTTTTGTTATTCTATAAAATGTAGCATCTCTGTTTTTTGATTTTCTAAAGACAGCTTTACCACTGCATCCGTTTAGTTCAATGATATTGTTGTTTTTTTGCAGCTCTTTTGAAAGATCGTCTATTGATTTTATGTTCATTGCGGCTATTTCATTTAAAAAAGCTACGGAACCGTCTCTGTTTAATGCGACTAACATCTCTTCTTGAGAAAAAGCAGCCATCTCTTTGTAGAAATCTAGTTCCTCTTTAAGAAGTGCCATATCGTGTACTAACTCTTTGATTAGACTTTTATCGGTATTTTTTGAAAAAAACATAAAATCGCATCCTTTTATTTTTGGTCGTATATTCTATCATAAATTTATAATTTATATTAATCTCCAAGCGCCCAGATATCAAAAGGAATCATCTCTACGACAGATAGCGGATGGCTCATGCTTCCCTCTTTGCTCATTGTTATTGCAGTCACTTTTTTAATCTGATATGTAAATAAGAATGCTTCAATAGACTCTATTTTTTTAAACAGCACCCTCTCATCCGCAAAAGGCATTCCTAAAATCACCTCTTCGCTAAGCGGGAGATAAAAATCAATGCCGTCATCGTAAAAGCACTCTTGGTTTGATTTTAAAAGTTCTAGGTAAATCATATTTTCAAAAAGCCTGCCGAAATGTTTATCTATGCTAAGTGCAGATTTTAAAGATATGTCGCACAGATAAATTTTTCTGATTGCTTTTGGATGATTTGTTTTTTGCAGTTGATGTATGTAGCCTTTTTCGCTCAGAGCATCAAAAGATTTATAGAGTTTGTCTTTTGATATTTTTCTTGTATGTTTAAGCCTCTCATATATAGAGTATGGAGATATTTTTTGTGCCATCATTTTTGTACAAAAAATCAGAATGTCAAGTTCTATTTCATTTAGTGTATTTTTTAATATTTTTTGGAGATAGATAACTCTCTCGTCGCTATTTATCTTATGCATAAACGGAAAACCGCCTAGTTGAAAAAAGTGGTTGAGTGAACTTGAATCATATTTATGTTCATAGGCAAGAAACTCTTCATAATCTAGCGGATATAGCCTAATGGTGTTTAAAAACTCTATCTGATAATTTATTTCGCTGCAAATAATTAACTGCGCTACATTTACTATTTTAATAGTTTGAATATAGTTGTCGAGTACAAGTGTTTCAATTCTGTTATTGTTGCAAAAATTTTGGAGTATATTGTTGAACTCATCTATATCAATACGCAAGTCACTGCAGTCAATATATATGTAGCTGTTTTTTTTAAGTCCGAGCAGATAGTTTTTAACAAGTTTTGTTTTTCCGCTTTGCGATATCCCGTTTATCTGATAACTAAAATTTTCTAAAGATAATTTTCTAAAGTGAAATTTATCTAAATGTATGTCGGTTTTGTATAACTCTTCAAGTAAAATTTCCATGTTGCAATTTTACCATTTCCTTATTAAAAGGAAATAAAATTGTATAAATTTTAAATTTTAGTCCATATATTCTTGAATTATAGAGATAGTTTGGATACAATTCCGCTCCCTTAAATAGTCAGGCAAGACTTGACGAGTTCTTTAGAAGGAAAAACATGGAAAAAATTCGTTTAAAATTGAAAGCTTATGATC